>CAZKCM010000018.1:0-71005 GCA_964551315.1 uncultured Rhodospirillaceae bacterium | reverse complement strand
CAGCCCGCTATGTCACCTGCAAGGAGACCGGCGGCCGGATCGGTTTCATCACGCCGCTTACCCATAACTTCTGTGAGAGCTGCAACCGGGTGCGGCTCACCTGCACCGGCACGCTTTACATGTGCCTGGGCCAGGAGGACGCGGCCGACCTGCGCGCGCCGCTGCGCCAGAGCGAGAGCGACGAGCCGCTGGAGGCGGCGATCCGGGAGGCGATCTCGCGCAAGCCGAAGGGGCACGACTTCGTCATCGACCGCCGCCACAACCGCCCCGCCGTCTCACGCCACATGAGCGTCACCGGCGGCTGACGCCGGGATCGGCCGAAAGCGCCCGCGGGCACCCTCTGCCGGCCGGAATGCCCTGCGTCCCGCGCCCCGTGTCCTGCCGGGCGTCACAATCGCACCTCCTCGATCGTCGAAGGCATGGGACGGCCGCGAACGGGCCGTCCGCGGTTTCACCAGCCATCCGGACGACCGGCAAGGAGATATCGATGAGCAAGATTGCGCTGTTCGTCAGGCTCAAGGCGCTTCCCGGAAAACGCGACGAGGTTCGTCGCGTCTGGGAGAAGCACCTCAAGCCGAACATCGCGGAGAACCCGGCCAGCGAAGCCTATTTCTACTGCTACGACGAGGACGATCCCGATACGATCTGCGCCTTCCAGCAATACGCCGACCGCGACGGGCCGCAGGCCTTCGCGAAGGCGCCGTGGTACGCGGCCTATATCGAGGAGGTCTCGCCCCTGCTCGCGGAGCGGCCGGAGATCCGGACCGCCACCGCCTTGTGGGCCAAGGGAACGACGATCTAGGGCGGCGGAGATCGGGATGTCGAACCCGGGCGACGTCTCCGTCTTCGAACGGGCCAGGCCCAGGCTCATGGGCCTGGCCTACCGCATCCTCGGCTCGCGCGCCGACGCCGAGGATGCGGTCCAGGACACCTTCCTCAAATGGCGGGCGGCCGGCGGGAACGGGATCGAGAACCCGGATTCCTGGCTCACCACGGCCTGCACGCGCCGGTGCATCGACATGTTGCGGGCCGCGCACCGGACCAGGATCGAATACATCGGCCCCTGGTTGCCGGAGCCGATCCAGACGCTGACCGAGAACGATCCGGACGAGGCGCTGTCGCTGGCCTCGTCGCTGTCGACGGCCTTCCTGCTGCTCCTCGAACGCCTCACGCCGAAGGAACGGGCGGCCTATCTGCTCCACGAGATCTTCGACGTCCCCTATCCGGAGATCGCGGCGACCCTCGACATCCGCGAAAGCACGTGCCGCAAGCTCGTCTCACGGGCCCGCGCGAACATAGACCGGGCGAAGGTCCGGCACGTCACCCCGGTCGAGAGGCAGGAACAGCTGCTCGCCGCCTTCGAGGCGGCCGTCGCCGACGGACGCCCGGACCGCCTCGCGGCGCTGCTGTCGGACGACATCGAGCTCCGCGCCGACAGCGGGGGCAAGGTTCCCGCCATCCTTCGCGTCCTGCGCGGCAAGGCGGAGGTTCTCGACTTCCTCGCCCGGGCGCGGGCGTGGTGGGCGTCCTGCGACTGGACCTTGGCGGATCTCAACGGAGGGCGGGCCTTCGTTCTGCGCGAGAACGGCGCGGCCACGACCGCCCTGAGCTTCGCCTATGACGAGGCCGGCGCGGTGACGAACATCTACATCATGCGCAACCCGGACAAGCTCGCCCGGCTGGACGAGGCGCCGAACGCCGTCTGACGCGCTTCGCGCGGGAAGCAGGTCCCGGCGCCCCCTCCCCGTCAGGCCCTGAGGCGCGAGAGGATGCTCTCCAGCGCCTCGACGGCGCGGGCCCTGTTCAGCCTCTGCAGGTCGAGGAAGACCCGCAGCCCGTCCTGCTCCTCGCGAATCACCCGGCCTTGCGCGACCATGTCGTCGATCCGGTCGATGACCTTGTAGTTCCGCACCGGCTTCGCGATGCCCTTGGCGCGTATGGGCTCCCGCTCCTCGGCCAGGACCAGCTCCCTGACCAGGGAATAGGTCTCGTGGCTCATGAGGATGCCGCCGAGCTCGGCATGCGACTGCAGCCGCGAGGCCAGGTTCACCTCGCTGCCGATGATGGTGTAGTCCATGCGGTCCTCGCTGCCGAAATTGCCGACGGTGCAGTAGCCCGTGTTGATGCCGATCCGAAGCTGAAACGGCTTCTGCAGCCCGGAGTCGCGCCACTCCGCCTGCAGCTCCCGCATCCGCCGCTGCATGGCGATGGCCATGTTGACGCAGGCCATCGCGTCTTCCTTGACGCCCCGCGTCTCCGGATCGCCGAAGAAAGCGAGGAAGGCGTCGCCGATGTACTTGTCGATGGTCGCGCCGTGCTCCAGGGCGATCTTCGACATCTCCGTCAGGTAGTGGTTGAGGAGAGCGGTGAGCTCCTCCGATTCGAGGTCGTCGGTCGTTTCGGTGAAATCGGCGATGTCGGAGAAGAAGATGGTCAGCTTCTTGCGGCTGGAGGCGATCTCGACCCGCTGCGAGCCCGAGAATATGGATGAATAGACCTGCGGCGACAGGTACTTCGACAGCTTCGTCGACAGCGCCTCCAGCGCCCGGTTCTTCTCGTTCACGAGCTCGTTCGCTTCCTCCGCCTTGCGCTTGGCCTGGCGGAGCTCTTCCTCCGTGCGCTTGATCTCGGTGATGTTCGTGTAGACGGCGACGGTGCCGCCCTCCGCCGTCTTGCGCTCGTTGATGTGAACCCAGCGGCCGTCCGAGCGCCGCTGGACGTGGGGCTCGCCCGGCTTCTGGTGCTTCGCCAGCCGCTCGACGATCCACGCCTCGGGTCGCCCCTTCGCGTCCTCGACGTGGCCCTGCTCGACCGCGTTGCGGATCAGCGTCTCGTAGGGCGTGCCCGGCGTCGGTGTGCCCAGCCCGGGATAGAGAAGCTCGCCATAGGCGCTGTTGCAGACGACCAGCCGGTCCTCCGAGTCATAGAGCGAAAACCCGTCCGAGATCGATTCGATGGCGTCCCTCAGGCGCTGCTCGCTGCGACGGAAGGCCATCTCCGCGTTCTTGCGCGCGGTGACGTCGCTCCAGGAGCCGATCACCTCGAAGGGCTGGCCGTTCTCGTCCCGGATCAGCCGCTGCTCGTCGTTCATCCAGCAATAGGTGCCGTCCTTCTTGCGGAAGCGGTACTCGATCGTGTGATGGCCTTCCTTGAACAGGTGGACGGATTCGGCCTCCGCCGCGGCGAGGTCGTCGGGGTGCACCCGGTCGCGCCAGAAATCCGCGTTCTCCAGATACTCCCGAGGCTCGTATCCCAGCAGGCTCTTGATGTTCTCGCTGATGATGTTCGGCGCGAAATCGCCGGTCGCCTTGTAGCTGTAGATCACCGCCGGCGCGGAGGACAGCAGGCGCACGAGGCGGTCCTGGGCGGCGACCAGGGCTTCGCTGAGCTGCTTGCGCGCCGTGATGTCGTTCCACGAGCCGACCACCTCCACCGGCTCGCCGGCCTCGTCGCGCAGCAGCTGCAGTTCGTCGCTGAGCCAGCAATAGGTGCCGTCCTTCTTGAGAAACCGGTACTCGTAGGTGAGGCGCCCCTCCTCCAGAAGGCGCGCGTAGTCGTTGAGGACGCGCGCGCTGTCGTCCGGATGGATGCGGCTTTGCCAGAAATCCGGGCTCTCAAGATATTCCTCGCGATCATAGCCGAGCAGGTCCTTCACGTTCCGGCTTATGAAGGTCGGCGCGTAGTCACCCGCCGCCTTGAAGCTGTAGATCACCGCCGGCGAGCTGGCGAGCAGGTGCTCGAGGCGGCTTCGGGCGGCCGCCACCGCGTCTTCCGCCTGCCTCCGCGCGGTGACGTCGCTCCAGGAGCCGACCACCTCGACCGGCTGGCCGTCCTCGTCCCGGATCAATTGCTGCGCGTCGTTCACCCAGCAGTAGGTGCCGTCCTTCTTGCGGAAGCGGTACTCGACGGTGTGCCGGCCGTCCCTGTACAGGACGGCGGACTCGGCCTCCACCGCGGCGAGGTCGTCGGGGTGCACGTGGCGGCGCCAGAAATCCGCATCCTCCAGATACGCCTCCGGCGCGTAGCCGAGGCAGTCCCGTATGTTCGGGCTGACGAAGGTCGGCGCGTAGTCACCCGTTGCCTTGTAGCTGTAGATCACGGCGGGCGAGCTGGTGAGCAGCAGGGACAGGCGGGCATGCGCCGCGGCCTTCGCCTCCTCCGCCGCCTTGCGCGCCGAGATGTCGCTCCAGGATCCGACGATCTCCAACGGCTTGCCGTCGGCGCCGCGGATCAGATGCTGCTCGTCATTGACCCAGCAGTAGGAGCCGTCCTTGCGGCGAAAGCGATATTCGACCGCGTGGACCCCGTTCAGGAAGAACCGGGAAACCGCTTCCTCGACGCGGGCCAGATCGTCGGGATGCACCCGGTCGCGCCAGAAGGAGGGGTTTTCCAGGTACTCGGCCGGCGCGTAGCCGAACACATCGGCGATGTTGCCGCTGACGAAGGTCGGCGCGAAATCGCCGGTCGCCCTGAAGCTGTAGATCACCGCCGGCGACGAGCGCAGCAATTGCGCCAGACGCTCCTGCGCCGCCGCCTGCGCCTCCTTCAGCCGCCGCCGGGCGCGCGCGTCGCGCTCCTGCGTGGCGTGCCTTATGGCCCGCTCGATGACCGCGGCGGTGCGTTCGGCATCGAAATCGTCGAACGAGATGCGCAGGACCTGATGCAGGGCCGCCGCAGCCGTCTGGGCGTGTTCCCGCGGCGTCATCATGGCGCGAGCCCCTCCTCGCCGGTTTCGCGGTCCGCGCCCGATCTAGAGCATAATGACGCCGGACCCGGCCCGCCATGCGATTCTTTTCTTGTCTCGCGGACGCCGGGACGGGCGACGAGCGCCGTTCGGCAGCGCCTGGCGGGCGGGCAGTCAGGCGGGCCGAAGGTCGCCGCAACCGGACCCCGTGAGGCGGTCGCCGGCCGGCTTCACCGGCAGCGTCACCGTTTGCCGGAGGCCGCCGCCGTCCGGGCGGTCCGACAGCGCGATCTCGCCGCCATGGGCGCGGATCACGCTCCGGGCCACCGAGAGGCCGAGGCCCGTCCCACCCGTTTCGCGGCTGCGGGAGCGCTCCAGCCGATAGAAGGGCGCAAAGACCTTTTCCCGCTCCGCCTCGGGAATCCCGGGCCCGCCGTCGTCGATCGTGACGACGATCCGCCCCTCCTCCGCCGAGAGCCGGACGCGCGCGTAGCCGCCATAGGTCACGGCGTTGGCGATAAGGTTGGCGAAGGCGCGCTTCAGGGCGATCGGGCGGCCGCGGAGGGCGAGATGCTCCGGTCCCTCGACGGTGACCGAATGGCCGGTCTCGACCAGGCCTGACCGGACGTCGCGGAGCAGGACCGCGAGATCGATCGGCCCGGCGGCCTCGCTCGCCGCCTCCTCGCGCGCGAAGGCGAGGACCGCACCGATCAGGGCCTCCATCTCGTCGAGGTCCTTGAGCATCTTCTGCCGCTGCTCCTCATCCTCGACGAACTCGGCCCGCAGCCGCAGGCGGGTGATCGGCGTGCGCAGGTCGTGCGACGCGGCGGCCAGCATCTGCATCCGCTCGTCGAGGAAGCGGCGGATGCGCCGCTGCATGAGGTTGAAGGCCACCGCCGCCTTCCTGATTTCGGCCGGCCCCGTCTCGCTCATCGGCGGCGCGCCGACATCGGCTCCCAGTGCCGCCGCCGCGGCCGCAAAGCGCCCCAGCGGCGCCGTCACCCACCGCGCCACCCAGACGGCCAGAAGCACGAGACCGCCGCCGATGATGGCCACCATCACCAGAAAGCGAAGGAGGTGATTGGGACCCTGCAGCCCCCCGGCGGCGGCGAAGGTCAACCAGCTGCCGTCGGAAAGCTCCACCTGGATCATCGTGGAGTCCGGTTCGTCGCCCTGGCCGACGGCGACGGACCGTGCGCCCGCGCGCCGCAGGAGCCCTTGGAGCCGTCGCTCTATCCGGAGGGTCGCCCGGTCCGCAGGCCGGCCGAGCGCCTCGGGCGGGTCGGGCCGCCACTCGACCTGCAGCCCACGGCGGCCGAGCGCGGAAGCCGCGTCCGGCCGGAGCGCCGCCGGCAGACCGTCCATGACCGAAACGGCGGTTTCGACCCGCCGGGCCAGCACCCCCGGGCGCCACGGACCGTCTTCGCCGAGCAGAAGCAGCGACGACGCCGTGGTGCCGACAATCAGGATGAGGACGACCCCGACGACGAGCGCCAGGGTCGTCCGCCCGGCGATGCTATCCGGAAGACCGCGCATCGGGCGCCTCCCGCTCGACCACGGCGCTGAACGCGTAGCCGCCGCCGCGAACCGTCCGGATCAGCTCGGGCCTGGCCGGGTCCTGCTCGATCTTCCGGCGCAGCCGGCTGATCTGCACATCGACGCTGCGGTCGAAGGGCGCCGCGTCACGCCCGCGCGACAGGTCGAGGAGCTGGTCCCGTGTCAGGACCCGGTTCGGGCGCTGGGCGAAGGCCAGGAGCAGATTGAACTCCGCCGCCGTAAGGGCGACGTCCCGCCCCTCCGGATCCGTGAGCCGCCGCGCCGCCGGGTCGAGCCGCCAGCCCGAGAACAGCAAGGCGCCCTCCTCCGGCGGCAGGGGAACGCGCGCCGCCGCCTCGAAACGGCGCAGCACCGCGCGGATGCGCGCGAGCAGCTCGCGCGGGTTGAACGGCTTCGGCAGGTAGTCGTCGGCGCCGACCTCGAGCCCGACGATGCGGTCGATGTCCTCTCCCATCGCCGTCAGCATGATGATCGGAACGTCCGAATCCGCGCGCAGACGCCGGCACAGGACGAGCCCGTCCTCCCCGGGCAGCATCAGGTCGAGGACGATCAGGTCGACGCGGCCGTCGCGCAGCACCTGCTGCATCGCCCGGCCGTCGGCCGCCGTGGCGACGCGGTAGCCGTGCCGCGACAGGAAGCGGGCGAGCAGATCGCGGATCTCCCGGTCGTCGTCGACGATCAGGATTCGGGGTCCAGGCTCCATGGTCCGGATCATAGCCGCGGCCGTGCACCTGCTTGCGAGATTCTTGCAACGAAATGTTTCACCGGCGCCCTCTGCAATGGTTCGTTACAGAATCCCGGCCCCGTGAAACAAGCGCGAAACGCGCGGCACGTCGCCGCGCAACGACCCTCCTGTATCGCTCCCTATGGGAACAGTCCCGAAAGCAACCGAGGGAACACAGCATGAGACCGATCTATGGAGCGGCGGCGCTGGCCGCCATCTTCGCCGTTGGGCTCGCCGCGACCCCCGCCCTTGGCGACCGGGCCGAGGGCCGGATGGTCCATCGCGCGCATGGCTGGATGAGCGAGGGGGGGCGCGGCATGGGCTGGCACGGTCCCTTCTTCGGCCGACACACCGAAGGCTGGATCGCCTTCCTGAAGGCGGAGCTTGCGATCACCGAAGAGCAGGAGCCGCAATGGAACGCCTTCGCCGAAGCGCTGCGCGATGGCGCCGCCCGCTTCCAGCAGCTCCGCGAGGAGCGCCGGGCCGCCCGGGACGAGGGACCGATCAGCGCCGTCGATCGCCTCGAGCGGTGGCAGCGGTTCGCCGAGACGGGCGCGGAGACGATCCAGAGCATCCGAACGGCGTTCGATCCCCTGTACGCCGCGATGACGGACGACCAGAAACGGCAGGCCGACCGGCTTCTGAGCCGGCGACGACACTGACGCAGGGCCGCCCGGTCGGCGCGCATCCGCGTCGACCGCGGCCCCCCTTCCCGCGCCGTTTGCCGCGAAGGCCTTGACGAACCCGCCCGCCTGGGGTTTCAAGAAACGGGCGGCGCGGACTCCCCACCCGGAGGTGCGCTTGCAAGTCGCGCGACCCGCCGGCGGATCGGCCCGGACCACAACCAGGGGAGCGGAACAGGGTGGCTTTCAAGAACATCGCCTTCGTCGCCGCCGACACCGAGGAAGCGCAGGCCGCGCTGAAGCGCCTCAAGGCGCGCTACCCGTCCACCGAGCCCGAGGCGGCCGACGTGATTGTCGCGCTCGGCGGCGACGGCTTCATGCTTGAGACGCTGCACCGCTACATCGAACGCGGTGTGCCGATCTATGGCATGAACTGCGGCACCGTCGGTTTCCTGATGAACCAGTACGAGGAGGAGAACCTGCCGGAGCGGCTCGCCGCCGCGCAATGCGCGCAGCTGCATCCCCTGGCGATGACCGCGCGGACCGTCGGTGGCGAGGAAGTCCGCGCCATCGCCATCAACGAGGTTTCGCTGCTGCGCGAGACGCGCCAGGCGGCGAAGATCGGAATCCGCATCGACGGCGTCGTCCGGCTGCCGGAGCTGATCTGCGACGGGGTGCTGGTGGCCACGCCCGCCGGCAGCTCCGCCTACAACCTGTCGGCGCACGGACCGGTCCTGCCGATCGGCTCCGGCGTCCTGGCGCTCACCCCGATCAGCCCGTTCCGGCCGCGGCGCTGGCGCGGCGCCCTGCTGCCGCACGACGCGGAGATCACCTTCGAGATTCACGAAGCCGCAAAGCGCCCGGTCAGCGCCGTCGCCGACTACACGGAGGTGCGCGACGTCGCCGAGGTGCAGGTGCGCGAAGAGCGCGGCGTGACCCTGAACCTGCTGTTCGATCCGCAGCACAACCTCGAGGAACGCATCCTGATGGAGCAGTTCCAGGCGTGACGCGGCATTCCGGACGACGTTCACGGCAATGCCGAGGGGGGCCGAGCTCGATGAATGCGGACCCACCGGCGGCTTCTTCCTTGTTGTCGCGCGAGGGCCGTTGTTGCGTGAGGGCGCTGAAGTCCCCGGGATCAGGCCGATGCCCGGCAGAAATCACAGGGCGCGGCGTCAGGCAATCCTATCTGCCCGAGCACGCGCCGTTTGCCGCCTCGCTTCTGGCGTAGTCGGCGATGGCGGCGATGAGCCGGTTGATGTCGGCCTTGAGAGCGTCGAAGCCGGGCGTCTTCTCGACGCGCCGCTCGTCCATGTAGAGGCCGCGGTTCACCTCGATCTGGAGGCTGTGGCGGTTGCCTGCGGGATCACCGTTGCGGGCCACCAGCTCCGCCCCCTTGAAGGGGTGGTTGACGGCGACGCTGTAGCCGAGATCGACCAGCGTCCGGCGGACCATCTCGGTGAAGTCCGCGCTGCAGGTCGTGCCGTCGCGGTCGCTGAGCACGAAGTCCTTGCGGGGCTGGTGCCGGCGCGGAATCGGCCCGCGGCCAAGCGCCTTCATCGAATGGCAGTTGACGTGCCACACCGCGCCGAAGGTGCCGTGGGCGCGATCGAGCATGGCCTTGAGCTCGGCATGGTAAGGGCGATGAAAGCGGGCGATGCGCGATTCGACCTCGGCGACGGTCAGCCGCCGGTCGTAGACCGGCGTGTCGGGCCGCACCAGGCGCCGGATGAGCCCCAGCCCGCGCTCGGCGCGCTCGCTCGGCATCACCGGATGGGGCCACGGCTCCGCGAACAGGGTCAGATCGACCTCTGATTCGTGCCGGTTGGGGTCGATGTAGCTGCGCGGGAAGAGCGCGGCGAGCAGCGACGCGCCGTGATGCGGCGCGTCGGCGAAGAGCTCGTCGACGAACGCGTCCTCGGCCCTGCGCAGGATTTCGAACGGCGCGGCGTAGCCGAAATCGGCCGGGTAGACGGTGCCGCTGTGCGGCGAATCGAAGACCACCGGGGCCGCCGGGCACGTCTCGGGCGGATCGTAACGGACCAGAACCTCCGGAATGGTGAAACGCCGCAAGGTCTTGTTTATCCCTCCTTGAGCTGCGCGCATGGTTGCCATACGGACCAAGGGCCTAGCGCGACCCTCCGCGCTCGGCCATAGTACTATCCTCAAGAAATAAGCCTCAAAACGACAAGGATCGGAAGACGTTCGTGCCGCAGTCCATCACAAGCCTCGACATGATCCGTCGGCTGGTCGCGTTCGACACCACCAGCCGCAACTCCAACCTCGCGCTGGTCGAGTTCGTCCGCGACTACCTCGCGGGGCTCGGGATCGAGTCCCGGCTCGTCTATGACGAGGGGGGCGGGAAGGCCAACCTTTACGCGACCCTGGGGCCCGACGACCGGCCGGGAATCGCGCTGTCGGGCCACACCGACGTGGTTCCCGTGGACGGACAGGACTGGCAGACCGATCCCTGGCGGGTCGCCGAGCGGGACGGCCGGCTTTACGGCCGCGGCACGGCCGACATGAAGAGCTTCCTCGCCGTCGCGCTGGCGATGGCGCCGGAGTTCCTCGAGCGCGGCCTCAAGACGCCGATCCATCTGGTCTTCTCCTACGACGAGGAGGTCGGCTGCGTCGGCGTGCGGCGGCTGCTCGAGGTGCTGCGCGACATGCCGATCAGGCCCGCCGCCTGCATCGTCGGCGAACCGACCGAGATGAAGGTCGTCGTGGCCCACAAGGGGAAGAAAAGCGTGCGCTGCCGCGTGCGCGGCTTCGAATGCCACTCCTCGCTGGCGCCGCGCGGCGTCAACGCCATCGAGTACGCGGCCGAGGTGATCGCCTATCTGCGGCGGATGGCGCAGCGCATCGCCGCCGAGGGCGCTTCCGACCCGGACTACGACATCCCCCACACCACGGTGCACACCGGCGTCGTGCAGGGGGGCACCGCGCTCAACATCGTTCCCAAGGACTGCTCCTTCGACTTCGAGTTCCGCTACCTGCCGGGCGACGACCCGGAAGCCCTGTTCGACGAGGTCCGGCGCTTCGCCGAGCGGGAGCTGGAGCCGGCGATGCGGGCGGTGGCGCCGGAGACCGGGTTCAGCTGGGAGGAGATCTCCGCCTTTCCCGGGCTCGACACCCCGACCGACGCCGAGATCGTCGGCCTCGCCAAGGCGCTGTCGGGCAGCAATGCCACGGGCAAGGTCGCGTTCGGGACCGAGGCGGGGCTGTTCCAGAGCATCGGCATCCCGGCGATCATCTGCGGCCCCGGCAGCATCGACCAGGCGCACAAGCCGGACGAGTTCGTGAGCCTCGAGCAGGTGGCGCTGTGCGAGCGCTTCCTGCGCCGGCTGATGGACCGCGTCTGCGTCCCCGCCTGAGCGAGACCGGCATGACTCGGCGTCCGGACGCGCGCGTCCGCGCGATCGTCTTCGATCTCGGCGGCGTGCTGATCGACTGGAACCCGCGCCACCTCTATCGGAAGCTGTTCGACGGCGACGACGCGGCGATGGAGGCCTTCCTTTCGGAGATCTGTACCCAGGCCTGGAACGAGGAGCAGGACGGCGGCCGCCCCTTCGCCGACGCCGTCGCCCTGCTCGTCGCCCGGCACCCCGAACATGCCGCGCTGATCCGGGCCTATGACGAGCGATGGGAGGAGATGCTGGCCGGCCCGATCGAGGGCACGGTGGCGGTCCTCGCAGCCCTGAGGGACCGCGGAGTGCCGCTCTACGCGCTCACCAACTGGTCGGCGGAGAAGTTTCCGATCGCCCGCCGCCGCTTCGATTTCCTCACCTGGTTCGAGGACATCGTCGTGTCCGGCGAGATCGGCCTGAAGAAGCCGGACCCGCAAATCTTCCGGCACCTCTTCGACCGTCACGGCCTGAACCCGGCCGAGACGCTGTTCATCGACGATTCCGAACGCAACGTCACGGCTGCCGCGGAACTCGGCATGCCGGCGCTGCGGTTCCGCTCGCCCGAGGCGCTGCGCCTGGACCTGGCGGCGCTGGGGCTACTGCGCGATGAAGAGATTGAGCGTTGAATGCGCTTTCCGACGGGTTTGGAGCGTCGCCCTTTCGTGCCGTTGCCGGGCCTGCCCTCGGACTTGATCCAAGGGTCGACCCGGCAATCCGGGAAACCGCGGCGCCGTCGCCCGGATGCCCGGATCAAGTCCGGGCGTGACCGGACATAAGGACCTCCAAACACATCCGAAAGCCGCTGCAGGTCGGTTTGCATCCGCATGAGGTTCACCCCCTCGCCCATGACCGCCGAAGCCGAACCTCCCGACCCCGTCGAGCTGCGGCCGCCGGACCTGGAGCCCTACCGGGCCGGCAATACCGGCGTCGAGTTCGTGACGAGCCTCGACAGCGGCCGCCCCGGCCCGCACGCGATGCTGACGGCGATCGTGCACGGCAACGAGCTGTGCGGCGCCGTCGCCCTCGACCACCTCCTGCGCCACGGCATCGGCCCGATCGCCGGCCGCCTCACCTTCGCCTTCGCGAACGTCGACGCCTTCGCCCGGTTCGACGCCGGCGCCCCGGCCCGGTCGCGCTACGTCGACGAGGACTTCAACCGGCTGTGGTCGCCGGCGGTGCTCGACGGCCCGCGCAGGAGCCGCGAGCTCGACCGCGCCCGGCGGCTGCGGCCGATCGTCGACACGGTCGATTTCCTGCTGGACATCCACTCCATGCAGCACCGGACGGAGCCGCTGCTGCTCGCCGGCCCGCTGGAGAAGGGACGCCGGCTGGCCCGCGCGATCGGCTTTCCGGCCGTCGTGATCTGCGACGCCGGCCATGCGGCCGGCCGGCGGCTGCGCGACTATGGCGCCTTCGCCGATCCGGCCAGCCCGCGCAATGCCCTGCTGGTGGAATGCGGACAGCATTGGGAACGGCGCAGCGCCGATGTCGCCATCGACGCGGCGCTGCGGTTCCTCCTGCATCTTGGGATGATCGACGCGGCAACGGCCGCGCCGCATCTGCGGCTGCCGATGCCGGCGCGGCAGCGCGTGGTCGAGGTGACGAAGGCGGTGACGGTCCGCACCAACCGGTTCCGCTTCGTCGCCCCCTATCGCGGCCTGGAAGTGATCGCCAAGGCCGGAACGCCGGTAGCCGAGGACGGCGGCCGCCCGGTGGTCACGCCCCACGACGACTGCGTGCTGGTCATGCCGTCGCGGCGCGTTCTCCGCGGCCAGACCGCCGTGCGGTTCGGCCGCTTCGTCGATTGAGAGCGATCGAGGGAGACTCATGGACTTGCCCGCGCGCGCCGGAACCCGCCTTCCCCGCACCCTGCTGACGCTGGCGGTCGGCGCCGGGGGCGGCGTCGTCTTTCAAGCGCTGGCCCTGCCGCTCGCCTGGATGATCGGGGCGATGGTGGGCACCACGATCGCCGCCATCGGCGGCCTGCCGATCGCCGTGCCGCGCCGGCTGCGCGGCCTGATGATCGCCGTGCTCGGCATCATGCTCGGCGGCGCCTTCACGCCCGACCTGCTCGACCGGCTGCCGCTGTGGACGGGCAGCCTCGCGGCGCTGCTCCTTTACGTCGCCGCCTCCATGGTCCTGTGCCAGGTCTATTACCAGCGCGTCGGCGGCTACGACCGGACCACCGCCTACTTCACGGCGGCGCCCGGGGGGCTGACCCCGATGATCCTGGTCGGCACGGCGATGGGCGGCGACGAGCGCGCCATCGCCCTCGGCCACACCGCGCGCGTCCTGCTGATCGTGCTCGCCCTGCCCCTCAGCTTCCAGCTCTTCGGCGGCTACGAGCCGGCCAGCATGCCGCCGGCCGGGGACGCCGTCTCCACGATCCCGCCGCAGGACCTGCTGATCCTGCTCCTGTGCGGCGTTGTGGGCTTCTTCGCCGCGAAGCAGGCGCGCCTGCCGGCGGCCGATCTCGTCGGACCGATGGCGCTCAGCGCCGCCGTCCACCTGGCCGGCCTGACGGACTCGCAGTTGCCGACGGAGCTGATCGCCGCCGCCCAGCTCGTCGTCGGCGCCAGCATCGGCGCCCGGTTCGCGGGCGTCCGCCTCGCCATGATCGCGCGGGCGCTCGTGCTCGCCGTCGGGGCGACGCTTATCCTGTTCCTGGTCAGCGCGGCCTTCGCCGCGGCCCTGCACGGCCTGGCGGGGTTGCCGGCGCTGGCGGTGCTGCTGGCCTTCGCGCCCGGCGGCGTGGCGGAGATGAGCCTGATCGGGCTCGCCCTCGGGATCGACGCGGCCTATGTGGCCACCCACCATATCGCGCGCATCTTCATCATCGTGGTGACGGCGCCGCTCGTCTTCCGGCTGCTTCGCCGGCGCGAGCGGCGGGGCTGACCCGGGGAACCGGCCGATCCCGCCCCGGAGATCAACCGGTGACCTGCCAGCTACCGTCCGGTTGCCGGCAGGCGGTGCCGTAGGCCGTTTCGGTGCGGCCGTTGATAACGACCGAGGTCTGGTACTCCCGGCAGTACCGTCCGGGGGCCGTCTCGTAGGTCCGGGTCGGGACGACGTAGCCGGAATGGCCGTTGTTCGGGTTCTCCCAGCGGGCGTAGGCGCCGTCCGGGTAGCGTTCGAGCGCCAGATCCGCCGTCCGCGCGGCGTAGATCCGGTCGGCGCGGTCGAGCGAACGGCCGACCTCGTTGCCGATGAAGGCGCCGATCAGCGTGCCCACGCCGGTGGCGATCAGCCGGCCGCGTCCGCCGCCGATCTGCGAGCCGGCGAGCCCGCCGACCGCCGCCCCGAGAAGCGTCCCGCCGGTCTCCTTGGTGCCGTAGTGCTGGCCCGCGCAGCCGCCGAGCATCGCGATCAGGACCGCGGCAACACCGATTTTCCTCAACGTCATGGCTTCCGTTCCCCTGCCTTGATCGAGCGGCCGCGGGCGCCACCGTCCGGAGGAGCCCGCGGACGGGCGCAAGGTGGCACTCGCGCGCTGAACCGAAGGTGAGTGGCCCGTTCATCTGCCGTTCATCTTCGGACGGGCCCGATCCGGGCGCCGCGGTCAGCCGCCGCCCGTCGGCGCGGCATCGGCGGCCGGCAGGGTGAGGACCGCCCGCAGGCCGCCGAGGGAGGAGCGCTCGAGCGCGATGCGGCCGTCATAGAGCTCGGCGATGTCGCGGACGATGGCGAGGCCGAGCCCGCTGCCGGGCACCGTCTCGTCCAGCCGCCGGCCGCGATCGAAGACGGCGGCGCGCTGGTCGTCGTCGAGGCCGGGTCCGTCGTCCTCGACGACGAAGGTCAGATGCCCTCCGTCGCGGGCCACGGTCAGCCGAATCCGCGACCGCCCCCATTTGCAGGCGTTGTCCAGGAGGTTGCCGAGCATCTCTTCCAGGTCCTGCCGCTCGCCGCGGAACTGGAACCCGGGCCCACCGGGCCCCGCGACCGCCGGCGCATCGACGCGAATGGTCCGCCCGGGATACATGCGGGCGAGCGTCCGGTGCAGGTCGCCGATCACCGGCAGAACCTCCGTCCGCGCGCCGAGGATCTCGCTGGTGGCGGCGGTGCGGGCGCGGGCGAGGTAATGGTCCACCTGCCGGCGCATCACCGCCACCTGCCGCAGCACCGCCGCCGCCAGCGGACCCGTGGCCGCATCGGCCTCGTTCGTCAGAACGGACAGCGGCGTCTTGAGCGCGTGCGCGAGGTTGCTGACATGCGCCCGCGCCCGTTCGACCACCGCCGCGTTGTGGTCGAGCAGGATGTTGAGCTCGTCCGAGAGGGGCCTGATCTCGGCCGGAAAGTCGCCTTCGAGCCGCGCGGCCCGCCCGGAGCGGATGGCGGCGATCCCGGCGCCGATGCGGCGCAGCGGCCGCAGGCCGTAGCGGACCTGGACGAAAACCGCGGCGAGCAGGCCGAGGCCCAGCCCGCCCAACGACCAGGCCAGGGCCGCGTTGAAGGCGCGGACCTCGCCGGCGATCTCGGCCCGGTCCGCCGCGACCTGGTAATGCAGCCCGCGGTCCGCCCCCGGCAGGCGGATGGTGCGCCCGACGAGGCGAAGCGCCTGCCCCGCCGGCCCGCGGCCGTCGGACCGGGCCACGGCATCGCTCGGCGCCTCGCCCGGCGGCAGCGCCTGATCCCACAGCGAGCGGGATTGCAGCAGGATCTCCTCGCCGGCCGAAATCTGCCAGTACCAGCCCGAGTAGGCCTGGTCGAACCGCGGCTCGGCGACCGGACGGGTGAGGCGCAGCGCGCCGTCGGCGTCGATCTCGCTGACCGCGACGAGACTTTCGAGCAGGACGATCAGCCGCGCGTCGAAGCTGCGCTCCACATAGTCCTGGAACAGCGCCGAGAGCAGCAGCCCCCCCGCGACGAGCGCGGCGGCGATCCAGAGCCCGGCCCCGAGGATGAGGCGCCAGGCGAGCGACCGCGGCGGAGACCGGAACGGTGCCATGTCACGCCCCACCCCAGGACGCCAATGCGAACGCCGCCGGGAACGCGGCCATGGCGGGACCGTGGAATCCGCAAGGATCAGGCGTCATGATCGGGCGGGACGATCTGGTAGCCGAGGCCGCGGACGGTGGCGATCAGGTTGACGCCGAGCTTCTTGCGCAGGCGGCCGACGAAGACCTCGATGGTGTTGGAATCGCGATCGAAGTCCTGATCGTAGATGTGCTCGGTCAGCTCGGTGCGGGAGACGATCCTGCCCTGGTGATGCATCAGATAGGCCAGCAGCCGATATTCCTGCGCCGTCAGCCGGACGGGGGTGCCGTCGACGGTGACGCGCGCGCTGCGTGTATCGACGCGCAAGGGACCGCAGACGAGCTCCGCCGAGGCGTGGCCGGCGGCGCGGCGGATGAGGGCCCGGATCCGCGCCAGCACCTCCTCCATCCGGAAGGGCTTGGCCACATAGTCGTCGGCGCCGGCGTCGAAGCCGGCGACCTTCTCGCTCCAGCGGTCGCGCGCCGTCAGGACCAGGACGGGCATGGTGCGGCCGGCGCGCCGCCAGCGGTCGAGGATCGTGAGACCGTCGATCACCGGCAGGCCGAGATCGAGTACGACCGCGTCGTAGGGCTCCGTCTCGCCCAGGAACAACCCCTCCTCGCCGTCGCGGGCGACGTCCACCGCATAGCCGGCCTCCTTGAGCGCCCGCTCGAGCTGCCGGGCCAGTTGGGGATCGTCTTCCACCACGAGCAAGCGCATGTCGTCACCCCCCTTGTCCGCGCTCTCTGTCGACGCCCCCGCCGACGTCACCGCCGACGCTTCGTCAGCGCCCGTTGATCCGAAGGATCTCGCCGGTCCGCGCGTCCACCGCCAGCGCCACGACCCGGCCGTCGCCGGTCAGGATCTTGATCCGGTAGGTCCAGCGATTGCGGCCCGATTCCTCGAGCTCCGCGTCGAGCACGCGCCCCGCCACCCGGCCGAGCACCCGATCGAGAATCTCCTGCAACGATCGGATCTCGCCGGCCTGCACAGCCGCGCGGGCCCGTTCCTGCTCGCTGGCCGCCTGGGCCGGCGTCTGCTGGACCGCGCCGAGCGCGCCGCCGGCCAGCAGCGCAAGGGCGAAGAGAAGGCATCGCATGCCTCCTCGTTTAGAGGCTTCGGCCCCGCCCGTCCACGGCCGCCGAAGCCGAGGCCCGCCGACCCGGGAGCCGGTGCCCCGACCCGGGAGAGCCGGCGCGGATTTACCATTCGACCGGCCCCCCCACGGAACCGCGCCGCCGCCATCGGACATACCCTGCCGGACCGTCCTGTGGCATAATTGCAACTGTCGCGTGACGCAATCCGGCGGACGGACGGCAGCCCTGAACAAAGTTCCACGCCATGCGTTCATTCCACCTTGGAATGCGTGCCGATGGCGACGCAGGGCGGAGTTCGACCACATCTATAGCCGGGGGAGCGACAATTAGCCGGGAAAGTGACAATTTTGGTTCCTTGTCCGGTCCGGCCGTCGAAGGTGTTGTCCGACGACGGCCTTTCGATATACTCCGCGCCGCATCGCCGAGAACCGGGACAAGATACGTAAGATTTTTTCTCGACTCTCTTGCACCTTGAGTGCTTATGTAAACGCGATTTTATGCATACGAATTATAGGCAGATTTTTACCATTTTGTTTTAAAGTTACCCTCCTTTCTGCCGATTGAGATTAACTGGAGAGGTAAAAACTGCTGCCGGCGCAGGCAAAAGGGGCGGAACGGATTTGTACCGTCCCGCGTATATTTACGGCAGCGTATTAAACTAGGTTAGGCGGAGGTATAAGGTGTCAAGAAAGTCATTCAGATCCACGGCCAACGTCCTTTGGGCCGCCGTGATCGCCGTCCTGGTCGCGGCCTGCGGCCCATCCACGAATCTTCCGCCAGCTCCGGGGACGCTCGAGACCGCAACCACATCGGCCACGGATTACCGCATCGGCCCCCTCGACACCGTACAGGTCTTCGTCTGGAATGCGCCCGAGTTCTCGGTCACGGTGCCGGTGCGCCCCGACGGCAAGATCTCGACTCCGTTGATCCAGGACCTTCAGGCCGCCGGCAAGACCCCCTCGGAGCTGGCCGAGGATATCGAGCGGAACCTGGCAACCTACATGCGCGACCCGGTGGTCACCGTCATCGTCAGCAATTTCTCCGGACCGTTCAGCCAGCAGGTCCGGGTGGTCGGCGAGGCGACGCAGCCGCGCGCCATCCCCTACCGCGACGGCATGACGGTCCTTGACGTCATGATCGAGGTAGGCGGGCTGACCGACTTCGCGGCCGGCAACCGCGCCGTCATCGTCCGCCGGGCGGGCGAGCAGCAACAGACCTACAACGTCCGTCTCGATGACCTGCTGAAGGACGGCGACATCTCGGCGAACGTGCCGGTGATGCCGGGCGACGTCATCATCATTCCGCAGAGCTGGTTCTAACGGCCGTCCGAGGACCGGAAGCGATGCTGCCAGATACCGTCAATCCGAAACTCCTGGTCAAGTACTATCTGTCCGAGCTGTGGGCACGCCGGTGGCTGGTCGTCGCCGTGGCCTGGCTGGTCAGCGTCGCCGGTTGGACGGTCGTGTCGATGCTCCCCGATCGCTACACGGCCAGCGCCCGCATCTATGTGGATACGCAGAGCCTGCTCACCCCCTTGATGCGAGGGCTGACCGTGAGCACCGACATCCGGCAGCAGCTCGAGGTCATGCGCCGCACCCTGCTGACGCGCCCGAACCTGCTGGAGCTGATGCGGATGACGGACATGGACCTCACCGTCAACTCGCCGGAGGCCCAGGAGGCAAAGCTGGCTTCCCTGCAGCAGCGGCTGGAGCTCGTTGCCCAGCGGGACCAGCTCTTCGAGGTGCGCTATGAAGACACGGATCCGGAACGGGCGCAGCGGGTCGTGCAGGCGCTGCTGACGATCTTCGTCGAACAGAACCTTGGAACCAGCCAGCGGGACATGGACCGGGCGCGCCGCTTCATCGACGCGCAGATCGCGGAGTACGAGCAGCGGCTGCGGCAGGCCGAGGCGGCGGTCGCGGAGTTCAAGCGGGCCAACGCTTCGGAACTCAACTATCAGGAACGGTACAGCGGCCGCCTGCAGCAGGGCGAGTTCGATATCCAGCGGCTGGAGACGGAGCTTCAGTCGGCGATCTGGCAGCGCGACGAGCTTCAGGCGGAGCTGGCCCGCACGCCGGAGTTCCTGGCCGGCCAGGCAGCCGCCGGGCCGACGCCCGCCCAGCAGCGCCTGGCCGAGCTCGAGCGGCAAATGGACGACCTCTTGCTGCGCTACACGACGGAGCATCCGAACGTCAAAGCGCTGGCACGCCTGATCGAGTCGGCCAGGGCCCAGGTCGAGAACGAGCGCACCGGGCCGCAAGCGGTCCAGGTGCCGAACCCCGCCTACACCCAGATTCAGGGCGAGATCGAGCGGATCGAGCGCGAGATCCGCAGCCTTGAGCGCCGCCTGGAAACGCAGCGGGCGCAGGTGCAAAACCTTCGGCAGCGTATCCAGGAGGTGCCGCCCGTCGCCCTCCAGCTCGCGCAGATGACCCGAGACTATGACGTGCTGCGGCAGAACTACCAGTCGCTGATCGAGCGCCGGGAATCGGCCCGGCTGGCCCAGAACCTCAACGACCAGACGACGAATGTCGAGTTCCGGATCGTCGATCCGCCGGTCGTGCCCCTTAAGCCGAGCGGCCCGAACCGCCCCCTGTTCTTCTCCGCGGTGCTGTTCGCGGCGATCGGCTCCGGCCTCGGCCTCGCCCTCGTCCAGATCCAGCTGAAGGACTCCTTCACGACCGTGGCGCAGCTGCGCGAAGCCTTCGGTGTGCCGGTGCTCGGCAGCCTGTCCCTGGTGCAAAACCGCACCCGCGACCGACTGCAGTTCGTGGACATGTCGGCGTTCGCCTTGAGCCTGGTGGCGCTTATGGGAGTGTTCGGCGCCCTGGTCCTTCTGTTCCCCGATCTGGTTAGCCTGTCGAACAGGGTGTACGGTCAGATCCAGATGCTTTGGTTATAGCCGCGGCGAGCGAGCCAGCAGCACAGGTCACTCAATGGAGCCAAAGGGAGTCAAGACCAACATGAGTCTGATCGACAAGGCCGCTCAGCGCAAGGGTCGCCCCCGGACCGAATCCCTGCTTGAGCGCGCCGCTGCCCGCGGCTTCGTGTCGGGACAGTCGGCCCGGGAGCGGCGGCAGGCGGAATCGCCCCCGCCACAACCGCAGGCGCCGCTTCGTCCCGAGACGCCGTCCTTCGTCACCCCCGGCCCGGAGACCTCGCCGGCGCGCCGCAGCACCGAGGTCACGATCGACCTCGAACGGCTGAAGGCCAAGGGATTCATCACGCCGGACACCCGCCGGTCACGGCTGTCGGAGGAGATCCGCCTGATCAAGCGGCGGCTGATGCAGCGGATGAGCCTGTTCGCCACGGACAAAGCCGGCGAGGCGGCCGAATCCCTGGGCCATGTGATCATGGTGACCAGCGCGCGTCCCGAGGAAGGCAAGAGCTTCCTGTCGCTCAATCTGGCGCTCAGCTTCATCGCGGACGAAGGCTACAACGTCCTGCTGATCGACGCGGACATCCTCCGCCCGGCGATTCTGAGCACGCTGGGCCTCAAGGCGAAGAAGGGGCTGGTCGACATCCTGAGGGATCCGAAGATGGAGATGGCCGATGTGCTCCTGCGCGACCACAGCCTTCGGCTGACGTTGCTGCCCTCCGGCCAGCCCGTGGCGTCGGCGACCGAACTGTTCGGCGGCCCTCAGATGCACCAGTTCGTGGAGAAGATCGCGCGGCGCTACCCCGATCGCGTCATCATCTTCGACGCGCCGCCGGTGCTGGCGAGCACCGAACCGCTGGCGATCGCACAGCATGTCGGGCAGATCCTGTTCGTCGTCGAGGCGAATGCCACCTCGCAACGGGCGGTGCAATCGGCCCTCGAACTCCTTGAGCCTTGCGAAAACATCAGCTTCGTCCTCAACAAGACAACCACCTCCGGCGGCACCGAACAGTTCGGGACCTATTATGACGCGTATCAGGAAAAGCAGACCAACACCTCCGACGTGGAATCGTCCCCTTCGAAGTGAACCCGGCCGTGGCGAACGCGGGCCGGAAGAGTCCGCCGGGCGGAGCGAGCCCCGGCCGACCGGCGCCGGGCGGCGGGGACACCTCTCGAGGCGCCTCGCGCTTCTGAGTGCCTGCGCTTCGGCGGTGGCGGTCTGGATGGGATCGGCGCCCGCGGCCTGGTCGGCCGATGTGAGCATGATCCACTCGGTCCAGACCTCCCTTACCTATACGGACAACGTCGATCTCGACCCGGACGACGAGGCCGAAGACGCGATCATCTGGACGAACACCGGCGCGACCAGCATCCGCGCCACGGGCGCCCGCGCGGAGGCCGCCCTGGACGCCGCGCTCAGCCTGGACACCGAATTCGCGGACGACACCGACGTGGAGGTGCGGCCGAACGCCCGCGGCATCGGCACCGTCGAGCTGCTGCAAAGCCACCTCTTCGTCGACGGACAGGCGTCCGCCTTCCTCGCGCTCGAGAATCCGTTCAGCGCAGTCTCCACCTCGCCGGGTTCCGGACGCGACGACCTGAGCGAGGTCTATACGGTCGGCGTCAGCCCCTACTGGATCCAGGGGTTCGGCAACTGGGCGAACTCCGAGCTTCGCTACCGGCACAACCGCACCTATTTCAGAGACAACGACGACGACGGCGACGACGGCACCGACAGCACGATCACGAACGCCGCGTCCCTGCGGACGGTCACGGGCAGCCGCTTCGCCCGCATCCAGCTCGGCAACGACCTGGAGTACGAGAACGTGGAGTCGGACGGCAGGGACGGCGACCTGGAGCGCAAAACCGCGCTGCTGTCCGGTCAGTACGCCCTGACCCGATGGTTCCTGCCCGTGGGAACGGTGGGCTACGAGAAAATCGAGTCCGACGACCTGCGCGACGACCCGGAAGGCCTCGTCTGGAACGCCGGCTTCATCGCCCGGCCCGGGCCGCGGAGCGAGCTCGAGTTCCGTTACGGCGAGCGGTACGAGGAGCAGAACATCTTCGCGTCGGCCCGCTATCTCATCTCGCCGCGCCTCACCTTCCAGGCGAGCTACACGGAGGTCCTGGACATTACCGGCGCCGCGATCGGGCGCCAGGCCTTCAACCTGACCGTCGACGAGCAGGGCCGGCTGATCGATCCGGCAACCGGCCTGCCGGTCGAGGACATTGACGACTTCCTGGGGCTTGAGGACGAAGCCTTTCTGGCCCATCGCTTCCAGGCTTCGCTCTCGGGCAGCTACGAGCGCAGCGACTTCGTCCTGGCGGCGGTCTACGAGGAACGGGACTTCGACTTCCGGCCCGACGAGAAGCTGCTCACGACCTCCGCCCGGTGGACCTACGCCCTGACGCCGGACACGCGCCTCGGTGTGTTGGGGGGCTACCGCACCGCCGAGACGGACGTCTCCGGCGGCCTCGACACCGAGACGGTGCTGGGGCGCCTGCAGCTCACGCACAATCTGGCGCAGAACCTTCAGGCGCTCGCCGCCTACAGCTACGCCCAGCGCTTCGCCGACGACGAGAACGACGAATACACCGAGAATGCCGTGACCCTGGGACTGCGGGTGACATTCTAGGCATGTATGAAGAGTTTTACGGGCTGTCCGGGCCGCCCTTCAAGCTGAGCCCGGACCATCGCTTCTTCTACCGGAGTCACAGCCACAGGAAGGCGATGTCCTACCTGAAGTTCGGGCTGCACCAGGGAGAAGGATTCATCGTCATCACCGGCCCCGTCGGGACGGGCAAAACGACGCTCGTGAGCCAGCTCTTCTCGGAGATCGACTCCACCGAGGTGATCGCGGCGCAGATCGTCACCACGCAGGTCGAGGCCGACGACGCGGTGCGGATGATCCTCTCCGCGTTCAATATCCCTGCCCCGACGCCCGACAAGGCGTCCCTCCTGCGGGCGTTCGAGAACTTCCTCGTGCAGCAGCACAAGCTCAACCGGCGGGTGCTGCTGGTGGTGGACGAGGCGCAGAACCTGCCGATGCGGACCATCGAGGAACTGCGGATGCTGTCGAACTTCAGCGTCGGCGGGCAGTCGCTGTTCCAGAGCTTCCTCCTCGGTCAGCCGCAGTTCAACGCATTGCTCGGCAATCCCAACCTCGAGCAGCTCCGCCAGCGGGTGATCGCCTCCTATCACCTGGAGCCGATGACGGCCACGGAAACGCGGGAGTACATCAAGCACCGCCTCAGCATGGTGGGGTGGACGGGCGATCCGGCGATCACCGACGCCGCCTTCGATCGTATTTTTGCCGAAACCGAGGGCATTCCGCGCCGGATCAATACGCTCTGCAACCGCCTGCTGCTTTACGGCGCGCTGGAGGAGGTCCACACCCTTGACGAGGACGCGGTCGACGAGGTCGTCGAAGACCTGCGGAAGGAAGTGGCGGAAGGAGTCACCTTGCGGCAGGGCGGCGCCGCGGAGCCGGCACCGGCGGAAGAGTTGACCGAGCCGATCCGGCCGCGCTTCCACTCGGCGGCGCGCACGAACGGCCATTTCGGTGAATCGCCGGCGGCGGACGCGCCGGCAGGCGCAATACCGCCCGAGCTCGGCGCCCGGCTCGACCGGCTGGAAGTTCTCGTCTCGCGGCACGAACAGGTCCTGCGCGAGCTCCTGGAGACGGCGGTGAGCTATCTCTCGATGCCGTTCCTGCCGGCCAAGCGCTCCGGGCGCCCGCCGGACGACGACGATACCGGACAGAAATGATGAACGCCACGGAACCGACCTCCGCCGGACATGCCTCCGGCGCCGCGCCGCGCCCAGTCGCCGCGGGCCGCAGCCGCGTCGTCAATGCGATGTCCGTCGATGTCGAGGATTACTATCAGGTCTCGGCCTTCGCCGGCACGATCACGCGCGCCGACTGGCCGAACTATCCATCCCGGGTGGAGCGAAACACCGACCGCATCCTCGAGCTGTTCGCCGAAGCCAAGGTGCGCGCCACCTTCTTCATGCTGGGCTGCATCGCCGAGCGCCATCCGAACCTCGTCCGCAGGATCGTCGAGGAGGGGCACGAGCTGGCCAGCCACGGCCTGTCCCACTATCGCGTCTTCGAACAGACCCCGGACGAGTTCCGGGAAGACGTATCGCGGACGAAGAAGATCCTCGAAGACCTCGGCGGCGTCGCGGTGAAGGGATACCGCGCCGCCAGCTTCTCGATCAACCGCGAGACCTGGTGGGCCTTCGATGTGCTCGCCGAGACCGGGTATACCTACAGTTCGAGCATCAACCCGATCCGGCACGACCATTACGGCGTTCCCGACGCCGACCGGTTTCCGTTCCGCCCCAATGGCCCTGGGTCCGACGAGCGCGGCCCCGGCCGCGCCCGTCCCGACGGCTTCGGCCTCCTCGAGATTCCGATCACGACCGTCGAATTGCTGGGCCGCCGTCTGCCCTGCGGCGGCGGCGGCTATTTCCGGTTGTTCCCCTACGCGTTGTGGCGCCAGGGCTTGCGGCGCGTGAACGAGACGGAGGGACGGCCGGCGATCTTCTACTTCCATCCCTGGGAGATCGACCCCGAGCAACCGCGCATCACAACCGCGCCGCGGCGGTCGCGGCTGCGGCATTACGTCAATCTTAAGGGTATGGAGGCCAAGCTGCGCCGAGCGCTGTCGGACTTCGCGTGGTCGCGAGTCGACGAGGTCTTCCTGGATAACGGCAAAGGCGTCGCCGGACTCTGAATGGCGGTCACGATCCATGAGCTGGGCCAGGCGGATGAGGCCCCGTGGGAGGCGTTCGTCGCGGCCTGCCCCGGAACCAGCTTCTTCCACCGCGCCGGCTGGCGCCGCGTGGTGGCGGAGAGCTATGGATATGAGAGCCATTTCCGCTACGCCCGCCGCGACGGGGCGATCGTCGGCATCCTGCCGCTCGTCCACGTCAAGACGCGGCTGTTCGGGAACGCGCTGATTTCGACCGGGTTCGGCGTCTATGGCGGCGTTGCCGCGCTCGACGACGAGGCGACGGCCGCCCTTGCCGAGGACGCGGCGGCGCTGGGGCGGGAGCTCGGGGTCGA
The DNA here is from genome assembly GCA_964551315.1 of uncultured Rhodospirillaceae bacterium. Lineage (GTDB taxonomy): Bacteria > Pseudomonadota > Alphaproteobacteria > Dongiales > Dongiaceae > Virgifigura. The sequence goes on along the minus strand of CAZKCM010000018.1, from coordinate 45,989 downwards.
TTACGTCGAACTTCGCCACCAGGGGCCGGTCAGAGCGATCGATTGGCCGGCCAAGACCGACGTCTACGCGACCTTCCGGCGCGAGATTCTTCCGGACGAGGCCGCGGCCCTCAAAGCGGTGCCGTCCAAGCGGCGTTACGACCTGAAGAAGAGCTTCAAGAACGGGCTGTCGGTCGAGGTGGATGCCCCGATCGACGACTTCTACCGCATCTACGCCGAAAGCCTGCGCAACCTCGGTACGCCGGTCTTTCCGAAGCGGTTCTTCATCAACCTGAAGCGGGAATTCGGCGACGCCGTGGAGGTCGCGGTGGTCCACGGGCCCGACGGGCCGGTCGCCGCGGCGACCAGCCTCTACTTCAAGGACGAGGTCACGCCCTACTACTCCAGCGCGCGTCCGGTTGCGCGCCGGCTCCACGCCTACGACTACATGTACTGGACGCTGATGCGCCGGGCGGTCGCGCGGGGCGCCAGGGTGTTCGATTTCGGGCGCAGCAAATTCGGCACCGGTTCCTTCGACTACAAGGTGTTCTGGGGATTCAAGCCGGAGCCGCTGCACTACCAGTACCACCTGGTCCGCAGCAAGGAGATCCCAAACATCAATCCGCTGAACCCGAAGTACCGGGTGTTCGTCGAGACCTGGAAGCGCCTGCCGCTTCCGGTCGCCAACCTCATCGGGCCGCCGATCGCGCGGCAGCTGGGCTGAGCGATGCGCGTTTCCGCCGTCATCCTGTCCTTCAACTCGGCGCGATATCTGGCCAAGTGTGTCGACTCGCTCGCCGCCGAACTGTCCCGGTCGGGCGAGCCCAACGAGATCTGGGTCGTGGAAAACGGTTCGACGGACGGCAGCGTGGCCGAGCTGCGGCGCCTCGAGGCGAAATACCCGGATCTGGTCCACGGCATCTACTGCGAGCGCAACACCGGCACGACCGTATCGCGCAACATGGCCCTGCGACGGTCGAGCGGTCGCTACATTCTCATCCTGGATTCGGACGTCGAGGTCCCCATCGGCACAGTCGATCATCTGATCGGCGTCGCAGACGCCGATCCCAAGCGGGGGATCGTGGCACCGCGCCTGATTTATCCGGACGGACGCCCGCAATTGTCGACCGACGTCTTCCCCACCCTGGGCCGGAAGCTGCGACGGTTCCTCAGCCTGCGCTCCCTCGAGGCGGCGCTCCGGCCACCCGATCCCTCCGGCGGCGTCGTCGCCGTAGACTACGCGATCTCGGCGTTCTGGCTGTTCCGGCGCGACGTGCTCGACCGGGTGGGGCCCCTGGACGAGCGCATCTTCTACTCGCCCGAGGATGTCGATTACTGCCTGCGGGTCTGGCAGGCCGGGTATTCCGTGGTCTACGATCCCTCGGTCCACGCCATCCACGACGCGCAGGAAATCGGCCGAGGGGCCAAGCGCCCGTCCTTCACCTGGCGGCACGCCAAGGGCTTGGCCTATCTCTTCGCCAAGCACCGCTATGCCTTGGGCCGCACTCGGCTGTATCGTCGTCTGGGCCGGAGCGTCGCGGCCGCGGAGGCCCGGCCGGGCTGACACGGCGGAAGTCGAGATCCGGCGGCGATGATGACGGAGAGCCTCGATGATGCTTCTCGCGAGCCCGACATGACGGATCACGCGGAACGTCGGACGGAGATCCGACCATCGGAACGGGCCAGAGCGCAGGCCTGGACGCGGGCCATCGGCTGGTTCGGCGTACTGGTCGCCCTGCTGGTCGCCCTGCTCGCCGACGTGGTGGTCGCCATGGCGACCACCTGGTGGAAAACCACCACCTACAACCACGGCTTTCTGGTCCTTCCCATCAGCCTGTTCCTTATCTGGATGCGCCGCGACGAGCTGCGGCGGATGATGCCGGAGCAGGAGCCGCTGGCCCTTCTCGCCGTGCTGGCCTTTTCCTGCGGATGGCTGCTCGGCCGCGCCGCCGACGTGATGGTCGTCCAGTATGTCGGCCTGATCGGCACGGTGGTCGCCCTGTTCCTGTTCGCATTCGGCCGGCGCATCGCGGCAAAGCTGGCCTTCCCGCTCCTGTTCCTGTTCTTCATGGTCCCGGTCGGCGACTTTCTGATCCCGCCGCTGCAGCAGTTCACGGCGGTCTTCTCGGTGAAGCTGCTTCGGCTGATCGGGATCCCTGTCTTCCACGACGGCATCCTCATCACCATCCCGAACGGCCTGTTCGAGGTAGCCGAAGCCTGCGCCGGCGTGCGGTTCCTGATCGCCAACGTCGTGGTCGCGACCCTCTTCGCCTATCTCGCCTACACCAAGTGGTGGAAGTGGGTGGCTTTCCTCGCCCTCGCCTTCGTGGTTCCGGTCATCGCCAACGGCTTCCGGGCGTTCGGGATCATTCTCATCGCCCATCTGACCGACAACCGCTTGGCCGCCGGGGTGGACCACATCGTCTACGGCTGGGGCTTCTTCACCGCCGTGATGATCGTTCTGCTGCTGATCGGAAACCTGTTCACCGACCGTCCGATCGGCCGGCTCGCCGAATCCTCGGAAGGGCCGGACTGGGCCGCCGCGGAGCGGCGGCCGTGGCGGACCGGCCTGGCGGTCGTCGCGCTGCTGATCGTTCTGGCTGCCCCGAGCTACGCCCTGACGATCATGCGCCCGCCGGCGACCTCGACGGTCCCCTCGGACGTTCCGCCGGAGGTCAACCCCGGTTGGACCCGGGTCGAGGCAGAGGGGCCGTCCTGGCTGCCTCGGTTCCCCGGCGCCGACCGCATCGTCCTCGAAAGGTACCGGGCGGAGGACGGGGCGTTCGTCGACTTCTTCGTCGCCTATTACGTCTACCAGCGACAGGGCGCCGAGGCCGTCTACTATGCCAACAGCTTCGAGGATGGCCGGACCTGGCGGCGCGTGGAACGGGGGCAAATCGCCCTCCGGCAGGAAGACCTTCCGGCGGAGGCCCGGCTCGACCGGCTCGCCTCGGGGGCGGCGCAGCGGCTGGTCGTCTCCTGGTACTGGATCGACGGCCAATTCACCGCCAGCCCGCTGGTCGCCAAGCTTCTTCAGGTGCGCGGCCGGCTTCTCGGGTCGGATCCGGCAGCGGCCGTGGTCGCCATCGCCGCGGAATTTCATGACGGCCCGGGGGAGGCAAAGGAGACAATCGAACGGTTCCTGGACGGGACGGCGCCGCTGTCGGCCTATCTGCGGGCGCTCGGCGGGACCGGCACGGATTAGCGGCGACGAACGAGGCCAGCCATGTGCGGGATCAGCGGCATCGTCGATCTGCGGGACACGCGGCCGGTGGACCGCGCGCGGCTCGCCCGCATGAACGCCCTTCTCGCCCACCGAGGCCCGGACGGCGACGAGATCTTCGAGGCGCCGGGAGTCGGATTCGGCCACCGCCGCCTCGCCATCATCGATGTCGGCGGCGGCCGGCAGCCCATGTTCAACGAGACCGGCAGCGTCGCCGTCATCTACAACGGCATGCTGTACAACTTCCAAGAGCTCGCCGAAGAACTGACCCGGCGCGGGCACCGCTTCCGGACCCGATGCGACACGGAGGTCTTGGTCCATGCCTGGGAGGAATGGGGCGCGGCCTGCTTGGAACGGTTCCGCGGCATGTACGCCTTCGCCTTGTGGGACGCCGACCGGCAGACGCTGTTCCTCGCGCGCGACCGGCTCGGGAAGAAGCCGCTCTACTATGCGATCGCCGATGACCGGATCGTCTTCGCCTCCGAGCTTCAGGCGGTCGTCGCCGGCCTGCCCGAGGAACCGGAGCTCGACACCCAGGCGGTGGAGGACTACTTCGCCTTCGGCTATGTCCCCGACCCGAAGACCATCTTCCGCGGCGTCCGCAAGCTGCCGCCGGCGCACCATCTCGTCCTCACCCGCGGGAAAGGCGTGCCCGCGCCGACTCCGTACTGGGACCTGCGCTTCCCGGAGCCGGACGGGCGCCCCGAAGCGGAGCTGACGGCGGAACTCGCCGAGCGCCTGCGCGACAGCGTGCGGATGCGCCTCATCTCGGACGTGCCGCTCGGCGCCTTCCTGTCCGGCGGCGTCGATTCGAGCGCCGTCGTCGCCTTCATGGCGCAGGCCTCGACGACACCGATCCGAACCTGCTCCATCGGCTTCGGCGACGCGCGCTTCGACGAATCGCGCTACGCGGCAGCCGTCGCGGAGCGCTATGGGACCGCCCATTTCACGAAACGCGTCGACGTCGACGCCTACGCCCTCATCGACCGGCTGGCGGCCGCCTATTGCGAACCCTTCGCCGACAGCTCCGCCCTCCCGACCTACATGCTGAGCGCGCTCGCCCGCGAGAAGGTCACCGTGGCGCTTTCCGGCGACGGCGGCGACGAGGTGTTCGCCGGCTACCGGCGCTATGCCCTCCATCTGCGCGAGGAGCAGGTCAAGCGGATGCTTCCGGCGGGCCTTCGTCGCCCGCTGTTCGGGACGCTGGCGGCCGTCTACCCCAAGCTCGACTGGGCGCCCCGCTTCCTGCGCGGCAAAGCGACCTTCGAGGCGTTGTCCCAGGACGCCGTCGGCGGCTATTTCCGGGCGGTGACGCTCTTGCCGACGCCGCTGCGCCGCAGGCTCTACAGCGGAGATTTCCGGGCCGCGCTCGACGGATACGAGGCCATCGAGGTGCTGCGCGAGCACGGCGCCCGCGCCGGGACCGAGGACCCGGTCGCCCGGGCGCAGTACATCGACCTGAAGACCTGGCTCGCCGGCGGCATGCTGACGAAGGTCGATCGCGCCAGCATGGCCAACTCGCTGGAGGTCCGCACCCCCCTGCTGGACCACCGGCTCGTCGAGTGGGCGGCCGGGCTGCCGCTGCACCTCAAGATCCGCGGCACCGGCGGCAAGTACCTCCTGAAGAAGGCGGTCGAGCCGCTCCTTCCGCACGATCTGCTCTACCGACCGAAGCAGGGGTTCTCCGTCCCCCTCCGATCCTGGCTTCGCAACGAGCTCGCCGGCCATGTCGAAGCGCTCGTCTCCGCCTCGAAGCTCACCGACTGCGGGCTGTTCGACGGCGGCTTCCTGCGCCGTCTGGCCACGGAGCACCGAAGCGGCCGGGTCGACCACGGCCGCACCCTCTGGGCCCTGATCATGTTCGATGCGTTTCTGCGCCGACCGTGGCTCGAATCCCGCGCGACGGGGCCGCGATCCGCCGCGCCGGAAGCGGCCGAATGATCGTTTCGGTCGTTGATCGGATCGATGACCTGTCCGCGCAGGCTCGATCCGCGGCGGCGCTCGAGGCGGCCGAAAGCTATTACTGCTCTCTCCCCTGGTACCGGAACTTCGCGGCGACCTGCCTCGACCCCGGGGACCGGCTGGCGCTGATCGAGCTTTCCGACGGGCCGGGCCGGCCCATCGTCCTGTTCATGCGGACGCGGCCGGACCGATTTGGGCCGCTGCGGGCGCGAACGCTCGCCGGCCTGAGCAATTACTATAGCTGCGGCTTCTCGCTCACCGGCATCGCCGAGGCGCCGGACGGCGCCGCCCGCATCGCCGAATGGGGGCGAGGCCTGCGCCGCGCCGCGGACCGACCGGACCGGATCGCCTTCGACGCGCTCGACGCCCCCTCGCCCTCCTTCGACGCGCTGCACGCCGGCCTGCGCGCGGCCGGCTATCTGGTCGAAACCTACCCGCAGTTCGGCAACTGGTACCTGCGGCCGGACGGCCTTGATTTCGACGCCTATTGGGCCGGCCGCGACGCCAGCCTCCGAAACACCGTGGCGCGGAAGGAGCGGAAGCTGCGGCGCGAGCATCGCGTGACGATCGAGCTGCTCCGCGCGCCCGAGGACGCCGAGGCCGCCGTCGCCGCCTACGAGACGGTCTACGCCCAGAGCTGGAAGGCCCCGGAACCCTATCGCGGCTTCGCGCCCGGCCTGATCCGGACCGGACTCGCGGCCGGCGCGGTGTCGGTCGGGGTCCTCCGGCTCGACGACCGGCCGGTCGCGGCGCAGCTCTGGGTTACCCACCGGGGCCGCACGACGATCTTCAAGCTGGCCCATCTGGAGGCGGTGAAGCGCTATTCGGCGGGATCGATCCTGACCCACCACTTGCTGCGCCATGCCTTCCAGGACGACCGGACGGAGGAGATCGACTTCGGCCGCGGCGACGACCCCTATAAGCGGCTCTGGCTGCCGGAGCGGCGCCAGCGTTGGGGCCTGATCGCCTACGAGCCCGCGACCCCGGCCGGCCTTGCCTACGCGCTGCGAAACCTCGGGCCGAAGGCCGTGCGCCGCGCCGCCCGCTGGCTGACCGGCCGAAACCGGGGGCGCTGATCGCCGCGACAAGATCGGCCCAGGAATGCCCGGGTACCACCGGGGGAGGGCCGGCGCGGCCGAAACGCCGATCGGAGGAAAGGCGGGAAACGGCCCCGAATTCATTCGAAATTGGGCCCGCTATAGTGTTATATTTCAAAATATTATGAGGCCTTTTCGCCAGCGGATGTGAACGTTGCTCGCGGTTCTTGAACGACCGGATGAAATGATCGGCGTCATCACCCACGGCATCGCCGCCGGCGCCTATCTGCTGCTGACCGTGTTCCTCGTGAGCGGGTGGCGGCGGCGCGGGCTCGGCCTCGCGCTCATCGCGGCGACGGCGCTGACGGTGCTGTGGGCCGCGGCCGTTGCCGTGGTCGGGCTGATTCCCGCGCGCCCCACCGCCGTCGAACCCCTGGCCGAGCTTGCGCGGACGGGCGGCTGGATCTTCTTCATGCTGGTGATCCGGGGGCTGCTTGCCCGGGGCGACACCGCGGCGCAGGTGTGGCGCGACCCCCTGGCCGCCGTCGGCCTCGCGCTGATCGGCCTCGGTGCTGCCGCCGCGCTGGAGGGAAGTGCCTGGAGCGAGATGGGGTCCCTGCCCGGGCTCGGCCTGTTCGCGCATCTGGCGCTCGCCATCCTCGGGCTCCTGCTGGTCGAAAACCTGTTCAGGCAGACCGCGGCCGGGGCGCGCTGGGCCTTCAAGCACCTCCTGATCGGGCTCGGCGGGCTGTTCGCCTTCGACCTGTTCCTCTATTCCGCGGCCCTGCTGTTCAAACAGATAGACCCCGTCATCGCCGCCGCGCGCCCCCTGGTGAACGCGGCGGTCGTGCCCTTCGTCCTCGTCGCCGCGGCGCGCATCCGCACGCTGTCCTTCGACGTCGGCGTCTCCCGCGCCGCCGTGCTGCAGACCACGGCGCTGCTCGGCAGCGGCATCTATCTGCTGGCCGTCGCCGGCATCGGCTATCTGATGCGCGAGCTGAACCTGACCTGGGGCCCGGTCCTGCAGATGCTGTTCTTCTCCGGCGCCGCCATGGTGCTGGCCGTGCTGCTGCTGTCGGGCCAGCTTCGCGCGCGGATGAAGATGTTCATCGCGCAGAACTTCTTCGCCTTCGCCTATGACTACCGACACGAATGGCTGCGATTTATCCGCACGATGTCGGCGGGCGACGAGGGAGGCACCCTCTACAACCGGGCCGTCCAGGCCATGGCCGACGTCCTGGAATGCAGCGCCGGCGCGCTTTATCTGCGCGGGCGCGGCGACATCTATTCGCTGGCCGGCCGCGTCCAGTGGGCCTGCGCCGCCACCCGCCCCACCCTGCCGGCCGCGCTGGTCGAACAGATGGAGCGGTCCGAGGAGGTGCTGAACCTCCGCGGCGGGATCGAGCTTCCGGGCGAGAATCCCGACCGGGCCGCGGAGGTGACCACCTGGATCCAGGGCCTCGAAGCCCCGTGGCTGCTGATCCCGCTCAGGGCCCGCGGCCAGATCGTCGGCGCCATCCTGGTGGGACAGCCCCGGGCGCCGCGGGCGCTCAACTGGGAGGACGAAGACCTTCTCGACATCCTCGGCGTTCAGATCGGCAGCTACATCGCCGAGGAGCAGGCGACGCGCGCACTGATTGAGGCGCAGCGATTCGAGCGGCTGAGCAAGAGGTTCAGCTTCGTCGCGCACGACCTGAAGAACCTTGTGAGCCAGCTCTCGCTGATCCTCCATCACGCCGAACGCCACGGCAACAACCCGGAATTTCAGCGCGACGTCCTGGAAACCGTGCGCGGCTCGGTGGAAAAAATGCAGGCAATGCTGGTCCGCCTGCGCGAAGGCGCCGATTCGGAGCCGGCCGGCGAAGCCGTGGCGCTCGCGCCACTCCTCAACGAGCTCTTGGAGCGCAAGAAGCCTCTCCGCGAGGTGCTGCGGGTCGGCACGATCGAGGACGGCATCCAGGTTCGCGCCGATCGCATGGCTTTGTCGGGAATTCTTGACAATCTGGTTCAAAATTCCCTGGAGGCGGTGGGAACCGACGGACGGGTCGAGATTCGCTGCCGCGCCCGGCGCGGCGACGCCGTGATCGAGATCGCGGACAACGGGCCGGGCATGACCCAGGCCTTCATCGAGCGGAAGCTGTTCGAGCCCTTCGCCTCGACCAAAGGCGGCGGATTTGGTATCGGCATGTATCAGGCCCGAGAGCTGGCTGAAGGCTGGGGGGGACGGATCGAGGTGGAAAGCCAGGTCGGTGCCGGTACGACAGTCCGGCTCCTGCTGCCGCTGGCCTCCAGCGGCGACCCTTCGGCGAGCGCTCAGCCTGCGCAGGAAGCGGCATTGAACGAGACGGAACAGTGAGCACGAGGACCCTTCTGCTGGTGGACGACGACCCAGCAATCTTGCGCATGCTGCGCTGGTCGTTCGAGAACTACCAAGTGCACACCGCGGCCAACCGGGCCGAGGCACTTCGCCAAGTGGCCGAGCACCGCCCGCCCGTCGTGACGCTCGACCTCGGCCTGCCGCCGATGCCCGACGATGCGGTCGAGGGGCTGGCGACGCTCGAGGAAATCCTGTCGATCGCGCCGGAGACGAAGGTGATCGTCGTCACCGGCCAAGAGGACCGCGCCCACGCCGTGAAGGCGATCGGGCTCGGCGCCTACGACTTCTATCAGAAGCCGATCGACGCCGAGATCCTTTCGCTGATCGTCGATCGCGCCTTCAAGCTCTGGGAACTCGAGGCGGAGAACCGCCGCCTTCGCGAGAACCAGGACGAGCCGTTCTTCGGCATCACCACCGCAAGCGAACCGATGCTGCGCGTTTGCCGCAGCATCGAGAAGGTCGCGCCGACCGACGCCAGCGTCCTCCTGCTGGGTGAGAGCGGCACCGGCAAGGAGCTCCTCGCCCGCGCGCTGCACGAGCTGAGCAACCGGAAGCGTGGCCCCTTCGTGGCGATCAATTGCGGCGCCATCCCGGAAACCCTCCTGGAAAGCGAACTGTTCGGCCACGAGAAGGGCGCCTTCACCGGCGCCATTCGCCAGGTCAAGGGGAAGATCGAGCTGGCGCAGCGCGGCACGCTCTTCCTCGACGAGATCGGCGACATGCCGATGGCGCTGCAGGTGAAGCTTCTGCGCTTCGTTCAGGAGCGGGTGATCGAACGGATCGGCGGGCGGGAGCAGATCCCGGTCGACGTGCGCATCGTCTGCGCCACCAACCGCAACCTGCGTGAGCGCATCGCCGCCGAACTGTTCCGCGAGGACCTGTTCTATCGGATCAGCGAGATCTCGATCGAGATCCCGCCCCTGCGCGACCGCGGCGACGACTGCGTGGTGCTGGCCTGCCATTTCATCGAGAAGTACGGGCGCGGAGACGGCAAGCGTCGGCTCAAGCTGTCGCCGGACGCCCTGAGCGCGCTTCGCGAGCACGACTGGCCGGGTAACGTCCGCGAGCTGGAGAACCGGATCAAGCGGGCCGTCATCCTGGCCGAGAGCAACCTCATCACCGCGGCCGACCTGGACCTCAGGCCGACGGAGCCGACGAACGGCCGGATCACGACGCTGCGCGAGGCCCGGGAACGGGCGGAACGGTCGATCCTCATCGACGCGCTGAACAGCGCCGAGGGCAACCTCTCGGTGGCCGCCAAGATGTTGGGGGTGAGCCGGCCGACGATCTACAGCCTGTTGAAGCAGCTGAACATCAAATGGCCACCGTGAGAGCGCCCGAACCACCGTCCCAAAAGCGCCTTCGCCTGCCGGCGGGAAGCCCTTATCATGGCGGCATGCGGAAGCATCCGTCGAGCTTTCACCCTTACGAGTGAAGGAACACCATGCGCGAACGACGATTCCTCCGATCCCTCCTGCTCAGCTCGAGCATGACGGCCCTGCTCGTCCTGGGGGCAGCCTCCGGCGCATCGGCGGTGTCGATCGAGGAGGAGCGGTCCCGGTCCTTCTACGAGGATGCGCTGAAGCAACTCGAGAGCGGCAACGCCGCCGCGGCGATCATCCAGCTCCGCAACGCCCTGCAGCAGAATCCCGACAATGCCGACGCCCGGCTCCTGCTCGGCCAGCTGTATCTGCAGGCGGGAGACGGCCCCTCGGCCGAAAAGGAACTGCGCCGGGCCCTGAGCGCGCGCCCCAGCGACGAGACGGAGATCCTGCTCGGCAACGCCCTGCTGATGCAGCAGAAATACGACGCGGTCCTGTCGGCCATCTCGCCGGAGGCCGCGACGCCGGAACTGCACCGGCAGAAGATCCTGCTTCGGGGCAACGCCCATTTCGGCCTCGGCGAGCCGGAGAAGGCGGAGGCGCTGTACCGTGAGATCCTGGACTCGGACCCCAAGGCGGTCGGTGCGCATTTCGCGCTCGCCCGGCTGCAGGCCGCCCGGGGTGACCTCGAGACCGCCCGCGATACCCTGCAGACCGCGCTCGACATCGATCCGGAGTTCTTCGACGGCTGGCTGCTGAAGGCCGAGATGGCGCTCCGCGAGCGGCAGTTCGCCGGGGCGCTGGACGCGCTCGAACGGGCGAACCGCATCCGGCCGGGCGATACGCGCGTCCATCTCGGCCGGGCGCAAGCCCTCCTGCAGACCGGCAAGCTCGAAGAAGGCGAGAGGGAGGTCGCGGCGGTGCTCGAGCGCCAGCCCGATCATCGCTTCGCGAAGTATCTGCAGGCGGGCGTCCATTTCGCCCGGGGCGAGTACAACGAGGCGGACCGGCTGTACCTGACGATTCAGGACGAGATGCGGGACTTCATCCCGGGGCTTCTGCTGGGTGGTCTCATCAAGTTCAGCACAGGGCAGTACGCCCAGGCCAACGACATGCTGACGCGATATGTCCGCGCCCAACCGCAGAACACGGCGGCGAAGCGCCTGCTGGCGCTCGTTCACCTGCGCCAAGGCGAGCCGGAGTCGGCGGTCGAGCTTCTCGAACCTCTGGTCCAGGAGCATCCCGACGACGCGGCCGCGCTGCAGCTGCTCGCCAGCGGTTACATGCGGACCGCGAGATATGACGAGGCGGCCAAGATCTTCGAGCAGATCGAGCGGTCGGGCAACCCGGCCGTCGTCCAGCAGGCGCGCACGGCGCTGACCCTGCTCGGCCCGTCGCTCGGCATCGGCGAGATCCCCGCGGGCGACGTTCCCAGCGGCGAGGCGCCCGCCGGCGAGAGCGCGGGAGCGGAAACGGCGGCGCGCCAGGCGGCTCTGCCGGAGGGCGAGCTTCTGCAGCCGGACGATCTGTCGAGACGGATCCTGCTGGTCCTCGACTACCTGCGGACCCGCGATTTCGACGCGGCCCTCGAAGAGGTCGAGCGGCTGAAATCGCAGCATCCGGATAACCCCGTGGTCCTCAACATCGAGGGCGGCGTGCATGTGGCGCGCGGGGACGAAGAGACGGCGCGCCAACGCTTCGAGGAAGCCTTGGCGATCAATCCCGACTTCCTTTCGGCCCTGTCGAACCTCGACCGGCTCGACCTGCGTGCCGGCAATCCGGAGGCGGTCGAGAACCGGATGCGGGACCGCCTGGAGCGGAACCCGAAAGACGAGCGGATGACCCTGCGCCTGGCCGAGTTCCTGTTGAGCCAGGGCCGCCCGGACGAGACATACGAACTGCTCGAATCCGCCCGGGCCGCGATGCCCGACAGCAGGGCGGTCCGGCGGGCATTGATCATCTCCTATCTGCGGAACGGGCAGCGCGAACCCGTCGTCCCGGTGGCCCGGGAACTGGCCGAAATGGCGCTTGACGACGCGGAGACCATCGCCTTCGCCGCCGGTGCGCTGTTCGACGCCGGCGCCTCGGCCGAGTCCGCCGAGCTGTTCCAGACGGCGGCGGCGCTTCAGCCGGATTCGGAGCGGCTTCAGCTCGCGCTCGCCGATGCGCTCTACGCCGCCGACCGGAAGGACGAGGCGCGGCAGGTCCTCATCGATCTGCAGGCGAAGGATCCGGGAAATGCCGCTGCGGCAGCCGGCCTCATCAACTTCGCCATGTCCGAGGAGCGGCCGGAGGAGGCGCTGCGGATCGCCGACCGGCTGAAGGCGGACAACGCCGTGGCCGCGGCGCAGCTCAAGTCGGACGTGCTGATGCGGCTCGGCCGGACCGGCGAGGCCGTCTCGGTCCTCACCCAGGCGTTCCAGGAGAATCCGGTCTCGTCCCTGGCGATCGACCTGTTCCTGGCCCGGCGGTCGGCCGGCGAGATGGACGCGGCGGTGGCCAACCTCAAGGACTGGGTGGAAAGCCACGAGGACGATCACTCGGCGCGGCTCGCCCTCGCTTCGGCTCTGCTCGAAACAGGCGACTACGAGGCCGCCGCGCAACACTACGAGAGGCTGGCGGCCGTGAACCCGAACGACGCCGCCGTCCTGAACAACCTGGCCTGGCTCAAGAACGAGCTGAACCAGCCCAACGCCCTGGACTACGCCCGGCGGGCCCGGCAGCTGGCGCCCTCCTCTCCGGAGATCGCCGATACGCTGGGTTGGCTCCTCGTCCAGTCGGCCCAGACGCCGGAAGGGCTGGAGCTGCTCCGCGAGGCGGCAAGCGCGGCACCGACGAACCTCGATATCCAGTATCACCTGGCGTACGCGCTGCACGCGGCAGGCGACCGCGATGCGGCGTTGGCGATTCTCGAGAAACTGCTGGCGACGGATCAGCCCTTCACCGAGCGCGAGGCGGCGAAGCTGCTGCTGACCGAGCTGCGGGGCTAGCGCCTTCGCCCGCCGGCGGCGCGGCCGACGCCTCGCGCGCCTCGGCGTCCAGCAGCATCTTGCGGATCGACAGCGGGTCCGTCGGGACGCCGGCAAATTCGTCGATAAAGGCCGCGCAGAACTGCTCGACGGTTTCGAGGAAGCGGCGCAGATCCGCGTCGGAGCGGACGTAGGGCGTGTTGCCCGGCACGAGCGACGGGCTGTGGTAGGTGAGGCTGAAGATTCGCACGCCGCGCTTCAGCAGCTCGCGCAGGAGGGCCAGATGCTGCCGGTGGTTTTCCCCTTCGGGGCTCAGGATGATTCCCTCAAGAAGGCGGAACCGGGCAAAGATGCCACCGAGATGGAGCCAGCGCGCCAAGGGGATGTTCAGCAACCCGTCGAGTTGCGGCCCGAGGGCCGCGAGGAGCCCCGTGTATCCACGGGTCATCGGCAGCTCGAGGATCTTCGCGTCGCCGACCCAGTACGGAATCGGCCGGATGCGGCGGAAGTCCGGCCCGAACTTCCACCGAAGATCGGCCCCCGGCACGGCGCTGAGATCGATCGTGTAACCGGTCTCCGCCAGCGTCCGGAAAGTATGCGGCCCCAGGCCGTAGCGGCCGGCCTTGTAGATGGTCGGGCTGATGCCGAGGACGTCCTCGATCTTTCGCGTCAGCATCTCCAGCTTGCGCCTTTCGAGGTCCGGCTCGAGATTCCCGGGGAAGGAGTTCCGGTCGGAGACCTGCTCCAGGAAGGGCGGGTTGACCCAAGGCTGAAGATGCGTCCCGACGATGCAGCTCCCGGCCTCGAGCAGCTCGCGCAGCGGGGCGACGCCTTCCTCCTGGCTGATGACAGGATAATCGATCACATAGGTCGGCTTTATGCCGAACTTGTCGAAGATCCGATGCATCCGGTGCTGCGCCGCCATCGAGCGTACGCTGACCTCCTGGCGCGAAAACGGCTTCGCCCAGTCGAACTCTTCTTCGGTATCGACGACCACCAGAAGCAACGGCGGAAGGTCTGGGGGCAGCGTCACCGGCCGCCAAACGTCCTGGAACAGGACTCCGGAATGACTCGTTATCACGTCACCGCGCGTTCTTTGATCAGCACAGGTTCGCCAGGAGTCCTAAGAAAACACCGAAAGCATCAATTTTCTTTTGGCAGGTCATGATGAACGCCTCGTAAAGACCCTATCACGGGGGTTGGAACAAGAGCAACAAAGGCGCCGTTGGCGGGAAGCGAGCGCGAAGGAGGTACAACGATGGCGAGAGGGGGGTGGAAACCCATGCAATTCGTTGCGCAAACGTTCGCTTTCGTGCGCCGTCTCTTCCCTCCCCTGCCCCTTCCGGGGCCGTCGGCAGCGCTGTCGGCGACCTTGCTCACCGCCGGCTGCGCCATGTCGCTGCCAGCCACACAGCCGGCCATGCAGCCCGGGATACCGCCCGACCCGACCGATCCTGACGCCATTGTCGCCTGCTACGAGTCCGAGCGCGACCTCGTGACCCGCCTGCCGGCCGCCCTTTGCCGCGGCGAGATCGTCGATGAGCGCGAGGCCGCCCGGCTCGAGGCGGCGCGGAACCTGCGGGTACAGGCTGCGGCCCGCCAGTTCGGCGTCGGCTCGGCGACGGAGAACCGCCGCCTTTCCGGAAGCGGCACCGGCATATTGGTCAGCCAGAACGGCGGCGAGATCCTCACCAACTTTCACGTCGTCCGGAGCTGCGCGGTGATATCCGTGACGGCGGCGGACGGCACCAATACGCCGGCACGGCTGCGCGCGAAGGACGGCGAACGAGACCTGGCACTGCTCTCGAGCGGTCTGACGGACGAGGGCCGGACGGTCGCCGCCTTCAACGCGGACCCTGCCTCGGCGAGCCCGTTCCGGCTGGCCGTCATCGGCTTTCCGCTCCAGGGCGTGCCGACCATCCTGTCGAGCCTGACGCCGGCGATCGCCCGGCCGCAGGACCTGGCGTCGCAGAGCCCGCAGTTCCTCGTCGGCGGCTCGGTCGAGCCCGGCCACAGCGGCAGCCCGCTCGTCGATCAGAGCGGCAATGTGGTCGGCCTGGTGAAGGCAAAGATCGACAGCGTCGCGTTCTACCGGAAGACTGGGCAGATCGTCGACGACATCGGTCTCGCCATTTCGAATCCCGCGATCTTCGAGTTCCTCGAGGCGCATGACGTCTCGTTTCGGGTCGAGCCGTCCGGACCACCGCTGTCGGACGAAGACATCCTGGCGACGGCCCGGCAGTTTGTCGTAAGGGTGAATTGCTGGCGCTGAGACGGCCGCGACGTCCGCCTCACACCGCCGGCGACGTCCCAGCCGCCGCTGCGCCGGCCGCCCCGGTCATCGCCGCGAAAAGGCCGTCATAGGTGGCGATCATGGCGCGCTGGTCGAAGGTCTCGCGGGCGCGTTGCTGGTTCGCGGCGCCGAGCCGCCGACGGTCCCCGGGAGCACTCAGCAGCCGGTCGAGAGCCTGCACAAAGCGCGCCGGATCGTCCTTGGGGACGACGAAGGGCCTGTTTTCCGCGGCCACCATCGCCTTCACGTCGCCGACGTCGGTGGCGACGATTGGCAGGCCGGCCGCCATGGCCTCCAGGATCGTATAGGGCATCTGCTCGGTGTCCGAGGACAGGGCGAAGAGATCGAACAGGCCCAGAACCCCTTCGGGCCGTTCGATCGGCCCGGTGAAGAGGACCCGGTCGGCCACCCCGCAATCCCGCGCCAGGGTCTCCAGCGCCGACCGCTCCGGTCCCCCGCCTACCACAACGAGCCGGGGCGGGCGCCCCTTCGCCGGCAGGGCGGCCAGAGCGCGAATCAGCCGGCCGAAGTTCTTCTCCGGCCGCAGCGCCCCGATCGTGCCGATGACGAGGTCATCCTCCCGCCGTCCGATCCGAGCCGCGGCCGACGCCTCGGGCGGCTGTGCGAACCGCGCGCAATCGATCCCGTTCGGGATGTAGAGAACCCGCTCGGGGTCCAGACGCCAGACATCGAGGGCGATCCGGCGCAGCGTCGTCGACGGCACGACGACACGGGTGGTCGGCCCGGTCAGGGCGAGGCGCCGGAACAGCACGCGCCGACGAAGCTGCCGCTCGCCGCTCTCCTCCGCGCCGAAACCGTCCTCGAAATGGAGGTGCGGGCACACGGGTCGCCACCGATTGACGAGAGCCCATTCGGTCGACCCCCAGTTGTAGGTGAGGAGGAGGTCCGGGCGCAGACGGGCCAGGTGCCGGCGGAACCGGACGAGGTTCTCGATGCTGAGCCCGCTCGACTTCCGGGCATTCAGCGGAAGGGCATGGCAGTCGACCGCGCCGTCGAGCAGGTCGCGACAGGTCAGATTCCCGTCCATCGCCAGCACCGTGTGGCGATACCGGTCCCGCAGCGCGTTCGCCAGCGTGACGAAACGGACCTGCTGCCCGCCGACAGCGAAGCTGGGGAAGACATGCGCGAGATGAAGAACCGTGCCGCGACCCGAAGGCATGACATCGCACCGGACAGAAACCGCCCTTTCTTAGAGGGCCGGCGGCACGCTGTCCACGGTTAGTGGCCACCGACCGGCGCGGCGACTTTCAACCTTAACCTTACATTAAGCTTTTGTCGATTTGCTCTTAGGAAGCCGTCGATCTTTGATGAGCCGGGGGTGGACACATGGCCGAGATCGCTGAGACAACCGCCCGTGCAACCGACCGCTTGGCGCTCCGTGCCCCGGGCCGCAGGTGGTCGCGGCAGTCCAGCGTACTCGCCGTCGCGGCGCTCAGCCTCCTTGGCTGGCTCGCCATCGGCAGCCTCTTTCGGTATTTTCTGACCCTCTGACAGATACCGCGCCGCCCGCCCGGCTCTGCGGCGGCGGCCGACATCTGCGAATGCCGGCCGGCGGGGACTCGAATGCCGCGCCGTCAAGCCGGCTCCGGGCGAAACTCCAGGGCACGGAGGAACAAAGCAGCGGCTTCAGCGTTTTTGCCCCTGCGACCGCTCTCGATCACCGGTGAGCGGCCCAATCGGCAAAGCACAGCCCGACAAGCACGGTGGCCAATACCGACGTCTGGAGACCGCCCAATTGCCCGCGTCCAATCGACACGACCCGTCGCCGACGCCGCGTCGATCGACAGCGATCCATCGACACTTCGGCAAACCTAATCTAAAGATAATGCATTCTTAAATTTGCGGACCTATAGTCCGGCCAAACTGGTCGCGAAATGGTTTCTATGCGGAACTCTTTGGCCCGGCTCAGCGCGCCGAGGCAAACACACGAGACTGAGGATTCCAGTCAAGGCACTTCGTCATGATTCGGATTTTCAACGTTTACGTGCCGAGTGCCTTCTTTGTACTTGGTATCGTCGATGTAATTTTGTTGTTTTTTTCTATATCGCTTGGATTTATAACAAGTTATGCCAGCATTGATACCGTATTGAGCCTGTCGGACGAGTCCTTCGTCCAGCGGGCGAGCTTCGTGGCCGTTGCCGTCCTGTGCCTTTTCACGATGGGGCTTTATCATCGGCAATTCATTCTGGATGCGAAGGAGGTCGCCCTACGGATCGTTGTCAGCTTTGTCTTTTGCGTCTTCATTCTTTCGATTCTGTTCTACTTCATCCCGGGCACCCGCATCTGGGTCAGCGCCTTCCTTCCCGGGATCGCCATCGGCGCCTGGGCCGTGTTCGTCGCCCGGCTTCTGTTCCGCCGCGTGGCGGACCTCGACGCCTTCAAGCGCCGCGTTCTGGTCCTGGGCGCCGGGCCGCAGGCCAAACGCGTCGAGAACATCGAGCGGAAGTTCCGGCCGGCGCGATTTGCCTTGGTCGGCTTCGTCCAGACGGACCTGTGCGCCGTCTGCGTCGATGAAAAGAGAGTCTTCAAGACGGTCAACGACCTGGCCGCGCTGTGCGAGCGCTTCAACGTCGAGGAGATCGTCCTTGCGCTCGAGGAACGGCGCGGCAACCTGCCGATGGACACGCTCCTCGCCTGCCGGCTCCGGGGCATCCGGGTCACCAACCTGGCGACCTTCTGCGAGCGCGAGCTCGGCCAGGTGGAACTGGAAGGCCTCTACCCCAGCTGGCTGATCTTCTCCGACGGTGGGATGCGGGGACGCGTCGAGCGTGCGGCAAAGCGCCTCTTCGACATCGTCGTCAGCCTGAGCCTGCTGCTGTTCACCCTACCGGTGACGCTGCTCACCATGCTCGCCATCCTAATCGAGGACGGCCGCCCGATCTTTTACCGGCAGGAGCGGGTCGGGCAGCACGGCAAGAGCTTCTTCGCCCTGAAGTTCCGGAGCATGCGCGTCGATGCAGAAAAGGACGGGATTCCCCGCTGGGCCTCCGTCAACGACAGCCGGGTGACGACCGTCGGCTCGATCATCCGCAAGATCCGGGTCGACGAGATTCCGCAGATCTACAACGTGCTGCGGGGCGAGATGAGCTTCGTCGGGCCGCGGCCGGAGCGCCCGTCGATCGTCGCCGACCTGACGCGCGAGATCCCGTTCTATCAGTACCGCCACGTCCTCAAACCCGGCATCACCGGCTGGGCCCAGATCAACTATCCCTATGGCGCTTCGATCCGCGACGCGCAGGAAAAGCTGAAGTTCGACCTCTACTACGTGAAGAACTACAGCATTTTCATCGATCTCCTGATCCTGCTCCAGACGATCCGCGTCATCCTGTGGCCACAGGGCGCCCGCTGACGGCGCGTCACTGCGAAACGCCGCGATTTCACCGTGAGTCTGCCGGAACTTTTCCGCCGGGCCTTCGTTCGTCGTGAATAGACGGCGTGAGCACAAGCAGTTCGAGAGCGTTCTTCAACGGAAGACTAGCCCGGAATTTCGGTGGTCGCTCGCGTTTGTTGCCCGTCGACGCGACCGCTTGATCCCGTCACCGCCGATGGCGGCGCAACGAGAACGAGCCGACCCGTCTTGTCGCAACGCTGAGGAGCATGGTCGATGGATATCGAGGTTGGCGGAATCTTCGGCCTCCTGGTGCTGATCGCCGACGTCTGGGCGATCATCAACGTCATCGGCAGCCACGCCTCGACCTCCGCCAAGGTCCTGTGGACCGTCGGCATCCTGGTCCTCCCGGTTCTCGGCTTCCTCCTGTGGCTGTTCCTGGGTCCGCGCTCCGCACGGACATGAGGCTCTCATTGCAAGCGGCGGTCCGGGCCCCGCCCGCCGAACGCGGGCGATGGGGCTGAGACATGGCCTTTTTCGGCGGCGGCCTATACGGGTTGATCGGCCTCGTCACCTTCGTCCTGCTCGTCATCCGCGACTGGGACACCTGCGTAGGCATCGGCGGATGTGCGCTGACGCTGCTGCTCGACTGGCTCGCCGGACTGTTCTGGCCGCTCTATTGGCTGTACGTGCTCTTCGCCGGGTGACGGCGGCGCCGTCGCCTGCGACTGGCGATGCGGCCGCCGGACCCTATCTATCCTAGAACCCGCAGCCATTGACGGCAGAGTCCCTCATGCGATTCGTCCGCAAAGCGTTGGCACCGGACCTCCTCGCCCCTGCCCTCCTCGTCGCGACGCTTGCCTGGTCCGGCGGCGCATCGGCGACCGAGCCGCTCGACGGCCGCCGCCTCGCCCCCTACCGCTTCAACCCGCCCCCGAACGAACTGTCGCCGTCGCAAGAAGGCGTCGCCGAGGCCTATCGCTCGCGGCTGCGAAGCGGCCTGTCGCCCCTCGAACGCCAGCGGCTGGACGACACCCCCCGCGGACGGGAAGTGCTTCGGGACCGGCGCCGCGAGCTGAATCGCATGGAACAGCTGCTGAACAACCAGTAGCCGGCGAGATCGCGCTTGCGTTCAAGGATTTCCGCCGCCGTTCTTAAGCGTTTCTTAAGGTTAGGCGGCAAGTCTCCACGCCATGCGCCCCCTCGTTCGAAGATCGACTGCGGCGGCGACGCACCGGCGGACCGCCGGGCGTTACTGGCAACTTGCGGATATCGCCGAGAAGGAGGGCCGCATCGCCCGCGCGCGCGAGTTCGTCGAGATCGCAATCAAGCTCGATCGCCGTGCCGCCAAAGCGGCGGACGGCGGCGTCTGGTCGCGCACCACCGAACAGAGCCGGATCGAAGGGGTCTTCGATGGCCCTTCCCGAGCCGGCAGCAGGGGCGACCGGCGCGCAATAACCGCCGGCACCCCCCAGCCGTCCGGCGGCCCCGCCGAGTAGAAACCCGACGCGGCCGCAGGAAGCGCTCCCCTGACCTTCCGCACGGCCTTCCCGAATCGGACCCAAGCCGCGGCCATCAAACGAAGGCCGCGACCGAGCCATCGCCGAGGACGGCCAGGAGCCTCCTGCGGCAGCCGGGTGATCGGCCAGAAGCACGGGAAAACGCGCGCGCGAAACGGCGCGGGACGAGGAGCCTGATTCGCCCCCTGTTCGAAGGTGACCTCAGGCCGCCTTGGTCTCGTTCGAAGAGCCCTTCCGCCCCGACGACTTCGAACGACGGGCCGGCTCCGAACGCTCGGCTCCGCCCTTGCGGCCGAGTCCGTGCTCGCGCGCCAGCTGTGAACGCCGCTTCGCATATTCGGGCGCAACCAGCGGATAGTCGCTCCGCAGGTTGAACATCTCCCGATACTCGCGAGGCGACAGCTGGTGCGTCGTGGTCAGATGCCGCTTGAGCATCTTGTGCTTCTCGCCGCACAGGAGGCACACGACATGGTTCCGCGTCACGGACTTCTGCACGGGAACCACCGGTGCGGGGGCCCCCGTCGCCGCTTCCGCCTGCGCCTCAAGCGCGCGCAGCCCGCTCGCCACCGAACTGATCACCTGGGGAAGCTCGCCGGGCGACACCGTATTGTGCGAAAGGTAGGAGGTGACGATCCGCGTCGTCATCTCTGCGATCCGCACGTCTTCGGGCTTGGCCTTTTCGTTATGTTGTTCGTTCATCTCTATTCCAACTCATTCGCCAGAGGGAGAAATTGGTATCTAAGATAAGAACTCGGCGCGCAGATTCTAACCCTCTGAAGTCAGGTAATTGCATAATTGCCGGGCGAAGTCTCTCGATACCGCGCACACAGGCCAAGCCGCTCACCGAAGAAGCCTGCCGCGAGCGGCCTGCAAGGCGGATCGAATCGGACTGGGAATGATCCCGACCGGTGAAGGATGAGCGGACGATGCAGGAACGCCGGCGTGCCGCCACCATCTGGCTCGGACTTCATCTTCTGCCCTACGTCGATCGCCTGCTCGTCCGATATTCGCTGGTCGGCGACCCGGCGGTCTTCGATACGGCGCTGTTCCCCTGGGCAGCGAAGCTGGAACGGAACTGGCGCGCGATCCGGGAGGAGGCCGATCGCGTCCTCGCCGATCGCGATTCGATCCCGCCTCTTCGACAGATCTCGCCCGACCACCGCCGCATCGCCGAGGACGACCGATGGCGGTCCTTCTTCCTTTGGGGATACGGCATCCGCTCGGAGGCGAACTGCCGGCGCTGCCCGCGAACGGTCGAACTGATCGAACGCATCCCCGACCTGCAGACGGCCCTCTTCTCGGTGCTCTGGCCGGGCGCGCACATCCCGCGGCACACGGGGGTGACCAAGGCGATCCTGACCTGCCATCTCGGCCTCCGGATTCCGAAGGATCGAGAACGCTGCCGCATCGGGGTGGCCGATCAGGTCCATGCCTGGCGGGACGGCAAGGTGCTCGTCTTCGACGACCTCCGCCCTCACGAAATCTGGAACGAGACAGACGAGGATCGCGTCGTGCTGATCCTTCACGTCAAGCGGCCGATGCGTCTTCCGGCCGCGCTGGTCCGCGACGCGCTGCTCGCCGCGGTCCGCCGAAGCGCATTCATCCAGGATGCACGGCGGGCGCTCGACCGTTGGGACAGACCGGGGAGCGACGCGGGCCGGCGCTAGAGCGGCGGTGAAGCGTCCTTCGCCTCGCCGGCGACCCATACCGGGATCGTCCCCTCCCGGCCACGGATCGGCTGCTCCGAAAGCTCCGCGAACCCGGCGAGGAGGTCGTCCCTGCCGGCCGCCTGCACGGCCGCGACCACGGCGCCGGACACGGCGAAGGTCGCCCCATAAATCTTCGTGAGAGCCTCCAGCCGGTTCGCCACATTCACGGTGTCGCCGGCGGCGGTGAGCTGCAGCTGCTCCTGCCCGCCGAGGCGCGTGATGACGACGGGACCGTAGTGAATGCCGACACCGATCGCGAGCGGTGCCCGACCCTCCGCAACGAGGCTTCGGCTCCAGTCGCGCACCGCCGCGGCCAGATCGCGGGCGCAGGCCAGGGCCGCCGCGGCGTCCCGCGGGCCGGGGGACGACATGCCGAAGATCACCATGGCGCCGTCACCGGTAAACTGCACCAGGATCCCGCCATGGGTCAGCGCGGCACGCTCGATCCGGCGGTGGAAGTCGCGCAGGAAATGCGCGGTGTCGGCCGGCGTCATCCGCTCGCTGCGGCCGGTGAAGCCCCGCAGGTCGACGAACAGGATCGCGGCGGGCTGCTCGCGCTCCTCGAAGCCCGGCCGGTCATTCTCGGCCAGAAGATCCGCGATCAACGGCGAGTGATAGCGCGACAGGTTCCGGCGCTGCCGTTCCACGTCCCGCCGCAGCCGCCGCTCCGCCACCGTGCGGCCGACCCCGGCGACGATCGCGCTCAGCAGGATCGCAAGGGCCGGGAAGGTCACGTTGAGCCACAGCAGGCGTTCTTCGAAGGCAAGCTGCGCCACCGCCGCCCAGCCGCCCAGCAGCGCGAGCGCGGCCAGCGCGGCAAGCGCCGGCGACGGCAGATGGGCGACGGCGAAGCCGGCCAGCCCGAGGAGCAATATCGCGGCCACGTCCCAGCCGATCGTCTCCGTCGTGCGGGCCAACACCTCGCCGCCGACGATGTTGCCGACCGCCGTGGCAAGGACCTCGACGCCCGGCAGCGTGCGGCTGAACGGCGTGACGAAGCTGTCGCCCGCGCCGAGCGCCGTGGCGCCGACCAGAACCACGCGGCCGGCGAAGCTCTCGGCCGGGATCCGGCCCTCGAGCAGGTCGATCATGGAATGGGTGGGGATGGTCCCCGCGCCGCCGTAGTAGTTGATCGCGAGACGCAGCATCGGATCGGCGGGGACGATGCGATCCCCGATCAGCAGGCCGCGACCGAGGAGAAGGGCCGTCTCCGCCGCGCTCACGCCCAGGAACCGGCGGGCGACCTCGACCGGAAAAGCCGGGACGTAGTCGCCTTCGAATCCGATGGCGAGGTGGAGGTGGCGCAGCACGCCGTCCTCGTCCGCGAGGACGTTGACCTGCCCCAGCCGGGCGGCTTCCCGCAGCGGCGCAATGGGAACCAGGGCGCCCGTCGCCTGAAGGACGGGCTGCGCCCGACCGGCGGCACGGTGAACGACGGGAAAGGCCGCCGCGCGAACCGCTGCCGAGGTGCTCTCGTCATCCATCGGCGCGGACGGGCCGAAGGTGAAGGCCATGCCCAGCACGACGCGGCCCGACCGCCGGAGGGCCGCGCGCAGCCTCTGGTCGCCGGGCCCCAGCGCGATCCCGTCCGTTGGCTGCTCGAGGTCGAGGAGCAGGAGGTCGAGGCCGATGACCGCCGCCCCGGCGGCGTCGAGCCGCTCGACGGCCTCGGCAAGGGCGCGCCGGGGCAACGGCCAGCGCTTCAGCGCGCCGATCGTCCGGTCATCGATGGCGAGGATCGCGATCCCCGGGGGCGGAGCCACGGGTCCCCGGAGATGGAAGCGCCAGCCGAGGGTCTGGCCCTCGATCGCGGCCACCAGCGGCGCGTTCCAGAGGCCGGCATAGGCGGCCGCCAAGCCGAGGGCGATGAGCAGGGCCGCGGCCGCGCGCCGCCACGGGATCCCCGATTTCCTGGTGCGGCGCGACGGCATCGGGCCGCAACCGCCAAGCTAGGGCAGGCGCGTGCGAGCCAAGGCGGACTCGACCCGCGCCGCCCCCCAGCGCTTGGGCTCGCCCGGCGCCCCGCCGGGCGGCACGTCGGTCCCGTAACCCGGCTGCAGCAGCACCTCGCCGCCGGCCCGGCCCGACACCGACACCGCCCCTTCGACGACGAAGACCGCGGTGCCTTCCGGCGCGGATTCGACGATCCACTCGGTCGACCGAACGGCCGCGATCGCCGTTGCCGTCCGCACTTCGAGTCCGTTCCAGGCGGGTTGCGGCGACAGAGCCAGCCGGAGGATGCCTTCGATCAGATCGACGAGGGCGCTTGCGCCGCCCCCATCCCCCGCGCCGTCGAAAGCCGTGAGCGACACGCTGCAGCGCTCGCCGATGACGAAGCTCGACCCGTCGGAACAGGCGATCGCGAGACGCGAGCCGTCGGCCGTGACGACCTGGTCGTCCGGCCGCAAGGGCGTGCCGGGCCGAAGCGGCAGGCTGGCGCCTTCGCGCAGGACCGTGGCCGTGCCGGTCAGCCGCGCCACCGCGCAATCGGCCGGCGGTTCCGCGGCCCCGGCTGCGCCGCCATGCGACACGAGTGAGAACAGGAGGGCCGCAATCAGCGCTGCGGCGAAAGACCCCGATGCCACGCCTCGCCCCTCCGTTCCGAGATGCCGGTCCATCCGTCCGATTCCCCCTGTCGGTTGAATCCCCTGTCCGACCTTCCCGCACTGTAAGAGCGTCCGGCCCGCGCTGTCCACGTCCACGCAGGGACGGCGCCCTTAACGGGCGCGGCGCCCCCTCCCCCGCCTTGCGCGGGGAAGGGGCCACCGTCGCGGGTCATGGCAAGGGTGTGCTTGTCGGCGTCCTATGCTTCTGGTCCCGGCCGCGTCAAGGCCGCGCCTCGATGACGAGGTTGAAGGGTGTCTCCGCGGCGCGGCGGACGCGGCCGAACCCGGCTTCCGCGAGAATCGCCCGCAGACGCGCCTCGCCGGCCTGGGCGCCGAGGCCGAGCCCGACCTCCTGAGAGAGCGAGTTCGGGGTGCAGATCCCGGTGGACGCCGCGTAGTACATCCGTCCGACCGGGTTGATGTTGTCTTCGACGCGGTCTCCGGCGAACGGCTCGACCATGAGGACCGTGCCGTCATCGGCCAGGACCCGGCGCGCGTGCTTCGCCGCCCCCAGCGGATCGCCCAGATCGTGGAAGCAGTCCATGAAGCAGATCAGGTCGTAGCCGTCCCCGGAGAAGGTCTTCGCGGTGGCGACCTCGAACGCGACGCGGTCGGAGACGCCGGCCTCCGCCGCGCGGCGCCGGGCAACCTCGATCGACTTGTCGTGGTAGTCGGACCCGACGAAGGTCGAGTTGGGATAGGCCTCCGCCATCACGATGGTCGAGGCGCCGTGGCCGCAGCCGACATCGGCGACCCGGGCGCCCGCCCGCAACTTCGCCTCGACGCCTTCCAGCGCCGGGATCCAGGTTTCGGTCAGGTTGGCCTTGTAGCCCGGGCGGAAGAACGCCTCGGTCCCGAAGAACAGCCGGTGGTGATGCTCGTGCCAGCCGATGCCCTCTCCGGTTCGCAGGGCCTGGGCAATCTTGTCCTCGTCCAGCCAGAGACTGGAGATCAGGTCGAAGCCCGGCGCCAGGAAGACGGCGCCGCCATCGTCGGCCAGCACCGCGGCGTGCTCCGCCGGCAGTTCGTAGGTGCGGCTCTGAGGGTGATAGGTGACGTAACCGCCGGCCGCCTGGTTGTTCAGCCATTCGCGCACATAGCGTTCGTGGGTATTCGTCCTTTGGGCGAGATCCTTCGGCGAGATCGGGCCGGCGCCGGCCATCGCCCGATAGAAGCCGAGCTTGTGCCCAAGATTGGTCATCACCCCCGACATCGCCGCCGCCATATCGTTGACGACTTGCCCCACGAAGGCGTGAACCTTCTCGCCGTTCACCGGTTGTGATCCATCCGCAGACATGCATACCTCCCTTCAAGTCATTCGCCGCCCGATGCGGCATCGTCTCGTCTACGGCCGCGGGCGCGATCCGGCTATGAACCGCTTCACAATGGCTCCATAATGCGCCCGGGAAGCGGACCCGTCCGGGGTGCGGCGCCGACGGCAACGACCGGCCGGCGCGAACGGCTCACGCATCCCGGGACGCGAGGGAGGACGCGATGGAACGGACCGCCAAACCGGCCGCCGACATCAGCCCGGAGGAAAAGGCACGGCTGATCGGACGCAGCTTCGTCTTCCGGGACCTCGATCCCGATCTGCTGCTCCGGGTGGCCCGCCTCAGCCACGTCCGCCGTCTCGACAAGGGCAGGCTGCTGTTTCAGCAAGGCGACGAGGGGGACGCCCTGTTCGGCGTCGTTTCCGGCCTCATCCGGATTTCGGTGGTCGGGCTGGGCGGGCGCGAGCTGACGCTCGGCCTGATGGAGCCAGGCGACGTGTTCGGCGAGATCGCGCTGCTCGACGCGCTGCCCCGCACGGCGAGCGCCAGCGCCGTCACCGACAGCCAGCTTCTCGTCATCCGGCGTCCCCTGTTCCTGACGCTCGTCGAGGAGGAGCCGCGGCTGGCGCGGCATCTGATCGAGCTGCTGTGCGAGCGGCTGCGCGAGAACACGGACCGCCTGGGCGAGTTCGCCTTCCTCAGCCTGCGTGCGCGGCTCGCCAAGAAGCTGGAGGCCCTGGCCATCGCGCATGGACATCCCTGCGAGACCGGCGTTCGCATCGCGCTGAAGCTGTCCCAGACGGATTTGGCGCAGATGCTGGGCGTCACGCGCGAGGCGGTGAACAAGCAACTCCGGTCCTGGCAGCGGATGGGAATCCTACAGCTCAGCGGCGGCTACATCACGGTCATCAACATGGACCGGCTCGTCGCATGCGCGCAGGCCGAAGACGAGGGATTCGACCTGCGCCCGGATCCGGGCCTGGGTGCCAGCATGAAGCGCCGGGGTTAGGGATCATCTGGACCGGGAAGCGGCGACACCGGTCGCCGCGAGGATGAGGTGTTGTCGCCATGATCGTCGTGTCGCAGAGGACGCATTCGACCGAGCGGCCGGACCTTCGCCGATTCGAACCCAGTCGTCGGCACCGGCGGCTCGCCGCGCTTTGAAGGTCGCCATGGTTGGGAGCGCATTGCAGGCATCGGCCAGTCCGCGATCCACCGCGCAGCGGCGGGCCTCCGCCCTGGCGGCGCTAAGCGCCGAGGCCCTCGACGAGACGGCCGACCTCGACGCCCTCTTCCGGGCCGCGGCGGTCCATGCCGACGACGGCATACAGACCGGATGGTCACAACTTCTGCAGTATCGTCCAGCCACCGGCGACTTCCTTCTACGCGCCGGCGTCGGCTGGGCCGACGACCTGATCGGCCGGATGTCGTTCGCGGCCGACGCCACCGCTCCGGCGACGCAGGTTCTGCGGACGGGCAAGCCGCTCGCGATCGACAACCTGCCGGACCGGCCGCAATTCCGAGCGCCCGGACCGCTGCATGAACGCGGCGTGGTTGCGCTGCTCGGCGTCCCGGTTCAGGCGGCCGGCCGCAGCTATGGCGTGATCGAGGTCGCCGCCGACCGGCCCCGCCGCTTCGGGCCTGACGACATCGAATTCCTGCAGGCCGTCGCCAACGGCCTCGGCGCCGCGATCCGGCGCAAGGAGGTCGAGGACGCGTTGCGCGAGCAGAAGGAGCTCCTGCGCTTCGGCCTGGCCGCCAACCGGATGGTCGCCTGGGACTGGGACCTCGCCACCGGGATCTCCACGCGGTCGGACAACGCGGTGGAGGTGTTCGGCCTCGGCAGCGGCACGGTCGAGACCTTCTCCCGGATGATCCACCCCGAGGACCGCCCGCGGGTGGAAGCGGCGCTCGCCGCGGCGCGGCGAGGCGACGCGCTCTTCGACGTGGAATTCCGTGTGCTCACACCGGACGGGCGGGTCGTGTGGCTGGCGGAAAAGGCGCGCCTGCGCCCCGGCCCGGACGGACACCCCACGCATCTCGTCGGTGTCTGCACGGACATCACCGAACGGAAGCGCGCCGAGGAGGCGCTGCGGACAAGCGAGGCCAGATTCCGGGCGACCTTCGAGCAGGCGGCGGTGGGCCTTGCCCATGTCGGGCTCGACGGCCGTTGGCTGCGGGTGAACCGGCGGCTGTGCGAGATCACCGGCTACGATGAGGACGAACTGCTGCGCAAGCGCCATCAGGACATCACCCATCCGGACGACCTCGCGGCAGACATCGCCAACGCCGAGCGGTTGCTCGCCGGCGGGGACGGCAACCACGCGATGGAGAGGCGCTACATTCGCAAGGACGGATGCCCGATCTGGATCCGCCTGACGGTGTCGCTCGTGAGAGACGAGGGGCTCGGCGCGCCGCACTATTTCGTCTGCGTCGTCGAGGACATCGACCGAAAGAAGCGGATCGAAACGGCGGTGCGCGAGCGCGAGGAGCGTCTGCGCGCGGCACTCTACGCCTCCGGCACCGGCACCTATCGCCGGGACCTGCGCAGCAATCTGGTGAGCCGGGACGAGAACCTTCGGCGGCTTTATGGAATGCCCATCGAGGAGAAGGCCGGCGCGAACCGGGACGCGGCGGAGGACGAAGCCCTTGGCCATGTCGACGACCTGCTCGAGCGGGTGCATCCCGAAGACCGCGCGGCGCTTGTCGCCGCGGTCGAGCGCTCCGTGCGGGAGGGCGCGGATTTCGACATCGATTATCGCGTGATCCTGCCGGACGGCAGCCTGCGCTGGGTGTCGGACAAGGGTCGGACCTTCTTCGACGAGCGCGGCCGGCCTCTCTACACCACGGGCGCCTGCGTCGACGTCACCGAGCGGCGGGAGGCGGAGGAGCATCGCAAGCTGCTGCTCGCCGAGCTCAACCACCGGGTGCGGAACACGCTGGCGGTGGTGCAGTCGATCGCGGCGCAGACCCTTCGGCGCGCCACCTCCCTTGAAAGCTTCGGCGAGTCCTTCGCCGGGCGGCTGCGGGCGCTGGCCGCCGCGCACGGCCTGCTGACCCAGGCGAACTGGCGCTCGACCCGCCTGGAGAAGGTCGTCCGCCAGACGCTGAAGGCGCACGGGACCGCGGCGCGGGCGCTCGAGATCGACGGCCCCGAGCTGGCGCTGTCGCCGAGGCAGACGCTGGGCCTCGGCCTGGTGCTGCACGAGCTGGCGACCAACGCGGCAAAGTACGGCGCCCTCTCGGTGCCGTCCGGGCAGATCGAAGTGCGCTGGAACACCGAAGAGCGCGACGGCCGCCCCCATCTGCGGCTGGATTGGACGGAGCGGGGCGGACCGCCGGTGACGGCGCCGCGGGAGCCGGGGTTCGGCACCACGCTGATCGAGCGCACCGTCGCCTACGACCTCGGCGGCCGCGCCGACCTCACCTACGCCCCGGACGGCCTGCGGTGCCGGATCCTCATTCCGCGGGAAGGATAGCGGGACGCGAACCCGGGGCACTGGTGCCCGCTGCCCGATTCGAACCGGCACGGCTCCATCGGGCCGAGGCCGCTTTTATATATGGCATTATACACCATATGGTATATAATGCCACGGATGCCCGGGGCGTCTCTCATTTTCCGGCGCAAGTTGGTCTTCCCCGACGGCGCCATACTTGAGGCCGTGATCTGGCGATTGCCGGTCGCGTCGAGCGAGCGGCCGCACGGGCTGAAGTATCGGCTTTACTACGGCAAGGATGGACGACGAATCGTCGGGTACGACAACGAGCTGGGCAAGGGCGACCACCGGCATCTGGGCGACCAGGAGGAGCCTTACGTGTTTCGTACGGTAGAACAGCTATGGGCGGACTTCATGGCGGACGTGCGCCGCAAGCGAGGTGAATCATGACCAAGCAGAGGGAGGTCGTCATCGGCACCGGCACCCCGGAGCGGCTAGGCCGGGAGTTCATCGATGCCTGGAAACGCGCTGAACGCGGCGAAGCCGTGGAGACAACGGAGGCCATCTACTTCACCGATGTCACGATGCTGACCCAGGTGATCTCCGAGAAGCGGCTCCAGCTGCTCAGGGAGTTGCAGCGGCATCCTCACACCAGCGTTTACGAGCTGGCCCGCAGGCTTGGCCGCAACTACAAGAACGTCCACAGCGACGTGGCGCTGCTCAAGCGGATTGGGCTGATCGAGGACAGTGACGGGCTGTCGGTGCCGTACACAAAGATCCACGCGGAAATCGACCTGTTGCCGGCTTGAGCGTGGACGCCGCCGACTCTGACGGCTGCACCGCGGCCGATCGGATCGCATGGTTCCGCGGTAGGCCGAGCAGCAACCGTCCGTAACCCCATCGCTGGGCCCGCTTGGTACCGGCAAGGCGCACCTTCCGGATCTGCGCTGGTGCCCGCTGCCGGACTCGAACCGGCACGGCCCTTCCGGGCCGAGGGATTTTAAGTCCCTTGTGTCTACCAATTCCACCAAGCGGGCGCCGCGGCGTCCCACAAGCTAGCCGCTGCCCGCGGGCGGATGCAACGGCGGCGCGGGGGCAATGGCGCGGCCGCGGCCCTGGCGGGGGCGCGGGTTTGTTCCGATATGGGCGTCATGAGGCGCATCGCAAGCCGATGGGCAACGGCCCGCGGCCGGCCCGTCGGCGCCGTCCTCCTCGCGCTGCTGCCGGCGCTGCTCGCGCTCGGCGCCTGCGCGCCGGGGCGGCTCGGCGAGGCGCGGATGATTCTCGAGGACGTGGCCGCCGGCCCGGGGCCGAGCCGGCTCAAGACCGCGACTCCGGCGCCCGAGCGGCGCCCCCTGTCCTTCGCCGTCGAGGGGCGCCGCTACGACGCCGACCTTTACCGGCCCGGCGCGGGGCGGCCCGAGGCCGTGCTGCTTCTGGTCCCCGGTCTCGCCCCCGCCGGCCGGGACGATCCGCGGCTGGTCGCCTTCGCAAGCACGCTGGCGCGCGCCCGGTTCGCCGTTCTCGTCCCCGACCTCCCGAGCTTCCGGGCGCTGCGGGTGAGCGCGGCCAACATCCGGCAGGTCGCGGACGCCCTCACCTTCCTGGGGCGCGCCCACGGCCCGCGGCCGGAGCCGACCGGCGTGATCGCGATCTCCTACGCCGTCGGCCCGGCGCTGCTGGCCGCCCGCGCGGCGGACCCGGGAACCCGAGCCGACTTCTTCGTCGGGATCGGCGGCTATTACGACATCGAGGCGGCCATCACCTTCTTCACCACCGGCCACTATCGCGAGACGCCCGGCGGGCCTTGGCGATACCGCCCGCCGAACGCCTACGGCAAATGGCTGTTCGTGGAGAGCAACGCGGGCCGGATCGCCGATCGCGGCGACCGCGCGGCGCTGATCGCCATGGCAAGGCGGCGCCGGGCCGACCCCGCGGCGGAGGTCGCGGACCTGGCAGTGGGACTCGGCGCCGAGGCCCGGGCGGTTTACCGGCTGGTGACCAACCGGGACCCGGAGCGGGTGCCGGCGCTGATCGACGCCCTGCCGGCGGGCCTCCGCGCCGATCTGCGCGCCCTCGACCTGGAAGGCCGCGACCTCCGCCGGGCGCCGACGCGGGTGGTCCTGCTGCACGGCCGGGACGACCCCATCGTGCCGGCCAGCGAGAGCGCCCGGCTGGCCGCCGCCCTGCCCGAAGGCCGGGCCCGGCTTTATCTCGTCGACAACCTGTTCCATGCGGAGCTGGGGCCCGGCGGCTGGCGGGATGCGCTGACCCTGTGGCGCGCGGCCTATGCCCTGCTGGCGTTGCGGGACGCCGGACAAGCCGGGTCGGTGCGGGCGCGAGCCTCCGTCGCGCGAGGGAAGCGGGAGGCCGGTGTCAGGCCGGCTCCGCGTCCAGGGGCTCGGCGCCGAGCTCGCGAATGAGCGCGCGCAGCTCCTCGGCGGCGCGGTCGAGGACCGCGGAGTCGGTGCCGCGCAGGACCAGGCTGGTGCCGAACTTCCCCTGGCGGAAGAAGGGGTAGCTGCCGATCTCCAGCATCGGATACCGGTCCTGGAGGGCGCCCAGGCCCTTGGCGATCGCGCCTTCGGGCAGGAAGACGGCCACGGTCCGCGACAACATCGGCGCCCCGCCGGCGAGGCGATGCTTCAGCCCCTCGAACATGGCCTGCATGATCGAGGGCACCCCCGCCAGCACGAAGACGTTGCCGATCTGGAAGCCCGGGGCGGCGCTGACCGGGTTGTCGATCAGCGTCGCGCCCTCCGGCGTGTTCGCCATGCGCAGCCGCGCCTCGTTCAGCATTCCCGGCTCGTAATGCGCCTCCAGCCGGGCCACGGCCGCCGGGTTGCGGACCAGCGGCAGGCCGAAGGCCTTGGCCACCGAGGCCGCGGTGATGTCGTCGTGGGTCGGACCGATCCCGCCGGTGGTGAAGACGTAGTCGTAGCGGGAGCGGCACTGGTTGACGGCGGCGACGATGTCCTCCTCGACGTCCGCGATCACGCGGGCCTCGCGCAGCCGGATGCCGATCTCGTTCAGCCGGACGGCCAGATAGGGCAGATTGGCGTCGCGGGTGCGGCCCGAAAGGATCTCGTTGCCGATGATGAGGACGGCGGCGGTGACCGTCGGGCTGTCGGTGCGGTCCGTCATCTCCGATCCGCCATCAGGACTCCGGCTCCTCGGCCGCCGGGGCGTAGCCCTTCCGCCGCATGCAGTCGGCGACGATCCGGTCGTAGCGCCGGCCGGTCTCGAACTGGTCCATGTTCTGGATCAGGTCGAGGTCGCCCTCGCTCCGCCAATCCAGGCCGGGCGCGCCGCGGAACGCCGGATCGCCGGTGGCGATGTCCCGATCAATGGCGGTGTCCCGCTGAATGACGGCGCGGGCCTGCGCCCTGCAGGCCTCGAGGGCAGCGATGACCGCGTCGTCCTCGCCATAGTC
Source organism: uncultured Rhodospirillaceae bacterium (assembly GCA_964551315.1). GTDB lineage: Bacteria > Pseudomonadota > Alphaproteobacteria > Dongiales > Dongiaceae > Virgifigura. Next base: position 13,502 of record CAZKCM010000018.1, on the reverse strand, counting down.
CGCCGCACGCGGCACCGGCCGCGGCTCCGGTTGACCGAACCAGGATATGGAGGAGCAGCCGGCGAGAGCGGCGACAAGCAAGGCCGCGAGCGGCAAGGCGGGTTTCATGAAGGGGGTTGCCTCCTGCATACGGGGCAAGAGATTGCCCCCGCCGCCCCGGTTTTGCAACGGGCGAGTGCGGAGACGGCATCCGGCGGAGCTGCCATCCCGGGTTAAGCCCGATCGGCAATTGCAGGACGCGGCACGATTCCCTACCCTGCCGGCGCGATGAAGTTTCCCGTTCCCCTGATCGAGGGCCGTCTGGTCCGCCGCTACAAGCGATTCCTGAGCGACGTCGAATTGGTCAATGCCGCCGACGGGAGCACCAACGGCACCGTCACCGCCCATTGCGCCAACCCCGGATCGATGCTGGGCCTGACGACGCCGGGCTCGGAGGTCTGGCTCTCGCCGGCCACGGATCCCAAGCGGCGGCTGCGCTATAGCTGGGAGCTGATCCGCGTCGGCGACCACCTGGTCGGAATCAACACGGCCCACCCCAACCGGCTGGCCGCCGAGGCCATTGTGGCCGGGCGCATCCCCGAGCTGGCCGGCTATGAGACGCTGCGCCGGGAAGTCCGGTACGGCCGCAACTCGCGGATCGACATCCTCCTGGAAGGCGGGGGACGGGCGCCCTGCTACGTCGAGGTGAAGAACGTGCATCTGCGGCGGGAAACGGCCGCGGAGTTCCCGGACTCCGTCACCGCCCGCGGCGCCAAGCATCTCGACGAGATGGCGGAGATGGTGGCGACGGCCGGGGCCCGCGCGGTCATGCTCTATATCGTCCAGCGCGCGGACTGCGACCGCTTTGCCATCGCCGGCGACATCGACCCGGCCTATGCCGCCGCCCTGGACCGGGCCCGGGCCGCCGGGGTGGAGGTGCTGTGCTATTCCTGCACGGTCCGCCGTGACGGCATCGAGGTCGCCCGTCCCCTGCCCCTTGCCCTATAGCGGGCCCCGCCGGCACCCCGTCCCGCCACTTGCAATCTCCTCTCCGAACCCATTTATTGGACACAGAACTATTGGACACTGGACGCGAAGCATGGAAGGCGGCCCGGCGCCGCCCCGGGGAAAGATGAGGATTCTCAATTTGATGAAGAGCACCGAGCCCGCTCACGACTGGAGCGCCGAGGATCGCCGCATCAAGATCCATGGCGCGGAGGCGTTCGAGGGGATGCGCCGTGCGGGCCGGCTGGCGGCCGAGACGCTCGATTTCATCACGCCGTACGTCAAGCCCGGCGTCACCACGGGCGAGTTGGACCGGCTGTGCCACGCGTTCATCACCGACCACGGCGCCGTGCCGGCGCCGTTGAACTATCGGGGCTTCCCGAAGTCGATCTGCACGTCGATCAACCACGTCGTCTGCCACGGCATCCCGGGCGAGAAGAAGCTCCAGGACGGCGACATCATGAACATCGACGTGACGGTGATCCTCGACGGATGGCACGGCGACACCAGCCGCATGTTCTTCGTCGGCAAGGTCGGCGTGAAGGCGCAGCGGCTGGTGGACGTGACCTACAAGGCGATGATGCGCGGCATCGAGGCCGTCCGTCCGGGCGCCACGGTCGGCGACATCGGCCACGCGATCCAGACCTTTGCCGAATCGCACCGCTTCTCGGTGGTGCGCGACTTCTGCGGCCACGGCATCGGCCGCGTGTTCCACGACGCGCCGAGCATCCTCCATTTCGGCCGCCCGGGCACCGGCCCGACCTTGCGCGAGGGGATGTTCTTCACCGTGGAACCGATGATCAACGCCGGGCGCTATGACGTGAAGGTGCTCGACGACGGCTGGACGGCGGTGACGCGCGACCGCTCCCTCTCGGCCCAGTTCGAGCATACGGTGGCCGTGACCGCGGACGGCTACGAGATCTTCACCCGCTCCCCCGCCGGGCTCGACCATCCGCCTTACGCCGTCTGAGGATCAGCCCCGCTTGACCGACGACGGGACGCAGAGCGAGAAGCCCCACTATCTCGGCCATCGGCAACGGCTGCGCGAGCGCTTTCTCGCCGGCGGGGCGGAAGCGCTTGCGGATTACGAGCTCCTCGAGCTTCTGCTGTTCCAGGCGCGCCCGCGCGGCGACATGAAACCGCTGGCCAAGGCACTCATGAAGCGGTTCGGCAGCTTCGCGGCCGTGATGGCGGCGAGCCCGCGGGAGCTGGCCGAGGTCGCGGGCATGGGCGAGGCGAGCATCGTGGCGCTCAAGACCGTCGAGGCGGCGGCGCTGCTGATGACCCGCCAGCAGCTGATCGACCGGCCGGTGATCGGCTCCTGGAAGAAGCTGCTCGACTACTGCCACGCGGCCATGGCGCACCAGAAGGTGGAGCAGTTCCGTCTGCTCTTCCTCGACAACAAGAACGCCCTCATCGCCGACGAGGTGCAGCAGCGCGGCACCGTCAACCACACGCCCGTCTATCCGCGCGAGGTGGTGAAGCGGGCGCTCGAGCTGGGCGCCACGGCCATCATCATGTGCCACAATCACCCATCCGGCGACCCGACGCCGTCGGAGGACGACATCGCCATGACGCGCGAGATCGCCGAGGCGGCCGGGCGGCTCGGCATCGCCCTGCACGACCACGTCATCATCGGCCGCAACGGCCACCGCAGCTTCCGCAGCATGGGGCTGCTGTAAGCCGCGCCCGCCGGCGCGTGTCAGCCGTCGCCCGACCGCGGGCAAAGGTCGCTCGGCCTCGGGAGACCGCACCCTTGCCCATGCCCGGGGGCAGCCCTGATCTTCTCCAACTGATCGTCCACCCGCATGGGCCGAAGCCGCGACGCAGGGGCGAGACGGTTACCGCTCCCGCACCGCGTAGGTCAGGTGGGTTACCCGCTGCGTTGGCTCCGCGCGGACCGGCTCCAGGGCCACGCGGTCCGCGTCCACGCCCTCGAACAGGCGGATTCCGGAGCCGAACAGCACGGGTGCGAGCGCGATTGAGAACTCGTCGATCAGGCCGGCGTTCAGATACTCCAAGATCGTCTCCGCGCCGCCCGCGATGCGGACGTCGCGGTCGCCGGCGGCCTCACGGGCCCGGTCGAGCGCGGCCTCGATGCCCTCATTGACGAAGTGGAAGGTCGTCCCGCCCGGCCGGACCCACGGCTCGCGCTTGGCATGGGTGACGACGAACACCGGGGTGTGGAACGGCGCCTCCTCCGGCCATGCCAGCTCGCCGGCGTCGAACATCCGTTTGCCCATGACGCTCGCGCCGGTGCGCTCGTGCGTCGCCCGAGCGATGTCGTTGTCGGGTCCTTCCTCACCGCCCTCGCCGAGCTTGAGGTTTTCCCGAAAGAATCGCTGCGGGAACGCCCATGCCTGCAGCTCCGACCACTTCTTCATCCAGCTCTGGACCCTCGGGTCGTTCTTACCTTTGGGCGAAAAGACGTCCTCGACGGGCAGGTGCTCCGGCGCCATGAAGCCATCAAGCGACATCGTCACGCTAAAAAACACTTTTCCGGCCATCAGCCCTCAGCTCCCGTCCGAACAATCTCGGTAACATAGGCGGCCAGCTTGCTCAGGGTCTGCCGACCGCCCTCGATCGCGTGGTACTTCTCGACCGCCTCGTCGCGCAGCTCCTTGGAGGGAAACACTGTGCGCATCTCGATCCTGGTCATCGCGCCGTCGGGCGCGAAGGTGAGGATCGACTCAAATGCGTTCGGGTCGCCGCGCCGCTCACCATGCAGGAGCGCGATCCGCTCCGGCGGGGTGATCTCGGTCCAGCAGATCCATTCCTGGTAGTCCGTCCCGTCCGGTCCGTGCATCACGAAATCCCACTCCCCTCCGACGCGGAACTCGAACGCCCGCGTGGTGGTGGTGAACCCCTCCGGTCCCCACCACCGCGACAGATGCCTGACTTCGGTGAATGCCTCGAACACCAGCTCCCTTGGGGCATCGATGACCCGGGAGATCACGATCTCGCGGTCGGCCGTCGTTGACTGCCCGGGCGCGTCGCGTCTTGTCGCTACCATCCGTCACTTCTCCTTCCTTGCCTGCTTGAGCTCCTGCACGTACGCGTCCAGCCGGTCGAAGCTCTCATTCCAGAACCGCTCGAAACCGCCGGTCCACTCGTGAATCGGTCGCAGCCCGCGAGCGTCGAGGCGGTACAGGCGCTGCTTGCCTGCCTTCCGGTCTCGCACCAGCCCGACATCCCGGAGCACCCGCAGGTGTTTGGACGCCCCCGGCTGGGTCATCCCCAACTCCTGAGCCAACTCGGTCACCGAACGCTCACCCGCCCGCAGCAGGACCAGGATCTCCCGTCGCTGCGGCTCGGCGATCGCGTTGAAGACGTCCGACGTCGTCGCTGCTCGCGCCATGGCCGTAACATATGCCGATATGGGAATATGTCAACGCAAAGAAATCAGGGGGGTATTGTCAGATGACAGGTAAGGCCACCGGCAGGCCAGGACGCGCCGCGGCACCCCGCCGGTCGCGGGCGCGGCCTCGGCCATAGCCAATCACGCTCATCCGCAATTATGGTTGGGGCCTTCGACAACCCGCGTCGCCGGGCGCGACGCCAAGAGACGCCAAGACAGGAAGGGAATTCGATCGATGAGCCTCGACGTCGCCATTGGTCAGGACATCCGCCTCGCCTTCAACGTGCCGCTGCTGATCCAGGCGATTCCAAATGCCGAGGCGACCAATGCCGGGCTCAGGCGGCTGATCCTGGAGCGCGAGCGTCGGTCCGCGGGGCTGCGCATCAGCAATGCGGGCGGCTGGCATTCGGAGGAAACGCTGCTCGACTGGCCGGAGCCGGAGGTGGCGACGCTTCGAGGCTGGATCGATTCCGCCGTCCAGCGGATCAGCCGCCTGCCGGTGCGGCAAAACCCCGAGGCGGTGCGGCTCGCCTACCGTGCCGCCGCCTGGGCCAACGTGAACCGGAGCGGCAACTACAACACGCCGCACGTCCACGCCGGCATCCACTGGGCCGTCGTCTATTACGTCGCGGTCGGCGAAGCGGAGCCCGGATACCCGCAGAACGGGCAGCTTGAGCTGCGCGATCCTCGCCCGGCGGCCGTGTACGGGCGGCTGCCAGGCTTCATGTTCGGCCGCGCGATCACGATCGATCCGAAGCCGGGGCTCATGGTCGCCTTTCCGGCCTGGCTCGAGCATTGGGTGCATCCGTTCCACGGCAGCGGCGAGCGCATTTCGATCGCGGCCAACGTCGAGATCACGCGATACGAAATGCCCCCGAGCGCTCGATAGCCGAGCGCTGTCAGCCTCTACGAACGGCCCGCCCGTTCGTAGAGCCTGTCGAAATAGGGATGGAGATCGCTCCAGTGGTCGCCGTAATTGTCGATCGTCAGCAGGCAGTCCACCGTTTGCCCGTCGGTCGAGAGCGGCAGGCGCAGCGCCGCATAATGCCGTGACAGTCCGGCCTCGGTGACGAAGCGGACCTCGTGGGCGTTCGGCCGCCCGGTAGCTGCCACCTCCAGGAAATGCTCCAGGAGCATGTCCCGGTACGCGTCCGGCCGTAGCTGCGAGACCAGCCTGCCGGTCAGGTCGCAGTTGTGCAGGTTGTGGATATCGGTTCCCACCAGGCGAAACCGGAAGTCCTTGCGGCTCGACAGGACATCGACCAGCGCAAGCCGCGGCAGCACCCGCTTCAGCTCGACGGGATCGATCTCGCGACGTGACGGCCCGATCCGCGGCCCGCGCAGCCGGTTCCAGTAGCCGAGGAGAAAGCCGAACTCCGGGTACCGCGAATCAGCCGGATCGAGAGGGTTGGCCACGACCTCACCGGAGCTACGCGGTTCGTTGCGGGTCATCTGCCATTCCGTCGAAGCGGAGCGCACCCACCGCATTCGACGCGATAACCGCTAAAAAACGACTAATACCGACGGCCGGCGCGGCGCCCGTCAGCCTTCGTCCGTCCCGCCGCCGAATCGGGAATCGCGCCAGGCGAGCGCCGCCTTGAGGCCGTCGCGCCGCGCGATCTCGTCGAAGGTCCGGCTTTCGGGCGTCTCCATGCTTTCGATCTGCACGTCGATGTCGAGCGCCGCGGCGAGCGCCTCGCGCATGCCCATGATGTCGTAGGCGCGGTTGATCGCCTGCTTCGTCAGGGCAACCGCCGAACGGTCCATCACCGCGATGTCGCGCGCCATGGCCAGCGCCGCGTCGAGCTCCTGCCCTTCCGGCACCACCCGGTTGATCATGCCGATCGCAAGCGCCTCCTCGGCCGTCACCTTGTCGTTGCCGGTGAGCAGCAGCTCCTTCGCCTTCTTCGGACCGCTGAGCCAGGGCAGGAGCAGCGCGACGATGCCGCTGCCGAAGCGCAGCTCCGGCTCGCCGAAGCGGGTGCCCTCCGCGGCGATGGTGATGTCGCAGGCCATGGCGAGCTCGCAGCCACCCGCGAGGCAATAGCCCTTGACCGCCGCGATCGTCGGGCGGCTCAGATGCCAGAAGCGCATGATGATGTCGAAATCGCGCTGCAGGACCGGGCGCCAGTCGGCGACGCCCTCCTTCGGCGTGTCGGCGCCCTCCTTGAGATCGAATCCCGAGCAGAAGGCCCGCCCCGCGCCGGTGACGACGAGCGCGCGCACCGCCTCGTCCCGCTCGACGGCGTCGAGCAGGGCGTTGAGCTCGTCGATCATCCGACCGTTGATGGCGTTGAGCCGCTCCGGCCGGTTCAGGGTCACGAGGCCGACGGCCCCGCGCCGCTCGAAAGTGATGGTCTCGTAATCCATAGGGGCCTCTCCACCCATAGGGGCCTCTCCCAAGCTGAGGCGTTCTGCGCCGTCCATCGGCTCTTATTGACCGTTTCGGTGTTCTCTGCAACATGCGGGGCGACGCTTGAGGGATCGGAGCCAGGATGATCGCCGCGAATCTGGGCCTGCTGCTGACGGCGATCGCGTGGGGATCGCTGATCCCCGTGCTGAACCTCCTGATCCCGCAGTGGGATCCGTACTTCCTCGCGGCGATCCGCTACGCGCTTGGCACGCCGGTCTTCCTTCTGCTTCTGCTCGTCGTCGAAAACGGCAGGCTCGTTCCGGGGCCCGTATCCTGGTGGCGGCTGTGGCTGCTGGGCGGCGTCGGGATCGGTCTCTTCGCGCCGCTCTATACGCTCGGCATCGCCCATTCAAACCCGATCACGGCGGCCGTCATCGGGTCCACCGGACCGGCGGTCGCCGCGATCGTCGCCTGGGCGATCTACCGGACGCCGCCCGAGCGCGGCACCGTTCCGGCGATCCTCCTCGCCATCGCCGGCGGCGTGCTCGCGACCTACGATCCGGGGCGCAGTGGGGTACCCTTCGACCTGCGCGGCGGCGAGGTTCTCATCCTCCTCGCCTCGGCCTGCTGGGCCTGGTACTCGCTGATGGCGCAGCACTGGCTGCGCGGATGGTCGCAGCTTCGGATCTGCGGCATCACCATGGTGCCCGGCTCCGTCGTCCTGATCGCCGTCTATCTGCTCGCAAGCTTGACAGGCGCGGCCCATCTGCCGCCGGCCGTACCGTCGACCGCGCCCGAGCTCGGCCTGTTCGCCTGGATTATCTTCGCCTCCGTCGTCACGGGCGTGTTCCTGTGGCACTTCGGCGTCGGCCGGCTGGGGGTCGTCGTCGCGTCGCTGTTCCTGAACCTGGCCCCGGTGGCGGCGATCCTCATCAGCGCCGCGCTCGGCACCCGGCCCACCGCCCTGCAGCTCCTGGGCGGCGCGCTCGTGATCGGCGGCGTTCTGCAAGCGCAGCTGCGCCACCTGCTCGGCGCCAGGTCCGCGAAACGACGCCGCGGCGTGGCTTGATGTCATTCAACCAGGGAGATGCGGCGCATGACCGGGAAACCGTTCGCGATCATCGAGGCCCCGTCCGTGCTCGGCCTGTTTCCGAAGGGGGTCGAGACGTTGCCCGACGCGCTGCTGGCCGCGGGTCTGGCCGAGCGGCTCGGCGCCCGCCGCGCCGGTCGCGTCGAGCCGCCGCCTTACGAGCCGGAACGCGATCCCGAGACCTTGCTGCTCAACCCGCGCGGCATCGCCGACTACGCCGTCGCGCTCGCCGATGCCGTCGGGGCCGCCGTCGACCGCGGCGCGTTTCCGGTGGTGCTCGGCGGCGATTGCTCGATCCTGCTCGGCAACCTTCTGGCGCTCCGGCGCCGCGGCCGTTACGGCCTCCTCTTCCTGGACGGGCACGCCGACTTCTACCAGCCGGAGGCCGAACCGAACGGCGAAGCGGCGTCGATGGACCTTGCGCTGGTTACCGGCCGCGGCCCGGCGATCGTGACGGACATCGAGGGCCGGCGCCCGCTGGTGCGCGACGAGGACGTCGTCCTGGTCGGGCGCCGCGACGCCGCCGAGGCCGAGGCGCATGGAAGTCAGCGCGTCGAGGATACGGCGATCGCGATGACCGACCTCGCGGACCTGCGCGCGGCCGGGGCAGAGGCCGCCGCAGCGAATGCGGCGGAGCGCCTCTCCAAGCCCGAGCTCGACGGCTTCTGGATCCACCTCGACGCCGACGTCCTCGACGACGCGGTCATGCCGGCGGTGGATTACCGCATGCCGGACGGCCTGTCGTGGGACGAGCTTGCGACCGTCCTGCGCGCGGCCATCGGCAGCGGCGGCGCGGTCGGGATCAACGTCACCATCTTCAACCCGACGCTGGACGGCGACGGCTCGATCGCGCGCGCCTTCGCGGAGGCGCTCGCCCGGGGACTCAAACCGTAACGCTTGCCGATTCGCCCTGCCCGTCCCTACAGGACGGACGCGACCTTGAGCCCTTCGAAAACCGCTTCCTCGGCCGTGCGCGGGGCGAGGCAGTCGCCGATCAGGTGCAGTTCGCCCGGGTAGTCCGCCAGCGCGTCCTCGAGCGCGGCGACCCGCTCGTGCCCCAGGGAGAGGACGAGCGTATCGACCTCTTCGATGACCACCGGCTCGCCGCTCGTCGTGTGCTGGAGATAAACGGTATCGCCGTCGGCGCCGAACAGCCGGACATAGGGGATGATCTCGACCCCGAGCTTGTGCAGCGTGCCGACCCAGCCGTCGCGCACATATGGCTGGATCGTCTGGCCCGGCATGTAGCCGTTCACGCAGAGGCGCACCCGACAGCCGTCGCGCGCCAGCTTCTCCGCGATGCCGAGGCCGATCCAGTCGCAGCGCCAGTCGGCGACGACCACCGACGGGCCGACATTGGCCTCGCCCCTGAGGACCTGCCAGGCGTCGACGAGATGCTGCGCGTCGGCGTCGCCTTCGATCGGCGGCCGCCGCGGCACCGCACCGGTCGCCAGGACGACGGCGTCGGGCGCCTCCCGCGCCACGAGGGCGGCGTCCACCCGGCTGTTCTTGACGACCTTGACGCCCGCCAGCTCCATCTCGCGCGCGAGATTGGTGATGATGCCGCCGAACTCCATGCGGCCCGGCAGGAGCTGGGCGAGCCGCGCCTGCCCGCCGAGCTGGCCCTCCGCCTCGTGGAGCGCGACGTCGTGGCCGCGCTCGGCGGCGACGGCCGCGGCCTTCATGCCGGCGGGCCCGCCGCCGACCACCAGCACCTTCTTCCGCCGCGCCGCCGGCCGGCGCGTGCCGTAGACGAGCTCGCGCCCGCTTTCCGGATACTGGATGCAGGAGATCGGGTAGCCGAGATGGAAGTGCCCGATGCAGGCCTGGTTGCAGCCGATGCAGGCGCGGATGTCGTCGAGCCGCCCGGCCGCCGCCTTGTTCGCCATGGCGGGATCGCAGATCATCGCCCGGGTCATGCCGATCAGGTCCGCCTGGCCGGCGGCCAGCACCTTCTCCGCCTCTTGTGGCTGATTGATGCGGCCGGCGACGAAGACCGGCTTCGAGACGACGGCCTTGGTGGCGGCCGCGAAGGGGGCGACATAGGCGTTCTCGATCGCCATCGGCGGGACGATGTGGATGGCGCCCGCGAAGGAGGCCGAAGAGCCGGCGATCACGTTGTAGTAGTCGAGCCCGCCCGCATCGCCGTCGAGCGCCTTGCAGGCCGCCAGCACCTCCTCCGCGGTGAGGCCGTCATGGTCCTTCTCGTCGCCGGAGATCCGCATGCCGACGACGAAGTCCTGGCCCACCTTGGTCCGGATATCGGCGATGATCTCGCGCAGGAAGCGCAGGCGGTTCTCGTCGCTGCCGCCATATTCGTCCTCGCGCCGGTTGACCCGCGGATTGAGGAACTGGGCCGGCAGATAGCCGTGGCTGGCGACGATCTCGACGCCGTCGAGCCCCGCCTCCCTCATGCGCCGGGCGGCGTCGCCATAGCCGGCGATCACCTCGCGGATCATCCGCTTCGACATCGGGCAGGGCATGACGTGGAAGCGCTCGTTGGGCACCGCCGAGGGGGCGTAGGCGACGGGCGCGGTGCCGTCCTGGCTTTCGATGATCTCGCGCCCTGGATGGAAGGCTTGGCCGAACACCTTGCAGCCGAATTCGTGGCAGACCTCGGCGACGCGCCGATAGCCGGGAATGCAGTCGTCGCTCGTCGCCATCAGGACGTGCGAGCTGTAGCGGGCCGAATCGTGCACGGCGGCCACCTGGACGACGATGAGCCCGGCCCCGCCTTCGGCCCGCGCCCGGTGATAGGCAACGAGCGCGTCGTTGATGAGGCCGTTGGTCGGCAGCGTCGTGTCGTGCCCGGTCGAGAAGATCCGGTTCTTGAGGGTGACGGAGCCGACCCGGAGCGGCGAAAACAGATGGGGAAAAGGTGCGGAGGTCATGCCTGGAACGAAGCCGCCATTGACGATGGATGCCGAGCCCAATCTATCGATCGCCCGTGTCTGCGACCAGCCCGCGATTCGGTCGCAGGGGCGCCCTTGCGCGGGCGGCCCCGCATTCGTTTGAGCCGGGCGCCCCCGCGGTGCGGGCCCGTCCGGAGCTCGCATGGGTGCGGCCTGCGTTCGGGGCGAGGGCGCGAACGGCAGGCGGCTGCGCAGGCTCATCCGCAAGGTGGGTTACGGCGACAGGACGGGGTATCGACGTCGTTGTTGCGCCTGCCGGCCCGTAGTATTCTTGATGCGACAGTGACGCGGCCAGGACGGCTGCGCAGCGTGTGTGCGGTTTCCTCCTTGCCGCCGAATCCACTCGCCCGACTGCCTCTCCTCCGCCCGCCGGGATGGGGTTGACGTGGCGGGCCTAAGGAGGGTTTCCCATGAACACCGTCCCGGAGTGGCGACTCGTCGGCGACTGGTTCGATATCTGCAGCTGCAACGTCCCCTGCCCCTGCGAATTCGCTCAGGCTCCGACGAACAATGCCTGCGAGGGCATGCTCGCCTGGCATATCCGCGAAGGTCATTATGGCGAGATCCGGCTCGATGGCCTGAACCTGCTTGCCCTCAGCGCATTCGAAGGCAATGTCTGGGCCGGCGAGGCCAAGGTCAGGCTCGGCCTGTTCATTGACGAGAGGGCCGACGAACGGCAGCGGGAGGCCCTGCAGGCGGTCTTTGCGGGTCGGGCCGGTGGATGGCCGGCCAACTTCGCCGCTCTCGTCGGCGAGTTTCGGGGGGTCGAATTCGTGCCGATCGCCTTTGAAGTCGCGGGCGACCTGGCCTTCTGGCGAGCCGAGATCCCGGGCCGGGTCGTCGGCCGGGCCGAGGCCCTGACCGGGCCGACGACACCGCCGGGGCAGCGGGTTCAGATGATCAACCCGCCCGGCTCGGAAGTCGGCCCCGGCCAGGTCGCCACCTGGGGGCGTTCGGTTGAGGCGCGAACAGAGGGTTTCGGCTTCAGATGGACGGGCGAGAGCCGGTCCAGCAAGCACATTCCATTCGATTGGAGCGGGCCTGGTCCCGGCCCGGTATAAGGAACACCCCTTGCCTAAGCCGGTCTCCGACGACACCGACCGGTTCTCCTGGCTGCGCCCGACGTCTCGCTTGGGGCGAGCGCAGCTCGGTCTGTTGCTGTCCCTGGCCCTGCTGACCGGCGTTGCCTGGGCGGCAACCCTGTATCATGCCTTCAGCATGAGCGACCCGATGGGCATTGTGGCGCGAGCCGATCTCGCGGCAAACGGGATGGGCGGCATGGCCATGGCCGGCATGCCGGCGGCCGGTTGGTCATTCGGCGGCGCAATCGTCTTCCTGGCGGTCTGGACCGTCATGATGGCGGCGATGATGCTCCCGGCCGCCGCGCCGATGATTCTGATCTTCGCCGCGGCCCAGGCCCGGCGCGAACGGGACGTGGCGGTCCCCACCTGGATCTTCATCGCGGGCTATATCCTCGTCTGGGCGGCGGCGGGCCTTGTCGTCTATGCACTCGTTCAGATCGGCAGCGACGTCGCCACCCGCCTTGCCGCGGCAGACCGTGCCGGTTGGGCCCCGCTCGCACTCGGGGCCACCCTGGTCACGGCCGGGCTCTATCAGTTCACGCCGGCCAAGCGCATCTGCCTCAACCATTGCCGGTCGCCCTTTGCCTTTGTGGCGCGGCACTGGCGCGAGGGACGGGCCGGGGCGCTCGGGATGGGGCTCCGGCACGGCGCCTACTGTCTCGGCTGCTGCTGGGCGCTGTTCGCCGTGCTGGTCGCCGCCGGAGTGATGAGCCTGGCCTGGATGCTCCTGCTGACGCTGGTCGTCTGCGCCGAAAAACTGCTTCCACAGGGCCGGCGTGTCGCGGCGGTTGTCGGGGCCGCCCTCATCGTTCTCGGGCTGCTGGTCGCCGGCGGCGCGGCTTCGATACCGTTCCTCGCCTGATCGGAGCCCTTCGGATGCCGCCGATCGGCTTCGGCGGTGATGCTGCCGCGTGCGGCCCGGGGCCGCCCCTGCCGGGATGCGGCGCGACCGGACGGCGACGCAAGACGGTTGACAGGGCGCGCCGGTTCGGCTCCGTTGCCGCATCCCCTTTAGCGTTCTTCCGCGAGACCGTCATGATTCCACGCTACAGCCGCCCGGAGATGGCGGCGATCTGGGAGCCGGAAAACCGGTTCCGCATCTGGTTCGAGATCGAGGCCCATGCCTGCGACGCCATGGCGCAGCTCGGCGTGATTCCGCCCGAGGCGGCCAAGGCGGTGTGGGAGCGCGGCCGGTTCGAGGTGGCGCGCATCGACGAGATCGAGCGCGAGACGCGGCATGACGTCATCGCCTTCCTCACCAACCTCGCCGAGCATGTCGGGCCGGAGGCGCGGTTCGTCCATCAGGGCATGACCTCCTCCGACGTCCTCGACACCTGCCTCGCGGTGCAGCTCAAGCAGGCCTCAGACCTGCTGCTCGCCGACCTCGACGGGCTTCTCGCGGTCCTCGAGCGGCGGGCGCTAGAGCACAAGATGACGGTCTGCGTCGGCCGCAGCCACGGCATCCACGCCGAGCCCACGACCTTCGGCCTGAAGCTGGCCGGCCACTATGCCGCCTTCGCGCGCGGCCGCGAGCGCCTGCGGGCGGCCCGCGCCGAGATCGCGACCTGCGCCATTTCCGGCGCGGTCGGCACCTTTGCCAATATCGATCCCCGGGTCGAGGCCTATGTGGCCGAGAAGATGGGGCTCAGCGTCGAGCCGGTCTCGACGCAGGTCATCCCGCGCGACCGGCACGCCATGTTCTTCTCCGTCCTTGGCGTCCTCG
>CAZKCM010000017.1:0-71503 GCA_964551315.1 uncultured Rhodospirillaceae bacterium | reverse complement strand
GTCCCAACGCTTGCGCCCGTGGGGGCGCTGTGGCATGGTTCGCGCCGCTATCGCGCGGGCCGCCGTAGCTCAGTGGTAGAGCGCACCCTTGGTAAGGGTGAGGTCGACAGTTCAATCCTGTCCGGCGGCACCAGATACCCCCTTCAAAGAGCAACGTTTTCCGTTCTGCGTCGGCGCCATCGGACGGCGGACGTCCCCCGTGCGACGCGCCGCTCTGACCGCGAGGCCCGCGTTCCCGCCGGATCGACGGCCTCGATGCATGCCCGGAATGCGCAAAGACCGGCTGGCGCCGGCTTCCGTTCACCCCTATTGTCCCGCCATGACCACCCCCGCCATCCCACGGACAGCCTCCGGCCCGGACGTCGAAAAGGGCATGCTGATCATGGTTCTGGCCATGCTGATGGCGCCGGGCATGGATGCGCTTGCCAAATCGCTGGCGGCGACCGTTCCGCCGGGCCAGGTCGCCTGGGGCCGCTTCGTCTTCCAGACGATCTTCCTGCTGCCCGCCGTTCTGACGATGCGGAGAAAACCGCTGCGCCGCCTCCATCTGCACGCCGCCCGCGGGGCCCTCCTGGCCGGTGGGACGCTGCTCTTCTTCTGGGCGGTGAAGTACCTGCCGCTGGCCGATGCGATCGCCCTCTTCTTCGTCGAACCTCTGGTTCTCACCCTTTTCTCGGCGCTGTTCCTGGGCGAGCCGATCGGCTGGCGCCGCATGACCGCGGTCGCCGTCGGCTTCGGGGGCGCGCTCGTCGTCATCCGGCCGAGCTGGGAGATCTTCGGACCGGCCGCTCTACTTCCGCTCGGCACCGCCGTTTGCCTCGCCGGCTACCTTGTGCTGACCCGGCACCTCGCACGATGGGAGGGCGCCGGCGCGATGCAGCTTTGGGCGGGCATCTTCGGCACGGCGGTCCTGTCCCTCGCGCTCGCGATCGGTGCGGCGGCCGGCATCGACGTCGTCGACCCCGTTTGGCCGAGCGCCTGGGAATGGATGCTGCTGACCGGGATCGGCTTGTTGTCCGCGATCACCCACCTGCTGGTCGTGTTCGCCTTTCGTCGCGCTCCGGCCGGTGTGCTGGCGCCGTTCCACTATCTCGAGATTATCAGCGCGACCCTGCTCGGCCTTCTGATTTTCGGCGAATTCCCCAACGCGACGACCTGGGTCGGCGTGGCGATCGTCGTCGGCTCCGGCCTGTACGTCTTTCATCGCGAGCGCCGCCTGGCGCGCACGGTCGTGCCGCCGGGCGAACGGCCCTGACCCGCGGATCGGGACCGCCGATCACGGCCGGCTTCCCGATGCCAGCCGGCGGTCCCCGGGCGTGCGGTTCGCGATCTCCAGCACCATCTTCTGAAGCAGTGCGCGCGCGAAGTCGCCACGATCCTGCGCCGCCAGCACGAAGGCCCCGGGCCCGGCGATGACCTCGCTCTCGTAGTTCTCGACCAGTAACGGCCGTCCCGACGGCCCCAGCGCATCCGACTGAAGGATCGCCAAGGCGTTGATCGTGATCCCCTCTGCGGCCGCGGCCTCCCGCGAAACGATCGCGGGAACATGGCTTCGATTGTCCGGATTGTCGCCGGAGACATCGATAACGGCCCGGCCCGGCTCGCACGGACAATCGCGCAGCATCGCGGTCGCGTGGGCGATGGCGTCGCCGATGGCGTTGTAGGTCTGCGCCGAGCGCGGTGCGGCAAGCACGGACTGGGCGAACGCCTGCGCCGAATCGGCGTCCTCGACGATGGCCCAGTCGACGACCGTCCGTGCCGACCCGGGCCCACCCCACTCGACATAGGCGATGGCGATCCGCTGCAGCGGCCCGGACTGGATGGCGGCCAGGACGCGCTCGTCCGTCACCGCCAGTGCGATGCCCTCCTTCTGAAGCCGGAACTCGGCGTCATCGATGCTGCCGGAGGCGTCGACGGCGAGGACCAGCGCGGTATCGACGGGCGTTTGCGCCGACGCCGATGATGCGGCGAGCAGCGTGGCGCAGCTTGCGGCGGCGAGTTTGGCAAACCAACGCATCCCTGGCTCTTCGACCTCGCTCTGCCCGGTACGGCGTCAGTCTAGCGAAATCGGAGGATCTGCATAGTCTTAAGCCGAGGCCGCCCGCCGAATGCCCTCAACCCGTGCGCGGGCCTAGAGCGGGACGATCTCACTTCCGGTCGTATCCGGCCCGTGCGTCGCCGTTTCGATATTCCCGAGGGGTAGTTGTACAAAGACTTGGCCGATGGCGTTGCGGGCAGCCTCGGCGGCCCGTGAGGCCTTCCTTGCATCGCGGGTGCTCGAGCATGGCCAAGAGCCGCTCGACGGGTTCGAGGTCGGACGGGCCGGTGTGGGACCTCGACCCGTCCGATGCAAGCGGCAAAGTGCGTCGGCCGGCCTCGGTGTACCCTATGGCCGCTACCGTCGCGACGCGCTGGAACCGACCGTCCCGCGCCTCAGGCTTCAGCCTCGATCTCGCGGCCGACGACCTCGAGGAGAGAGAAGAGGAACGGCGCGAAGGAGCGCCAGACCTCGAGCCGGAACCGGTCCTCGGCCTCCCGCAGGATCACCGTTTCCACGCCCTCGAGGACGGTGCGTGTCCCCCATCCGACCGGCCGCACCGCGAGGTCGAGCGGGCACAGGGCGGCAAGTGCGTCGAGCACGGCCGTTCCACTTACCTCGATGCCGATCTCACGATGACCGATGTCCACGAGGCTATGCGGCGTATCGGCGAGCTGTGCGGCGAAGCGGGCCGCGATTTCCGGTCCCTCGCTCTCATCGGCAAGAAGCCGCCACTCGTCGGGACCGAGCTTCAAGGCCGTCCGGCCATCGGATTCGACCATCCCGCCGATCCTCTCCGGCAGCGCGAGACCAAAGGCCTGACCTGCTGCGTCCGCATCCGCCGGCGCGACGCGCAGGACGAAGCGGGCGCAGTCGGGAAGCACGGCCAAGCGCAGAAGCCGTCCGCCGCCGAACTCGGACGGTTGGTCCGGCAGCGGGCGATAGGCACTCGCCACAAACGCGGCGGGATCAGACATCGAGCCTTGCTCCCTCTTTGTCGTAGAAGACGGTGTCGGTAATCGTCGCCTTATGCACCGCGTCCGGCATCGGCACATAGACGGTCTGGCCCTTCCGCTGGTGTCCACCCTGAATCAAGGCCAGGGCGATCGAGCGGCCGAGCGTCGCGCTGTGATAGCTGGAGGTGACGTGGCCGATCATCGGCATTGGAATGGCGGCCTTCGGATCATCGACGATCTGCGCCCCCTCCTCCAAGACCGTTTGCGGATCTTCTGTCAGGAGACCGACCAGCTGCTTGCGGTTCGGATCCTGCATGTCCGGCCGGGCCAGAGAGCGTTTGCCCACGAAATCCGGCTTCTTCTTGCCGATCGCCCAGCTCATCCCCGCGTCATACGGCGTCACGGTACCGTCGGTGTCCTGGCCGACGATGATGAAGCCCTTTTCGGCGCGCAGTACGTGCATGGTCTCCGTGCCGTAGGGCGTGATGTCGTATGGCTTTCCCTGCTCCATCAGCGCCTTCCAGACCGACAGGCCGAAGCGCGCGGGAACATTGATCTCGAAGCCGAGCTCGCCGGTGAAGCTCACCCGGAAGAGACGGGTCGGAACGCCGCAGATCTTCCCCTCGCGCACGGCCATATGAGGAAAGGCTTCGCGGTCGAGCTCGATGCCTTCCACGAGAGGCTCGAGGACCTTGCGGGCGTTCGGACCGTTGAGCGCGATGACGGCCCACTGTTCCGTAGTGGAGGTCAGCCAGACCTTGAGGTCCGGCCACTCGGTCTGGAGATAGTCCTCCATCATCGCGAGCACGCGCGCCGCGCCGCCGGTCGTCGTGGTGACGTGGAAGCGGTCATCCGCCATTCGCGCGACCACGCCGTCGTCGCGGATGAACCCGTCCTCGCCCAGCAGCAGGCCGTAGCGGCAGCGCCCCGGCGCGAGCGTCGTCCAGGCATTGGTGTACATGCGGTTCATGAATTCCGCGGCGTCGGGCCCGACCACCTCGATCTTGCCCAAGGTGGAGGCATCGAAGATGCCAAGCGACTGGCGCGTCGCGCGGCATTCCCGCGCCACCGCCTCGTGCATGGACTCGCCCGGCCGCGGGAAATACCAGGCGCGCCGCCACAGGCTGACCGGCTCGAAGACCGCACCGTTGGCCTCGGCCCAGGAATCGATCGCCGTCTTGCGTTCCACCTCGAAATGCGCGTGACGGCGGTAGCCGACGAACGCACCGAAGGTCGTCGGCGTATAAGGCGGCCGGAAGGTCGTCAGGCCGACTTCCGGAGCCGGCTTGCCGAGCGCGTCGGACGCGATCATCAGGCCATTGATGTTCGAGGTCTTGCCCTGGTCGGTCGCCATTCCGTTCGTCGTGTAGCGCTTCACATGCTCTATGGAGCGGAAGCCCTCGCGCACGGCGAGCCGGATGTCCTTGGCCGTGACATCGTTCTGGAAATCGATGAACGCCTTGGCGCGCGCCGGGTCGCGATCCGTCGGCAGCTCGCGGAGCGGGATGCCGCTGAACGGCGCCTCGCCCTCCACGCGGAACGTGAATGGGCTGCCGGTGGCGCCGGCCGCCGCTGCGCCGGCCGCGGCGCCTTCGGCGAGCGCCGCGGCGAGGCTGAATGTTCCGTTGCCGGCGCCGGCGCAGCGCACGGCTTCGTTCGGCGCCCCCGGCACGAAGGCCTGAAGATCCTCGCGCCACTCCAGCGCGCTCTTGGTGTGCGAGAAGAGATGAATGCTGGGCGTCCACCCGCCGCTCATCAGCAGGGCATCGCAGGCGATCGTCCGCGCGGCCCCGACCTTCCCGTTCGCGTCGACCGGGTTGACGCGGATCTGGGAGATCCGTGTCCGCCCCGTAGTCCCGGTCACGGTCCAGCCGCTCAACACCTCGATGCCCAGCGACCGGGCTTCCGTCAGCAACGCCGCCCGCGGATTGCGTCGAAGGTCGACGATCGTTACGACCGTGGCCCCGGCGCGCGCCAAGTCGAAGGCGGCGAGATAGGCGGAGTCGTGAACCGTCGCCACGGCGACACGATTGCCGACCTTGACGCCATAACGGTTGAGGTAGGTCCGCCCCGCCCCCGCCAGCATGACGCCCGGGCGATCGTTGCCGTCGAAGACCAGCGGCCGCTCGATCGCGCCCTGCGCCAGAACGACCTGCGCCGCCCGCACCTTCCACATCCGTTCGCGCGGGAGCGATGGCGAGGCCTCCGGCAGGTGATCGGTCAGCCGCTGCACGAGCCCGAGGAAGTTCTGGTGATAGTAGCCGATCGCCGTGGTCCGGGTCAGGATGGTGACGTTGGCGCGCCCCGCCAATGTCGCGCGTGTCTCGTCCAGCCAGCGCCACGCGTTCTTCCCGTCGATCCGAACCGCGGGATCAGACAGCAGCGAGCCGCCGATTTCCGGATTCTCATCGGCCAGGATGACCCGCTTGCCGCCTTCGGAGGCAGCAAGCGCCGCCGCCAGGCCGGCTGGCCCGGCGCCGACGATCAGCACGTCGCAGTGCGCGAAGCGGCTGGCGTAGCGGTCCGCATCGGGCTCCGTCGGCGCCCGGCCGAGGCCTGCGGCTCGGCGAATGACCGGCTCGTAGACCTTGTTCCAGAACGAGGCCGGCCATTTGAAGGTCTTGTAGTAGAAGCCGGCCGGGATCAGCGGCGCGAGGAGATCGTTGATCGCGCCGATGTCTCGCCGCAGCGAAGGCCAGCGGTTCTGGCTTTCGGCCTTGAGGCCGTCATAAAGCTCCAGAACGGTGGCGCGGGTATTCGGGGTGTACCGCCCCCGCCCCTTATCGACGCCGACCAGCGCGTTCGCCTCCTCGACGCCCGCCGACATGATGCCGCGCGGCCGGTGGTACTTGAAGGAGCGGCCGACGAGGTGGACGCCGTTAGCCAGCAGCGCCGACGCCAGCGTGTCGCCCTGCAGCCCCACATAGGACCGCCCGTCGAAGGTGAAGCGAAGGCGCGCATCGTGGTCGACGCGGCCACGCCCGGGAACGCGATAGTTGCTCATGACCGGTGCTCTGCGATCTCGGCCTCGGTCGGCCGCGGCCGGCCGACCTCATAGGTCATCAGGAACTTATCGGACACCGTGTCGCGGACGGCGTTGAAGAAGCGCGCGCAGCCATACGTGTGGCGCCAGCGCTCGTAATGGATGCCGCGCGGGTTGGAACGGATGAAGAGATAATCCCGCCAGGCTTCGTCGCTCAGCGCCGACGGGTCCGCGGGCCGCGCGATATGCGCCTCGCCCGCATAGGTGAACTCGAGCTCGGGCCGGGCTTCCTGGCAATAGGGACAGCGGATCAGAAGCATGACACCTATACCTCAGTGCGCAACGGCCGCCGCGGCGGCCTCGTCGATCAGCCGGCCGGTGCGGAACCGGTCAAGGGTGAAGGGCGCGTTGATCGGGTGCGGCTCGTCCCGCGCGATGGTGTGCGCGAAGACATGCGCGGCCCCCGGCGTCGCCTTGAAGCCGCCGGTCCCCCAGCCGCAATTGACGTAGAGGCCGGGAACCGGGGTCTTGCCGAGGATCGGCGAGCGGTCCGGCGTCACGTCGACGATGCCGGCCCACTTCCGCAGCATCCGCATGCGGGTGAAAATCGGGAAAATTTCGCAGATCGCGGCAAGCGTATGCTCGATCAGAGGCAGCCCGCCGCGCTGGCTGTACGACACATACTGGTCGGTGCCGGAACCGATGACCAGCTCGCCCTTGTCGGACTGGCTGATATAGGCATGCACCGTGTTCGACATGACGACGCAGGGGAAGATCGGCTTGACCGGTTCAGAGACCAGCGCCTGCAGCGGAAAGCTCTCGAGCGGCAGGCGAACGCCCGCACTATCCATCACGACCGATGTGTGGCCGGCGGCGGACACGGCCACCTTTTTCGCCGCGATGAAACCCCTGGCGGTTTCCACGCCGCTGACGGCACCGGATGCGTCCCGCCGAATGGCAAGCACCGGGCAATTCTGGATGATGTCGACGCCGCGCGCCGCCGCGGAGCGGGCATAGCCCCAGGCGACCGCATCGTGCCGCGCCACGCCGCCGCGCCGCTGCAGCGCCGCCCCCATCACCGGGTAGCGGGCGGTCGACGAGATGTCGAGAGGCGGGCAGTAGGCCTTGGCCTCCTGCGGCGTCAGCCATTCGTTCATCACGCCGTTCAAGCGGTTGGCATGGACGTGGCGCTTGAAGCTTTGGACGTCATGGACGCTGTGCGCGAGCATCATCACGCCGCGCTGCGAGAACATGACGTTGTAGTTGAGGTCCTGGCTCAGCCCCTCCCACAGATCGAGCGCGTGATCGTAAAGCCGGGCGCTTTCGTCATAGAGATAGTTGGAGCGGATGATGGTCGTGTTGCGGCCGGTGTTCCCGCCGCCGAGCCACCCCTTCTCGATCACCGCGACATTGGTGATCCCATGCTCCTTCGCCAGATAGTACGCCGCCCCCAGGCCGTGCCCGCCGGCCCCGACGATGACGACGTCATAGCGAGCCTTCGGCTCGGCCTGCGGCCACTGCTGCGGCCACGACTTATGGCCTTCGAGCGCCTTCCTCGCGAGCGTCAGAAAGGAAAATTTCGTCACTTTTGCCGCCATGACATGAAGATTTCCGCGTCTCATAGATTCGGAATCTCGGGCGAGTCATATAGAATGATTCCGGCAATTTCGTGGTAAGATTCCGACACTCCCGCAGACAGAAAGGTCGTGATCATGGCCGGAAACAATCCTCGCGAGGCGACGGGCGGCGTCGTGGGGCCGCGCCTGTCCATCGGCTTCATCCTCGCCAACCGCTTCACCTTGTCGGCCTTCGCCAACTTCGTTGACGTGCTGCGGCTGGCCGCGGACGAGGGGGACCGGAGCCGGCCCATCCTCTGCGAGTGGACGGTGCTGTCCAACTCCATGAAACCGGTGATGTCGAGCTGTGGCGTCGCGGTACAGCCGCAGGCGCGGCTGGTCGATCCGGAACGATTCCACTACATCGTCGTGGTCGGCGGCCTGCTGGAGGAGCTGGAGCATATGGACGCGGCGTATATCGCCTATCTGAGGCGCGCCGCCGAGAAGAAGGTGCCGCTGGTCGGCCTGTGCACCGGCGCCTTCCTGCTCCACCGCGCCGGGCTGATGCAGGGCTACCGCTGTTGCGTGAGCTGGTTCCACCACAACGACTTTCTCGAGCAGTTCGAGGGGCTCCACCCGGTTTCCGGCCAGATCTTCGTGGTCGACCGCGACCGCCTCACCTGCTCGGGCGGGGCGAGCGCCGCGCATCTCGCCGCCTTCCTGGTCGACCGCCATGTCGGGCACGCCGAGGCGACGAAGAGCCTGCACATCATGATCATCGATCATCCGCGGAACGCCGACACGCCGCAGCCGGCTTCCACCCTGGACCTGGAATGCGACGACCCGCTGGTGCTGCAGAGCCTGCACATCATGCTGCAGAACATCGACGTATCCTTCACGACGGCGGACCTCGCGCGCCGGCTGGGAACGAGTCAGCGCCGGATCGAGCGCCACTTCGCCGCCAACCTCGGCATGACACCGATGCGCGCTTTTCGCCACGTCCGGCTGTCCCACGCCAAGCACCTGTTGCTGCGGACGGACAAGACGGTGACGGCGATCGCCGCCGAGGCGGGCTTCTGCGATGCCTCCCACTTCGTCCGGATCTTCAAGGCAAGCGAGGGGATGACGCCCGAAGCCTGGCGGAACAGTCGAAAGGCGGCGGCGCGGTCAGCCCCGCTGGCCGCCTCTGCGTAAGACGAAGGATCCTCATGTGCCCGCAATGGACTTGAGCAGCACGATCCAGTTCACATCCGTGTTCTTGGCCCTGCAGCTCTCGGGCGACTGGCGTCGCTCCATCGCGCGTCTGAGGTTCGCGGGGCCCTTGATGCGGCGGCGGGGCAACCCACGGTCCATCAACATTCCTTGCCGGTCTTACACCTGAAGGGAACGGCCAAGTGTGTTGTGCGCGGAAAGCTCTAGCCCGATTCGCGGGCACATAGCGTAAGCAGGGCAACTACCGGCAGCGGCCTCAGGCAAGATCGGGACGAGACTCGGCCGTAGACCTCCGTGACCGGCCGGAAGGCTGTCAATTCCCTCCCCTGCCATGTCAAGTCGGACGATGCCCGACCGCCTATCCTGACCGAAGGTGAGGCGCCGCCGATCGGTGCCCATCGTTCGGTACGCCGGGGCCAGCGGAGCATTGCGAGGGCATCATGAGCGAGGCCAAGGACGATTTCATCGCCCGTACCATCAAATACTGGAATCCGGGCAAGACACTCGAGTGGCAGCGGACCGGCGTCGACCTCGTCATCGATCGGCGCGAGGGCTACTACCTCTACGACCTGGATGGCCGGCGGCTGATCGACCTGCATCTCAACGGCGGCATCTACAGCCTCGGCCACCGCAATCCGGAAGTCATCGCCGCCGTGAAGGCGGGCATGGACCATTTCGACATCGGCAATCACCACTTCCCGGCGCTGATGCGCACGAAGCTCGCCGAGATGCTGGCGAAGCACACACCGGAAGGGCTGCAATACACGATGTACGGCTCGGGCGGTGGCGAGGCGATCGACATCGCGCTGAAGAGCGCGCGCCACGCCACCAAACGCCGGCGCATCATCTGTCTGCAGCGCTGCTATCACGGCCACACCGGTCTCGCCGTGAAGGTCGGGGACGACCGCTTCTCGAAACTCTTCCTCTCCGAAGCGGATCCCGACGAGGTAACCAAGGTGCCCTTCAACGATCTCGACGCCATGGAGCGCGAGATCATGAAAGGCGATGCGGCTTGCGTGATCATCGAAAGCATCCCCGCGACCTACGGCTTCCCCATGCCGAAGGACGGCTACCTCAAATCGATCAAGGCCATGTGCGAGAAGGTCGGCACGCTGTTCATCGCCGACGAGGTCCAGACCGGCCTCATGCGCTCCGGCGAGATGTGGTGCATCGACACATACGGCGTCGTGCCGGACATGGTGGTGATCGGAAAGGGCCTGTCCGGCGGGATCTATCCGATCTCCGCCGTCGTCGCCAACGAACGATCCGCCGCGTGGCTCAATGAGGACGGGTGGGGCCACATGTCGAGCTTCGGCGGTGCCGAGCTCGGCTGCATCGCAGCCCACAAGGTGCTCGAAATCTGCGCGCGCCCCGAAGTGCGCTCGCAGTGCCATTACATCGCCCATCACCTGCGCGTCGGCCTCAACCAGATTCAGGCGATCTACCCCGATTTCTTCGTCGGCATTCGCCAGCGCGGCCTGATCATGGGGCTCGAGTTCGATCACCCGGAGGGCGCCGTTTACGTCATGCGCCACGCATACAGGAACGGTATCTGGGCGATCTATTCCGCCCTCGATCCGCGCGCCCTCCAATTCAAGCCGGGCCTGCTGTGCGACCGCGAGCTCTGCGACGAAGTTCTGAACCGGCTCGAGACCGCCATCGGCCAGGCGCGCGCGGAGGTCTTCGGGCCACGGGCGCGTGCGCCGCAGCTTTCGGGCAGACGGACGGCATCGGCCCGGGACACCGCGGCCGCCTGAGCCCGGCGACCGGCCGCCCCTAAGCCGGCGGAAACAGCCAGCACCAATAAGGCGATCAAGGGAGGGACCATGACCAGTTTCGATACTCTGCCGCACGAGCGGCAACTCGAGGTCCTGGAAGAGGTCGCTTCGACCGCCACAAAGCTCTACGACCTGCCGCGGGACGTCAGCGTATCCATGGTCAATCTTTCCGAGAACGCGACCTATTGCGTCGAGGCGCCCGAATCCGGCGACCGTTGGGCGTTGCGAATTTACCGCGACGGCTATCATAGCCGCAACGCGATCGCCTCCGAACTCGCCTGGATGCAGGCCTTGCGCCGGGATGGCGTGGCGACGACGCCGATCCCGCTGCCCGGACGCAACGGCGACCTGATCCAGGAGGCGGGCCACGCCACGATGCGGCGGCCACGCCACGTGGTCGTGTTCCATTGGGAGAGCGGGGAGGAACCGTCGGAAGACGAAGACCTGACGGCGAAGTTCGAGATCCTCGGGGAGATCACCGCCCGCATGCACGAGCATTCTCGGCAGTGGCGGCGCCCGGACGGCTTCGAGCGCCTCGTCTGGGACTTCGAGACGAGCATCGGCGACAAACCGCATTGGGGCCGCTGGCGCGACGGCATGGGAATCGACAAGGCGAAGGAGGCGCTGTTCGCCGAAACCGTAGCGGCCATTGGCCGCCGCCTTGAGCGCTTCGGCAAAGGTCCGGACCGTTTCGGCCTCGTCCACTGCGACATGCGCCTCGCCAATCTCCTGATCGATGGCGACGAGGTGAAACCGATCGATTTCGACGACTGCGGCTTCAGCTGGTATCTCTACGACGCCGCAACCACGGTCTCCTTCTTCGAGCACCAGCCCCACGTGCCGGAGCTCCTCGAAGCCTGGGCGAGGGGCTACCGCAAACGGCTCGACCTGCCCAAGGAGGATGAGGCGGAGATTCCGACCTTCGTCATGCTGCGCCGCCTGCTGCTCGTGGCATGGATCGGTTCACACGCCGAAACCGAGCTCGCGAAATCGATGGGCGTGCCCTACACGGAGGACACTGTGGCGCTCTGCGAGGATTACCTCCGCCGATTTGGATGACGGGGACCGGCTGGCAACGGCGCACCTGCGCACCCGATCATGCGGCCGGATAAGGCGCGGCCTGACGCGGGCACCGGACGCTGACGTGCCTTTGGCCGGCGACGGTCGGCGCGGAGTGCATCGCCGGCGGCGGACGCCGCGCGGAGCCGGCCTATTTGTCGCGCCCCTTGATGCCCTCGAGCGTCCTTAGGATGTGATCGCGGGCTTGTTCGGTCCCCTCGCGCGTCCCGGCGATGAAGACCCGGCCCGAGGCGCCGATCATCTGGCAATCGATCAGCGTGTTCCCGGGCGCGGCTTTTTCCGCCTCGTTGGCGGCGACCGCGGCGAAGAGCGCCGGCACCATCTCCACGAGCAGCAGGCATTCGCCAGGCAGCACCATCGATGCCTCGCGGTTGCGGTTGAGGATCACGGCATGCTGGTCCGTGACGTTCTCAACGATATCGGTGTAGAGCACCTTCGGCCTGAGCTGGTCGGTTGCCTTGGCACCGATGCCTTCGAGAATGGCGACACCGGCCGCATCGAGTTCGTCCGTGTCCGGGCTGTGCAGCTCCAGAATGCCGAACTGGCGCTCGACATAGAGCATGCCGGGCTCCGCCCCGGGCACCGACTTCAAGGCGAAGTCGGCGACCCGGTGAATCGCAAGCGCCGGCGCGATCTCCACGATGATCGAATGCATGCCTTCGAGCGGCACATAGCCCCGCGCGCGCGTCGGCGAGCCCATGTAGGCGGCGAACTGCCGCCTCAGGTTCTCGATCTTGAGATAGACGCGAAGCTCGGTCAAAGGCCGCTCCTTGCGTGCCGCTCGGTGGATCCGTGAGAGATCCGGCGCCGTCGACGCACCGGTCCGGATTCTACTTGGCGAGACCAAATTGCTTCACGACGTCGGCATGCGGCCGCGGGATGACATGGACGGAGACCACCTGCCCGACCTGGCCGGCCGCCTCTGCCCCCGCTTCGGTCGCGGCCTTGACCGCACCGACATCGCCCTGGACGAGCACCGAAACGAGGCCGGCGCCCACCTGCTCGCGCCCGACGATCGTGACATTGGCCGCCTTCACCATGGCGTCCGCTGCCGCGAAGGCGGCGACGTATCCCTTTGTCTCAACGAAACCGATCGCATTCGACATTTTCTGTCCTCCTGGGTCTCTACGCGTGTATCCGGGTTCTTCCGTTCGGTGCTCTGGTTAGCGTGTCGCTTTGGGGGGCGCCCGCGGTTCGTCGAGAATGCCGATGATCAGCGCATCGACCACCGATCTCGAATCCTTGAACCAGCCCTTTGCGACGGAACCTTGCGTGACGAGCACGCGCTCCCCATCGCCGGCCCCCAAAGGGTCATAGGCGATCGCACGTTCGCCGACGCCGTCCTCGCTCTCGAACGCGACTTCCAGGAGCGCGCCCCCCGGCAGTTCATCGAGACGCTTCGTCGCCCAAACCCTGCCGATTACGACACCGGTTCTCATGGCTTCTGCCTCACCAGTTCGACCTTGATCTCGCGCGCGCGGTCGCGCGCGAGCGGCGTGAGGACCACGCCCTTGCCGAGAATGATCCTGGCGTGCGTGGCGCCGAGCTCGACGACCTTGCTTTCGGTCAATACACCCGCGGTCATGTGATACGTGCCCTTCGGTCCCCGATCGGCCGCCGGGAGCGGCACCTGACGGGAGGTGGTCTGCGACCCGACCGCGGATGGAACGAACCGAATGCTGCCGGACAGGATCGCCGCCTTGAGATCCGGGTGCTCGGCGGCGTGGATGAGATCGCGTGCGAAGCGATCGAGGTCGGCGCCGGACTCCAGGTTGACGGCGACCTGAGCCGGCGTGCCCCGACCGAGCTTGGCGCGGAGCTCGCCCACGAGGCCCTCCGGGACGGGCGGCGGCGCGGCGGAGGCAACAGCATCGCCGAACGCCTCCGCGAGCGCCTGCCTGATGAGCGCCCGCAACTCGCCCCTGTCGATCCGGGTCGTCATCGGACCTCCTGCCTGACCTGAAGCGCGTGCTCCGCGGCGCGCGCCGCGGCACGGATGTCGCTTTCCTCGCCCGAGAGGTAGACGCGGCCCGTCGCCCCCATCATGCGATAGTCGACGATCTTGATGTTGGCGGCCTTCTCCGCCTCGTTCGCCGCGAGGATCGCATAGGCCGCGGGTTGCATCTCGAGCACGAACAGCGATTCGCCCGGCAGGATCATCGATCCGGACTTGTTCCGGTTGATCAGGAACGCGTGATAGTTGTCGACGCGCTTCACGACCCGCGCGGCGAGGATCTCGGGCTTCATGGCGTCCGCCTCGGAGGCACCGAGATATTCGAGCACGGCCTCGCCCGCCGCCTTGACCGATGCCGTCGAATGGGAGTGAAGCTCCAGATACCCATACTGGCGCTCGACCACCAGGATGCCGGGGCGAACGTCGACGCTCTTTACCGCGACGTCCGTGATGTTCTCGATCTCCAGTCCGGGCGCGACCTCGACGACGAGAGCCGCCATGTTGGTACGTGGCAGAAAGCCGCGCACGAAGGTGCCGAGATAGCACATCGTCTTCGGCTGGAGCTGATCGATGAAGATGTAGGAGCGGATCGTCGCCATGGTTTCGAAGCCCGCGGTTCCTCAGGGCCGCTCACGCTGGAACGCGCGGAGCTCTTCGAGAATGAGCCGGCGAATCTCGGCGCGCAGGTCGTCGAGCTCGATCTCGGTCGCGTCTCCCGGTGTGCCATCCGCGGCCCCGTGCTGAGCCGACGGCCGGCCACCCACCCAGTTGAAGGAATAGTCGATCCGTCCTTCGGGGAGGCGTGGCCTCGGCGAGGTCTCGGGGAGGTGCACGCCGTCGAACGAGTCGAAGGGCACCTCCGCCGCCTTGTTGTAGGCGAGGCGGGTCCACTGGACGAGATGCCCGGGGCCCACATTCTCCCCGACCGAGGATCGGCCGAAATACCCCGTGCCGACCGTCATGGTGGGACTGAGGAAGGTTTCGAATCCCGCCGCCCCGGTCGAGCAGCCGACGTTGACGGCCACCCTGAGGACGGGGAGCTCCGCACCGTAGCGCAGGATGATCGCCGGGTCGGACGCGTGGATCGTCGCCGAATGACCGGCGCCGGACCGGCGCACCATGGCGCGGGCCGCGATCAGCGCGGCGTCCCGGGTGGCCACCTCGTAGAAGCCGAGCACGGGACACAGCTTCTCCCGGCTCAGAGGATAGTCGTCGCCGATCCGTTCAAGCGGCACGAGCAGAACGCGGGTTCCGCGGGGCACGCGGATGCCGGCGCTCTCCGCGATCCGCTCTGCCGGCTTGCCGAGCAGGGAGATGTTGAACCGCCCGGCCGGGAACAGGTGGTCGGCAAGCCGCTCTCGCTCCTCCGGCGAGATCATGTGACACCCCTGCCGTTTGAGTTCGCCAACCAGCCGGTCAGCGATCGCGGCATGGGCGATGACCGCGGATTCGTTCGTGCAAAGTATCGAGTTGTCGAACGCCTTCGAGTCCGCGATACGCTTCGCGGCCTTGGCGACGTCGGCGGTTTCGTCGACATAGGCCGGACAGTTGCCCGGGCCGACGCCGAGGGCCGGATTGCCGGAGCTGTAGGCCGCCCGCACCATCGGCGAGCCGCCGGTCGCGAGGATGAGATTGATCCTGTCCGACTTCATGATGAAGTCGATGATCGGCATGGCCGGCTCGTCGATCACCTGGATCACGCCGTCCGGCGCACCCGCGGCCTCCGCGGTCCGCGCGATGAGGCGCGCGGCGTCGGCGCAGCAGGCCTTCGCCGCCGGGTGGGGGCTGATCACGATGACGTTCCGGGTGAGGAGCGCAAGGAGCGCCTTGTAGAAGACCGAGCAGACCGGATTTGTCGACGGCGTCAACGCGAAGATGACGCCGGCAGGCTTCGGGATCTCGACAAGCTTGCGCGCCGGATCGACGCGGAAGTCCGTGAAGTTGTCGTTCTTGTAGTGCTCGTAAAGCCCGATGGAACAGAGCTTGTTCTTGAGTTCCTTGTGGTCCGGATTGCCGAAGCCGGTTTCCTCGACCGCCCATTCCGCGTAGCGGCGCGCTTCTGCCGCGGCCGCGTCAGCGACGGCCCGGGCGATCGCCAACACCTCCGCGCGTGAGTAGGTCGAGAAGGCGGCGGCGGCCCAGCGCGCCTTCTCGACCATTTGGGCCGCGCGCCGCGGATCCTGCCTTGCCTCGATATCTTCTGCCACAACCGCCATGATCGACGCGCCCATGCGGCCCGAGACCACCCTAAGCCCCGTCGTGCCGCGCCCTTTGAAACCGATCGTACGAGTGTGCAGCCTAGGCCGCTTCGTCCCGGCCCGCTTGACAATGCGAAAGCCTTTCTTGACAGGAGGATCAGCCCCGGGACCGCTTGATGCGAAGCCGGGCTCGTGCGATCATGGCGCAAAGGTCGGAGCCATACCGATCGGAAGGGGAAGCGTCACCATGAAGGGGGACTATGTTCAGCGATCGTCGCGTGCCCGGTGCCCCTGACCTCATCGTAAACGGGCGTGCTCCGGGCGTTCTTGCCTCCGCCGCAACCGGCATCGTTGATTTCATCGAGCGTTTCGGCGGCGATGTCGACCGCATCTTCGGTCGCTTTCGCATGACGCCCGATATGACCGGCTCGCCGACCTTGAAGATCGAGCTCAGCACGTTCTGCGGCCTGTTCGAGGAATCGGCGAACCAGACCGACTGCGAGAATTTCGGCCTGTGGTTCGGCAACCAATTCCAACCGCGCGATCTCGGTATGTGGGGCTACGCCGCGGTCTCCTCGCCGACGCTTGGAAGCGCGCTCGAGAACCTCGTGCTGCTCTTCCGCTATCATCAGGAATCCTCGGTCATGCGGCTGAGACGCGGCGAGGACGGTCTCATTCGCCTCGAATACCAGATCACCGATCCCTCGATCATCGAGCGCCGGCAGGATGCGGAGCTCTCACTCGGCATGTTCCTGAATGTCATCCGCGAGTGCTGCGGGCGGCACTGGGCGCCGGAGGAGGTCCATTTCGAGCACCCGAAGCCCTCCATGGCCAAGGAACACGAACTCGCTTTCGACGCACCCGTCTATTTCAGCCAGCCGACCAACGCCTTGCTGTTCCAGCCGGAAATCCTGTCGCGGCCGATGCCCGGGCGCGATCCGAGGCTGCTGGCCTTGATGCAGATGTGCCTCGAGCAGCTGGGCTCCGAGGCCCCCGCCAACGACCTTTTGATCGACCGGCTGCGCACCACGATCCGGGCCAAGCTCCCGGAAGGGTATCCGGCCCTCGACCAGGTCGCCGAGCAGCTTCGTGTCTCGCAAAGCGCCATCCACCACGAACTCGGGGAAGCCGGGCTGACCTACACGGACCTTGTCGAGACGGTGCGGCGCGATCTTGCGATGTCTTACATCAAGCAGCGCCAACTCCCCTTCTCGGAGATCGCCATACTGCTCGGCTATTCGGAGCTATCGGCCTTCTCCCGCGCGTTCCGCCGCTGGACCGGCACATCCCCCCGCCAGTATCGCGCCCAGCGCTTGCGGGCGTGAGCGGATCGCGAAGAACGCGGAGCCTTGGCACCGGGGTCGCGGCAGGGGCCGACCCCGGTGCGCGAGCGCAGCTCAGGCCTGCTCCAGCGCCTCGACCGATTCGGGCAGGATCTGACCGCCGTCGACCACGATCGTCTGGCCGGTGATGTAGCCGGCTTCCTTTGACGCGAGAAACAGGGCGGCGTAGCCGATGTCCTCGACGCGCCCGAGGCGCTTGAGCGGGATCGAGGCGGCCATTGTCCTCAGGTAATCCTCGCCGAGCCCTTCGAGCCCCTCGGTGATGATGTTGCCGGGCATCACCGCGTTGATGGTGATGCCGTATTTGGCGAGTTCGATCGCTGCAGTGCGCAGGAAGCCGAGCTGACCTGCCTTGGAGGCGCCGTAATGGGACCACCCCGGGAAGCCCGTCACGGGCCCGGTGATCGATGAGGTGATCACGATTCGGCCCTCGCCGCTTTTCTTCAGGTGAGGAAGGGCGGCCTTGACCGCGAGGAAGGTCCCCTTGAGGTTGATCGTGATCACTTCGTCCCACTGCTCGGGTGTCATGTCTTCGAGGCGCGCCTGGGGGAACACGCCCGCATTCGCGCACAGCACGTCGATGCCGCCGTTGCGGTCTACGGCCGTTCTGGCCATGTCCTCCATGTCGGCAAGCTTGGTCACGTCGCCCGCGAAGGCACTCGCGCCGTTGCCGATCTCCGCCGCCGCCGCCTCAGCCTGCTCGGCGTGGCGCGCTACGACGAGGACTTTCGCGCCCTGCGCCGCGAAGACGCGCGCGATACCCTTGCCGATACCCCTGCTCGCCCCCGTCACGATAACCGACTTGCCCTTGATCGACGTCAGCATGAAACCCCTCCTGTTGAGACGGCACTTGTTTGATTGAGCGACCGGCTTGAAGCACGGATCTGCGCCTGACGAGCCTTGGCCCGATCAGGATCACGAGAACAATCAGAATCGTGGAAACGACGAACGACGCGGTGCCGACCGTCGGTACAAGCGGCGAATAGCCCGAAACCATCTTCGCGTAGAGCCATTCGGGCAGCGTCTGGTCCGCGCCCGTCGTGAAAAGCGACAGCGGGAAGTTGCCCCAAGAGAGAAGAAAGGCGAACAGCCCGGCGGCAAGCACACCCGGCCAGAGCAACGGCAGGGTGATCTCCGTAAGGACCTGCCAAGTCGAGGCGCCCATGTCGCGCGCCGCCTCCTCAAGCGCCGGATCGAAGCTGTAGGCGCGGATCGCTATGATGAGCGTCGCGATCGGCGCGATCCAGACGAGGTGTGCGACGATCGCCGTTTTCCAGCTCGGTATGACGCCGAGGCCGTTGAACCACAACAAGAGAGCAAGGCCGAGCACGGCCTGCGGGAAAAAGATCGGCAACAGGATCAGCTTCTGGAACGACCGCCTGAAGCGCCACCGATAGCGTGCGAAGGCCAGCGCGCCGAAGAACCCGATGACCATCGCAACGACGGTCACGACCGCCGCGATCTTGAACGAGATCCAGACCAGATCGGCGACGGTCGCCGACACGGCGGCCTCCCGATACCAGTCGAATGTGTACCGCTTGATTGGAAAGGTCAGGTAACGCGCTTTCGAAACGGAAGCGAAGGCGACGGCAACGAGCGGCAGGTAGAGAAAGGCAAGACAGACGATGCCGTACACGACCAGCGCATACCTGGTCAGGGTCGAGTGCCTCATCGTTCTATCCGCGTCGTCCCATGATGCCGTCTAGGTCAACCCTGTTGAGGGCGATGAAGGCAAGAAGTCCGACGATCGCAATCAGGATCATCGCCAGCGCCGAACCGAGCGGCCAGTTCTGACCGTAGGTAAAGGCGGACTGGATCTCCTGGGTCATGACGATCATGACTTGTCCGCCGAGCAATTTCGACTCGGCAATCGCACCCGCCGCAAGGACGAAGGTCAGCAGCGTTCCGACGACGATTCCCGGCATGGCAAGGGGCAGATCGATCTCGAAGAATATCCTTGTACGTGAGGCGCCAAGGTCGCTCGCCGCCTGCCGGACCTCTTCGGGCACCATGGCGATGCCTTGGGCGAGCGGGAACAGCATGAACGGGAAATAGACGTAGACGAGGCCGAAGATCACAACGGGCACGTTGTAGAGCCAGCTGTCCATGGATATCCCCGTCCAGGCTTGCAGGGTGCCCAACAGCATGCCCCCCTTCATGAGCGTAAGCACCCAGCCGAACAGCCGTATATTCTCGGAGACGAACAGGCTGATGACGACGCCGATGGTGATTACGTGGGTGAACCTCCCGAAGACCTTGGCCATGCCATAGGCAAGCGGATAGCAGATCACGAACAGGACGACGGTTGCCGCGAACGCCATCCCGAGTGACCACAGGAGCGATCGGTAATAGCCCTGCTCCACGAATATCCGATAGTTTTCGAAGCTCGGCATGTGGAAGAGGTCGAAGACCCGGGGCGGCATCACGGAAAAGACCCCGACCACCAGAAGGGGAGCGACAAAGATCAGGAGCAGCAGGATGCTGAGCGGCAGCGAACTCAGGAATCCCTGACGCTCTTCCAGCCGGTCCACGGCGTCAGCGCTCCGCCGGCTCTCGGATCAGATGGACGCAGGAAAGCGGCCAGCCGATCGCGATTGGATCGCCGGGCGAACCGGCAAACCGGTCCTCGCGCAGCTTCTCGATGGTCAGCGTCCGCCCCGTCTCCGACCGAAGCTCGTATTGAATGCGGGAGCCGAGCGCGAACTCGTTGACGACGGTGCCCCGGACAACGCAGTCTGCGCTTTCGCCATCCGCCAGAAACCTGATGAACTCCGGACGAACCATCAGGACCGCCCGCGTGCCGGCCTCCAGACCGTTGGTCCTGGCGTTGATCTGCAGCGCCGGATCGCAGGAGACGAGCCGGCCGTCCGCGTCGCCCTCCACGTCGAACAGATTCACCTCGCCCATGAACTCCGCGACGAAACGCGACCGCGGCGACGAATAGATCTCGTCCGCGCTGCCAAGCTGTGCGATCCGCCCCTCGCGCATGATGGCGATCCGATCGCTCATGACCATCGCCTCTTCGAGCGAATGCGTAATGTAGACGAAGGTCTTGCCGGTCCGCCGGTGAAGGTCCTTCAGTTCCTTCTCGAGCGTCTTGCGCAGCCGATAATCGAGCGCCGACAGCGGCTCGTCGAAGAACAGAATCTCCGGATCGAAGGCGAGCGCTCGTGCGAGTGCGACACGCTGGCGTTCGCCGCCGGAGCATTGCTGCACCCTCTTGTCGTAGTAGTCTCGACTCAACCTGAGCAGATCGAGCAGTTCCAGCGCACGCGCCCGGCGTTCCGCCGGCCGCACGCCCCGAATCTTGAGCGGAAACTCGATGTTCTGGCCGACGGTCTTGTGCGGAAACAGGGCAAGCGACTGGAACACCATGCAGGTCGGCCGCTTGTTGGCCGGGACGTGGTTGATGAGCCGGCCGTTGAGATGAATCGTGCCTGCGCTTGGCTCGTCCATGCCGACGAGGAGGCGAACCAGCGTGGTCTTACCGCTGCCCGACGGCCCGACGATCGTCAGAAACTCTCCATCGACGATGTCGAGATCAATACCGTGCAACGCCGTGAAGGAGCCAAAGCGCTTCACGACATTCGAAAGCCGCAAAACCGTAGAAGGCATTCAGCCTTCCCTCTTCTGTTACGCCGTGGACGGGAACCAAGCCTGCGCCGGCCCCGGGACCGGAGGCGGCGCAGGACGGGCGGATTGGTCAGCCCCGCTTCGCGGCGTTGTAGATCTCGATCAGCCGGTCGTATGACGCGACGATCTGATAGTCGATCGAGCGCGCCATCTCCTCCTCCAGCGTGTCCCACTGGATCGCGTCGAGTTCGTCCTCGTCGAACAGCGCGAAGACATCGGGGTTGCCCATCTGCGAGACCGGATTGTAGGTGCCTTCGGCGAAGGCAACCTTCTTGCAGATCTCCGGCTGTTGGATGAACTCCAGAAACTCAGGCGCAAGCGACGAAGGATTCGGATTGTTGACGAGCGAGGTAAGTTCCACCCACACGACGCCGCCTTTGCCATCGACGGGGCCGGACTTCGGCGTGATCGCGCGCACCTGGGTCTGCCCGTCATAGCGGGCCGGCGAAGCGGTGTAGGTGCCGCCGGTGAAGTAGGCGTCGATTTCGCCGTTGATGAGCGCCGTGTTGAGGGCGACGAGATCGTCCGACAGCAGCTTGGCATTCGAGAAGATCGTTCGGGCCGTATCCTCGAACGTCCTCAGGCCGGCCTCGTCAAGCTCCTCGAATGGGTTGAGGTCGCCGGCGAGGCACATATGCATGATGTTCCAGTTGTCGTAGGTCAGGACCGCGTAGCGGCCCTTCATCTTCGGATCAAAGAACAGCTTGTAGCCCTGGTCTTCCGCGGTCTCGCGGGAAATCTTGTCGGTGTTGACCACGAAGCTGAACGGCCCGAAGCGCTGGACGACTCCGAGGAGATGCTCGCCGGAGGAGTCGTAGGCGAGTGGATAGTTACGGAACTCCGGCAGCATGAGCTCGTTGTAGGGCTCGAAGCGTGCCCGATCGAGCGGCTTGATGAGGTTCTCCGGAAAGAGCTGCTGCTGGGCCCAGGGCTGATTGACGTTGATGAGATCCCAGACGTTGACCTCGCCCGCCCGGAGCTTGTTGATCATGTCGGGGTCGGATGTGCCGCTCTCGGCCCGCACAGTTGCCTTGGGATACATGTCCCGGAACGGGCCAAGGACGTTGTCGGTGTTATAGCCCTCCCAGCAGAGGATATTGAGCTCGCTGTCGCGGGCGGCGTGCGCCGGCCTCGCGATGCCCGAGAAACCCGCCGCGACAGCGGCTGTCCAGAGGGCGGACTGACGAACGAAACTGCGCCGAGTGATCCCCTGCTTGCCCATGTTCACCTCCCTTGCCGAGCGGCAAAAGCCGCCGTGCTGCGCCCTGCTCGGCCTTTCGGCGTGGCCTCGTCAAACGCCGGTGCCTGCCTTAAAATCGAGCGGTGTCGGCCATCATGTATTGTTGCTCAGGCTTCGAACACCTGATTGTACAGACTACGGAGTGCAATCCTTTCTAGTCTTGACTTGAAGACGGGCAAACTTGACAGTGCCGCAGGCGACCGTTGGGAATTATTGCCTGCTCAACGCCTCGGCCGGTCGCGGCATCCACTGCTCATGACGCAAGACGAACGGGATCGGTGCGGATTCGGTGGCGGTCCGCATGTCGGCCGGGCCATCAACCAGGCTCTCCGTTGGATGAGCTTTCCAATCTGATCGACCGGATGCCGATCGAGCGGCCTCTGGCGGTGATCTCCTACACAGCCAAAGGTGAGCCGGTGCAACCGCCGCGCCGGCACTGTTCGAGCGAGAGCCCGTGGCTCTGTCGACAGGCTCGTCGGATGGCATCACGCCGCCGGGCGCGACGACATGCCGGTCCGGAATGCTTACTTCGGAATGGACGTCGTAAAGATGTGGCCGGCGACCGGATCCGGTTCCATTCCTTCGGCCGCGAGCCGCTCGAAGCTCCGGCGCAAGGCCGAAAGGTAAGCTTCGGCCGTCTCGACCTGGTCGCGCGGCGCCTCGAAGAGCGGCCGCGGCGAGGCGATCGCAAAGATCAGACTCGGCCCAAATGGCGGGCCGACCCGGTACACCTCCTCCGCGGCACCGAGGATCACCTGCCCGCCGGCCTCGACTCGATTGTCGGGCCTTTTCGGCGAAGGGAACAGGTGAACGACCTCCCCCTCCGAATCGATATAATCGACGTAGAGATACTGGTTGAACACCGGCGAGCCCGCGACTTCGATGATCAATCTGTCGCCTTCCCGGTACAGCCCGTCCGCGCGGTCGGGCCGGATCCGCGGTGCCGACGGCCCGTCGAGGTTGCCGCCCGTATAAGCCTGAAGGAGCGAAACGGCCTCCAGACAGGCGGGCCAGGCGCGCACGGCAACCGCATCGATCACGCGCTCCGGCCCGCCCGGGACGGCCGATAACGCGACGTCGAGCCGCAGCCGGTCCGCCTCGCTCGCCAGATGGCCAGCCACGCGAACCCGCCCGCCCGGGAGCGGCACCGCCGAAAGATCGGCGCAGGCGAAGGGACGCAGGGCGTCTTCCACGGCGGCGCGGATAACCTCCGGGTCCGGCTCCGGTTCGGGAGCGGGCGGCGTCGCAACGGCGGCCGTGGTGTCCAAAGGAACGATCGGCTCGGGTTCCGGTTCGGGAGCCGGAACGGGGGTGGACGCGACGGACGTGGCCGGAACCGGCTCCGGCGGCGCAGCCGGTGTCGCGCCGGTCTCACCGGGTCCGGCCGTCCTGCCGGGCGAGTCGACGGGGGATATCTGCGGACTCTCGTCCGCGCCCGCCACCGCCGACGGCGGCGCCTCCTCCGCCGGTGGGGCACCCGCCGTTGTCGGCCCCCGATCCGGTCCCAGAAAATACAGAGCACCGCCGGCCGCCACCGCCACCACACCGAGGGCGACCAGCCCGGCCACCAGCAGGCCCCTGCCGGACCGGCCCGATTCCGGGGCATTCTCCGGCGAGCCGCCATGCCGATGCCGCGGACCATCGGAACCGGAGCCCGCCGCGCGGGCCCCGTCGGATTCGCCTTGGCGGGCGCCTGCCTCCATCCCGATGAGGTCGCGCATGGATTGCGGCCGGTCCGCCGGGTCCGGCTGCAGCATCCGGCTCAGTTCGTCGCGCAGCTCCGGCGGCACGCGGCTCAGGTCGGGCACCGATCGGCGCGCTTCGATCACCGAGATCGGCGACATGCCCATGTCGAGCGGCTCACCGGCCGCTGCGGCCGCGAGCACCAGGCCCAGACTGTAGATGTCCGACCGGGCATCGATCACACCGCCGAACATCCCGAGCTGCTCCGGCGACACGAAGGAGTACTTTCCCGCGAAATCGTCGCCGACAATGGTAGCGGCGCCAGGGTCGGCCAGCTTCGCGATTCCGAAGTCGATGATCTTGGCGTTCTCGAGCCGCCCGCCCGGGAGGATCACGTTGTCGGGCGAGATGTCACGGTGGACGACACCTTTCTGATGCGCGGCCGCCAGCCCTCGCGCCAGCCGGTCGCGCAGCTTGCGAACCTCGTCCGGCCGCAACGGACGCTCTTTGACGAGGTCCGAGAGCGACGGCCCCTCGACGAACTCCATCACCAGATAGAGCCGACCGTTCTCGTCCCGGAAGACACCGTCATAGGCGACAACCGCGTCGTCGCGTACGTTGCGCAGGACCGAAGCCTCGCGACGGAAGAGGTCGACCACCTTCGGGTTGTCGGCGAGTTCCGGCAGGATGATCTTGATGGCGTGCTCGGTGCCGAGTTCGGCATGGCGCGCCCGGTAGATCTCGCCCATGCCGCCGCGGGCCAGGCGCCGCTCGATCCGGTAGGTGTGGCCGAGCAGGGTGCCCGGCGGAATCGTGCCGTGGGCGATATCGCCGGACGGCGTTGCGCCGCCGGCGGAGGGCCCTTCGGACCGCGGCGGAGCCCCGGAGAACCGGGTGGCGTCGTCCGCCGACTCGTCGCCGCCGGTCAAGCCGCCCTCGGGTGCTGCCAAATCCGATCGTAATCGTTCAAAGGCCCCCTCCCCTCTTGCGCGTCAGACCGGACCGCCGACCGGAAGTATTGCGGGCGCACCCCAGCGCGCGGTCAAGAGCCCCACTCCCGGCATTGGACGATGACGCTGGTGACGTTATCGACGGCGCCGCGCTCGAGCGCAAGGTCGAGCAAAACCTGCGCCGCCTCGGGCGCCGCCACGCGACTCAGGATTTCCTCGATCTCGTCATCGGTCAACATCTTGGTCAGCCCGTCGCTGCACAGCAGGAAAACGTCGTTCGGAAGAACCCGCTCGTGCCGCATCTCAAGCTCCAGCGTGTCCGTGGCGCCGACGGCTCGGGTCACGACGTTGGCCTGCGGGTGATCGCGCGCCGCCTCGGGGCGCACCAGACCGAGATTCACCAGTTCCTGCACGTGGCTGTGGTCGCGGCTGATCTGCCGCAGCCGTTCGTCGCGGAACAGGTAGAGGCGGCTGTCGCCGGCCCAGACGCAGGCAAAGTGCCGACCGTAGACGAGCAACGCGACGACGGTGCTCGCGATGACCTTACCGGCCCCCCGGCGGGCCGCCTCGGCCCGCAGCTCCCCGTTCGCGCGTTGCAGCCGCGCCTTGACCTCGCTGAGAAAGGTCGCCGCGTCGGCCGGGGGGGCGACCTTGTCCAGCTCCTCGACGATCAGGCGGCTCGCGATATCGCCGGCGTCGTGCCCGCCCATTCCGTCGGCCACCGCCCAAAGCCCGAGATCCGGCCGGTCGAGGCACGCGTCCTCGTTCAGCCGCCGAACCTTGCCGACATCGGTTCGGGCAGCGGAGAGATAGGCGTAGGACGGCCGGGGTCTGGGCGCGAGCGTATCGTCGATTGTCATGATGTCGCGCGCTCCGGCCTTCCGTCGGCCGCGGCCGGCTGCGCGGCCCAGCCCCATCGCTCCCAGTCGCCGTCGAGGAACGCGGCATAGCCGTCGATCCGGGGCAGCCCGGCGCAAGCCAGAAGCGATGGTTCGATCCGCTCGGACCCGGTGGTCCACCACAGGCTGTACCGCGGAAGGGCCGTCCGCAGAACCCCGTCGAGCAGGGCCGGATAGGCCGTTGCCGGACCCGACGGATCGACGGCAACCCGCCAGCCCCCGGGAGATGCCGCGGAGGCGGCCGGCGCGCCGGACGGCAAGCCGAGCGCGCAGAGATCGGCATCGAACCGGTCGAGATCGAAGCCGTCCTCCAGCGCCGTCAGCGCGAGCGCTTCCATCTCGTCGAACCAACCGCCCTGGCTCACCGGAAGGTCCGCGGGATTGCGGCATCCGGGCAGAGGCGCCGCCAGCACGAGCGGGAAATAGCGGCCGACCCGATCCACGCTCGGCATCACCAGGCCGGCGACCACGCTGGGGCCGCAGAGCCCGGCGCCGAGGGCGAAGCGCCAGACGGGGCAGGTCAGATAGGCCGGCAGCCACGTTTCGCCGAGCTGGTCGCGGCTGCGGCCGATGGCCGCCTGCATCCAGTCGTCCCACGGATCGAGGAACGACCGCGACAACCGGCGGGTGACGAAATCACCGCGCGAAGGCACCTTCCCGTGGAATCCAGGCCCGTGGAACCCAGGCCCCGGCTCACCGCCTTCGGGCCCGGCGCCGGACATCACAGCGAGTCCGGACACCGAAACGCCTCCAGGTCGGCCAGCGTGAACGGATTCATCACGCTGCCGGCGCGGAGATCGAAGGTGGCGCTGCGTCCACCCACGGTGAAGGTCACGGTGAATCGATCGCTCAACCCGCCGCTGACGATCTCGGACCGATCGAGCAGCCGGAACAAGGCCCAAGGGCCGTCCAATGTGACGCTCGACGGCTGCCCGGCGACCGATGGCGAGAACGAGACCCGAACCTGACTGCCGCCGGCGTTCGGCCACTGGAGCTGGACCGGAAGCGGCGGTCCGTGATTATAGCTGACCGTCTGCCCTTCGATGTCGAGCAGCACCTGGGTGGCCGACGCGTCGAGCGACACCGGCACCATTTCGAAACGGACGGAGGGCGCCGCGGCGCCGGCCGCGAAGAAGCTGTCGCGGATCGTCGCAGCCCGCTGGAACTGCGCCAGGACCGCGGGCGAGATCCCGAGATCGACATTGTCCACCGTGCGCCAGCGCCAGGGCACGCTGGACGTGTCCACGAACCGACGCAGATGGGTGTTGAAGAACGTGTCGATCAGCCCGCCCGGCGCGAACAACCGCGAGAAGTCGTCCAGGGTCACGTCGATCGCGCTGCCTTTGACCAGCGGATAGCGATTGTCGAGGGCACGCCGGCACAGCGGCAGGACATCGGACGTCCAGATGGCATTGAGCTGGGCCCGCGCGCCGCCGACGGTGAGGGTGGAGGCACCCTGCCCCACGGCGGTGAACCAGTCGCCCACCGGCGGGGGCAGACGCGTCGCCGCGACCTGGAGCTGCTGCGTGGCGCCGCCGCTTGCGCCGGCAGCGTCGAGCAGGGCTTCCCCGCGGGCCGTCGAGCCGGCGATCTGGTTGAGTTCGAGATAGAGCTGGTTGAGGGTCGCGAGAACGCCGTCGAGGGGCGGTGGCGCGCCGTCGGCGCCCTGCACCAGCTCGTGCAACGCCTTGAACCGATCGTCGACGAACTTGCCCGGCGCCTGCGCCCCCTCCGCGCTGCTCGCGCCCGTGGCTCCCGCGACGACCGCCGCAAGCCGGTCGGCGCCCGTCGGCACCGCCTGCGCGGCCTTGGCCGCCGCATCACTCACCGCCGCGGCGGGGTCCGCCGGTGTGGCGGTCTGCGGCGCCGCGGTCAGGGTGGTCTCCCGTGCGACGGCGACGAGCAGGTTCCGGATCGGCGAGTTCGGCCCCGACAGAATGTTCAACGTCTCGACCGCCTGCTGCAGGCCGGTGAAGGGCAGGATGCGAATGTCAGCGAGGAGCGCATCCCACTGCGTCACGTAGTCGTCGAGGTACAGGCTCATGACGTCGCGCTCGAGCCGGGCGAGCGCGTCGTCGTCCATCGCGATCTCCGATTGCGGCCCAAGCACCCAGCTCTCGCCGGCAACGGCGCGCGCGACGTCGGCCAGGGCCGGCCGGAACAGCCGATGGAATCCGTCATAGGTGTAGAGGCCGGGCACACCTTCCGAAAGCGGCCGGCCGGACGCCCGCACGAGCGTCCGCGCCGCGGCCGGACCGGCGTGATCGACGACCCGCCAGACGGGCAACTGCCGCGCCGACGGGCTCTGCTTGATGAGGGCATAGGCCCGCTCGGCGAGCGGGAACTGGCTCAAGATCGATCGGGATTGCTTGATCACGCCGCCGTCGAGGGCGATTGCCGCCAGCGGCCCGGACAGCAGCGCGTCGAGGTGGCGGAGAAGCGCCGCGCGGACATCCGCGTTCGCCTCGCCCGGAAACGTCGCGCTCCAGTCGAGCTCCATCCAGCGCCGGACCAGCGCGGCGTCCATGGGCCCCTGTCCGCCCAACATCAGATAGACTTTCAGCGCCTCGTACAGATAGTCGTGCTGCTGCGTGTTGAGGCGAAGCTGTTCCTCCAGTCGCAGCAGGAGCCGAGGCAGAAGCAGCGCGTTGAGCGCCCGGCGGTAGGCCAGAATCGACTGCGAGCCGAGCTTGTCGCCCTGGTAGAGCCCGAGCCTCATCGTCAGCGGGACGCCGGCCTCGCCCTGCTCGTAGCCCGCGGGCATGGCGCGGAGCGTATCGAGCGCCGGCAGCACGCGGTCCAGCCGCGTGTCCTCGACACGATTGAGATCGAGGCCGGACAGCTGCTCGTTGTACGTGGCCGCGCTTTCGCCGACGGCGGCGATCAGCCGCTTGTTCGCCGCATAGCTGTTGTACCACAGCCCGGCCATGCCCAGAACCAGCAGGGCCGCCAGCGCGAAGGCGCCGCGCTGGATCCAGAGGCGCCGCCGCTCGACCCGCGGATTCGAGCCGACGACGCCCGCTTCCGCGAACACGACGGCGCGGAGAAGGCGGGCGAGGAAATAGCTCCGCCCGCTCCCGCTGTAGGCCGACAGCCTCTGGCGGTCGATGCCGAAGGTCGAGGCCATGGCGCCCATCAACCGGTCGATCGGGGTCCCCTCCTGGGTGCCGCTCGTGAAGTAGACGCCGCGCAGCAGAGGGCGTTCCTCGAACCGGGTCGGTCGGAAGATCTCCTCAAGGAAGTCCTGCGCCGTCTGCTTGAAGGACGCGAACTGGGCTGGGAAGCCATAGATCAGGCTGCGCCGCTGGATATCCGGCTCCTCGTTGAGCCGCTCGAGCAGCCGGTCGTTGAGCCGTGCGACGAGCGCGTCGAACTCCTGGCCAAATGCGGCGATGGCCCCCTCGCCGCTCTTGCCGTCGTCAAGCGGGAAGGTCATCCCCCAGACCTGCTCCCGCTCCTCGCGCCCGAGGTCGTCGAAGAACTCGACGAACCCGGCGATGAGGTCGGCCTTGGTGAACAGGACGTAGATCGGGAACCGGACGCCGAGTTCGGTTTGCAGTTCCTGGATGCGCTGCTTGATCGCGCGCGCATGCGCGAAGCGTTCGGCCGAGGGCAGCGTCGCCAGATCCACGAGGCTGATTGCCACCAGCGCGCCGTTGATCGGCTGGCGCGGGCGCGACTTCTTCAGCAGACCGAGGAAACCGGACCAAGCGGCGCTGTCGACCTCCCGATGGCTGTCCTGGGTCGTGTAGCGGCCTGCGGTGTCGATCAGCACCGCCTCGTCGGTGAACCACCAGTCGCAATTGCGCGTGCCGCCGACGCCGCGCACGGCATCCTTGCCGAACCGGTCGGCCAGCGGAAAGCGAAGACCCGAATTGACGAGGGCAGTGGTCTTGCCCGACCCGGGCGGGCCGATCAGGATGTACCACGGCAGCTGGTAGAGATACTGCCGGCCCCCGCCGCCGAGCTTGGCCCGCTTCAGCAGCGTGAGTGCCTCCTGCAGGCGCTCCTTCAGGACCGCGACCTCCTCCGATGCCGCCGCCGCGGCGCTCGGGCCCGGACCGGTCGCGGCCGCGTCCTGCGCCAGGCCGTCGACCAGCTGCTCGTCGGTGCGCTTGGCCTTCATCAGGCTAAGGAGATTGCCGACGCCCCAGCCGACGAGGATCACCAGCGCGACGACGAACCGCGCGACGTCGCTCTCCAGCGGCCGGACGCTGCCGATTGCGATGAGCGGTCCGACAAACCAGATCAGCAGCGACAGGATGATCGCGCCGATCAGCGTGACGAACCACCGGGCCTTCAGGACGGAAAGAATGGCCTTGAACATGCTTTGCGAATCCGTCTCATGCGAAGATCGCCCGGCCTCGGGCCGAGCCGCTCGACCGTGCGGGACCGGAGAACTCCGTTCTCATTGCGCGGCAATGCCTTGCTTCATCAGGATGAGCTCGATGCGCCGGTTCGCATTGCGGCCTTCGGCCGTGTCGTTGGAGGCGATCGGCTCGCTGTCGGCCCGGCCCTCCGCGGTGAGCCGCGCCGGGGCAACGCCCTGGTCGGCCAGGATCTTCAGCACGGCATCGGCGCGGGCCATGGACAGATGCCAGTTCGAGGGGAACCGCAGCGTGTGGATCGGCACGTTATCGGTGTGCCCGGCGACGATGACCTGACCCGGCTCCTCTTGCAGTGCCGCCGCCACCCGTTGCAACAACGGCAGGTAACCGTCCTCCACGCTCGCGCTTCCCGACCGGAACATGCCCTCGTTGCGGAGACGCACGGTGACCGTGCGTGCGTCCTCTTCGACAGCGACCAGTCCCTGGGCGATCTCCGGCTCGAGGAACTTGCTGATCCGTGCAAACAGCCCGTCGTCCACCGGCGGCGGCGGCGGGGCCAAGGGGGCGCGGGCAAGCGTCACCTCCCCGGTCGGCTGGAGGTTCGAAAGCTGCGCGAAGGTCGTGTCCGACGCCCGGTTGACCGCGTAGCTGAACCCCATGAACATGAACGTCAGCAAGGCCGCGGTCACCACGCCGACGACCCAGAGCGGGATGAAGGAAGTCATCGGCCGGTGCGCGGTCTCCTGTCCGCGCCAGTGCGGGGACAGTTCGCGTTCGAACTCGCCGCGGCGTTGACGCAGCGTGCGGAACAG
Source organism: uncultured Rhodospirillaceae bacterium (assembly GCA_964551315.1). Lineage (GTDB taxonomy): Bacteria > Pseudomonadota > Alphaproteobacteria > Dongiales > Dongiaceae > Virgifigura. The sequence continues at coordinate 40,860 of CAZKCM010000017.1, read as the reverse complement.
CCCGTCCCGGATGCGGCTGAGCTCCGTCGCGCCGCGCGGGGCGACGCGCAGCCGTCCTTCGAAGCCGAGCGACAGGCAGAGATACATCAGCTCGAGCACTTCCCCGTTCCGGCCGGGGTCCTGATGCAGACGGTTCAGGATGTCGAAGAAGCGCTCGCCGCCGGTGACCTCGTTGTGGAAGGTGCTGACCATGCCGCGCTTGGGCCAGATGCTGTTGCTGCCCCAGGGCGTGTTGAGAACGATGTCGTCGAGGGTGGCGCACAGAACGTAGTGGCCGGCACGGACCGTCCCCGGCGGCAGGCCCGAGGCCAGCGCGGCGCTCTCGAACGCCTTGAACTCCCGGATGACCCGCTCGCGCAAACCTTCGACGTCGCGTTGCGTCGCGCTGCCGCGGAGGCGTATCGCCAGGCCAAGCAGCGATGCGGCGGCCGAGACGAGCGGATTCAGTCCGGTCCTCGCGATCGCAGACATGACCTCTGGCTCGGCCGCGCCCGGGCCCGGTGCCGGGCTTGCGGGCATCGGCCTCGCCGGCGCCCGCCCGCCCGGATTGGGCCGGATGATCGTCCGGTCGGCGTCGCCCGGATCGCCACCGTCCGGATGGGCAAACGGATCGTCTCGGCTCATCGGCGCTACCCCTTGATCGCCCAGAACTCCATCTCGAGACCCGGAAACTCACCGGCAACGTGGATGGCGAAGCCGCCCGAGGTTGCGAGCTGCTTCCAGTGCTGGCCGGACCGGTCCAGCTCGAAATACGTGACGCCGGCGTGATACGGGATCTGGCGCGGCGCGACCGGCAAGGGCCGCACCGCGATGCCCGGAAGCGCAACGTTGACGAGCTCGCGGATCTGCTCGACCGGGCCGATCTTGACCTGGTTGGGGAAGTTCCGCCGCAGCACCTCCGCCGGCATGTCCGCCCGCACCGCCAGCACGAAGCTGGCCGAGGTCAGCAGGCTGCGGTCGGTGATGGGCGCGACCCGGATGCCGTAGCGGCGTTCCTGCAAGGGCAACGGGATCGCGGTCTGTTCGAGAACGGCGCTCAGCGACTGCCGCAGCTCGGCCATCACCGGCGCGAAGCTGCCCTGCAGGTCGTCGTGCCGATAGGGCCGAAAGGCCGGCGGGCGCTTCCGCTTGGCGGTGAAGGTCGCCAGCTCCCCGGCCATCTGCACGGCGATCTGGTAGAGGGCTTCCGGGTGGATATCGGCGCTGGCCGCCAGGTGCGAAAGCAAGGGCTCGTACCGGTTGACCGTCTGCAGCAGGAGGAAATCGCTGATCTCTGCCACGCCCTTCGTGCCCGACTCGGAGACCCGGCCGGCGAGCGCCTCCCCGCGATGGTGGAACAGGCCCTGCAGCTCCGCCAGGAAACCGGTCAAGGCCGGAGCGGCCGCGCAGACGAGACTGGGCGGGATGTAGCGATCGTCGAGCACGACGTTCTTGTCGGCGCGGACCTCGACGATTCGTGCCAGGCCGAGGCAGACATAGCCGGCGCGCTCTTCGCTCTCCAGCATGAACCGGAGGCGCAGCTTACCGACCTGCAGCCGCGCGACGGATTCGGACCCGGCGTTCGTGTCGACGGCCTCGAACTCTGCGGTTCTATAGCGGGCGACGGTTTCGTCGGTGCCGGTGGGTTCCACCTCCACACCGCCCGGCTGGCGGACCGGCAGTGCGAGGTAGACCACGCAGTTTCGCGTGTTCTCCGGTAGATCGAGTGGCGCCGGATGGTCGCAGTCTTCCGGGATGCTGAAGGGTGTCCCATCCTCGAGGATGCCGCGGCAGGCGGTGACGGCGAACTTCCCGGTCGCCAGCAGTGCGCGATTGACCTGCAGCTCGGTGATTCCCCAGGAATGCGGCCGAAGCCCCGCCGTTCGTCCGCGGACCAGTTTCTCGACGTAACGGTCGAACTGCTGAAAATGCTGGGTCCGAAGGAACATCCCCTCGGACCATACGACTTTGTTATCCCAGGACATCGGACCGGCCGTAATGGTTGGCGGCAAAGGAATGGAGCGCCGGGGCGGCTTCGAGGCAAGCGGTCACGATTCACTCTCGTCCGGCACCAGCGATACGGAGAGCGCCCCGACCAGCGCATCCAACTTCGTCGTCTGGTTCGGCGGGACGGGTGCGACCGCGTGCCATTGCGCGCCGTCGAACTTCCGGTAGAAGACCGCCACGCCAAGGAATCGGGCATCGGGGCTCAACTCGCGGACCAGCGTCTGCGCCTGGCCAGGCAGCAGCACGACCTCCTCGCGGGCCAGCAGATCCGGCCCCAAGGTCGCCGCCTCGTTCTCGTAGAGCTGCAGGAAATCGACGGACCCGAACGCCGTGTTCGAGGCAAGATGATAGAGACGCATGACGACGGGGGACGGGCGACCGTTCGGATCCGGATTCAGATCCGCGGCGGGCTGCACCTCCAACTCGACCACCGCCGGCTTCGGCGCCGCCCCGGCACAGCCCCAAAGCGCGGCCGCGAGCAGGCAGGCGACCAGATTTCCCAGCCGTTTGGCCCCCCGCGCCGCCGGTCCGTCCTCAGACAACGGCGCCGCGCGGCCAAAACCGTCAGTGGCTGCCCTTGCATGCTGCGTCACCCCCTGTCCCCCCTTAACGTTCAAACGACTCCAAGAAATCATCGAGGCATTTTAAAGCGGCTAAGCCCGGTGATCGCCGTAATCCCGTCGAATCAACCTACAGCTTCTTGACCTGTTCTTCGTAAGCCCTGGCAAATGCGCGACCGAAGACGCCCTGAAAATCCTGCTCGGCCTCACTGGCGATCTCGCGGTAGAACGCTTCGTAGAGTTCCCAATAGCGCGCCTTCCGCGCGCCGGGGAGGATGCCGTCCAGGACCGACCCCTTCGTGAGGCGCTGCTTCAGCCCCTCCGGATCGAAGCGCTCCAACAGGGCGGTCAAGGCAACCTGCATCCCCGCCATCACGGCGAGCTGGTGCGCCTTGAGGTCCTTGAACCCCTCCTGCACCGCATCGATGGGCGACAGATAGCCCGGCCCGACCGGGCGCAGCATCGCAAGCAGCGCCTCGTCCACACTGACCGAAAACTTGAGCGGGTTGTTACCGGCCGACCGGATCACCGTCCGCTCGATGCGAAACTCGTTCTTGATGCTTGCCCGCGCCATCAGGATTTCGCGCAAGCCCTGCACCATTTCGCGAAAAGTCCGGCCGGCCGCGTGCATGAGCTCCGCGGCCTCCGCCTCCGCGATGCCGGCATTCTCCAGCCCGGCGCCGGCGAGAAACGCGCGAACGGGATCCGATTGGGCGAACGTCGAGGCCGGTCGCGTCGGCGACGGGGCCGGTTCCGGCCGCCCCTGCGGGGCGATGCTCCCAAGAGGCTCGGCCGGACCAAGCGGGTCCGAAGGATCAAACGGCTCCGGCGCACCACGCGGCGGCGCCTCGTCCAGAGGGCCAAGCAGGTCGTCGGCCCCGTCCTCGGCGTCCCAATCCTCGGGGATGAGATTCCGGGTGACGGCCGGTGGCCGGAAAAATTCCTGTTCCGAGGGCACATGGTCGGGATAGGAGCCAGCGCCCCAGTCATTGCCACCGTCCCCGCTGCCGAACAGATCGTCGTCATCCGGAAGCAGCGGGCCGGACGGGCCCGCCGCATCGGAAGCCGGCCTGTCCGTAAAGGACGACCCGGGCGGCGGACCCGAAGAGGCGGAAGGCCCATCCGGCTCGCCGAGCCAGGAATCGCGCGATGCCGCATCGCGGTCGATGCCGAACGGATCGAGATCGTCCGCGCCCCCGATCTCCTTCGCGATCAGCTCGGCAAACGGGTCAGGCTCGCGCGCCGCCGCCATGGTTGCGTCGGCGGCGGGCACATCCTGGGTGATCGTGACCTCAATCCGATAGTCGCCGAGGGAAAGGCGGTCGCCGTCCCGCAGGCGCGACCGGTTGCCGCGACCGATGGGCTCCGCGGCGCCGTTGAGGTAAACCCCGTTCGTGCTGGTGTCGGTGAGGACGTAGCCGCCATCCTCGAACGCGATTTCGCAGTGTCGCTTCGAAAGGTGCCGGTCGGGGTCGGGCAGCACCCAGTCGTTGTCCGGCGCGCGGCCAATGGTTATGCCGCGATGGTCCACCGCCTTGACCGGCTCGATCCCGCTATTTGCCTGCTGGCTGATGATCGTAAGCTTCAACGCCATGTCGTCACCCGATGCGCCGAACGCGCCGGCGAATCCTGTGAGCCTTGCATCTTAGGGCCGCGCCACGGCATCGGCACTCAGCCGCCGATCAGCACGGTCGGCAATCCGGCCACGATGACGCCGCCATGGGCGGTGCTGTCGCCCATCCGCGCCGCCGGAAGCGATCCGATCAGGACCGTCGCGCTGCCCTTCACGATCGTGTCGGGCGGGCCAACGCAGGTCGCGATGTCGCTGACCCGCGCCGCCGGGAGCGATCCGATCAGGACCGTCGGCAGGCCCTTGACGATCGGGCCGCCGACATGCGGCACCGGGCCGTTCGCCATCGGACAGGTATGCATGTCGGTCATGCGCGCCGCAGGCTGTCCCATGCTACCTCCTCACGCTCCCCAAGAATGCCGCGAGCGTCGGCCGGACATCCTTGGCCTGGCCGAATCTCCGGCGGCGCCTTCAAACCCTCGCACCCTTGCCGCTGCCGCCATTCGCGATATCGATCCCCTGCATAAGAAACCGCCGGAACTTCTCCTCCGCCCGCTCCGGCTCCGTCTGAACGGCGGCAAGCATTACCGCACCGGCCACCGCGGTTCCGGTCAGCTCCTCGCCCGGCGGAACGGGCGGCGCGTCCGGCGGCGCCATGCTGCCGCCGCTCCAGAAAGCCCCGACGGCAGCCCAACTCGACGGCGAGTCGAACCCGGCCGCCTCCGCGCAGGCCATCGCGGCGCGACGGGTCTCCTCGACCGGCTTGAGGACCCACGCCTCGGCCGCCTTCAAAGCCTCGATCACGGGCGGTTTCGCGTCTTCCGGCAGGCCGCCACGTGCGCACAGACAGGCCCACCAGACCGCCTCGCGTTTCGGCAGAGCATGAGCGAGGAATCGCACCGCGTCCGCATACTGCTCCCGCTTGATCAACAGGTCGAGAAACTGCGCCGGGGCCATGGTTTCGGTGAGGAGCGCCTGCGCCTCTTCGCCGAGGCCGGCCCGCCGGCCGACCTCCGCCGCCGTGGCCGCGGTGACCTTGGTCAGCGTTCCCAGCTCCACGGCTTCCCCTCTCCTCCGGCGGGCCGCGGCGCCGGCCCGTTGCAATGATACGCGTCACACACCCGAGACCCCCAAACCTTCGGCTAGTTGATCATCGTCAACGCGCCCTTCAGCACGAGTTGACCGGTGCCGTTCACCTGCACCATGACGCCCTTTACCTCAGCCAGGTTCTGCGCCTCGACCTTGATCATCATCCCCTTGAGCGTGATTCCCGACTGATCGATGGTGATGCTGTTCTGGCCAACCTTGAGCTCGATGGAGTTCTTCGCCTCCAGCGAGCTCTTCTGCTCGACGGTCACGGTCTGGTTTTTCTTGATCTTCGCCGTCTGATTGCCGCTGACCTCGAGGGAATCGTCGTTCTCGACAACACGCTCGAAATCCTTCTGCGCGTGGAAGTAGATGTGCTCCTTGCCCTTCTCGTCGCCGAATCTCAGTTCGTTGAAGTCGGCCTCACCGCCGCCCCAGCTCCGCGTCTTGATTCCGGACTGCGCCTTGTTGGACGGGTACGGTGGCAGTTTGTCGCCGTTATAGACGCATCCGACGACAATCGGCCGATCGGGATCGCCCTCAAGGAAATCGACGATCACCTCCATGTCGATCCGCGGGAGGAAAAAGGCCCCCCACTTGCGGCCGGCCCAGAGCTGCGCCACGCGCAGCCAGCAGGACTGCCTGTCTCTGTCCGGGCTGCCGCGCTCACTGCTCCAATGGAACTTGACCCTCACGCGGCCGTACTTGTCGTTGTAGTTGCTGTTCTCCGGCCCGTCGGTGACGATCGCCGTCTGCGGCCCGCGAACGACCGGCTTCGGCGTGACGCGGGGCGGGCGATAGGTGACACTCTCGGGAATGCAGGTGAAGTCGTTGTGGTATTGCGGCGGCGAGCCGTCACCGGCGAAGTGCGTGCGATCGGACGCAACGTGCCGGACCGACGTGATGACATAGCTGCCGTTCTCGCTCTCGGTTTCATCGTTCTTCAAGGTGAACTTCACGCCGGGCGAGAAGGCGCGAACGATGCCCCGGCCTTCGGACACCGCATAGCCGGCCTCTTCCTCCTCCATCCGGATCTTGGTCAGAGCCGCGCCACGCGTGCTATCGATGAAGCCGCCGGGGTAATCGAAGATCGGGTACTTTTGGGCATCCGGCGTCTTGAGGAGCGTGTTGGTCATGGCCTTCACGATCGCCGATTTCTCGTAATCGTAGTCCTGCTGTTCCCAACGGCCCGAGAGAAACTCGAAGGATGAGCGCCACGTCGAGACATGCTGGCCGAATTGGACCGCCTCGCCATCCTCGCATTTGACGTAGGCCGATCGCGCGTTCGCGAGAACGAGGGTGTGTTCGTTGGGCTTGTGCTTGAAGAAGTAGAAGATGCCTTCCTCCTCAAGCAGCCGCGAAACGAAATCGAAGTCGCTTTCCCGATACTGGACGCAGTACTCCCGCTCCGGGGTACTTATGCTCCCGACGGTCTCGAACCTGCCGGAGCCATGTTCCTGAAAGACCTTCTTGATGATGTCCAGGGTCGAGAGCTTCTCGAAGATTCGGCAATCGACCCTGCGCGTAAGGAACCACAGCCAGGGAACGACCTCGGCATAATAGCAGCGATAGTCGCGATTCCACATCGGTCCGGCCGCGAACCGCTTCACGATGCCGTTGAAACACCGCGGCTCGCCCCCGTCCCGGGCAATGTGTATCGTGACCTTCGTGCCGAGAATCCGTTCAGCGGCGATCGCGTCATCGGCCGACGCCATTTCGAGGCGGTAGAGGAAAGGCCGCGACAGCCTTTCCTCGCCTTCGAACGCGGTCAGGATCAGCTTGTCCTCGCCGAGGACGGTTTCGACCGAGAGGAACCGCCCGGTCTGTGTGATGTCGACTCCGGTCATCGGCCCTTCTTCCCGACTGCGTCCCGCTCGCGTATCGGCCGTTGCACCGAAGATGACGGCTCTAGCCGGCGCTTTCGTACCCGATCGCAGTACGTCCCCGAACCGGCTGTCGCATTACCGCCCGGCGATTCACCGTCACGCCGGACCGGATTGGCCGCGATCCCCTGCCGCCGCCCTACTTGGCCGGTCCGCAGTACGGGCCGGTCACATTCGGCAAATGCCGTCGAACCGCTCCGGTTAGGCAATCGAGCGGGGCTGCGCGCTCCGCCGTAACTGGCGGTCGCCACATACCCCGATCGGTGCCTACGCGCTCTTCGTCGTCGCCAGATCGTAGCTGGCCGTGACCGGCGAGCCGGTGTCGTTCCCCTCGCCGAGAGGCGTGTACTTCGTCTCGATCTTGGTGAAGTTGAAGCTGATGCTTTCGCTCGGGCGGTCACCATTCGTACTCACGCTGTAGCCGCTGACGAGCGCGTTTTCGAGCGTGTACTCCATGTAGGTCTTGCCCGGATTACCGGTGCTGACCAGATGGATCTGCACCTTCTTGCCCTTCTGGCCGGTGCAGGCCTCGGTGAACAGCTTCACCGAGGAGGCATCCATTAGCTTCGTGACGACCACTTCGCTGATCGAGGGCTCCGACGCCTCGCGGTTCTTGGCCGAACCGACGGGCGTCGAAATTCCCCGCCCGACGCCCCACTGCAAGCTGCTGATGTCGAGCCAATTCTTGTGCTCTTGATGCGTGACATCGCCATCGATGCCTTCGATCTTCATATATATTGCCATCGGGGACCCCCCTTGCCGTTTGCCTGTCGCACCAAAACCTTCAATGGATCACTCAGCTTCACCAAGCTCCGAGAGAACCCAAACGCATTACCGGCAATCAGGGAAAGCCTCAATTGCCCGCAATACGGAAGAGCCTGCGTGAAATTATTACCGCTTGATCGCGGACCCGAGATTCCCCTGAAACACTACTTGTCTAATCGGCGATACGATACTGAAAGCGCCCGTCACCGTCCACCGAAACATGTACGGCGCCGATCGACTTTCCGTCGGCCATCCGGGCCAGGAACTGGGCCGAGAGCTCCGGCAACAGTCCGCGGCTCAGGATATGCTCGACGTTGCGGGCGCCGCTTTCGACCTCGCGGCAGCGCTGCGCAATCGCGTCGATCAGCGCCGGATCATAGGTGAACTCGGCCTTGTAGGTCTCGACCACCCGCCGGCGGATACGGCCGAGCTGCAGCTCGATGATCTGCCGCATGATCTCGTCGCTCAGCGGGAAGTACGGGACCAGGGTGACCCGTCCGAGGAAGGCGGGCTTGAACACCTTCAGGAGCTCCGGCCGCAGGGCCTCCGCCAGCCCGGCCGCATCGGGCATGGTTTCGGGGTCGGCGCAAAGCTTGGCAATGGTGTCCGTCCCGGCGTTCGAGGTCATGATGATGACGGTGTTCTTGAAGTCGATGTCGCGCCCCTCGCCGTCCCGCAGCATCCCTTTGTCGAACACCTGGTAGAACACGTCCTGAACGCCCGGATGCGCCTTCTCCATCTCGTCGAGGAGGACGACGCCGTAAGGCCGGCGCCGCACCGCCTCGGTCAGCACGCCGCCCTCCCCATAGCCGACATAACCCGGGGGCGAGCCGACCAGCATGGAGACCTTATGCTCCTCCTTGAACTCCGACATGTTGATGACGGTCAGGTTCTGCTCGCCGCCGTAGAGAAGCTCGGCCAGGGTCAGCGCCGTTTCCGTCTTGCCGACGCCGCTCGTCCCGACCATCAGGAAAACGCCGATCGGCTTCCGCGGGTCCGCGAGCTTGGCTCGGGCCGTACGAATCGTCTGGGCGATCGCCTCGAGCGCATGGGACTGGCCGATGATCCGCTCCTCCATCCGTTCCCTGAGGGTCAGCACGGCGCGGATCTCGTTCGTGACCATGCGGCCGACCGGGATGCCGGTCCAGTTCGCCACTACCTCGGCGATCGCCTGGCCGTCGACGCAGACCTGCACCAGCGGCGATTCGCCCTGAATCTCGCGCAGCTCCGATTCGAGATTGACCAGCTCCGTCCGCCAAGCCTCGACCTGCCCGGGGTCGGCGGGCGCCTCCTGCGGCGCCTGACCGGCAGCGGCATCTGGCGCCGGCGGCTCCTGCCCGTTCTCCGGGCCGGCCGGTTCCGCCGCGCCGCCATGCGCCCGCTCGAGCTTGTCGCGCAGCGCGCGGATCCGGCCCACGAGATCGCGCTCCGTCTCCCACCGCGCCTCCAGCGCGGCGAGCTCGGCCTCCACCTCCTCCTTCTGCCGGGCCAGCTCTTCGAGCGCGGCACCGTGGTCGGCGCCGGCCGAGGCCTCCCGCTTCAGAATGTTGATCTCCGTTCCGAGGAGTTCGATGCGGCGGCGCCGGTCCTCGATGGCCGCGGGAACGGTCGTCTGGCTCATCGCCACGCGGGCGCAGGCGGTATCGAGCAGGCTTACCCCTTTGTCGGGGAGCTGCCGCCCGGCGATGTAGCGGTGCGAGAGCCGGACCGCCTCGACAACCGCCTCGTCCAGGATACGCACCTTGTGGTGCCGCTCGAGCGTCGCGACCAGGCCGCGCATCATGTCGACGGCGGAGGCCTCCGTCGGCTCCTCGACCTTGACCACCTGGAACCGGCGGGCAAGCGCCGCGTCCCGCTCGAAGTACTTCTTGTATTCCGCCCAGGTCGTGGCCGCGATCGTCCGAAGCTCGCCGCGCGCCAGCGCCGGCTTCAGCAGGTTCGCGGCATCGCCCTGTCCCGCCTGGCCGCCGGCGCCGATCATCGTGTGCGCCTCGTCGATGAAGAGGATGATCGGCTTGGGGGACGCCTTCACCTCTTCGATCACCGACTTGAGGCGGTTCTCGAACTCGCCCTTGACGCCCGCCCCGGCCTGCAGCAGGCCCAGATCCAACGTGCGAAGCGAGACCTGCCGAAGTGCCTCGGGCACGTCGCCGGCGGCGATGCGGAGCGCGAAGCCCTCGACCACGGCCGTCTTGCCGACGCCCGGCTCGCCCGTCAGGATCGGGTTGTTCTGTCGCCGACGGGTCAGGATGTCGATGACCTGCCGGATTTCCGAGTCGCGCCCCAGGACCGGGTCGATCTTGCCATCCCGTGCCTGCTGCGTCAGGTCGATGGTAAACTGATCGAGCGCCGGCGTGCTGGTGGGTCCCAACGGGGCGGCCGGCGCTTCCCCCTTGCCCTGGCCCGCGGCGGCGGATGGCATGGCGGCTTCGGCGGTATCCGCCGTGATCTTCGGCAGGTCCCGCCGCAGCGCCTCCGGCGCGATGCGGGCGAGCTGCGCCGACGCATCGCGACCGAGCGGCGCGAGCGATTCGTCGGCGAGGAGCGCGCACAGAAGGTGGCCGGAGCGAACGCGCGCGGCACCGTATTCGAGCGAAGCGAGAATCCAGGCCTCCCGCGCCAGGGAAACGAGATGCGGCGACAAGGCGGGCGCCCGCGTATTGCCGGTCTTCAGCCGGTCGAGCACCCGCGTGAGGTCCGCGGCGAGCCGCGACGAATCGATTTCGTAGTGCCGCAGGATGGCCGCGACATCGCTGTCCGGCGCTTCGAGCAGCTTGAGCAACCAATGCTCGATCTCGACGTTGTAGTGGCCGCGCGAGAGCGTGAGCCCGGCGGCCGCCTCCAGCGACCGACGGCACGGATCGTTGAGCTTCCCCACCAAGGATTTGAGATCGACAGCGGCCATCGCACCCCCCTAAACGCTGTGCCCTCGTCCTGATCGCCCGAATGCGGGAGCCGCGCCGCTTCCGGATCCGTCGCCGAACCAGGGATCTAGACGCAAACCGGCGAACCGGCTCTCCGTGAGCGCCGGTGCCAAGGCACCATGCCCTCCGGCGGGAGGAGCCGCCCCATTGGAGGACGGGACTTGAATGCGTCCATGATCGGCGTCGTCCCCCGGTTTCGCGACAGCGCCCACATTACAACGAAATATTAGGCAAATGAACGGTGACATTCCCTCGACGCACTAATTTTCCATTTGTCAAAAAGGACAATAACGCTCCCACAGCGGGGCCTTGTCCCGGAGGAGATCCGCCATCCATTCACGCAGAAGTGCCAGGCTTTCGGCCTCGTCCTCGACCGGCTCGCCGTTCTTGATCAGCTTTTCGCCGCGGGCGGCGATCGGACCCCAGACCAATCGCGCGAGTTCCTCGGGGCTCCGTTCCGTGCCGGAGACCAGGCCGAAATAGCCCGCCAGATCGAGGGCGCTCGCGTACAGGCCGGTGCCGAACGCCGCCGCGGCCAGAGCGAGCTGGCTGTTCGTCGCCGCGTCCCGGGCGCGGCGGCCGGCCATCCGGTTGAAGCGCGCGGCGGCCGCTTCGCCCTTCCCGCCCACCTCGGGACCCATCGGAAGGGCCTGCCCCGAACCGACGAGCATACCGACCACCTCCTGCGCCGTGATGCTGGACTTTCCCTTGATCTCGGGCAGGTCGAGCAGTTCCCCGACGGTCCGCGGCCGGTCCGCAAGCGCATCGAGGATCGGACCATAGGCGCGAGGCTCGAGCGACGCCTCGCCGATCGGTACGTTGAGCTTCAGCCGCGCCCTCGATCGCGGGACCACCAGGGCAAGCCGAAGCTGCCGCAACCGCTCATCCTGCTGGGCGCGAGACAGACGCCGTGCGCCGCGGAGGAAAACGTCCTTGCGAAAGCGCCGATCGACGCAATAGTCCTTCAGCGTTTCCCGAAGCGACGAGTCACCGATGGGGGCCAGGAGATCCCTTTGGTGCGGCGTCAGGTTCAGGTCGGGGAAACCGTCCAGCAGGCTCGCCGGCGCGACGAAATCGAGCTTGGCCTCGGCCATCTCCCGGGCAACGTCGGCGTGATACAGCGGATTCCAGTTGCCGTTGAGATACTCGTGGACGAGGTACTCGAACCTTTCCCGCTTCGCCGTCCGGACGATCTCGGCCAGGAAGGGGTTGTTTCGCAGCGAACGGGCCTCGGCTTCCTTGAGCTGTTCGGCGAAGGCGAGGGCACGTCCCATCTGCCGGTCGCTGCGATCCGGAATGAGTTTCGCACAGTCGTTGAGCAGCCGCTGGACCGGAAGCGCTGCCGCCCAGCCCGGCATGGCGTTGTAGCTGACATAGGCGACTCCGCCGGGCTTCAGGTAACGCCTCAGGAAGTGCACGATCGCGCGACGGTTCTCCACGGAGACCCAGCTGTAGACCCCGTGCAGCGTCACGAAATCGAACTCCGGCAGGCCCGGCGGCGGATCGGCGACGAGTTCCTCGAAGCTTGTCTCGTAAAAGCGGATATTGGGAATTCCCGCCTCCTCCGCGTCCGCGCGAGCGCGGGCAATGTGCGCGGGGTTGAAGTCGACCGCGTGGAAGTCGCCCTGCGGGTTGGCGGCGGCAAGCAGCATCGCGGTGTATCCTTGGCCGCAGCCAAGCTCGCAGTAGGTGAAGCTCCGCTCGAGGCTGACCCCCTCCACGCCGGCGAAGAGGCAAACCAGGTTCAGATGGATCGGCGACTGATCGTGATAGAAGCCGGGGCTGTACTCGAGATCCGCGGCGTAGCCCGCTGTCCATGTGCTCACCGGTGATGACCTCCCTGAGCCGGAATTCGAAAACCGGATACGGTCAGGCTCTCTCCTCGCCCCTCGGCGGAGGGTCGCGCTTCTCGCGGACCGCGGCGACCGCGTCTAAACGTCATCGAGAGTGAACACCGCGTCCGACACATCCCGCGGATGCTCCCAATGCTTCAGCCACGTATTCCAGCCGAGGCGAGGCGCGTAATCGCCTTCACCGGCGAGCCGGCAGGCCGGAACCTCAGCCTTGATCAGCGTAAGCTGCACATCGTAGCCGAGGTCGGGCCCGACATAGGTGCGAACGAGATCGGCGAGCGCCCGCAGATGCACCCCGTCGGGCATGAACTGCACGAAGTCGGCGTAGCCGAGCGGACCGATATGGATGCGAAAGCTGCCCTGGACGTCCCAGACCCGGTCGCCGAGAACGGCATTTCCGTCGAGCCGCCCGAACCGGCCATCCGGGTGCGCCCGGTCCGGTAGCGCCGTCCGCTCGTCGGCCGCCAGTGCGGCCCATCGGCCGCGAAACTGCTCGATCCGGACCGGACGACCGAAATAGTCGGACAGGATTGCCTCCAGGCCGATGGCCGAGCGCGGCGCATGCGTCAGATGACCGGCGTAGAACAGCAACGTCTCGTCGTCGACCGCGAGCCGGCCGCGCAGATGCCCGGTGCCGAAGCCGAGAAGGGCGTAAAGGAGAGCGCTGATCGGATCGTCCGCCGTGTGCCGGCCGTGGCGTTCATACGCGAAGGGCGGCCGGTACTTCTCCCAGGCCCGGACGAACAGCGAGATGAGCCGGTGATTGAACAGGTCGAGGAAGTCGCGAAGGGACAGGCTCTTGTCGCGGATGCTGCGGATCAGCATCTCGGTGTAGTGCTGCGGCAGCACGCCGCTCGGGCCCGTCAGCCCCATGAAGTTGACCGTCAACTCGGGCGGACCGGCGGGTCGCTCATTCGTCGGATCGGACGATCCGCGCTCCAGCCGGCTCACCGCGGTTGTCGGGAAGGACAGCGTCTGCCGCGCCCGGAATCTGACAGCCTCGCGGCGCGGGTCGCCGTCCTCGCCGACGGCGGGACGGCCCTCGAATCGTGGGTCCTCGGCTGCCCGGCGCGCCGCCTCCCGCTCGAGGATCCGGACCGCCTGAAAGAACTCGAAGCGATCGGCCTCCGCGTACAGGGCCTCGATCAGAGAAGCGTGCGGTCGCCTGCCCTTGGTGGCCATCTGCGAAGGATCCCTGATCGGCCCTTGACCGTCGCCGTGAGCCGCGTGAACGAATTGATGGAGGCGTAAAGCGCCAGGAAGCGCTCCAGCACCGCCGCGAGGAGGAACAGGCCGCTTTCCGAGAACTGCCGGTCATCGAACTCGATGGCGACCTCGACACCGCGGCAGAACGCCCCGTCGCGGGCCCCATCCTGCGACGGCGCCCGCGCGGTGCCGCGCCGGCTGCGAATGCTGAGAACGCTGTCGATGATCGCTCGCGTATCCGGCGAATCGCGGAAATCGTAGAGCTTCAGGATTTCGCGCAGCGCGCTGGCGCCGTCTTCGTGATCGGTGAGCGAAAGATGGCCGAGGGTGAGATGCGAGATCAACCGCCAGCGTCCGCCCTCGCGCATCGGCGGCCGCAGGGTCGGCGTCGGCGGCGTTATGCAGGCAACACTCGCGACGGCAGAGGTGCCCTCGACGAGCTGCAGATGCGGATGTCCGCCGCCGTAGGGGAGCCGCGCCGGCAGGTCGCGGTTGAGGCAGGTCGTCTCGACCGAGGCGATCCAGTCCGCCGGCGCCGACGGGTTGAAGTCGAGATCGACCAGCGACAGGAACATTTCGGTCCCGGTGTCGCGGAACCCGGCGGGCCGCCGCGTCGCGTGCCAGAACCCCGTCTGGCCCGTGGGATCGACCGCGTGCTTGACAGAATGGAAGGGCAGAAAAACGCGTTCCTCGCCGGTGGGTGAGCTCGCGCTGACCCGATCGATCGAGTACACCTCCAGGGCCGCCGGGCGCCGCGCATCGGGCACAACACGGTAGGACGATTCAGTGTGCGTGAGCTGGATCGGTTCGGCCCGCTGCCGGAACAGGTTGACCACCGGCGCGCAGCCCAGCGCGAAGCTCTCGGCCGAAACGCTCCGCTCCAGCTCGACCGAGCTGTGGTTCAGATAAAGAAACACCTCCAGCTTGTTGCCGGCCTCGAGCAGAACCTTTCCGGACAGGCGCGTGAGGTCGAAGAACAGGAACTTGTCGGGAAAGGCGAAGAACTCCGTCAATAGGCGGTAGCCGACGAACGACCGCGCCGGATAGGGAAGCATGCCCTCGTCGCGCTCGAATCCGACGGGCCGGATGCAGTCCGGTTCCAGGAACACCGGATTGGGATCGGTGGGGGAGTCGGCGAGCGCCACGAGAACGGTGTTGTTGAGGATCAGCTCGTAGAGCGCAAAGACATGCTGCGGCTGCCCGCGCAGAAAGAAGCGGAGCGACTCCGGCGCCAGCTGGGTGAAGGTCATCTCCTCCGACAGGCAGCGCAGGGTCAACCGCAACGACGCGACGGCGCCGCTGCCCGCGGTGCGCGGGCCGGTCGGCGCGACGAGGGGCCGCCCGGTCAGGCTGGCCGCTTGCAGGGTGATCGGCCACAGGGTCGCCGGGTAGCAGGTCCGGAACCGGCAGGTCTCTCCGCCGACCGCCTCCGTCTCGATCTCGGTCCCGGCCGGGACCGTGTAGGGGCCGGTCGATTCGGGCTGCCCCTTGAACTGGACGATGGCCATCGACGGAATCGGTGCCAGATAATGCGGGTAAAGAATGCCGAGCAGCGCGTCCGTAAGTTCCGGGAAGTCGTCGTCCAGCTTGCGGCGGATACGGGCCGTCAGAAAGGCGAAGGCTTCGATCAGGCGGCCGACATGCGGATCCTCGACCGCGTCCGCGCTCAGCCGCAGGCGGCCGGCGATCTTCGGATGCGCCTCGGCGAACTCCGCCGCCAGCCTTCGAATGTATGTCAGCTCGCGGTTGTAATAGGGAAGCAGTTCGTCAACCATCGCCCTTGCCAACAATCATGACGCTGCGCAAGGCCGGATCGAGAAAGGAGTCGAACGTCACCGGCTCGGGTGCGGGATCGGCATGCATCAAGGCCTCGATGCGGAACCGAAGGGTGCGATCAAGCCGCTCGGCGTTCTCGAGAAGCACGACCTTGACCGAGACGAACCGCGGCTCGTTGGCGCGGATCACCGCCTCGATCTCCCGCCGAAACGTCTCGCGCTGCTCGTCCGAACCGAGGCTGGCCGCGGTGAAATCCGACACACCGTAGGCAAGGAGCGACCGATCGAGTTCGGTCAGATCCTCCGGCCAGGACCGGCAGCGCTGCCGGGTGTTCAACAGCGCCTCCAGATCGCGACGGATGGCGTGCCGCAGCTCGGCCAAATGCTGGCCGCGCGATTTCGGCGGGTCGCGCGACAGCTCCGGATTGCTGTCGAGAAGCCGGTCCAGAACGGAAGGCTGGAGCGGCTGATCGGGATCTATCCTCGGCATGGTCGGCGTCGGTCAGCCGGCGGCCCTGTCGAACTCGATCCGGGAGATCTCCATGATGGCCTTGCTGCCATCGCCGACCAGGAAGCTGCGCTGCCCGATCCCCCGGACCGGCGCATCCTCTCCGCCGATCCATTCCGTCACCCGGCCGAGCCGGGCACGGTCCTCCAGCTCTTCTTCGGCCGCGCCGCCACCCGCGCAGTAGATTGCCGGCAGATAGACCTCGCCCTCCGGGCCGTCGGCCACGACCATATGTGCGCGCCGCCACAGCAGGTCACGCGCCCGCTCCGGGGGCCGGAACTCCAGCGAGACCACGCTGTCGATCGGGATCCAGTAGTACTTTCCCGTGCTGGTGAGCACCTCGAAGAAGGACGCCGTCAGGTCGTCGAGATCGCGCATGTCGTCGAATGCCTGCCCGTCGCAGGTGCCGCTGACGGGCACGCGCTGCTCCTCGGCCTCGGCGAGGAGGCGCGCGGCCGCGGCCGGATCATTCTCGCGCAGTCGGATGGAGGCCTCGAGATGGAGCCGCAGGCCGGGCGAGACAGGCCCGACGAGCTCCGGCATTCGGCCCTCGGTAAAGAACTGCCGGCGCGCCAGGTCGGCCCGGACGAGCTGACGGAACAGTGCGATGCCGACCGCCGCCTTGGGGTCCTGTTCGGTCAGTACGTCGAGCTGCAAGTCCGCCCGCTCCAGGTTGCCTGCGAAGCAAAGAAGCTCCGCAAGGAAGACGCGCCGATTTGCGTCCGTTGGATGGCCCTTGACCTCGGCGGTCATCGCCTGAATGGCTTCTTTGAGACGGCCTGCTTCGAAATGTTCCTTCGCGCCGAGCGTCATGGTGGGGTTTCCTCGCTGCTAAGCCCGCTCCGGGGCCAATTCGGTGACGAGCTTGAAAGCCGACAAGACCTGGTCGAGCTGGAAGTGCGGCTGAAGATGCACCGTGCAATGGTAGATGCCCGGTCTGCCCGGCGCCTCGCGAACCCGAACGTTTCCGGCGCGCAGCGGATAGCGAGCCTTTAACTCGGGCGAGGCATCGTCGTTGCCCGTGCAGTAGTTGTGCAGCCAGTTCTGCAAGAACGTCTCGCAGGCTTCCGGCGTAGTGAAAGAGCCGATCCGGTCGCGGCCGATGACCTTGATGTAATGGGCGAAGCGGGAGACGCACATTATGTACTGCAGCATCGTCGACAGCCGTGCATTCACGGTGGCGACGGGATCCTCGTAGCGCCTCGGGAGCTGCGCCGACTGGTTGCCGTAGAACACGGAATATTCCGTGTTCGCCGCCTTGCTCAGCGGAATGAAACCGAGGTCGCTCAACTCCTTCTCGCGCGTCTCCGAAATCGAGACGTCGGTCGAGTACTTGATGGCAATGCCCGGCTTGTCGGTCTCAAAGGATTCGACCGGCAGCCCGACGACGATTCCACCGCCGAGAACGTCGCGCCGGGCGCCCCGGATATCCGCAAACCAGCCGGAGGCCGCGAAGGCTTGGATGAGGACGGCGGCAAAGGCATAGGCCGCGTTGCACCACAGATGGCCTTCCCCCACATCCTCGCGGAAACGGAATCCGTCGACGCGCGATCCGTCGTCCCGGTGGGGGCGGCGGATCAGCAGGCGCGGCACCGTAAGACCGACGAAGCGCGCATCCTCGCTCTCCTGAAAACCTTTCCAGCGGTCGTATTCGCGCTGCCGGAAGGTCGCCTGCAGATCGAGCGGCAGACCGAGCTCCGAGAAGCTGTCGAGGCCGAACATCTGGGGCGTGCACCCGAGAATGACCGGCGCGAACGCGGCCGCAGCCACGTTGGACAGCGCCTTCAGTGCCGCCACATCGTCGGTCGGATGGTCGGGTCCGCGGCGATGCTGGACCTCGTAATCGCCGATCAGCACGCCGAAGGGCTCGCCGCCCGGCATGCCGAACTCTTCGCTGTAAATCTTCTCGAAGAGCTGGCTTTGGTCGAACTCGATCGCGCGCTCCAGATCGCGGCAGAGCTCGGCCCAGGTCGCGCTGAGGAGGCGGATCTTGACGCCATCGACCCCGTCGGCGATGTCCACGAGATAACGAAGACCGCGCCACGACGCCTCGAGCCGCTGCAGCCGCGGGTGGTGCAGGATGGCATTCACCTGGTCGGAAAGCAGCCGGTCGATTGCCGCGATGTCGCGGTCGAGCGCCCTAAGGATCCGGCTTCGGTCGTAAGGCGCCGCCAGCGTGCCGAACCATAGACGCAAGGCGTGGGGCCAGGAGCGCTCCGCAAGAAAGCGGTCCAGGCGCGTTCCGTCCGCGTCGCTGCCGGATGCTGCCGCGAGCACTTCTTCGCGGATGGGTCCATCCGTTCCGCCGGCAGATGGAGGCGACGAACCGCCAGCGGGAGTCCGGGACCCATCGGGCGCCCCGTCCTCCACCTCCGCTGACTCTGCTGTCATGCTCGGCCCAGTTCCGCTTGATCGCTTTGCGTAGCTGCGGGTTTCGCGCCCGGCCCGTCCGCGGGAGACAGGCCGGACGCGACGCGAAATCAAACCGAAGCCGTTCGCCGATGGCGAAAGCGAGCTTCGTCCGGCGGATCAGCCCAGCTGCGGGATCCGCGCGACCATCCGCAGCGAGGTCGTGAGTTCCTCCATCTGCAGCCAGGGCCGCATCCAGGCAACGGCGTTGTACGAGCCCGGCTTGCCGGGAATCTCCTTCACCACGACCTTGGCTTCGCGCAACGGATACTTGGCCTTCATCTCCTGGCCCGCATCCTCGTTGGCGTTGACGTAGTTGTTGATCCAGCGGTTAAGCCAAGCCTCGCAGTCCGAGGCCTCCATGAACGACCCGATCTTGTCGCGCGCCATAACCTTCAGGTAATGGGCGAACCGCGACGTCGCCATGATGTAGGGCAGCCGGGCCGAAATGGCGGCATTGGCCGTTGCCTCCGGCCGGTCGTACTTCTTCGGCTTCTGCGTCGTCTGCGAGCCGAAGAAGACGGCATAGTCGGTGTTCTTGTAATGGCACAACGGCAGGAAACCGAGCTTGCTCAGCTCCGCCTCGCGACGATCGGTGATGCCGATCTCCGTCGGACACTTCTGGTCCGGATCGCCATCGTCGCTGATGAAGACATGGGTGGGCAGATTATCCACTTTGCCGCCGCCTTCGGCGCCGCGGATCGCCGTGCACCAACCATGCTGAGCAAAGGCATCGGTGAGGCGACCGCCCAGCACATAGGCGGCGTTCATCCAGCAGTAATCGTCGTGCGCCATCGGTTTGGCCGCACCGCGCTCGTCCTTCGGAGCCTCTTCGAAGCCGAACTCCTCGACCGGCTTCGTCGCCTCGCCGTAAGGCAGACGGGCGAGCACGCGCGGCATCGCCAGCGTGACGAACCGGGAGTCCTCGCTCTCGCGGAAGCTCCGCCACTTCGCATATTCGGCGGATTCGAAGATCTTCTCCAGATCCCGCGGCTTCGACAGCTCGGTGTAGCTCTCGAACCCGAAGAGCTTCGGGCTCGCCGCCGAAATGAAGGGCGCAAACGCGGCCGCGGCGACATTCGACATGCTGCTCAGGAGCTCGATGTCTTCGGGATGGTTTGTGAACTCGTAATCGCCGATCAGCGCCCCGTAAGGCTCACCGCCCGGAGTGCCGAACTCGTTCTCGTATATCTTCTTGAAGATCTGGCTCTGGTCGAACTCCACGGCCTTGGAAAGGTCCTTGTAGAGTTCGCGCTTCGAGATGTTCAAGACGCGGATCTTCAGCGTCGCGCTGGTTTCCGAGTTCATCACCAGGTAATGCAGCCCGCGCCACGTCCCTTCGAGCTTCGTAAAGGACGGATGGTGCATGATCGCCGCGAGCTGCTTCGACATCTGCTCGTCGATCGCGGCGATCGCCTTGTTCAGCGTGACGGTCAGATTCTTGCTGTAGGTGACGGTGCCCTTCAGCGCCTCCTCGGTCAGCGTCCGCAGGAGTTCCTGGGCGTGCTCGGGCTCGGTCTGCTTGGTGGCAGAGATCGCCTGATCAAGCAGACTGACCTCCGTTTCCGTTTTGGCGGCCGCGGCTTCGGCCTGGCCGGACACTTCGGCAGCGCTCATTGTCCGCCCTCCTTCTCGCTATCCTCGCCGGACGATCCCTCGACCCCGAGCGCCGCCGAAAACTGCTTCAGTTCTTCGCTGTTCTGCAGCACGCGCTCCAAGACGGCCTCCAGGTCCTCCGACCGATCGATCTTCGTCATCAAATCCCTGAGATGGTTGCGGGTTTCCAGCAGCTTCTTGAGCGCCGGAACCTGTTCGACCACATTGGCCGGATTGAAATCGTCCATCGACCGGAACTTCAGGTTCACGGCCATCTCGCTGCCGTCGCCCTTGAGCGTATTCTCGACCTTGAGGTTCAGGCCGGGCGTCATTCGCGCCATGATGTCGTTGAAGTTGTCGCGGTCGATCTGAACGAACTTGCGGTCCTTGAGCGGCTTCAGAGGCTCGGTCGGATCGCCGGAGAAATCACCGAGAACGCCGACGACGAAGGGCAGCTCCCGCTCGAGCATCGCCCCTTCGGTCTCCACCTGATAGCTGATGTGAACACGCGGCTTACGAACGCGTTCGAGCTTGTCGTGAATACTTGCCATGCCCCCCCTCCAAGCAATACCGCCGTCGACGACGGAACGATTGCCAATCTACGGAAACGAAATTACCTGCAATTAGCGGAATATTATGGCCTTCTCAGGTCTCAAACGCACCCTGAATGCCTTGCCGCCAAACGCTCGTCGGGGTTTTTTAACAAACCGCAGGTCTTCGCACAATTAGAACATGGGCAATTGGCGCAATTTACGCTTCCTCCGGCGGTTTGATCCCGGCCGCCACGAGGAAGGTTCGGCGCGCCTCCTGGTCCGGCATCAACTCCGCCAGAAGCGCAGGCAGCGGCATCCGGCCACGCCGGACGACGTCTTCGAGCGTATAGGAGATCGGCGAATGGGGTTCCGTCTGACGGAAGAACTCCGCGACCTTCTGCAGCGTCCGGAACGCATCCTCCCGCGTCCGGATCTGGCCCTCTACCGATACCGAGGCAGTTGCCGAAGCGGGCTGGCCCGCCCCGGTAACCGGCGCCGCCGCATCCTCGTCACCGGCACCGGCGCCATCCTGGGCAAGCGCGTCCTTCCCGAAGACCTGGAGGATCTCCAGCGCGGCGCGCAGCATGCCGTCGATCCTGGAAGACGGTGGCGCGTCGGCGCCGCATCGCTCCTGTAGAGCGGCGTTGAGCCTGCCGTACTCCGCCCGACACTCTTCGAGGTCCGGAATGACGCTACGATAGAAGCTCGCCGGCGTTGCCCGTGCGCTCGCCTCGAACTGCTCCAGGGTGGTCGCGCCGGCCGCTATGCGCTGCGCCCGCTTGTCTTCCGGAAGCTCCAGCAGCTTCGATGCCTGTTCGTGGTGCCACAGACCGTAGGAGCCGAGGTCCGGGCTGCCGGTGATCGGCACCTTGCGGATCGGCTGGATGAGGGTCCCGTCCGCGCCCTCTCCGTTCAATCCGGCGAGCGGCGCCACCTTCGTGACCACTCCGTCCTCGTCCTCGGCCGGATAGAGGCCGTCCCAAAATCTCTCGACCAGCTCACGGGCAAGCCGGAAGCCGTCACGGAGGCCCGCGAAACCGTGCACGCGCACCAGGGCCTCGATGAGCCAAGCGGTGATCTCGAGGTCCTTTGATTGCTCCGCCAGGACGCGGGGGGCCAGATCCAGAATGGTGCGCCATTCCTGGACCACCCCGCCCGCCCCGCCGTCGAGTTCGGACTCGTCGAACGCCTCCATGCTGCGCTCCGCCGCGCGCGCAGCGGAGCGTGCGTCCTTGAGCCGATAGTAGACGGGGTTGGGTGAGGAGTCCTGCCGAAGGTCCTGGCCGGTCGGCATCTCCCCCGCGATGGGTGCGACCAGCGCTTCGAAGTCGAGAATGTCAGGCGATGCCATGTCTTTCGCGCGCCCCGCCGCGGCATGTGACCGTAGTCCGCGCCGCGCTCCGGGGCCAGTCCGCTCCCTGCCAGAATAAAGGCAATCCTGCGAGGACGAACCCGGCGATGGACACGCCGTCCGTCTACGGCTCACCCCCGCATATTGCCGCAAGTCCCGCTCGCTATATTGTAGGAATTTGGCCCGGCACGCCAGCTTTGAAAAACAATTGAGCCGGTGATCCGGTGGAATTCTTTGTCCGCGGCGTTGCGTAAACCGGTCCGCCCGGTATTGAATGCCTTGCCGCATCAAGCGCCAGCGGTTGGCGCCCTAGCGTTGAGGCCATAACACGAGGGCCCATGCGAATCGCCTTCTACCTGCCGGGAGGGAAGCTGCCGGACCCGCTCCACGGCGGTGCCGGGGCGGCCGGCCTGCTCGGCACGGCCCTGGGATTGGTCGGCCACGACGTTCGGCCCGCCTGCCGGTTCTGTGCCCTGAGCGACGGCCGCACCCGGCGCCGAGACGAGCGCATACGCGAGCTCGGCCTCCGTCTCGCCGACCGCCTTGTCGCCCGCTACCACCGACGCCCTCCAGAGGAGCGGCCGCAGGCCTGGTTTACCTGTGCCGTTTCCGACCGAGCGCCGGACTGGCTCGGACCGACGGTCAGCCGCAGCCTGGGCATTCCTTACGTTGTGGTTCAGCCGGAAGCCGGCCCGTCCGAGTCCGGAGCGGGTGCTGCCGAAACGCCGTTACGCTCGGTCCTCGCCGCAGCCGATGCGATCCTCACGATCGGGCGTGTTGAAATCGCCGACGCACACCCGCCGATCAACCGCTCGGACCGGCTGGTCGAGCTGCCCCTCTTCCTCGATCTTGCGCCGGTCGACGCGGCCTATCGCGACCGCGCACGCTATCGTGCCGCTCTGGCCTCGCGCCTGCTTCTTGCAGCGGACGCGCCCTGGCTGATCACCATGGTCGGAGCGGATTCCGCGGCGGACCAGGAATCGATCAGGCATCTGGCGCGGATCCTGTCGCGCATGTCGCCCCTCGACTGGAACCTCATCGTTGCCGGTGATGGCCCGGTCTGCGAGGCCGCGAATGCGGCTTTGCGCGCTTTGCCGCAGACGCGCGTGAAGCTATATCCGTCTCTCGCGGGCGAAGATCTGATCCCGCTCTACGTAGCGGGCGACCTGTTCCTTGGCCCCCTGATCGGCGACGGAAGCAGGGCGGCCATGCTGCTGGGCATGGCGTGTGGATTGCCGATGGTGGCTCGGCAGGACGACGGCGCCGCCGCCGAGATCGTCCGCGACGGACTGACCGGCAGGCTGACCCTGCCAGGCAATATCGAATCCTTCGGCAACGCAATCGCCTTCCTGCTGCGCCAGCCATCGTTTCGGGCTTCCTTCGCGGAAAACGCCCGGACCACGGCAACCACCGAGCACGACATCGCCACGGCTGCCCAGAGGCTGGATGCGCTGCTCCGCGGCGACCTGACGAAAGGAGGCTGAGAGCGCCGAACAGGCCCCGATGACGGCGAGCGGCCTCAATCCGTATCCGTCGACTTGGGCTTCGACCGGCTGCGGATATAGAGCACGATCAGCATGATGACGAACGAGAAAGGGACGTTTTGAACGGTGGGCCGCTGCTGGGTCAAGACGTCGAACTGCGGCCGGTGCTGCTGAAGCTGTTCGATCATCGTCTTGACGTCCGCGGCGGCCTCGATTTCCTTGCTCAGCTTCTCGATCGCCTTGATGATGTCGTTCGTGGTCGGCGTCTGACCGCGGAAATAGAGGTCCCGAAGCGCAGCCTCGACCCGCACCGCCTTTTCGTAGACCTGCTGCCGCCGATCGCCCAGATCACGGACCGACTGGTTGGCGCGGAACCTCAGCTCCCGGGGACAGGACCGGGCAATCCGGGCGCGATGGTCGAGCAAGTGCTCATAGCTGTCGAGCTCCCGCATGACCACCGACAGCTGCGCCAGATAGCCTGACACCTCCCGCCAGAAATCGTGATACTTGGCATCGGTCGGCTTAGGGGCGCTGCCTTTCGCCATCAGGTCGAAGCTGCTCTGCGAGATCTTGACCCAGAGCCGATCGAGAATCGCCTCCAGGACGTTCAGCCTTTGCCCCATGCCCATAGCCGCTCCCCCTTGTCACCGAGGCCGATCCGCCGTGCCGAACCTGTTGATGAATACTAGCGTAAGGCGATATGCCGGCTGCATCATTATTCGCGGTCTTAGCTATAGGTCGGTATCAGCCAAGTACGAAGATGTGCCTTGCTAGACGATCGAAACAATAGGCTTTGGACAGGGAGCCATCGATCTGTATGGTGTCTGTCGGACTTGGCGTCGGAGGGGCGAGAACTGGGGTATCGACGTGCCATAGGGTACGCACTTCCAGACCGGGGTCGGCCCTGCCTCTGGATCGCGTCTGCCGCCGGGAGGTGGCGGGATTGAATCCTTTGCTGGGATAGGGCAGTAGAGCCGGCGATGGGGAAGTATTCGTTCGCGCGCTTGAAATCGGCCTGCCGATCGCGTCCTGCCGCCTCGCGCGGCGGAGCGACGGCAGCCCTGCTGTTGCCTGCCCTCCTTGCCCTGCTTTTTTCCAGCCCTTTCGGCCCGTCGGCCTTGGCCGCCACGGCCAGCGGCGAGCGCGTGGCGATGGTCATCGGAAACAGCCGCTATCAGAACCTCGAGCCGATTCCGAGCGCCGCGGAGGACGCGCAAGCCGTGGCCGGTGCCCTGCGCGGCCTCGGCTTCGACGTCGTCACGCTGCTCGACGGCAGCCGTGGCGAGATGGGCGCCGCGCTTCAACGCTTCACCGCGCGCCTGAGCCCAGGGGCGATAGCCGTGTTTTACTATGCGGGCCACGGCGTCCAGTTTCAGAACCGAAACTTCCTGCTGCCGGTCACCGCCAATCCGCGGAGCGATTTCTCCGTCCTGACCGAAGGCGTCCTCGTCGACACGGTGCTCGGCGCGATGGAGGAGTCCGGCGCAGCCCTGAAGCTGCTCCTGCTCGACGCGTCCCGCCGCAACCGGTTCGTCGAGGCGTCGAAATCGATCGAGCCGGGGCTTGCCGAGATGATCGCGAACTCGGCCGGAACCATCATCGTTCATGCTGCGGCACCGGGCCGGGTCGCGATCGAGGATGAAGTCGCGAACGGGGCCTTCGCGGACGCGCTGACGGCGCTGCTCGCCGAGCCGGTGGTCGAGGTCTCGCGACTCCTCCAGAGGCTCCCGGCACGTGTGGAGACGGCAACGGACGGCCGGCAGGTACCATGGATATCCGCCGCGCAGACGGGCGAACTGTTTCTTCGCGCACCGGCGCCGGAACCCGAAGCACCGGTGGCCTCGACCCAGCCGATGGTTCCCGCGGAATCGCCGGAACCGGCCGAACCGGCGGCCGACCCGTCCGGCGATCCCGCCGCGACCGTGGTCGTCGAGGCCCCCGTGCAAGCGCCGGCGTCGGAGACGTCGGCGGACGTCGCCAACCTGCCCGCCGACGCCGCAATGGCGGCGGTGGTCCAGCCGGCGACCGAAGTGCCGACGGACGAGCCGGTGGAAGGGCCAGCCGAAATGTCGATGGCCGATCCAGTCCAGGATGCGACCGTCGAATCGCCGGCATCGCGTGAAAGGACGGTGCTGCAGACGATCGAAGACGCCCTCAGCCGCGAGGACAAGCGCCGCATCCAGGCGGCCCTGGCGGACCGGGGGTACTACGACGCCGAAATCGACGGGATCTTCGGCCCAGCCACCCGCAAGGCCATTCGCGCCTTCCAGGAGGCGACCGGCGCGTCGGTGACGGGCTGGCTCAGCACCGCACAGCTCCACAGGCTGCTGAGGCCCGAGCCCCAGCCCCGTACGGTCGATGCCGATGCAGAGAAACCGAATGTTAACGCAAATGAAACGACGCTGCCCGATCCTGCTGCGCCTGTGATCCCGCGGCAACGCCAGCTCCGATGAGGCACGCCGCTCGGCGCGGGACGCCGCCGTATGACTGCGGATGGGGCCGCATGTTCATGTTTGAGGGACGGAGATGAAATGGGGCTGAAAGCCAAGTTCAACCTAGTGGTCGTCGTCGCCTTCGCAATCGGCTTGGCCTTGGCCGGCGCCCTCTCCTACCGCTTCGTCCAGAAGAACGCCCGGGAAGAGGTGATCCAGAACGCGCGCATCATGATGGAGAGCGCGCGCGCAATCCGCGACTACACCGCCCAGGAAATCCGGCCGCTGATCGACGTCCATATGGAGACGCAGTTCCTGCCGCACTCCGTGCCGTCCTTCGCGGCGCAGACCAATTTCCGGGCGCTGCAGGAGGAGTTCCCCGACTTCATCTACAAGGAAGCGGCCCTTAACCCGACGAATCCCGCGGATCGGGCCTCCGACTGGGAGGCCGACATCATCAACGAGTTCCGCAACAATCCCAACCATACGGAGTTGATCGTCGAGCGAGAGACGCCGACGGGACGCTCGCTCGTCCTTGCGCACCCCCTTCAGGTCAAGAGCGAGGCATGCCTCGCCTGCCACAGCACCCCCGCTGCGGCACCCCCGACGATGATCGCGCTCTATGGATCAGCGAATGGATTCGGCTGGCAGATGAACGAGATCATTGGCGCACAGATCGTCTCCGTGCCCATGTCGGTGCCCCTGGACAGGGCCTGGAACACCTTCGTCATCTTCATGGCCATGCTGAGCGGCGTCTTCGTCCTCGTCATGATTCTCCTCAACATCTTGCTGCACTACGTCATCATCAAACCGGTCCGGAAGATCTCGGCGATTGCCAGTGCGGTGAGCATGGGAGACCTCAACGTCGAGGAATACGAACGGCGCGGAAACGACGAGATCGCCTCGCTGTCCGCCTCCTTCAACCGGATGCGGCGCAGCCTGGAAAGCGCCATGCAGATGCTGACCGAATGACGCCCGGCATCAACGCCTGACGGGACTCGCCCCGATGAGCGAATGCGACCTGCCACGGATGCTCGGCCGCTATCGCCTCGACGACGTGCTTGGGCGGGGCGCGATGGGCATCGTCTACAAGGGCTACGATCCCGCGATCGACCGTGTCGTCGCCATCAAGGTCGTGCGCAACGATCTGCTCGATGGCGAAGCCGGAAGCGAGTATCTCGACCGCTTCCGCCGCGAGGCCCAGGCTGCCGGCCGATGCATGCACCCGAACATCGTCGCCGTGTACGACTACTCGGAAAGCGACGGCACCTCCTTCATCGTGATGGAGTACGTCAAGGGTCGGCCGCTCGACCATTTCCTGCGTCAGGGCATACGGCTGGCGCCGAAGGAAGCTCTGTTCGTCCTCCTTCAGGTCCTGGACGCGCTGGGTTACGCCCACGGACTCGGGATCGTTCACAGGGACATCAAGCCGGCCAACGTGATCCTGCTGGAAGGCGGACGGGTCAAGGTTGCGGATTTCGGCGTCGCCCGGCTGAACACCACGGGACTGACGCAGCACGGCTCGATTATCGGTACGCCGAGCTATATGTCTCCAGAGCAGTGCAAAGGCGAGCAGGTGGACCACCGGACCGACCTGTTCTCGACCGGTGTGATCCTCTACGAGCTGCTGACCGGCGAGAAGCCGTTCCCGGGAAAGCACGCGACGGAGGTGATGTACAAGCTGCTGAACCACGAGCCACGCGAGATCGGGGAGCTCAATGCAACCGTACCGCCGGGCGTAAACGCAGTGGTGCGCCGGGCTCTGGCGAAGCAGCCCGAAGAACGCTACGCCTCGGCCCAGGCGTTCGCCGACGCGCTGAAGGCGGCGTTCGCGGGAGAGAGTGCCGAGGCGCAGCCGGCCTATAGTGACCAGACCGTCGTGAGACCAAGTCAGCTCCCGACCGGGCCGGATGCCACCGGCCAAGATGCCGCTAGCCGAAACGCCGCGGGCCCGTGGAGCGGATGGGATGCGCAGTTCCTGCAGAACGTCGAGCGCGACCTCGCCTATCATGTCGGACCGCTGGCAAAGATCCTGGTGAAGAACGCGGCCGAGAAGGCGCAGGACGTCGCCGAGTTGTACGAGACCCTGGCGCGGAAGATTCCCGACGCGGCAGGTCGAAGTCAATTCTTGAGAAGGGGATTGCGTCAAAGTGCCGGGTCCAGCGCGTCGGGGTCATTCCCGGGCGCCGGCGGCTCGGGATCGCGCCGAGGGCCTACTGCGACGTCCGGCGCACCATTGCCGCCGGCGGCGATCGAGGCGGCGGAAGCGGCGCTCACCTTCCACATCGGCCCCATCGCCAAGGTCCTGGTCAAGAAGGCGGCCGGACAGGCGCGGTCCCTCGACGATCTTTACGAGCGTCTTGCCAAGCACATTACCGACGAGGAAGAGCGCGCCGCGTTCCTGCGCAAGCGGCCGAGGGTCTGATCCGAGGCCCACGACCCAGCGAGCCCGTTGTCCCTCCGAAGCACAATGCCCCCGGTTTATTTCGCGGCTGGCTGAATCGGCGTTGTCGTCGATCTGCTCCGTGAGTATCGGCGGCATCTTGTGCAGCCGCAGGCGGCTCGGTTAAGCTTAAAAGGGCGAGAGCAGCGGTGTTATCGGGGGAAACCATGATCAAGCGGATTGGAACAGCGCTTGGTTCGGCCGTTCTTGCGTCCGTCGTCTTTGCCGTTGCACCGCAAGAGGCGGTCGGTACTGAGTATCTACAGGTCGCACAATCGACGGAGGAGATCATCAAGGCCTTGGAGCTCCCGCCAGGCGCCGAGGAGGTGGACGGCCTGCGGAGGAAGGGAAAGACCCGCGGCCTTTCCGTCGAGGCGGCGCCGGCAGAGAGGCCCTCGATGGACTTCAGGATCGAGTTCGAGTTCGGCTCCGCGAGGCTGACCCCGGAGGCGAAGATGGTTCTCGACAATGTCGGGACGGCGCTCCTGTCGGACCGCCTGTCGCCCTATCGGTTCAGCATCGTTGGCCATACCGACGCGGTCGGCGACGAGGCCTACAACATGAAGCTGTCCCGGGCGCGGGCGGAGGCCGTCCGGAACTACCTCATCGCCCGGTTCGGCATCGACGGCGAGCGCCTGGAGACCTACGGGCTGGGCGAGAGCAAACTGCTCGACCCGGACAATCCCGAAGCCGCCATAAACCGCCGCGTCGAGGTGACGAACCTGGGCTCCTGAGCCGGATCTCGGCGCGCAAGGGTCACGCCGGACTGCCTTCGCCGGATCCCAGGCTCTCCGGTCCGGCCGCCTCAGCCTTCCGCCTGCAGGGTCAGTCGACGCCCGCCATCCCCGACGACCGTGAACAGCCCCCAGTAGTAGGGGTGTGAGCTGTAGGCGTCCTTCATCAACGCAGTCTCGCTGAGCCGCAGCGCTTCGGCGACCGTCGCCGCGCGGCCGTCCGCGAGCCGGGTAAAGACACCGACCATGAGCGCGACGGTCTGCTCGCTGTCGGCCACCCAATGGCTCGCGAGGAGCGAACGCGCGCCGGCCTGAATGAAGGCCCGGGCGAGGCCGGTGAGGCTTTCGCCGCTGCCGTCGCTGCCGCCTGTGTTGCAGCCGGAGAGAACGACGAGCTCGGCGCCGTCCAGCCTCAGCTCCTCGATCTCGCTGGACCGAAGCAGACCGTCCGCCTGCACGCCCTCGCCCGGCTCCGATTCGGCAGCCGGTCGTGACAGCAGCATCGCCGGCTCCGACCAGCAGTCGAGTTCTCCCGGCAGCAGCGCGTGCGTCGCCAGATAGACGATGCGGTACCGGTCGAGCGCGCTCTTCCGAAGAGTCGCCTCGTTGAAGTCGCCCTTGAGGACGACGCCGTCCGGACCGGCGCCGAGCGCGCCCGCAATGGACCGGACTTCCACCGCCGTCTCGGGCAGGGGCGGCGCCTGAGCGATCATCTGCAGGTCGGCCCGGCACTCGTCGGAAAGCTCGCCGTCCTCGGCCACCAGTGCCGCATCACCGATCGGGATAAAATCCCCAAAGCCGATGAAGGGCCGCGGCGCCAGCGACGGCTGAACCTTGCGCCGCAGGTCGGCGAAGTTGCCCGCGGAGGTCGCCACGGTGATCGCATAGCGTTCCGCCAGCCAAGGCACCTTGGTGTAGTCGTAGTTCCGCACCGGCGGCGTCGCCTCGGTGACGAGCACACCGAACGGAAGACTCAGCAGCGGCCCCGTGGGTACGGTGATCAAATGATCGATGCCCGCGAGCTCCGCCTCCAGCGGGCCGAAGATCATCCGATAAAGGCGATGCGCCTCCACCACGTCGAATTCCGGCAGGTATTCGATCTCGTCGAATGGCGCCCGCAGCGATTCGACGATCTCGGCCGCCGCCGCCTTGGTCAGGTCGATCGGATAGGCGGAAACGCCGTCCGTTCGCACCAGGAACACGAAGCTCTTCGGCTCGCCGAGCAAGACATGAACGAGGGCCTCGTTCGGCCTGAGCGCTTCGATAACCGCCGCGGCGTCCTTCGGCGGGTCGAGCTGCATGTTGTAGCTCGCATGCGCCGCCTGCACGCGCGGCTCGAGTTCCCTGACCCGCTCCGCCGCCACCGACAGGCGTTGCCGGAGCGCGTCCAGCTCGGCGGCGGGAACGTCCGGCCGGCCTTCGGCCCGGTCCAGGGCGCGCGCCGCCCGGCTGCGCTCGATCTGTGCCTCCTGCAGCGCCCGGGTCACCGCGGCCACCTCCGGATCCCGCGTCGAGAGTCGCGCGGCGACGCGCGCGACCGTCTTGGAGGTAACCGTGCCGCGGACGAGCTGCGCGGCCCGGAACATCGCGGCCGAAAGTTCCGCCCGCCGCGCGGGCTGCCGCTCGATCTCCGCCATCGCGGTCTCGAAATAGGGAAAGACCGTCTCGTATTGGAGGCTGCCCTCCCCGGCTTCGACGAGATCGAAAGCCGTCTCGAACGAAGCCAGCGCATCGATGGGTCGCCCCATCTCGCGATAGAGGCCGGCCAAGGCGAAATGGGCTCGCGCCTCGACACGCGATTCGGTGAAGACCTCGCGCTGCTCGGCGATGCTCTGGCGTAAGACCCGCTCCGCCGCGTTGTATTCGCCGCGCGACGCCAGGATCTGGGCCCGCAGAATATAGAGCTGGGGACGCCACCAGTCCGGCGGGTTCGAGAGCCGGTCGAGTGTGCCCAGCGCCTCGTCGATCTTCGCCTCGGCCTCCGCCGTCCGGCCGAGGCGGAACAGCATCGCGGCCTCGACATAAAGGCTCTGCACCACGTCGCCGACCAGAAGCGCGCCCAGGCCGGAAAGCCCGGCCTGCGTGTTTGCGGCAGCGGGACCAAGCGCAACCCGACCCGTGGTGGAAACCGGTCCAAGGTTGGTGCCCGCGCCGCTCGGCCGGGCGGAAATCGCGCGCCGCATCGCCGTTGCCTGAGCGGCGAGGTCGAGCGCGTCGTCGTATTGCCGCTGATTCGCCTGGTGCAGCGCGCGGTAGCTGACGAGGCGCGGATAGTCGGTGGGATCGCCGCCCCCCGCCTTGAGCAACTCTTCGGCCCGGTCGAACAGGGCGGCCGCCTCGGCATAGCGTTGCTGGTTGCTGAGCTCGAGGGCGAGGTGCATGAGGACGTCGGCGCGCCCGATCTCGTCCTCCGGCAGCACGCGCCGATGCACCACCAGCGCCTCGCGGTAGCGCGCCTCCGCCTCGGCGAACTGCTTCAGGCCGTTGTAATGCTGACCCGCGCTCATCAGCCGGCGATAGGTCTCGAGATCGCCGGTTCCATAGTATCGGCCGCCGAGCAGGGCTTCCAGGCGCTCCAGCGCGGCGGACGGGTTCGTAGCCGGCGGCGACTCAAGATCAATCCGGCCGGCGAGACCGCCGATTGCCCGCTCCATCGGCGGCAGAATCGCGGGGATCCCGTCCGCGAGGTAGATCGAGTCATCCGTGCTCGTCGCCAGCGCCAGATAGGGCCAGCCGCCGTTGCGCAACCTGCAGTTCAGGAGGATTGCCCCGATGCCGTCGAGAACCTGTGTTGGCTCGCCGGGCGTACAATCCATCCGCAGCTCCAGCGACTCGGTCCACCAGCTTCCGGCCGTGTACTGGCGCAGCAAGTCGGTCGGAGCACCGATCGCCGACACCTCGTAGATCCGGCCGCTCGGCTGTTCCCATTCGCCGCAGAAGATGTTGTAGGCGCGCAAGGCATCGACCGCCGCGGCCGCCGCCGGGTCCGGTTGCGCCCGACAGGTCTCGTCCACGAGATTGGGGCCGAGCGGAAGCGCCGTGTACGCGACCGATTCGATGCTCGAGGCCGGATTCGCATCCCCATCCTCCAACGCGGCACAGCCGGCCAGTGCCGCCATGACCGCGGCGAGCGCCAACACGCCACGGCCGCGCGTCCGACGACCCTCTTGCGACTCCCCGGATCGTCCCGTCCGCATGGTCGCCTCCTTCACCACAACTCTTCGTTGCCGTCGTTTGCGTACAGCGATTCCTCGCCGCCCGCCGAAACCTGCGAGGGGACCGGTATCAGCAGCTGATCCGGCACCAGCCGAAGCTGCAGCCTGTCCGCAGCGGCTGCGGCAATCTCGTCAAATCGCGGGAGGGCCTCGTCCAGCGGTGGCTGCTGGATATCGGCGACGCAAGGCTCCGTACTGCCGATGATGCACCCGTTGAAGGTGTAGGCGGGATTGTTGGGTTCGGCGTCGGGCTCGAGCGCCGCGGCCGCGCCGCTCCTGCCGTTGATCGTGCCATAGCCCTCGACGCTGCGCGCCCGCTCGATCGTCAGGGCACCTAGCTCCAGCCCTTCCCCGGCGCGGGCGGTCGGGCCGAAGTTCCGGTTGGAGAAATCTCCGCCGATATCAAGGATAAGCGAACCGGCCCGGAACCGCTCGTTGATCGTGACGTCGCCCTCGGTGGTGAGCGACAGGCTGCCGACCGGGTTCTCCTGGCCGATCTCCACGAGGAACGCGATATCGTCGCCGGCGAAAAGATCGACCGAGGCCGCGTCAAGGCCCGAAATGCCGGCCGCGGCGCCGATCGTCAGGGCGTTCCGGTCGCGGAAGGTCACGCTCTGGCCCGGCGCGTCCACCGCGAGGGTCCCGACATCGTTGGGCTCGTTCAGCGAGATCGCGCCGCCGGCGATCAAGGCCAGGCTGCCGACGGTGATCGTCGTCTCCGAAGACTGATCGATGCCGCCTCGGCTGACGAGCCGCAGCGCACCGACATCCGGCGCGATGCTGGTGCCGATCTCGAGCGTGCCGGCCGTGAGCTGCAGCGCGCCGGCGCCTCGGCCGTTGTCTCCGGCGGTCATGGCCTGGCCGAGCGTCAGCACGCCGCTTGTCGTCAAATCGTCGAGAAGGCCAGCCGGAAACCCGAAGCTGAAAAAGTCACTGCCGACCTGGAACGGTGCGTTATCCCTCGAAAACGCAATCGCGATCGCGCCGGAGCCTGCATCGATCCTGCTGAAACCGCCGCCCTCGTCGCCGCTGAACCCGGCACCGATCAGCGTTATCGACCCGCCGTTCGAGACCAGCTCAAAGCCAGCGGGCAGGACCACGTCACCGGAGCCGTCACCGCCCACGTCTGACGCATGCGGCGAGTCGGCCTCCAGATGGATGCGCCCTCCCTGGGTGGTGATATCTGCGAACACTCCTATGCCCTCGCCGGCCTGAGCGACGAAGCCGACATCGCTATTCGCGAATGCTATCGGGGCCTCAACTATGATCCAGTCTGTCGCCTGCAGGATGACATCGGTCTCCGCCGCGTTGATGGCCGAGACCTCAACCCACGTGCCGCCGCTATTCGCATCAGGGTCAAGGAATTGATCGACGTCGGCGAGATTGCTGGTATCGCCTTCACTGCTCACCACGGTGACGAAGGTCGGGTCGAGAAGCCACTGCCCCGTTTTTCCCTCCGGCGCGCCCGTATCCACCCGGGCCGTCCCCGTCACCTGGAGCGTCTCCTTGCCCGAGGTCTCGACGAAGCCGCCATCGCCGCCCGCCGCACCGCCGCGGGCGGAGATCGCGCCGGCGACATGCGTCGCCTCGTCGGCCCAGACGATCACCCGGCCGCCGTCGCCCCGCGTCCCTGCGTCGGCCACGATCTCGGTGTCCACGCCGACATAGGTTCGCGTCGCGTTCGGCCCCGACCCCTTGCCCTGGTAGTCCCCGCCGACCAGCACCGTGCCGCCGCCGGCATCGCCGCCGACATCGATCCGGGCCTCGTCGACAAGGGCGACGCGGTCGCCAAGAACCTCCACCCTGCCGCCGGTCTGGCCGGCTTGCGCGCCCGAGGCGTCGAGGGTGCCGGCCACCGTGACGCGACCGCTGTCTCCTCCGGACAGGATGATCCTGCCGCCCTGCCGGGTCACGGCTGTGGCCTCGACCACGCCGGCGACGTTGATGACCTCGTCGATCACGCCGGCCGCCGCGCTGGCGGAGATTCGGACCGTGCCGCCGGGGGCGATGATCCGGCCGTCGTTGCGTACGAGCTCGGCCTGCCCGTCCGGCGCCTGCGCCACCCGCGAGGTGATGTCGAAATTGATCAACCCGTCGCCGGCAAGATCGATCGTAAAGGTCGGCGCGCCGGCCAGCACCACTTGGCCGAGCTGCCCGGTGATCGTGCCCGCGTTGGAAACGCCGGGCGCAACCAGCGCCGCCAGGCCGCGCTCGCCGATCGAGATCTCACCCTTGTTGACCACCGTCGCCCCGGCCTTGGGCGAGGGTTTGTCGAAGACGAATCGGCCGGCGAGGAAATCCGCATTGGCGATATCGGCCGTCGTCGCCAGCAGCCCGTTGACGTCGATCCGCGCGCCTTGCTGGATCAGCACGCCGTTCGGGTTGACGAGCCAGACATTGCCGTTGGCCTCGAGTGTGCCGGCGATGTCGGACACGGCGCCGCCGGTCACCCGGTTGAGGGCGATGGCGTCGCGGCCCGGCTGATTGAACCGTGTCGTCTCGCCCGGCGCGATGCTGAAGCTGTCCCAGTCGATGATGACCCGGTCGCTCGACTGGTCGATGGTGGTACGGCCCGGTTGCGTCCGAATCGTCGCATCGCCGCCGACCACGACCCCGCCCTGGGGATTGGCGATCGCCGGCTGGGGCAAGATCGCCGTGGCGCAGCCAACGGCGGCCAATCCGAGAAGAGCGGCGCGCGGATCGAGCGCACTCGAACCAAGCAACCGACGGCGGCGGTTTCCTGCCTTGCCCGGGAATGTTGCCCTTGCCATCCTGTCCTCCTGCCGCACCTTCCCTTCAGTCTTGCGGCGTATGCTCCGTCGCTTCGGTCTCCGCCGGTCCTGTTCGCCGCTCGCCCGGCCTGCGCCTAGAACTGCCCCACGACGCGCAGATACACCCGGCCCGACCGGTCACCGTCAGACGCCCGCTCGCGCGTCAGCGGCTTGGCGAACTCGAGCTCCGCGTTGAGCCAGTCGGCCAGCATGGCGCGGACGCCGAGCCCGGCGGAGGCCAGCGACGCGCGGTCGTTGTTGTCGAAATCCTCGTCCCAGACGATGCCGACGTCGTAGAAGGCGTAAAGCTGGTAGGCCCGTGGCCAGGACAGTGCGCCGTTGTACTGGAGCTCGGTCGCGATCCCGAGGCCGTGATCGCCCAATAGCTCCGCCGGATCGTAACCGCGGCCCACCGTCAACCCGCCGACCGCGAACTCCTCCGGCGAGAGCAGGTCGTCGAACGCATACTGCCCCTCCACCTTGGCGAAGAGGGTCACGTCATCGGTCACGCCCTGCAGGCGCGAAGCGCTGGCGAAGGCGGTGGTGAACACGCCCGAGGCGTCCGCGCGCGACAGAAAGTCGTCGCCCTCGTCGCTCGCCCCGAAGATGTCCAGGCCCTGGCGCAGCCCGACCTGGACGAAACTTGCGCCGTCGAAGGAGTCGTTGTGCGACAGTGCGGCGCTGCCATAGACGACGCGAAGCCGATCCTTGGTGAACGTCTCGTTCCCGAAGATGTCGGAGTCCGCGTCGAGATACTCAAACCCACCTTCGAGATAGAGGCTCGTGCGCCGCGAGCGGATCACCGGGTAGATCAGCGAGCCGCTGAGCAGCAGCGTATCGGTCTCGACGTCGAACCGTTCGAGAGTCGAGCCCGGCTCGGAATCGCCGTAGGAGGCCGTCGCGCGGGCGACGAGCCCTTCCGTCCCCAGCCTCTGCTCATAGCTGATCTGGCCGATGCGCTGCTCCTCCAGGTCCGGGGTCGAGAACAGGATCAGGCTGGTCCGCTCGCCAAACCGGGTGAAGGCGTTGGCGCTCGCGCCCACCGAGGTGCCCCAAGGTCCGGTGAACTTGGAGCCGCGGTTATCGACCGCGGCGAAGCCGTCGAATGGATCGCGCTCCGCAACGACGACGAGCTCCGCCGCACCGACTGCCGTGCTGGAGGGACGAAGGACACCCACAGCCTCGATCCCCGGGAGGTCGTTCACGAGCAGGAGGTAGCGCTCGATCGTGCCAAGGTCGGTCGGGCGTACCTCCGGAATGTGGGCAAGATAGCCCTCGATCAGCGACCGGCTGCTGCCGACCTCCCCCTGGAGCACCACGGCGCTGATGAAGCCCTCGATGACCTGGAGGCGGAACACGTTGTCGTCGACGGATTGGGCCGGGACCACGACGCGGCTGAGAATATAGCCGTCGTCCCGATACCTGGCCTCGATCCGGGCGGCGATCTCGTAGAGAGTGGAGAGGGAGACCTCCTCACCGAGAAAATCGGCGTAGAGCGGCTCCAGCGTCCCCGGCTCGTAGACGGTCACCCCATCGATGACCAGGCCGGCAAGGGGAAAAGTGACCGCCTCCGCGCCCGTCGGCGGCGCCGGCGCCGGAATCTCCGGCACTTCGATGGCCGGCCGCTCCTCCGGCACCGCGGGCGGGATCACCCGCTCGAGCTCGGTGCCCGGCTGCACCGGGCCAGGAAGCCGCTCCGGAACCGTCTGCGCCGTTGCGGCGCAGATCGGGACGAGACAGGCGGTCAGGGGTGCCAGAAACCTGCCCGCGCGCCGGCCTAGCCTGCGAGCAACCGGTGCCGGGAAACGCTCGATCCCGAGCGAGACACGCGGTTGCCGCATTTTGACCCCCCAGACCGGCTCAGACGTTTGCTGCGTCTGAGACGCCATATTACATGGAAAAATTGCCCGGTAAATATCTCAATACTGAGCGTATTCACGACTATCTTTATGATGTCGCCGGCAAGTTGCACGGCGTGGGACTCAGGATCGGTACATCTCGGCCTCGGCCTTGCGCCGCCGGACCAGCCCCTTGAGGACACGGCCGTCGGCATAGACCCAGCGCAGGAACTCCTCCGGCACGGCGTCGTGCTCCCCCCGGTTCACCTTCTGTCGCAGCGTCGAGCGTTGCAGCGCCCCGGCACCGAGGTTGAAAGTGAAAGAGACAAGCGCGTCGAACTGGCCCTCGCTGAGCGGGACACCGATGAGCCGCAGCACCGCCCGCTCCGCCGTCTGCACGTCGCGGAAGAGCAACGCCCTGCCCTGCTCCTCGGTGATCGGCTCCGCGATCGCCTCGCCCGGCCTCAGTGCGTGGCCGTAGCCGACGGTCCGCCAGCCGCCGGGGCAAACATAGACCACTGGACTGAAGCCTTCGAATCGTCGGATCAGATCGACCCCGGCGGCACTGACATGCCGATGCCCGGTCTGGCGTTGCGCCCCGCTCACCGCAACCGCCCCATGGCCCGGCGCATGCCGCGCTGGCCGAACCAGTAGGCGAGAATGGCGGAGAACAGCGCCATGTCTTCCTCATGCCAGACGTGGATCAAGGCCTCGGACAGGCCGATGTCAGCGGCGGCCCGCAGGATGGTCTCGAGCTGCCCCCATTTGACGGCGCCGTAAAGCGCGAAGAAGGCAAGCGTGATCACAGGGCGCACCAGCCCGTTCAGCAGGTCGACGATCCAGAGCCCGGTTGCCGACTGCGGCCGATGCAGCGCCGCGGTTTCGGCCATATCGGCCACGGCCTCGATCTCGGCCAAGCGATGGCCGTGTCCGGCCGCGTCGCGCTCCATCTGCAGCCTCAGGACCGCAAGCTCGTGTGCCTTGTCCTGCCGGTCCTGCCAGAGCTTGAGGAGATTCGGCAGCGTCGAGGACAGCAACCCCAGCAGCGCACCCACAAGCGTGATCATGTCTCCCTCCCAAATCCCGAACGACTCCAGGAATCAGCCGCCGGTCTCGACCCGCAAGGCCAGCCTGAGCCCTTCCCAGATCACCCACAGCAAGCCGCCGATCGCGACCATGAGAGCGGACCGCCGGACGATCCGCGCGACCTCCTCCGCCCCCTCGCGCGAACGGCGCATATGGGCGAAGTCCGCCTGCAACGCGCGGCGTTCCTCTGGGTCGGCGATGTCGTAGCCGAGCAGCTGATAGTGTTCGGCGATGGCCTCCTTCGCCGCCGCCCGCGCGATCGTCCGAATCTCTTCGGTCATGGCACCACTCCTGCCGGTTCCCGGCCGTCCCTCGCCGCCCCGCCTCGCCTAAGAAGTCCGGGCCGGACGCAGGGACGGTGACTGAAGGCAACAAAAAAGCCGCCGGAACGGCGGCTCTCGGAACGGGTGCGCAGCCCTTTCCGGTCAGGCCGCGCGCGCCGGCGCCGTTTCGACGCCGCCCAGCGATTCGAAAAGGGCGATCACCTTTTGGGCGGCCCTGTCGCTCGTGAAGAACTTTGCCCGTTTTCGCAGCCCCTCCCGGTCGGGCAGCCGATCGAGAACGGCTAGGATGGCCCAGGCCAGGGCTTCGTCGTCGCCGACCGGCACGAGCGGGCCACGCCAGCCGTCCTCCAGAATCTCGGCCGGGCCGCTCGGGCAATCGGTGCTGACCACCGGGCAGCCGCAGGCCATCGCCTGGATGAGCACGCCCGGCAACCCCTCGAAACGCGACGAAAGAACGAAGACGCCGGCCCGTGCCATGTATGGGAACGGGTTACTGACGAACCCCGGCAGGTGAACGTCATCCTCCACGTAGAGATCATGCGCCAGATCTTCGAGCCGGTCGCGCTCAGGCCCCTCGCCCAGGATGACGAGCCGGGCGGGCCGGGCCCGCCGCACCCGTGCAAACGCCCGGAGCAAGGTCGCGAAGTCCTTCTGTGGCTTGAGCTTTCCGACGCCGAGAATGACCGGCGGCTGGCCAGGCCGAAACCAGTCGTGGCGCGGGTCCTGCGCGGCTCGCGCGGCCAGGTCCGCGGTCACGACGGGATTGTACACGGTCGTCATGCGGTCGCGGGCAATGCCGGTCGCCCGCGACAGGTCGTCGGCGACACCGTCGGAAACGGTCACGATGTGATCTGCGCGCGGATAGAAATGCCGCACCAGCGGCGGCAGGCGCCGGACGCGCGCTTTCCGCGCATTCCGGACGTCTGCGGTGAAGTGGCAGCGCTGGCTGATGACCAGCGGCGTCCCGGTGCCTGCGGCGCCGACCGCGCAGATCGCGGCAATGTTGCCATAGTCCAGCGCCGACATCAGGGCGGTCGGCCTCTCGGTCCGCAGGTAGCGGATCAAGGCGGGAATGGCCCCCAGAACCCAGGGAGCCCCGGACCCGAGGAGCACGGGAAGCAGTGCCGCCAGGTCCGACGGGCGCGCCGCTAGCGACTCCACCGCCTGCAGCGCCGACCGGACCTTCAGATCGACGACCCGCACGGCCGACGGCAATTCGGCCAGGAACGGCCCCTCGGCCCGACCCAGAACGACATCGACCCGGAGCCCGCGAGCCGCCAATGCGGCCGCAAGATTCGCCATCGACCGCTCGGCGCCACCGCCGGCAAGCGAACGAAGGAACAGCGCGATGTGCAAGTCTCCGTCCCCGACGGTCCCCGGAGCTGATTCAATGTGAAGAGGATTTCTCCAAATGATTAAAAAAGATTGCACCGGGTAAGGTCTACCCCTGTCACCGAAGGAACACAGCGCCGAGTTGCCGTCCTCAACCGCGGCCATAGGTGGCCGCAACGGACAACCGGCTGGACCGCGTTGGCCGTTGGCCTCATAGGTTTGCGTCAGGTTCGCTCCCGAAGAAGGGGTCCGCATACCGCGTCATGAAATTTGGGTCCATAAGGCGACGGGCCGTTGCCCATACGCGCTTCCTCGTAAACGACCTTCTCTGTCGGCCGATGCGGCGATGGCCCACCGAGACGATCTTCGCCCGTCTTGGTGCGGTGAAGGGCAACTGGCCCGACCAAGACGGATCGGGACCGCAAGTCTTCGCTGTCTGCTGCGGGCATTACTTCGCGGAATACGCCGAAGCCCTGCTGACCTCCATCGCCGGCACG
Organism: uncultured Rhodospirillaceae bacterium; assembly: GCA_964551315.1. Lineage (GTDB taxonomy): Bacteria > Pseudomonadota > Alphaproteobacteria > Dongiales > Dongiaceae > Virgifigura. The sequence continues at coordinate 739 of CAZKCM010000017.1, read as the reverse complement.
TCGCCCGGTTGCGGCGCTCACCTGCACCTGTACGACCCAGGCGAGCGGGAGTTTGAAGACCTTGAGTCGCTGCGGATGCGCCTCCCCGCCCTGCGGTTGACCTATACCTGGGAAAATCCTGATCTGTCGGGCTTCGACCGCTCCCAACGCGCCACCTATTACGGCTCGGTCCGGTTCCTGCGATTCTACGCCGCGCTCCGCCATTCACGGCGTCCCATGCTCAGCCTGGATATTGACAGCGTGGTTCGCGCCCCGCTCGCGCCGATGTTCCGCGAGGCCGGCAACGCCGACCTCGGGCTCTTTCTGCGACCGCACATCATGGACCCCGGGCGGAAGCTGCTGGCCGGCGCCGTCTACGGCGCCCCCACGCCGGCCGGGCTCGCGTTCTTTGAGACGGTGGCCCGGCGAATCGGCATCCAGTTGATATCGAAGCGGTTCGTGCGAATGCTCGACCAGCGCTGCCTCTGGCTTGCCTACCTCCGTCACCGGGACCGGCTGAACTTCTGGCCGATACCCGCAACCTACCTCGACATTGCCTTCAGGCCCGAAAGCGTCATCTGGACGTTCCGCGGCTCGGACAAGGAGGGGGAGCTCTACCGGCGGGAACGGGAGCGGCTCCGCCGCCACCGCCCGGAACCGCCGCCCTCGCGCCCAAACGCGCCTTAGGGCCCACCTCATCCGCGCGTCACCGTGATGCCGCCGGACTGGCCAGCATGAAAGCCGTCGTGACGATGGCAGC
>CAZKCM010000016.1:0-71729 GCA_964551315.1 uncultured Rhodospirillaceae bacterium | reverse complement strand
AGAGAACGAGAACGAGGCCAGCGGCGAGGAGAGCGTCGCCGGCAACAACAACGCCGTGAACGAGGTCGAGGCCGAGGACGGCGGCGTGGCGATCATCGGCGGCGGTACCGTCAGCGTTTCCAAGGTGGAGATCGTGGCGGAGTCGGAACTGGAAGGGGAGGTTTCCTACAACAGCTTCGCCCCGCTTGGCGGTTTGGGCGGTGATGGCGGCGAAAGCGGCGCCGGCGGTGCAGGTGGTGCGCTCAGCTTCACCACCGGGGCCGCCACCGGCACGCAGAGCAACATCGGCGGCATTGGCACCATGCAGGTGACGTCCGGCTTCAACAACCTGCAGCAGAACAGCGTGACGATCAGCGCACAGGGCTCGTTCACGCCGGCCGCCAACGGCGGCGTCGGCACGAGCGGCACCAACTAGACGCGATGGGGCACGATCTGCCGGTGGGCTACGGCCCACCGGCCCTTTTCGATCGAAGGGTCCGTCCGCCGATCGAATGCGCACAACGACAAGAACGACAGGAGCGTCGAACCATGAAGATCGGGGTGTGTCCGGCGGCAGCGGCGATTGCGGCGATGCTGTGGACCGGCTTCGCCGTCGCGGACGAGCCGGCCGGTTCCGAGGATTTCTTCGCCCTGGACGCGGGCGCCGTCGAAACACTGTCGGCCGACGAACTGTCCGCGGCGAGCGGTGGTCAGTCCTTGTCCTGGACCGATGTGACCCAGACCTCCAGCTCCAGCCAGGGATTCGAGTTCTTGGGCAATGATTTCGCCGCCGGCGAGCAGATTAAGACCGGGAGCTCCCTGAGCCTGGTCGGCAATTCGGGCGGCATCAACAACGTGATGACCAACAGCGGCAACAACGTCAGCTTCCAGAACAGCACGATCCTGAACATCCATCTCGGCGCCGGCGCCAGCGTCGGAGCGCCATGAGCGAGTCCGCGCCGAGGCGACCGGTTCGTCCGTAAGGCCAGAGGAGGCAGGATGCGGATTCGCAGAATCCACGGCTTCGTGGCAGGCTGCCTGATCGGCGCATCGGTGGTCACTCTGCCACCCGCGGCGGCCAGCGCCGGCGAGTTCCAGACCTCGATCGGCGGGCTGACGTTCCGCGCGCCGGTGGTGAGCCTTCGCGAGGCTCGCTTCCAGACCGTCATCCGGCAGCAATACGATTACAGCTGCGGCTCCGCCGCGATCGCGAGCCTGCTCACCTACCATTATGACCGCCCGACCACCGAGGCGGAGGTCTTCACGGTAATGTACGAGGCCGGCGATCAGGAGAAGATCCGGCGCCAGGGCTTCTCGTTGCTCGACATGAAGAAATACCTGGAGGGCCGCGGCCTGCGGGCCGACGGGTTCAAGATGTCGCTGGAAACGCTGGCTGAGCTCGGCGTCCCCGCGATCACGCTGATAAACACCGGCGGCTATCTGCACTTCGTCGTGATCAAGGGCATCGCCGAGGGCGAGGTCGTGATCGGTGATCCCGCTCTCGGCGTGAGAATCATGCGGCTGGAGGACTTCGAGGCGGTCTGGCACGGCGGCATCGTTTTCCTGATCCGCGAAGAGGCCGACCTGGCGCGGAAGTATTTCAACCACCAGCGTGACTGGCGGGTTCGTCAGAAGGCGCCCTTGGGCACGGCGCTGACTCGCGATGCGCTCGCGAACTTCACGCTTCTCAGCACCTTCATGCACAACGAGTTCTGACGGAGGCGACGGTGAAGACAGGCAGTGTTGGTGCGATCGCTCTCTCGACCGTTCTCGCCGCGGCTTGCGTCGCCGCACCGGTCAGGTCGGGCGCGGCGGCTGAAGCCGACCTTCTCGCCCTCCATGGGCTGCGACCCCTGCCGGACTCGACGCTGGACCGGCTGCGCGGCGGCTTCACCGTGGGTCCGTTCCACTTCGCCATCGGCGTGACCGTTTCGACGACGGTCAACAACGCGTTGGTCCTGCGCACCCGATTCAACGTCGTCGGGCCCAACGATTTCCGAAACCTTCAAACGACCGTCGTCGGGCCGGTGGGCCCCGTCGGGCCGACTGGGCCGGTTGGGCCGACCGAGCCGGTCGGGCCGAATGCACCGGTCGGACCGAGCCAGCCGGTCGGCCCGCAGAACTCCGGCATGGCGCCGAACGACAACGGCGGGTTGGCGTCGGGCGGTCCCCAGACCGCCGAGCCGGGCGGCGGGTTCAGCATCGGCGCCGTTCCGAACGGCGTCCAGGTGACCTCGCCCGGAACCCAGATCCTCCATCAGATCGACAGAGGCGTTCTCACGCAGATCGTCAATTCGGCGAACGACCAATCGATTTCGCATTCGACCAGCATCGATGTGGTTGCCACGAACTTCGCGCAGATCATCGGCGCCGCCGCGACGCGCCTCCGGTTCAACAGCTTGGCTTTGGAATCCGCCCGCATCGGATTGATGTCGGGGCACTAGAACATTCATGCAGTCAGGGGGGATGTGAATCATGACCATCTGCCGCACGCGCGGCCGCGTCCGCGGCCGGTCGCTCGTCCGCGCCGTCGTCCTGTCGGGCATGTTCTGGGGGATGGCCGGCGGGATGAGTCTCGCCGAGGATCTTCCCGCCTTCACCCCGGAAGACATTCGAAGGCTTGCGGAGGAGATCGAGCAGCAGCGGAAGAAGCTGGCGGCCCAGGAACAGGCCTTGGCCGAGCAGCAGCGCGTCCTCGCCGAACAGCAGGATCAGCTCAACGCCTTGAGGGCGCAGATGGGTCTGCCTCAGCCGCCGTCCTTGGCGCCGGTTGCCTACAATCTCGGTCGCGCTGCGGCGCCGAGCGCTCCCCCGGTGCCGCCGGTCATGCGGGCGCAGAATGAGCCGGCCTCCGGGGCGGTCGGCGCGGCGCCGGAGGAGGAGCGGCCCGAGATCTCCATCATCCCTGAACAGGGCGGCGTTCTGACGCGGCGGGGACAACTGGTCCTGGAGCCGCAGATCGAATACGCGCACTCCTCGACCAACCGCTTCTTCTTTCAGGGATTCGAGGTCGTCGATACCGTCCTGATCGGCCTGATCGAGGCCACCGATGCGGACCGCGAAACGCTCCAAGCGGCGCTGGCGGCCCGGCTGGGCATCACCAACCGGCTCGAGCTCGAGGCGCGGATTCCCTATCTCTATCGCGACGACCGGGTCGAGAACGTGCTGGTCAGTATCACCGACCAGCCGACGATCACGGAGTCGACGAGCAGCCATGGCCTGGGGGACATCGAGATCGCGGCGCATTACCAGATCAACGATGGGATGGGCGGCTGGCCGTATTTCGTCGGCAATCTTCGGGTCAAGACCGACACGGGCGAGGGCCCCTTCGACGTCGATGTCGATGAGTTCGGTATCGCGCAGGAGCTTGCCACCGGTTCGGGTTTCTGGGGCATCCAGCCGAGCATCACCGCGATCTTTCCCTCTGATCCCGCGGTGTTCTTCGCCAATCTGGGCTACACCTGGAACATCAAGCGCGACATCGACAAGACGATCGCCGGCGTCGAGATCGGGGAGGTGGATCCCGGCGATTCGATCAACACCACCTTCGGTATGGGGATCAGTCTGAACGAACGGACGTCCTTCAGCTTCGGCTTCGAATACGATTATGTCCTTAAGACCACCCAGGAACGGAATGGGGTGGAGGTCGAGAGCGAGGAGCTCAAGATCGGCTCGCTTCTGCTCGGCTGGTCCTACCAATTGAGCGACAATGTCGGCCTGAACCTGAACACCGGCTTCGGCGTCACCGAGGACGCGACGGACTTCCGGACGACGCTGCGCGTGCCCATTCGCTTCAACCTCTTCTGATGCGGCGTTCTTCTGCTGCGGCACGGTGGAGAGCATCTCGATGCTCTCCTCGGCTCTCGTTGCCGCCATCCCATGAAGACGAACGGGCGGGATAAGTCTGATCGCCGCACACGAGAAATGTTCGGCGCAACAGGCATGTACATTGGGCGAAATGCGGCCGTTTTGCGGCGTATATGGCGGCGCGGATCCCCTTCTGGATTTGCCATTACTTACGGCGTTCGCGTTCGGGGCCATGCCGCTGGGGCGGCCGGCTCAAGAACGCGAATCTTTCTGTTCTCACGCCAAGAATCATTCGCATAAAGCCGAGCCGCTTACATGCGCGCCGCCGGAGTCCAACCTCTTGCGGCGTATCGTGACGGCCAATGTGATGAATTCGTTGGCGCTATTCCTGTCATGAAGCTGCGAAATTGCAGCTTATGCTGTCGAACCCTGCAACGGCAGAGCAGAAATACGCATCTTAACCTAGGTTATCGACCTCATTTGCGGCCTATGCTGTGAGATAAGCAGCACTAGGGCAAGGACTGCGCAGATCCTGGCCATCCCGACGCGGGGCAATCATGAATTGCGCTGAGAGCCGAGAGGGAGGCGACGCACTGCGGCTGGACGGCCCGTTATCGGTCTTGCTGGTTCAGCTCGGCGCGTCGGAAACGGACCAGGGCGCGGCGCGAGCGTTGCTCGGCCGTCTGCCGGCACGCGTCATCGCCTGCGACTCGGTCGCGGCCGCAACCCGTGCGGCGGCCGTTCATCGGCCGGTTGCGGGCCTCCTTCACTTCGGTGATCGGATCACGCAGCCGACCCTGCGCGCCACCGCGCAGCTCGCGGAAAGTTTCCCGAGGCTGCGCCTGATTGCGCTGGTCGGGCCCGAAGCGGCGCGTTCCGGCCTGCTCGCCTCGATGGTCAACAACGGCCTCATTTTCGACTTCCATACCTTGCCGGTCGATCGCGAACGGCTGTCCTTCATGCTTGGCCATATCGGCGGCCTCGTGGCGCTCGAACGCCGGGCCGACCGCGCGGACATCGTTCCGGATCCGGCGGACGGACGGGGAACCCACATCGTGGGCGCGAGTCCGGCGATCAAGGCTGTCTTTGACGCGATCCGCAAGTTCGCGGAGGTCGACGCCCCGGTCCTGATCACCGGAGAAACGGGAACGGGAAAGGAATTGGCGGCGCAGGCGATCCACGAACGCTCGAGCTTTGCCAAGGGCCCGTTCATCTCGATTAACTGCGCCGGCCTTCCGACCAGCATCATCGAGTCCGAACTGTTCGGTTATGAGCGCGGCGCCTTCACCGGCGCCATCAAGCAGAAGATCGGTCGCATAGAGGCGGCCAATGGCGGAACCCTGTTCCTCGACGAGATCGGCGACCTCCCGTTGACGGTCCAGGGGCACCTCCTGCGCTTCCTCCAGCACAAGACCATCGAACGGCTTGGCGCCACGCGGTCGATTCGCGTGGATTGCCGCGTGATCGCCGCGACCAATGTCGATCTCGAGGAATCGATGCGGGCCGGCCGCTTCCGCGAGGACCTGTACTACCGGCTCAACGTCCTGACCATCCACATGCCGGCGCTGCGCGACCGGGGCGACGACATCGAGCTGCTGGCGACCTATTTCCTGCGGACGATTTCGGCCGAGCTGAAGATGCCCAAGCTCGGATTCGATGCCGAGGCCCTCCGGAAGATTCAGCGCTATCGATGGCCCGGCAACGTTCGCGAGCTGATCGGTACGATCCGCCGCGCGGTCGTAATGGCCGATGGCCGCTGGATCAAGGCGTCGCACCTGACCTTCCGCGAGGCCGCCTGCGACCGGCCCGTGATTCCCGATCTCGCCACGGCCAAGCAGCAGCTGGAAGAAAAGCTGATGCGCGAGGCCTTGCGGGTGAACGCCTCCAACATCAAGCGGGCGGCGGCGGAACTCGGGGTTTCGCGCGTCACCTTCTACCGGCTCATGGAGAAATACGCCATTGAGCCGCCGGCCCGTCCCGGCGACCGGCAACGCCAGCAGGGCATGGCCCCGCAACCGACCGGCCCGGGCCCCCAACCGACCGGCCCGTAGAAAGGTCCTCCAGGGGCCGTCCTTGCGTTGATTGCGAGCGGTTCGGCGATCCCGCCGCGCCGGCGCGGACGCACGGCAATACAAAGATTTGCGGAGCCTTGCCTCCGCCGGTGCCGAAGAAGCCCGCCCCCGCGAGGAAACCAATGGCCGCGGGTCCTGTCGAGAAGCCGATCGAACCCAACCGAACCAAGGCGCGAAAGGCCCGGACCGACTGGTGAGGGATTTCTTGCCGGCTTCGTACGGAACCTGGGTATCGGAGAAAAAAGATGAGAAGCAATCTATTGGCAACGGCGGCACAGGGAGATCTTGTCCGGAATCGGCCGACCGATACGGCCTCGCCGATCGCACATCGTCCTGCCATGCAGGCGGGGCTTCCTCAGATGGTGGCCCTCAATCGCTGTCGGCCATACACTGCACAGGCTACAGCCCAGCGGGTCCGGTGCTTACGAGTTCAATGCTGTTCGCTGCTGTAAGGGATTAGGGGAGGGGACGGAGGTTACGGGTGATCACGGTAACTTATATTCCGGAGCTCGATGAAGCTGTAACCGAAGCGTTGCGGGCAGATCTCCTAAAGATTGACCCCCAAGCGAAAATGACCGGCCGTGATCCTGGACCGCAAGCAATTGTCGAATTCGCTCTTCCGGCCATAATAGGCGTCGCACTCGCCGGAGTATCGGCTGGGTTTCTACAAGAGGCCGGAAAGGATCTGTATAATGGCCTCAAGGCGTGGATCATATCAGCCTATGAAGCTGCAAATCAGACGCCCGTCTATTGGCGAGGGCCCCGACGGGAGCCAACGTTAAGGCCGTCGGACACCAATGAATCGAGCATAGAATCCGAGCGAGAACCTCGCCAAACGAAGATGTCGCCTCCGCTAAAGCTCGCCCTCGCACATGATGATACATCGACTCGCTTGACCTTCGTATTCCCTCAAGGATTGACGCCGGAGCAGGTTGACGAGGCGTACGATGCCATTCCTGGGACCGTCGACGTCATCGGTCGCTTTGCGGCGCATTTCGAGCGCCAGGTATCCTGTAAGACCGCAAGGCACAAAACCTATCGCGGAACAATGCCCGAAGATATGTGGTTGGAAAAGCAGATGCACGAGCGGGCGGCTATGCACGAAATTACCGACGGAAATTATCTCTTCGATTACGAGAATCTGATCTGGGTTCGTGTTTTATGATCTGGGGCGACATTAATAGGTTAAACTATTTCTTCTTACGTTCGTCTTAGTTCCCGTCATCTTCTCCCCGGCTGAAGCGCAGATCATCGGATAAGCCGCCGTGATCGACGGCAACAGGTTCGAGATCCGCGGTCAGCGCATCCGGCGTCACGGCATCGGCGTGCCGGCGAATGAATTGTGAACCGGCACCACGGCCCGGCTTCGGCCGGGCCTTTCTCGTGGCCGCTGACGGCCGCACCACTGGCGCCGCGTGACGCCCGCGGCCACATGGGCAGCCTCGTCGCAGGTCATCCCTCGGCCGGCACCGAAAGGCGATGCCGAGCGCGACGCGGAAGAGGTATGGACAGGGTCGCGATTCCCCTTCGACCTGCCCTTTCGATGGCCTCTGGCGGCCGGCCTACAACCGGTCCATCACTTGCGTCAAGCTGTTCGCCAGCTTGTCGACGATCTCGTCCAGTTCCGCTCGGGTCGCGATGAAGGGCGGCGACAGGATGATCTGGTCGCCTCGGACCCCATCCACATTGCCGCCCGTCGGATAGCAGATCAGGCCGTTGGCGAAGGCCTGATCGCGAACCCGGGCGAAGAGCCGCAGGGACGGATCGAACGGTTCCTTCCGCTCGCGGTCCGCGACCAGTTCGATGCCGATGAACAGCCCGCGGCCCCGAATGTCGCCGACATAGGCGCGCTCGCCCAGTCGTTCCTTCAGCGCCGCCGACAGGTATTCCCCGTCGCGGGCGCATTTCTCGACCAGCCCGTCGCGCTCGACGATCCGCTGCACGGCCACGCCGGCGGCGCAGGCCGCGGTGTGGCCCGTGAAGGTGTGGCCGGTAAGCGGCCCTCCGTGCCGCTCGTAAAGCGGCCCGGCCAGCCGTTCGTGATACACGGCGACGCCGAGCGGCAGATAGCCGCCGGCCAGGCCCTTGGCAACCGCCATCAGGTCGGGTTCCACCCCGTCATGGGCCAGCGCGCGCCAGGTGCCGCACCGGCCGGCGCCGCACATGACCTCGTCGGCGATCATCAGGACGCCGTAGCGGTCGCAGATATCGCGCACGCGCCGGGCGTAGCCGGGCGGCGCCGGAACCGCGCCCCCGGCGGCGCCGACCACGGGCTCGAAGACGAAGGCGGCGACACGCTCCGGCCCCAGCCGCAGGATCTCCCGTTCCAGCTCGTCGGCGCAGGCGGCGGCGACCTCGTCGGGGGCGACGCCGGCCGGCGGCCGATAGGCGTTGACGGGCGACAGCAGGCTCGCCTCGACCAGCGCGCCTTCGAACGGCTCCCGCCGCTCGCGGAAACCGGATATGGCGAGCGCGCCGAGCGTGTTGCCGTGCCATGAGCGCTGCCGCGAAATGAACCGGCGGCGTGCCGTTTCCCCGCGTGCGCTGTGGTACTGCAGCGCGAGCTTGAGACAGGACTCGACCGCTTCGGACCCGCTGGAGACGAAGACCATCCGCGTCAGGCCCCCGCCCGATCGCTCGGCAACGATCGCCGTCAACTCCTCCAGCGGGTCGCTCGTGAAGGTGTAGCGATAGCCGTGAGCGACGCGGTCGAGCTGTGCCTTGATGGCCTCGTTCACCTCCACGTTGCCGTGGCCGATGCAAAACACCGCCGGGCCGCCCGAGCCGTCGATATACTGCTTCCCGGTGGTGTCGTAGACGTAGACGCCCTTGCCCCAGGCGATCTTCGGCAGTTTTGCCGGCTGCCAGGGCGACGGCGCGGACGCGTTGGTCATGGAACTCCCCTCGTCGAGCAGATCGCGCCGGAAGCTACGAGGCGCCATCCCTCGAAGTCAACGGCTCTCTCCGCCTGCGCATTGGAAGACCTACTTTGGATGGATTGTTCTTTTGAGGCTGGATTGTCGGGCTGCAATGTCTCTAGGATGTTGGGCGATCCGATGCCCGTTTTCGGGCAAGACCACTACCACAGCGGATTGTCATGCTCTTCAAACGCAACAGGTCGAATCCTCCCGTGGAACCCGGCAGCCGCTTCTGCCGGACGCATGCCTCAAACCTGGTCGAGACCGTCGAGGTCCTGGACGTATGCCGCGATCATCGCGGCATCCCGCACGTTCGATTCGAAGTCAGCTTCGGCTGGCCGCGTCCGCTGGGCGTGGCGGCACAGTCGCGCCTTCTCAGCCTCGAGGAGTTCACCAACCGCTACTCGCGCGTCCAGTACTGATCGCGAAACGCCCCTGCCATCTGCCCCCTTGATCTCGACCGCGGCAGCCTCTATGGCGTGATCCGGGATGGGCGTGCCGCCGCGGGGTGCGGAGGCCCCGCAGGAGTGGTCGGTCGCACGCGAGATGCAGCACGTCACCACCGTTGCCGGTCGCACCTGGCCGGGCGTCGTCGCGTTTGTCGCCTTTGCCGCCGTCTTCCTGCTCCAGGAGGTCTACCGGACCGTCCTGGCCGTCGCCGCCCCCTCCGTTGCCGCCGACACGGACCTGTCCGCGGCGGATGTCGGTTTCGTCACCAGCATCTACTTCCTGGCCTTCGCGGCCGTGCAGCTGCCCCTCGGAATTCTGCTGGACCGGTTCGGTCCGCGCCGGGTGGTCGCCGCCTTCCTGCTGTTCGGGGCAGGCGGGGCCGCGGTCTTCGCCATCAGCGACGGGATGACCGGGCTCGCCGCCGGGCGCGCGCTGACCGGCCTCGGCATGTCCTGCTGCCTGATGGCGGCCTTCAAGGCCAACACGCTCTGGTGGCCTTCGGGCCGGCTGGTCCTCGCCAACGGCGGCGTCCTGACGATCGGCAGCCTCGGGGTGTTGATCGCAGCCACGCCGCTGGAGCACCTTCTCGCCGTTGTCGACTGGCGGGTGGTCTTCCTCGGCCTGGGGGCGGTGACGCTGTTCGCCGCCGGGGCTGTCCATTCCCTGGTTCCCGAACCACCGTCTCCCGACCAGCACGCCGAACGCGCGGATTGGCCGCGCCTGTGGCGAGAGCTCGCCGCGGTCCTGCGCAGCGCCGTCTTCTGGCGCTTCGCGCCGGTCACCATGCTGACTCAGGCCATGTGGATCGCCTATCAGGGCCTGTGGGCCGCGCCCTGGCTGGAGACCGTGGCCTCGCTCGATCGCCCGGACGTCATCCGCCACTTGGTCTGGCTGGCGGTCGCCATCGCGGTCGGCTTCTTCTTCTCGAGCGTCGTGATCGATGCCCTGCGCCGCCGCGGCTGGTCGCCCCCGACGGTGATCGGGATCGGGATGGCGTTGTTCCTGCTGGTTCAGCTTCTGTTGGTGCTGGACCTTGGCGGACGGTTCTCGCTGGTCGTTTGGGTGGCCTTCGGGCTGTTCGGAACGGTGTCCGTCGCCTTCTACGCGATTCTGTCGCAGGCCTTCTCGGGCCATCTGGCCGGACGGGTCAACACGACCCTCAATCTCCTCGTCTTCGTCTCGGCGTTTCTCATTCAGTTCGGCGTCGGTGAGGTGATCGAGCTCTGGCCAGCCCGGCCCGACGGCGGTCATCCGGCGGTGGCGCATCGCGCGGCGATGGGGATTCTCCTGGCGCTGCAGGCGCTTGCATTCCTGTGGTTCCTTCGGCCTGTCCCCGGTCGCCAAGACTGATCCGCGCGCAAGGCCGCCGCCTTCAGCATTTCTTCACCCTCGCCATGCGACAATGGGCCGAGCAGTCCGAGGAATCTCGGCGACCTCGTCTGGGAGGATGCGGGACATGCTCATCAGAACGCTCGTCAAGACATTCGCCATCTTGGCGATCGTCTTTCTGGCGCTTCTCGGGCTGGAGCTCGGCTTCGGCGTCGAGCTCGGCTTGCAGGACGTCGTGGATCGCGAGCTGAGCGCCCTCGACGACGCCGTCTCCTCCGTTCGGTAGACCGCCCCCACCTCATTAATCGCGCTCGCCTCCAGGCCGTTGAGTTGATATGAGGTCGCGCGACCGGTGCGTCTCGGGCCAAGGCCCGGACCGACATCGGCTCGACAACCCCATCAAATTCCGTTTAGGACGTTTGCCCGTGCCCATTCTCCTCGGCCTCGATACCGGCGGGACCTATACCGACGCGGTGTTGTTCGACCCGGAGCGGGGCTCCGTGATCGCGTCGGCGAAGGCCCTTACCACCAAGCACGATCTCGTCGTCGGACTCCGCAACGCCGTCGAGGCGGTTCTGCCGGCCGCGCCCGTCGACATCGCCCTCGTTTCTCTCTCGACGACGCTTGCCACGAACGCGATCGTCGAGGGGCACGGCAGCCCGATCGGGCTGTTGCTCCTGGGCTACGACCCCAAAGCGCTGGATCGGGCGGGGCTTGGCGCGGCGCTCGGCGGCGATCCGGTGGCCTTTATCGAGGGCGGCCACACCGCGCTCGGCGACGAGCAGGCGCCGCTGGACCTGGAGGCGGCGAGGCGCGCCATTCTGGAGCAGGCGCCGAGGGTCGCCGCCTTCGCCGTTTCCGGCTTCTTCTCCGTCCGCAACCCGGCGCATGAGATCGCGGTCCGGTCGTTGATCCGCGACTTGACCGATCGCCCGGTGACCTGCGGGCACGAGCTGACCTCGAAGCTCGACGCGCCACGCCGGGCGCTCACCGCCGCGCTCAACGCGCGGCTTATTCCTCAGCTCGACCAGCTCATTCGCGCGATCCGCTCCCTGCTGGCGGAGAAGGGCATCCAGGCGCCGCTGATGGTCGTGAAGGGCGACGGTTCGCTGATCGCCGCCGAGGCCGCGCTCGCCTCGCCGGTTGAGACGATCCTCTCCGGCCCGGCGGCAAGTCTCGTCGGCGCGCGTCATCTGTCGGGCGAGACCGACGTCGTCGTGGTCGATATGGGCGGCACGACCACCGACATCGCCCTGCTGCGGGACGGGCGGCCGGTGCTCGCGTCCGAAGGCGCGACGGTTGGCGGCTGGAAGACGATGGTCGAAGCCGTCGCGGTTCATACCTACGGCCTGGGCGGCGACAGCGAGGTGCGGTGCGACGAGGCCGGCGATCTGGTGGTCGGCCCCCGCCGCGCGGTGCCGCTCAGCCTGCTCGGCCTCGACCACCCGGGGATCGTTGAGACACTCCGGCATCAGCGCGCGGCGCCGCGACCGGACCGTCACGACGGGCGCTTCGCCTTGCGCCAGCGCCCACTGGAAGCGGCTCGGGCGAGCCTTGATCGCGTCCAGGCGGCGCTGTGGGATGCGCTGGCGGACGGCCCGGTGGCCTTGTCCGAACTGGTCGCCGACCGTCACGCGGCCAACCGCGCGCTGGCCCGGCTGGTTGATCGCGGCCTCGTGGCGATCGCCGCCTTCACGCCGAGCGACGCCGCGCATGTCCTGGGCCTGCAGCGGAGCTGGTCCGTCGAGGCTGCGCGGCTCGGGGCCGATCTGTGGGCACGCCGGCTGTCCTCTCAGACGGGCGGCGCCCCGGCGGCGGGCGAAGCCTTCGCCCGCCGGGTCATCGAGCAGGTGGTCCGGCAGTCTGCCCGGGTGGTCCTGGCGACGGCTTTCGCCGAAGGTGACGGTCTCGATCTCGGTCGCGGCGGCGCGCTCGTCGACCGGATCGTCGCGCGCGCCTTCGATCGGGCGGCGGACGGGGCGCCGGCCGGGGGGCCGGGGCTCGTCGACGTCGCGCTGGCGCTCCGCCGGCCTCTGGTCGCCAGCGGCGCCCCGGTCGCGACCTATTACCCGCAGGTCGCCGAGCGGCTGCGCACGCGCCTTGTCATCCCGGATCGCGCCGAGGTGTCGAACGCCGTGGGCGCGGTGGCCGGCGGCGTGATGCAGTCGGTTACGGCCGTCATTACGGCGCCGGCGCAAGACCGTTTCCGCGTTCACCTGCCCTCGGGTATTCGCGACTTTTCCGAGCTTGAGGCGGCGGCCGCGCACGCGACCGCCGAGGCGCGCCGGCTGGCCGCGGAACAGGCGCGCCGGGCCGGCGCCGTCGATCTCGATCTGCGGTACGATCGCGAGGACAAGGTCGCCCGCGGCCCGGACGGCTTCACCGTCTTTCTTGAGAGCCGCATCACCGCCACGGCAGTCGGCCGGCCGAAGCTGGCGCGGGAGTAGCAGCCGGAGTCCGAAGACGGGGTGGCCGGCTATTCCGTCAGGACCAGCGTGTCCGCCGGGTCCCAGGACAGCCAGAGTTCGTCGCCGATGGCGACCGCGGGCGTGGTCGTGCGGGCCTCGTTGGGGACGTTCGCCGTGACGGTGAAGCCGGTCGGATTCTCGACGAAGACATGGCTCTCGTCGCCGTAATAGGCGACTTCGCGCACGCGGCCCCGGATGGCGATGCGACCGTTGGCCGGCGGCGTGCGTTCCAGGCGGATCTTCTCCGGCCGCACGGCAATGCTGATTTCGCCTTGCGCCGACCCGCCATAGGGCACCGCGATCCGGTCGAGGCCCCGGACATCCACCAGCAGTCGCCCGTCCTCGAATCCGGCGACGCGGCCGTCGAGCAGGTTCACCTTGCCGATGAAACCGGCGACGAAGCGGGAGTTCGGGAACTCGTAGAGATCGGCGGGCGGCGCGATCTGGCGCACCTTGCCGGCGTCCATGACGGCGATGCGGTTGGCCATCGACAGCGCCTCGTCCTGATCGTGGGTGACGATCACGAAGGTGATGCCGACCGACCGCTGCAGGCGCACCAGCTCCATCTGCATCGCCTCGCGCAGCTTGGCATCGAGGGCCGACAAGGGTTCGTCCAGAAGCAGCACCTTCGGTCGCTTGACAAGGGCGCGCGCCAGCGCGACCCGCTGCCGCTGACCCCCCGAAAGCTGCGTCGGCATACGCTCCTCGAAGCCTTCCAGCTTGACCAGCGCCAGAGCTTCGCGAACCCGCTCGCGGATCTCCGCGGCGGGCACGCCCGTCACCCTCAGGCCGTAACCGACGTTGCGCGCGACCGTCATGTGCGGGAACACCGCGTAGGACTGGAACACCATGTTGACCGGGCGCCGGTTGGGGGCGACGTCGGTCATGTCCTGCCCGTCGATGATGATGTCGCCCTCCGTCGGGGTTTCGAACCCGGCGAGCATCCGCAGCAGCGTCGTCTTGCCGCAGCCCGAGGGACCGAGTAGCGCGAAGAACTCGCCTTCCATGATCTCGAGGCTCGCGTCGTCGACGGCCACCACGGGACCAAACCGCTTGGTCACGTTCCGGATGGAGATGATGCTTTTCCGCTTATCCATGGGTGTCGATCTTCTTGCCGGTGCGAGCCTGGATCAGCATCGCCGAGACGGTGAGCGCCAGGGTCACGACGATCAATATGGTCGAGGCGGCGTTCACCTCCGGCGTGACGCTGAACCGCACCATCGAATAAATCTTGATTGGAAACGTCGTCGAGCCCGGGCCGGAGGTGAAGAAAGTGATGACGAAGTCGTCCAAGGACAAGGTAAAGGCAAGCAGCGCGCCCGCGACGACACCCGGGACCATGTAGGGGAAGGTGACGTTCCAGAAGGTCTGCCACCCGCTGGCGCCGAGATCGCGCGAGGCTTCCTCCAGGGCCTCGTCGAATCCCGCCATCCGGGCGCGGATGACGACGGCGACGAAGGGGATGCTGAAGGCGATGTGGCTGACCGTGATCGTGAAGAGCCCGAGCGGAATGTTCACCCAGGCGAAAAAGGCGAGCAGGGCGACGCCGAGGCAGACCTCCGGAACGACGATCGGCAGATGCACCCAGCCCTCGAACGGCCCCCTGCCCGGGAACCGGTATCGGTACAGCGCCAAGCCCAGCATGGTACCGAGCAGCGTCGAGACCACGGTCGAGGTGAAGGCGACGATCATGCTGTTGAGGAAGGCCTGATGCAGGGCGTCGTTCTTGAACGCCATCTCGTAGTACTTCAGGGTGAAGCCCTGCCAGGTGACGTTCCGTCGGCTGTCGTTGAAGCTGAAGGCGATCAGCGAGACGATCGGGAAGTACAGGAACAGGAAATTGAGCGCGACGATGAGCTGGATCCATCGCTTGCGCCCGTATTCCAGGGGCGTCGAGCGTCGGCGACGGCGTCGCTTCACCAACGCGGCCTCGGAGGGAATTGCGATTTCGCTCATGGTCGGATGCCTTCGCTCAAACGCCCACGCCTCCCCTGGAGCGCGCGGCGACGGTCGCGCGCACCCAGAGGAAGATGAACACCGCATAGAGCAGCAGGAAGGACAGGGCCGAGCCGAACGGCCAGTCGCGCGATGATCCGAATTGCCGCGCGATCAGGTTGCCGATCATCTGGCTGTCCGGTCCGCCGAGCAGGTCCGGCGTCAAATAAGTCCCGAGCGACAGGATGAAGACCAGCAGCGTGCCGGACACGATGCCGGGCAGCGCCAGCGGCACAAGGACCGACAGGAAGGTTCGCCACTGGCTGGCACCGAGATCGAGGCTCGCCTCCAAATAGGACTTGTCCAGCCTCTCCAGCGTCGCGTAGAGCGGCAGGACCAGGAAGGGCAGGTGCACGTAGACCAGCCCGATGACAACCGCCGGCTGGTTGTAGAGCAGCTCGAGCGGCTGGAAGCGCCCCAGGACGTCGGGCAGCCCGATCAGCGCCAGGAACCAGGCAATCTGGTCATGCGCCCATTCGAGTCCGAAGTTGAGGAAGCCGCGCGTCCGCAGCACCGCGATCCAGGCATAGGTGCGGATCAGCAGGTTGGTCCAGAAGGGCAAGATGACCAGCAGCAGCAGCGGATTCTTCCAGCGCTGCGGCGCGAAGGCGATGCCGAGCGCCAGGGGAAATCCGAGAATCACGCAGATTGCCGTGGCGATCGTCGCAATCCAGACGGACTTCAGGATGATGCCAAGGTGGATCCACTCCACCGCCCGCGCGTAGTTCTCCAGAGAAAAGGTGATGATGGTCTGGCCCTGCGGCCCCCGGTCGCCAAAGCTGTAGACCCAGATCAGCGCCAGTGGCAGCGTGAAGAACACCACCAGCCATGCGGTCGCCGGTAGGGTGAAGATCGAGAAGGCCAGCTTGTCGCGGCGCCAATCTTTCATCGCCAGCGTCAGTCCCGCGCGTATCCGCCCTCAGCCCCGCCCTTGCCCCGCGGAGCGGGGAGACGGCGAAGTCCGCGTCCCTCTGCCGCGGGCCTCGTCCTGGGCGACGCCGAAGGAGAGGCCCGCCGGCTCGGGACAAGGTGCGGGCGGCTGGGGAAGGGGAACCCGACTGGAGAATGGCAAACGCTAGGCCGCCTGGATCGCGGTCCAGGCCTCATCGTACAGCCTTTGGGCGTCGCCGATCTCGATCAGCGTCTCGGATGCGGCAATTACCTCGTCCGGCGGGTAGATCGCCGGGTTCTTCAGGTCCGCCTCGTCGATGTAGGCGCGCGCGGCCTTGTTCGCGGTGGCGAAGTGGATCGTGTTCGCGATCTCCGCGTTCACCTCGGCGTCCAGGATATGGTCGATGAAGGCATACGCGTTCTCGACGTTGGGCGCGCCCTTCGGGATGCACATGTTGTCGGTCCACAGTATCGTGCCTTCCTTCGGCACGACGTAGGAAAGCTCGTCGTCCTCCGCCATGACCTGGACGATGTCCCCGTTCCACTCCATGACAACGTCGACGTCGCCGGCGATCAGCATGTCCTGCCCGGCGTCCGGGGCGAATGCCTTGACGTGGCGCTTCTGCCGGATGATCAGGTCGCGCGCCTCGGCGACCTCCTTCGGGTTGGTGCTGTTCATCGGATAGCCGAGATACTTGAGCGCAGCGCCGATCACCGAGCGTGCGTCCTGAAGGAGCGCGATGCGGCCCGAATATTTGTCGCTGTCGAGCACCACGCCCCAGCTGTCCGGCGTACCGTCTACCTCGGTCGTCCGATAGCCGATCCCCATCGTGCCCCACATATAGGGCACGCTGTGCTTGAGGCCGGGGTCGAAGTCCGGGTTCCGGAAGTTCGGGTCGATATTGTCGAGATTGCTGAGCTTCGAATGGTCGAGCGGGATGATCATCTCTCGCAAGGCCATGTTCTCGACCGCCCAGTCGCTCGGGAAAATGACGTCGTAGCCCGGGTTGCCCGCCTGGAGCTTGGCGAGCAGCTCCTCGTTGTTGGCGTAGAGGTCGTACTGGACCGCGATGCCGGTCTTCTCGGAGAAGGTATCGAGTGTTGTCTCGCCGATATAGGTGTCCCAGTTGTAGACGTTGACCCGCTTCTCCTGGCTCCAGCCCTTGCGGGGGAGCGCGCTCAGGGTCACGCCCACTGCCCCCGCGCCGGCGAGGAACCGCCGCCGGGAAAACCGCCGAGATGCCGCTGTCCTGATCGTCACGTCCGTAGCCTCCTTAACCATCCTTCTGCCGCCGGGGCTTGTTTCTCTGCCGCCGGCCCCGGCCAACCCGCCCGCTCCTCGGTGGATCGGCCCGTACCGCGCCGCTTCGCGGCGCCCCGGATGGCCCAGTTTCGTCCCCGCGCTCGCTGAGATAGCCGCAGGCGCGGCTCTCCGGCAAGCTCCGGCGATTGTCCGCGCAAAATCGCCGTCTGGCAAGGCCCTGAAGCGGCGTCCTTTTCCTACAGCGCCTGCCGGGCGGCGTCCGACTTGAGCCGCGATCGGGTAAGCTCGCCGGCCGCGTCCAGGATCGGGTAGGCGACCGAGGTGAGGTGGGAGTTGATCCGCTTCAGGTCGCGAAGAACATCGAGGTGCAGGCTGCTCGTTTCGATGCTCTCTTGCCGGCCCTTGCGCAGCCGCGCGAGATGGTTCTCCGAAGCCGTGCGCTCCATCTCGCGGAACACCACCTTCTCTTCCAGGAGGCGCCGCGCCATCCGCGGCTCGCCGGCGATGAAGACGTTGAGCGCGAGCTTGAGGTTTTCGATCAGCCGGGCATGCATGTCGCAGATCTCCTGGAAACCCTCCGGCGAGAACTGCAGCTTGTTCTTGATCTTCTTGGCCGCCAGCTCCATCAGGCTCTTGTCGATGATGTCGCCGATATGCTCCAGGTTCGTGGTAAAGGTGACGACGTCGATCAGCCGCTTGCTGTCGCGGCTGTCGATCGCCTCGCGGCTCACCTCGGTGAGGTACAGCTTGATGGCTTCGTGCAGGCTGTCGACGTCGTCGTCGAGGCTCTCGACCTCTCGCAGCAGCTTCCGGTCATCGTTGCGGAACACCTCCAGGCTCTGGCGCAGCATCGTCTCGACGATGTCGCCCATGCGCAGCGCCTCGCGCGCGGCGTTGGCGATGGCGACGGCCGGCGATTCCAGCGCCCCGCGGTCGAGATAGCGGGGGCGCGCGGTCTCCTCGCCGGCGGCGTGGTCCGGGAAGATCCGGGTGCAGAGGCGCCCGATCGGGTGGATGAACCAGATGAACAGGGCCGCCAGCGCGAGATTGAAGGCGGTGTGGAAGTTTGCCACCTGACGCCCCGCCTCCGGTTCGAGCAGCGCGAGGTAGGGCGTCACGACCGGCAGGAGCGGCAGCAGCGCGACGACACCGATCAGCCGGAACAGGAAGTTCCCCAGCGGGACGCGCCGCGCCTCGGGCTCGGCTCCGATCGTCGCGATCAGCGGCGTCACCGCTCCTCCCAGGTTCGCACCCAGCACCAGCGTGAAGGCGAGGGGCAGCGAGACCACGCCCGATCCGACCAGCGAGATGACCAGCAATACCACCGCCAGGCTGGAGGTCGACAGCACCGTCAGCAGCGCCGCGATGAGGATGGCGATCAAGGGCTCGTCATCGAGGGCGCCCAGGACCAGCGTCAGCACGGTGGATTCCCGCATCGGCTCGGCCGTTGCGCCGATGAGCTGGAGGGCCAGCAGGATCAGGCCGAGGCCGACGCCCACCCGTCCCAGGTCGCGCGCCCGCGTGGAGCGCGCCGTGTTGAAGACAACCACCCCGACGAGGATCAACAGCGGCGACAGCCAGCCGAGATCGAAGGAGAAGATCTGGACCACCAGCGTCGTGCCGACGTCGGCGCCAAGCATGATGGCCAGCGCCGGCGCGGTCAGCACCAGGCCGCGCGAGGCGAAGGAGGCGGCCATCAGTGCCGTGGCCGTGCTGCTCTGCAGCAGCACCGAGATACCGAGGCCGGCGAACAGGGCCGAGAAGCGGTTGCTCATGCTGTGGCCAAGGCGCCGGCGCAGATCGCCGCCATAGGCGCGCAAGACCCCGGTACGCACCATGCGCAGGCCCCAAAGGAGCAGCGCCGCGGCGCCGAGCAGGCCCAGCAGAAAATGAGTCCCGTCTATGATCGTCCTCCTCGCGTGCTTGCGTGAGCGCCTACCGGGTGGATTGGGGGTTCGTTCGCTGGCCGGCGCCGCCGCCGCGCATTGTCCGAACCCGGTCCCGGGGGCGCAACTTACCGTCCGCCGGTGACCGTCATGCCGTACCGGCGTCTACCGCGATGCATCGTGTCATAAACTTGTAACTTATGGTTGGCAGGGCCCACCGGCTAGAGGATTTTTTTCGTGGTTTGCAACGCGAATCATCCGGGTTCTGCAGCCGCGATATGACGTGCTGCGCTTCTTGCCAAACCGGGGTTTCTTCCGTCAGACCGCCCGTTTCCCGGTTGATCCCTCGACGACTCGTTGATTCGAGAGGCAGCCGATGCATAATTGACCTTGGTCGGAGGGTATCCGCTTACGGCTCGCCGATCTGACGACGCGAACAAGCAACAGGCCGGGAACCAACCCGGCTCCCATGGAGATCTCTGTGGGCAGGTAGTCCAGGAGGGCGACATGGATGTGAACAATGCGCGTGCCAAGGCCCCGCGAGCGGAGATGGCGGCCTGTGAACTTTGCGGAGCCGACGACTGCAAACCCCTCTTTCAAGGCGAGGATCGCCGACACGACCTGCCCGGCCGGTACGCGATGGCTCGATGTCGGCGCTGCGGCCATGTGTATCTGAACCCCCGACCGGATCCCGAGACCCTTCCGCTTTACTATCCGGAGGACTACGCTCCGTACGACCCACATCGGGGCTTCGTCGGCCGGCTCACCGCGGCGTTGCGACGCCGGGAGGCGAAGAGTCTGGGGCGGAGCGTTCCGGCCGGCGGCCGGATTCTGGAGATCGGATGCGCCGCCGGCGATCTGCTCGTGCCGCTGCGCGAGCTGGGCTTCGAGGTGGTGGGCGTGGAGATGAGTTCCTACGCCGCGTCGATTGCCCGGGAGCGGCACGGCTTGACGGTCCATACGGGCAGCCTCGAGGACGTTTCGCTTGATCCGGGAAGCTTTGACGCCGTAATCATGCGCAACGTGATCGAGCATGTCCGCTCCCCGAAAGGCGACCTGCAGCGGGTCGCGGCCCTCCTGAGGCCGGGGGGACACCTGTTTATCGCTACCGATAACTTCGCCAGCCTCGATCGCCGCGTCTTCGGGCAGGACTGGTACGGCTACGATCTGCCGCGGCACCTTAACCTGTTCACGCCGCAGACGCTTACGGCGTTGCTCGAGGCAACCGGCTTCCGGGTTCGGCGGGTCCGCTATAGCCTGGTGCCCAATCACTGGATCGTAAGCAGCCGCTACGCATTCGAGCGCCGCCTCGGACGGAATCCGATGACGCGGTTCCTCTCGATCCGGAACCCCATTCTGCTCTCCGCATTCCTGCCGGTGACCTTGGCCCAGCGCGCCTTCGGCAACGGCGGCCGGATGTCCGTGGTGGCAACGAAGGAGGCGCCCGTTGCGACGGCGGGTGCGGCCGCGTCGGCGCAGGCCCGTCCGGGTGGTTCCCAAGCCGGCCCCTGACGGTCGGCATCCCTTGCGGCGAGAGGTCGGACCCGGGTCGCGCGAACCGGGAGGAATGGTGGGCGGCACGGGCCGGGCGGCTGTTCCAGGAACGGGCGCTGTCTGCCGCCGACCTCAGACCCCCGTGCGGTTGGCGTAGGCCGGCGCCCGGTTTCGAAGGCGAACGCCCGGCCCCTCGGCGTCGGCGTCGATGAAGATCACGCCGGCGGCTTCCAACGCGGCTCGAAGCACGGCCATGTTGCTCCGAATGAGGGTGTGCCGGCCGCTCTCGAAGCTCCGCACCGTGCTGCAGCCGATACCGGAGCGCTCCGCCAGATCCATCTGCGTCCAGCCCAAAAGGGCCCGCGCCGCTCGACATTGTTCCGGCGTGACCATGATTTGAGAAATGGGTTCGTCAACTTTTTCTGTCAAGATGAATGGAAATCGTTGAAGTCTGGCCAAAGTGGTGCCATTTCCGAAGAAACCGCCGACTGCAATCAGGGAGGAAATCGGGCATCGATGATCGAGCCGATGAACCTGGCGATTCTCATCGCCTCGGGCCTCCTCGTCATCAGTATCTTTACCAGCCTGATTTCCTTCCGGATCGGGGCGCCCTTGCTGCTGATCTTTCTCGCGGTCGGGCTCGGCGCCGGCGAGGACGGACCCGGCGGAATAGACTTCGACAACGCGCCGGCCGCCTACTTCATCGGCAGCATCGCCCTGGCGATCATCCTGTTCGACAGCGGCTTCGATACGCGGTTCCAAAGCTTCCGCATCGCGGCTTGGCCGGCCGTGACGCTGGCCACGATCGGCGTCCTCCTCACGACGGTCATCGTCGGGGTCGCCGCCCGATTTCTGCTCTGGATTCCCTGGCCCGAGGCCCTTCTGATGGGGGCCATCATCAGCTCGACCGACGCCGCGGCGGTCTTCTTTCTGCTTCGGGTCGGCGGGATCACGATCCGTGATCGCGTGCGGTCCACCCTGGAAGTCGAATCGAGCAGCAACGATCCGGCGGCGATCTTCCTGACGATCACGCTGGTCGAATTCATCACGGGGGACCCCTCCCTCGACAATCCGACCATCGGCCTCGCGCTGGCCCTCCTGCAGCAGATGGGGCTGGGGGCGATCCTGGGTCTGGCCGGGGGATTCCTGATCGCGCAGACGGTCAATCGGATCGATCTGGAGCAGGGACTCTACCCGCTTCTTGTCCTGAGCCTCGCGATTTGCCTGTTTGCGGCCACCGGTATGCTGGGCGGCAGCGGCTTTCTCGCGGTCTATGTCGCCGGGGTGATCGCCGGGAACGCCAAGCTCCGGGGTACGGAACGGCTGCGGCGGTTCCAGAGCGGCATGACCTGGCTCAGCCAGATCACGATGTTTCTCACGCTCGGCCTCCTCGCGACGCCGTCGGAGTTTCCGGCGATCGTGCTCCCTGCGATTCTCCTCGCCCTCGTTCTCACCTTCATCGGCCGCCCCTTGGCCGTCTGGCTCTGCCTCCTGCCGTTCGGCTTCAGCCGGAACGAGACGACCTTCGTCGCCTGGGTCGGCCTGCGCGGCGCCGTGTCCATTCTGCTGGGGATCGTGCCGATTCTGGGCGGCTTGCCCAACGGGCAGATGCTCTTCAACGTCGCCTTCATCGTCGTCCTGGCGTCGCTCCTGATCCAGGGCTGGACGATCCGGCCGATGGCGCGGTGGCTCGGATTGGTCGTGCCGCCCCGGATCGGGCCGGTGGACCGTGTCGAGCTGGAGCTGCCGGGGCGGGCGCATCATGAACTGGTCGTCTACAGGATCAATCCCGACAGCCCCGTCGCAAAAGGCGAGCGGATCCCGCGCTGGGCGCGGCCTTCGCTGATCGTCCGCGACGGACGATCGATGCGCGTCCATGCCGCGGGGCGGCTACAGCCGGGTGACGATGTCTACATCTTTACGCCGCCGCAACAGGTCCGCCTGCTCGACAAGCTCTTCGCCAGCCCGGCGACGGTCGATCAGATGGATCGCCAATTCTACGGCGACTTCAGTCTCGCGCCGAACGCAAAGCTGACCGATGTCGCCGAAAGCTACGGCTTTACCGTGGATCCCGGGGACCGCGGCCTGACCGTTGCCGACATCCTCGGTCGGGAGTTCCGGGGCGGTGTCGAGGTCGGGGACCGAATCACCTATGGACCCGTCGAGTTCATCGTCCGGAGCGTCGATCCCGCCGGCCAGATCACGGAGCTCGGCTTGGCGCTCGAAATGACGCGGGCCGGTCAGCCGAGGCTGCCGCTGTTCCAGAGTCGCAAGGAACTCATGGCCCTCCTCCGGTCCTGGCGGGACCGTCGGCGGCATCGACGAGCGAGCCGGTCGAAGACCGAGGACGCGGCATCCGAGGATGCGTCCGGAAGCATCGAAGACGGACACGCTCGATCGGGGTCCGGCGCCGAGTAGCCGCCCGCGACGGGAGCCCCTTCGCACGCTCTCTTGCCGTCGGGTCGCCAGGGCGGCTTCGAGGCCCGCTTTCAGCCCCGCCGCCGGTCCAGCACGCCGGACTCGGTCAGGTGCAGCCCGGTCAGCGTCCGCTCGTCGTTTTCCATCCGCCAGGACAGCATCTTCTGCGCGTAGGCGAGCACCCGGGCCGTGTAGGCGGGGTCCTCTGCCCGGTTGACGAACTGGTGCGGGTCCTTCTCCAGATCGAAGAACAGCGGCGGCAGGCCGGCGAAGTGGACGTACTTGCCGCGCCGGTCGCGGATCACCGCCAGCGCGCATTGATCGCTCTCAAGGCCCAGCGCGGTTTCCGGCCGCCGGTCGACGAGGTCGCGGAAGTCGAACTCCCAATGCACCTCCTGCCGCCAGCGTTCGGGCGTTCCGCCCTCGAGAAAGGGCAACAGGGACCGGCCGTCGCATTGCGGCGGCGGCTCGAGGCCAAGCCACTCGAGGATCGTCGGCATGACATCGACCGCCTCGGTGAACGCCTCGACGACCCGGCCTCTGGACCGGTCGGCCTCCGGCCGCGGGTCGCGGATGATCAGCGGAATGTGGAAGGACTCGTCGAAATAGCCGTCTTTGCCCCACATCCAGTGATCGCCCAGCATCTCGCCGTGATCGCAGGTGAAGACCACGAGGGTATGGCGGTCCTCGCCGGTCGCCTTCAGATGCGCCATCAGCCGCCCGATCTGATCGTCGACCTGGCTGATCATGCCGTAATAGGTCGCGCGGAGCTGCCGGATCTCGCGCTCGTCGATCGCCTGGACGTCGTAGGGATACTCCGCGTACCAGCCGGCCTCCTTCTGATGCGCGAGGAAATAGGCCAGGTAGGGATGCTGGGCCGCCTCGGCCTCCGGCGAGGCGGCGCGCACCGGCGGCGGCACAGCGGCCGGATCGTACAGGGCGTTGTACGGCTCGGGTGCAATGATGGGCGGATGGGGCCTGAGGAACACGGCGTGGACGAACCAGGGCTGGTTCGTTCGCACCGACAGGAACCGCAGCACCGCGTCGGCGATGAAGGTGGTCTCGCTGTCCTCGGCGCGGAAGACCGGCGGGCGGAAACTGTAGCCGCGCCCCTCGGCGCCCGGATAGTCGGCAACCGGCCTGTAGACATCGTGCCGGCCCTCGATGGGATAGCCCTTTGCCTTCAGGTCGGCGATCCAGGCGGCCATGTGGTCGGGAAGCTGCAGGCCGACCGCCATGCCCGGCAGCACGCCCTCATAGGTCCTGAGGGCCGGGTCGCCCGGAGCGTAGAGCCGGGGATCCGGACTCGTGTCGGTATAGCCGAACAGGGTCGGCTCGTAGCCGCCCTTGCGCGCTTCGAGCGCGATGTTGCTGTGCCGGGCGTCGAGCGGCGTGCCGTTCCGTACGGACCGATGGTTCATCATGTACATGCCGGTGAGCAGGCTGGCCCGTGCCGGCCCGCAGGGCGAGGCCTGGGAGTAGTGGCGGCGGAACAGGACACCCTCGGCCGCGAGCGCGTCCAGATGTGGCGTCCGGACGCAAGGGTGGCCGATGGCCGACAGGCACTCGCCGCGCCACTGGTCCGCCGTGATGAACAGCACCTTCCGAAGACCGCTTGCCGCCATGGGATCTCGTGTCCTTTGCATCTCGTCTCTAATCGATCGGCCACGCTTCACGCGACATGACGCACTTGGCCGGTTTCCTCCAGGTAATAGACAACGTCGATGTCCGGCAGCGAAAGACCGGCCTGCAGCAGCACGGCGTACACCTGACCTCGATGGTGCGTCTGATGGTTGAACAGGCCGGTCAGCAGGTCCCATCGCCGCGCCTCGATCTGCTTGTCCCGTTTCACGGTCCAGAAACGCACGGCGGATTGCAGGTCCGTTTCGGAGAGCCGGTCCATGAGCGCGACGATGTTCGCATCCTCCTCCCGGCGCGCTGCGCGCAGCGACGGGAAATCGTCGTAAAGGATCTGATCGAGGGACCGGACGCCGCGATCGATCCCCTGGATGCGTCCGGTCCACAGCCGGTCGACGACCAGGATGTGGTTCAGCGTCGCGTGCACGGACCCGAAGAACAGCCCGGAATCGGCCCGGTATCTTGGCTCGTCGAGCTCGGCGACGCAGGCGTACAGCTTTTCGTTCACCCAGGCGTTGAAGCGCGCCATGAAGGAAAAGTGATGCATTCCTCGTTCTCCCGACCGTCATGCGCGGGCCTCTTCGGCGTCCGCTCGTCGCGGGCGCCAGTCTAGCCGAGCGGCCGCGCGGTCGCCGTCGAAATCTTGCGCGCGGGGGCCGTCGGCGGACGGTCCGAAGCGCGGGCTCGGCGAAGGGCAGGGAACCCCCAGGCGATGGTTGCGTTTCATCGCGGCGTCGCGCGTTGACGCGCGGCCCCGCACGCGGCAAGGGCCGGTTCGCCGCCGCATCGTTCCACAGGCCGGGAGTCGAAGATGCCAACGAAGCGTGCCCTTTTCACCACGGTTTCCGCCTTGGCTCTGGGCTATGGCACGGCCCGGCTTCTGCTCCGGAGCCCGCGGCGCCGTCACGCCGCGCCGGAGGGCGACGGTCCGCGATCGGCCGTCCTACCCCCACGATCGTCGGCTTCTGGGGCGCCGACGACGGAAGAGATCACGCGGAGCTTCCTCCTCTACTTCATCGTGCCGCTCTGGCTCGTCGCGGGCGTGGCGGACTGGATCTGCCATCGCGCCGCTCACATCGAGACGACCACCGGCGCCAAGGAGTCGCTCATTCACCTCTTGATGATGATCGAAGTCGGCGTTCCGGTGCTCGCGGCCCTGTTTCTCGAGATCACCGAACCCGTGCTCGCCCTGATGATCGTTTCCTTCTTCCTTCACGAGGCAACGGCGCTGTGGGACGTGAGCTACGCCATCACGCGCCGCGAGGTGACGCCCATCGAGCAGCACGTCCACAGCTTTCTCGAGATGGTTCCCTTGATGGCGCTCTCCTTCATCGTCGTCCTTCATTGGCGCCGGTTCCGGGCGCTTCTCGGTCTCGGCGATGAGGCGCCGGACTGGTCGCTCAGGCTCAAGGAGGACGCCTTGCCGACGCACTACGTGATCGCCGTCTTGGAGGCGATGGGCGCGTTCGAGGCGGTGCCCTATCTCGAAGAGTTCTGGCGGGGACTGCGGGCGAGCGGGGGCCGCTTGGTGCCGTCAAGGACGGGCGGCCGGTCGGCGGACAGCGTCGCCCGGCGGTACGGTGCGCGATACGATCCGGCGACCGGGCTCGTTCACCCGGCCGAACCGCCGCGACCCGCGCTCTGACGGGGCTTCGCCGGTCATCCACATCCGTCTTTGCGGCGACGGCCGGCAGTCTGCCCTATGGCGGGGCGGCGCGGCCGCCGCGACTCCGGGACCGAGTCGCAATTGGTATGGAAATGGCTTGGGAATCGCCGTAACCCAGCGAAAAATCGAAGATTGTTGGTCCATAATTGGTCTCTTCGGCCGATTCCTCTATGGACTTCGGCGCGGTCTTCACCGCATGATTTCCAGAAAAAAAGGTCCGGCCCGCTCGCCAAACGGGACATCGGAACCGCAGCGACGGCCGCCAAAGGCCGTGAGGAAACGCACATAACAAGGGAGCGCTGCAGCATGAAAGCAAGAGAGATCGATCGCCGTCGATTCCTGGGCGGGACCGCGGCGGGGCTCGCGCTGGCGGGCACGGCCCGGATGCGGCCGGCCTTCGCGGCGGAGAAGGTGGTTCGGATCGGTTTCCTCGCGCCGCTCACCGGCGAGGTGGCCGCCTGGGGGCTTCCGGGGCTCTATGGCTGCGAGATCTGGGCCGAGAAGGTCAACGCCGCCGGCGGGGTCAACATCGGCGGCGAGCCGCACCGGATCGAGTTCGTCTCCTACGATGACGAGTATCTGCCCGACAAGGCGCTGCAGGGCGCCCAGAAGCTCGTTCTGGAAGACGACGTCAAGTTCATCATGATGCTGGGCGGCGATCCCTGGCCGGGCGTGCAGCCCTTCGCCAACCGGGCGAAGATGCTGGTCTCGACCCTGCTGCCGAGCGACCTGTCGCCCGACACCCCCTATCTGATCGCGCCGGCGGAGGTGCATCCGATCTACAACGTGACGGGGGTGGAGTGGCTGGCGGAGAACCGCCCGGAGCTGAAGACGGTGGCCATCTGCGCCCAGGAGGACGCGCTCGGGCTGCCCTCCGTGGCGACCTATCGCGCGGCCTTCGAGGCGGCCGGGATCGAGATCGTGTACGATCGGCTGTTCGACATCTCGACGACCGATTTCGCGCCGGTCATGACCTCGATGCTGGCGACCAACCCCGACATCCTCTGCCTCGACACCGCCTATCCGGACTTCGTGAACCTGCTGACCGAGCAGGCCTTCCTGCAGGGCTTCGAGGGCCAGATCATTTCCTGCACCTGCGACAACTACAAGCAGATCATGGACAAGACGTCGCCGGAGTTCATGGAAGGGTTCGTCTTCCAGTTCCCGGACTTCGACGACCCGGCCATGAACCAGAAGCAGATCAACTTCCCGGACCCCAACGGGTTCTACGAGACCTACAACAAGCGCTACCCGGGAACCTGGTCGGCGGTGTCCTGGGAATACGCGGCGATCATGGAGCTGTGGAAGAGCGCCGCGGAGACGGCCGGCACCACGGAACCCGAAGCGGTGCTGGAGGCGATGAAGGCGGACGGCACGGGCCCGCACGTCTTCGGCTCGGCGCGCTGGTGGGGCGAGGAGCTGTTCGGCATCGACAACGCGCTGGTCGGCAACTGGCCGGTGGTCCAGATCCGCGACGGCAAGGCGACGATCGTGGAGTTCCGCAGCATTCCCGCCTGGTGGGAGAAGCACAAGGACCTCATGATCAAGCACATGAGCGATCTGGGTCAGCTCTGGAGCCAGCGCGGCTGAGGGGGCTTGTCGCGGTCGGTGCGCGACTCCTCCTTCTCCCGTTGCGGGAGGGGGAGGATCCCGCGCACCGGGAGGCCGGTCGCGCCCCGGCTCTCGGCCGGACCGCAAGGTGACTTGGCAGGACAGGCATGCTCGAACTCATCCTGCAGACCTGCGTGAACGCCCTTGTCGCCAGCAGCGCCACGGCGCTCATGGCGGTGGGGCTGGTGCTCATCTTCGGCGTCATGCGCATCATCAACTTCGCCCACGGCGAGCTGTTCATGGTGGGCGCCTACGCGGTCTGGTACCTCTACGCCCAGAACGCTTGGCCGTTCATCGCGGCGGTCGCGGCGGCGCTCGTCCTCGTCCTGCTGATCGGCGTGGCCATGGAGCGCGCCTTCTTTCGCCCGATGCGGGGCAATCCGCTGGGCGGCCTGATCATGTCCGTGGGCGTGCTGTTCATCCTTCAGGTCGCGGCCGTCGAGTTCGGCGGCTTGGGCCTGATGAAGCACGTGCCGGCGGCGGCCCGCGGCACCATCGACCTGTTCGGGCTGGGCGTCCGAATCCCGTGGCAGAGGGTCATCGTGATCGCGGTGGCCGCCGTCCTGCTGGTCCTGCTCTGGCTCTTCCTGCACCGCACCAAGACCGGCTTCGCCCTGCGCGCCTGCGCCCAGGATCCCGAGGCCGCCGCCTTGCAGGGCATCGGCATCGACCGGTTCTCGCTGATCGCCATGGGGCTGGGCGCCGGCCTGGCCGGGGCGGCGGGCGGAATCATGGCGCCGCTCGTCCGGGTCGATCCCTATATGGGCCACGGCGTCATCGTGACCGCCTTCATCGTCATCATCGTCGGCGGCATCGGCAGCCTCGAGGGCGCGGTGCTGGCGGCGGTGCTGTACACCTTCTTCCACACCTTCGTGACCACGTTCTTCGACGGCACCATCGCGACGATTCTGGGGCTGCTGATCATGCTCCTGGTGCTCGTGGTCCGGCCGACAGGGATCATGGGAACCGGTGAAAAGGTCTGACGGAAAGAAGGCGGCGGCGCGGCGGTGGCTCGGCCTGGCGGCGGCGGCCGCCCTGGTTGCCCTCCTGCCGTTCGTCGTCAACGCCTATCAGCTCATCTTCCTGACCCTCCTGCTGATCAACGTCATCCTCGTGGTCAGCTACCGCTTCGTCACCATCACCGGCGAATGGTCGCTGATCCACGTGGTGATGATGGGCGTCGGCGCCTACGCGAGCGCGATCCTGTCCAAGCAGGTCGGCCTGTCCGTCTGGCTCGCCATGCCGCTGGGCGGCGTTGCGGCGGCGCTGATCGCCTATGTCCTCAGCGTCCCGCTGTTCCGGATGAAGGGGTTCTACTTCCTGATCGGCTCCTTCGCGGCGGGCGAGGCGATCCGCCTCACCTGGAACCGGTTCCGTGAGCCCTTCGGCGGCCCCAAGGGCATCAAGCTGATCCCGGCGCCGGAAATCACCATTCCCGGCTTCGACACGATCAGCCTCGCCTTCCCGCCGATCCACTACTACTACCTGACGGCCCTGGTCATGGCCTTGTGCCTGTGGATCATGTACCGGCTCGAGAAGTCGCGGATCGGACTGACGCTGAACGCCATCCACTGGAAGGACGTTCTGGCCGAATCGGTGGGGGTCGACACCCGGCGCTACCGCACGCTCGCCTTCGCGACCGGGTCGTTCTTCGCCGGCATCGCGGGCGCGCTGCTGGCCCACTACGTCGGCACCATCAACCCGGACCGCTTCGGCCTCGCGATCATGCTCTACGTCCTGGTCTGGACGATCGTCGGCGGCACCGGCACCTTCGCCGGGCCGATCATCGGCGTCGTCGTGCTGTCGATCGTGGACGAAGCGTTCCGCGCCTTCGACCAGCTGCGACCGGCGATCTACGGCGCCATCCTGATCCTCACGGTGCGCTTCCTCCCCAACGGGCTCGAGGGGCTGCCGGCCAAGCTGCGCGAGCTGCACGACGCGCTCGCCGCCCGCCGCCGCCCGGCGCCCGCCGCGCGGCCGGCGGAAGGCGGCGGTCCGGCGGTTCTACCCGCGGCGGACGATCGGCGTTAGATAGACCGCCGCGAGCAGGCGCCGCGCATCGGACATCCGGACCGGCTTGTCGCTTGCCCAGCGCCGGCGCGGCGTCAGCGGCGCGTTGGCCGCAATCGCGTCCGCCCTGGCACGGATCGGTTCGGCCTCGTCGAGGCGCCCCTCTGCGATCAGCAACGCCGCCAGGTTCTCGAGGAGCGCGAGGAGTCCCGCATCGCGTGCTCCCAGCGCCGGCCCGCGCAGGGCGATGGCCTCGCGGTACAGCGCCTCCGCCTCCCGCGTCCGGCCGACGCGTTGCAGCAGCCCGGCGAGGTTGCCGAGGCAGGCCGCCCGCCCGCCGGCCGCCAACCGGCCATGGCCGTCGCGCGCGACGCGCTGATAGACGGCGCGGTGCTTCCGCTCCATGCGATGGTGGAAGAGGGAGCTGCGGGCCGCGCGCTCGGGCGTCATCCGCTCGATCCAGCCGGGCACCGCGCCCCAGCGGGCCAGGGCGCGGCGATAGAGGGATTCGACAATGTCGGCGGTTGCGTCCGCCGCGGCCTGCTCCGTCACCGCGGCGAGATTGGCGAGGGCCGCGGCCCGGCGCGGGTCTGCGGCCGGGAAGGCGACCGCCAGGCGGTCGGCGAGCCGCCATGCCGCGAGGGCCTCGGCCGCGCGCCCGTCCGCGAACGCCGCGGCGCCCTCCTCGGTGAAGGATTCCCACAGCAGATCCGCCAGAAGGCAGGCGGGCAGGGGCGGGGCGTCGGGGCAGGGGGGCGACGGCACGCCGTCCTGGGCCGGGTCAGCCGCCGAGATAGGCCGCGCGGACATGCTCGTGCTCGTGCAGCTCGCCGGCCGGTCCCTCGAGCGCGACCCGGCCCGTCTCCAGGACGTAGCCGTAGCGGGCCAGCCGCAGGGCGAGCTCGGCGTTCTGTTCGACCAGGATCACCGGGACGCCCCGCTCGTGGATCGCCGTGACGATGCGCGCGATCTCTTTGACCATCACCGGCGAGAGGCCGAGCGACGGCTCGTCGAGGAGCAGGAGCTTTGGCCGCGACATGAGCGCCCGGCCCATGGCCAGCATCTGCTGCTCGCCGCCGCTGAGCGTCTTGGCGAGCTGCCGCCGTCGCTCGGCGAGGCGGGGGAAGTACCCGTACACCTCCTCCAGGTCGCGCTCGACCCGGTCCCTGTCCTTGCGCAGAAAGGCGCCGGTGTAGAGGTTTTCCAGGACGGTGAGGTCGGGGAAGACCCGGCGCCCCTCCGGCACATGCGCGATGCCGCGGGCCACCAGCGTCTCGGGCCGCAGGCCGTCGATCCGCTCGCCCTCGAACCAGATCTCGCCGCTGCTCGGGCGCGACAGCCCGGAGATCGTCCGCAAGGTGGTGCTCTTGCCGGCCCCGTTGGCCCCGATCAGGGTGACGATGTCGCCTTCCGAGAGTTGCAGCGAAATGCCGTGCAGCGCCGCGACCTTGTTGTAGTGGACGACGAGGTTGCTGACGCGAAAGAACATCACGCCGTCCCCAGATAGGCTTCGATGACGCGCTCGTCGGCGCGGATCTCCGCCGGCGTGCCTTCGGCCAGCATTTCGCCGAAATTGACGACGGTGATGCGGTCGCACAGCCCCATCACCGCCTGCATGTCGTGCTCCACCAGCAGCACGGTGACGCCCGCGTCGCGCACCCGCCGGACGAGCGTCATCATGTGCCGGGTCTCCTCGGGATTCATCCCGGCGAAGGGCTCGTCGAGGAGGAGGAGCTTGGGGTCGGCGGCCAGCGCAATGGCGAGGCCGAGCGCCTTCTGCAGCCCGTGCGGCAGGTTGGCCGCGATTTCGTCGCGGCGATCCTCCAGGCCCATGAAGGCAAGGATCTCGAGGCTCCGCTCCTTCGCCGCCTCCATCCGCCGCCGGTCCGTCCCGAGCAGCGCGGCGAGGAAGCCGGAGCGGACCGCGAGGTGGCGGCCGACCAGAACGTTGTCGAAGGCCGTCAGCTCCTGGAACAGCGTGGTGTGCTGGAAGGTGCGGACCACCCCCCGTGCGGCGATCCGGTGCGTCCGCAGCCCGGCGATGTCCCGGCCGCGGTAGACGATCCGGCCGCCGCTCGGCCGGTAATAGCCGCTGATTAGGTTGAAGATGGTCGTCTTGCCGGCGCCGTTGGGGCCGATCAGCCCGCGGATCTCGCCTTCCTCGACGGCGAAGCTCAACCCGTTCACCGCCGCCAGCCCGCCGAAATGCTTGCTCAGGCTCTGGACCTCGAGAATCCCCATGGCCGCCTGCGCCCTCCCCGGAGCGGTCCCGATTGACCGGGCTTCGTCTTTTCGGTCCCGGTCGTCGCCGGGTTTATTCGATGAAACCCGCTGAAGGCAGTCGGCGCAAGCGAAATCCGCCCGAACCTGGGCAGGCGCCTTTTTGCGTCCGAGGCCGCAGCGCGCGTCGGTGAGGGGCGGATGTCTCGGCGGGGCGTCGAGGATCTTTACACCGGACAACGGGCTGTGCTCGGCACGCCCCGCGAACCGGCGGCGCTCCCAGGATTCTCCGGGACCTTGGTCGTTTGCTGTCGGAAATCTTTACGGCGCGGCTCTGCGTCGAGGGATCGTCGGAGAGGTGCGGAAGACCGTGGGCCCGAGTCAACCGGCGGAACGCGTTGAAATACAAGGAGTTGAGCTGCCGGGCCCGGATTCTTGGTTAACAATTGTTAACTCTACATGAGCTCTTCAAGAGTCACTTGGCCGGAACCGTCCAGAAAAGAAGGCATTATGTCGGAATATTTGACGAAACATGGTTAATATTTTTCCCGTTCAATCTGTGAGTGGCCCGGTATTCCGCAGAGACCACCGTATTGCACTGATGTTACAGGGAAATTTTCAAGAACCGAGCCGCGTGCGAAACGTGGCACGCCGATTGCTTCGATGAACATGTTTCGCCCGTTTGGGCCTTTAACAGAGGACCTGGGTCATGAAGCGTTTTGCTCTTGGCATATTGCTGGCGTTCGGCGCGAGCCTTGCTGCCAGCACCGCTTTTGCCGTGCCAATCGTCTCTGGCGCCGGCAATGGCACCTGCACCCTGCTGCCTGGTTCCGGCCTTGCGGGTAGCTGCACGACTGTCGAAGTCGATCCGCACCCGTCGTGGCAGGCGAATAATCCCAACCCGCCCGGCTATGGCGGCGTCTGGGTCTCCTACGCCGATACCGGCTATGGCGGCGCCGTTCTGGCGCCCTACAATGGTTCCCCGACCAACCCGACCGGCCAGACCCCGATTTTCCAGATCGAGGAGACCTTCAGCGGCCACGGAACGCTGGATCTTTTCGTTTGGGCAGACGACACGGCCGCCGTGTTCCTGAACGGCATCCTGCTGAAGGCCCCGACCTTTGGGGACGCGACCTGCGCTCCGGCGCCGATCGGTTGCGAGCCGGCGGAGTTCGCGCACTTTACCGAGGTCCTTGGACCCGGCACGCACACGCTTACGATCGTCGCCTATCAGTACGGTTCGCTGCAGAACACCTTAGATAATCCGTTCGGGGTGCTCTATTCCGGCAATTTCCAGGTGCCGGAACCGGCGACCCTCACGCTGATCGGGGCCGGCCTTCTCGGCCTCGGCATGGTCGGGCGCCGTCGGAAGGCGGCCTGACCGAAACCGTCAACACCTCCGGGCGGCGGCTCCTTGGCGGAGCCGCCGCTTTTTTTGCTTCGACGCGGTGCCGCGGCGCGATCGGCGCGAAGCGATGAGGTGAGAGAACCCGGCCGCCGTTCGTGGGTTCGGGAGGAGCGGCCGATCGGAGCGCCGATGCGGGTTGTCGGAATAATTTACACTAAAACCGAAATCCTTGGGATTTTCCCCTCGCATTCTTGTTAACTTATATTAATTTCTCTGCAACCGATTGTTCGGGAATGATTTTTGTCACGTCTCCGGTTTCTTGCGAAACCTGGCACGGCGTTTGCTTGTATTTGAACGGCGGCGGGATTCCCGCCCGAGCAGGTAGATGACCTGGAATCGATTCTATCGAGTTCTACTCCTGATTGGGGGACAGTAATGAATATCGTTAAACTCGGTCTTGCGGTTGCCGTGGCGACCCTGATCGGGACCGCCGCACAGGCGGGCACGATCATCCACGACGATCCGTCGGACTTCTCGAACATCAGCGTTATTACCGGCACGCTGGCCAACGGCAACGCGATTACCGATCCGAGCCGGACCGACTTCAACGCCGTCTTCGACGGTGACCCGAACACCTTCTACAGCGTCGGCTTCGGCGGTTCGATCAGCCTCACGCTCAATCCGAGCCACTATTCGATCACCAACGGCAGCGTGATTGAGGTCACCTTCCCGGGCGGCGACAAGCACGCCGAGGCCCTCGCGGTCTATCTCGGCACGGAGAGCGACCCGTTCGCGAACCTCATCGGCTATTTCTTGAACACCGACGCCAACGGCGGCGGGACTCCGGGCGTGATCAACAGCAATCCGGGGATTGCGACGCTGGCCTTTGCGCTCCTCCCCGGAAACGAGGGGGGCCTCTACACGATCGAGAACATCAACGGCTCCTTCAACACGATCAGCTTCGTGGATGCGTCGGGCCTGAACGACGACGGCATCGGCCTGAGCTACCCGGGTCAGACCAAACGGACCAGCACCGATGGCTTCGACATCGGCGAGATCCGCGTGACCTCGGTTCCGGAGCCCGGCTCGCTGGTGCTCCTCGGCGCGGGTCTGGCGGGACTCGGCCTGCTCGGCCGGCGCCGCAAGGCAGCCTGACCGACAGACCTCTCATCACCCGAATCTTGGCGGCGGCCTTCGCAAGGGGGCCCCGCCCTTTTTTTGCCCGCTCTTTCGCGGGGCGTTGGTCATGAGGGGTCCGCGGGCCGCCCTAAAGCTGTTCCTCGGGAAGCGCGAGGACGCTGTCGCCACCCTCGATGATCGCGGCGGCAAGCCCCCGCGACTGCGGCAGGATGTTCTCGGCGTAGAAGCGCGCAACCGTCCGCTTCGCCTCTAGGAAGGCGGCGTCGCCGTCCGGTCCCGCGGCGAGGCGCCTCTGCGCCGCCAGCGCCGCCTTCGCCAGCAGCCAGCCGCCGGTGACCGTGCCGAACAGCGTCAGGTACGGCGTGGCGCCGGCGAAGGCCCGGAGCGGTTCGGCGGGGCCGGTTTCGACCAGCCAATCGGTCGCCCGGGTCAGGGCTTCGGTGCCCGCCGCCAGCGCCCGGCCGATCGACGCCAACTCCTTGCCCGGCGCCGCGGCCAGAGCCTCCGTGGTTTCGCGCAGTTCGGTGAAGAAGGCGCGCGCGGCGGCGCCCCCGTCGCGCATCAGCTTGCGACCAAGCAGGTCACCCGCCTGGATGCCGTTGGTGCCTTCGTAAATCGGTGCGATCCGCGCGTCGCGATAGTGCTGCGCCGCGCCCGTCTCTTCGATGAAACCGAGCCCGCCATGGACCTGGATGCCGAGCGAAGCGGATTCGCAGCCGCGGTCGGTGCTCCAGGCCTTCGCCACGGGGATGAGAAGGTCGAGGCGCGCTTGCGCGCGGACCCGTTCCGCCGGATCCGGGTGGCGCCGGGCGCGGTCAAGGCAGCCGGCGGTGTAGTACAGCAGCGCCCGGATCGCCTCCGCATGGGCGCGCATCGTCATCAGCATGCGGCGTACGTCGGGGTGGCGGATGATGGGAACGGGCCCCCCGCCGATCGGAAGCCGGCCCTGCACTCGCTGGGCCGCATAGGCCCGGGCCTGCTGATAGGCGCGCTCGGCGATGCCGAGGCCCTGCACGCCGATCGCCAGCCGCGCGTTGTTCATCATCGTGAACATGGCTTCGAGGCCGCGGTTCTCCTCGCCGACGAGGGTTCCGATGGCGCCCCCGTTGTCGCCATAGGCCATGACCGCGGTCGGGCTCGCCCGGATGCCGAGCTTGTGCTCGAGCGAAACGCAGCGGAGGTCGTTCGGCTCGCCCGCGCTGCCGTCCGGCCGCACCAGGACCTTCGGCACGAGGAACAGCGACAGGCCCTTGCTGCCCGGCGGCGCGTCCGGCAGCCGCGCCAGCACCATATGGACGATGTTCTCCGTGAAGTCCTGATCGCCGTAGGTGATGAAGATCTTCTGCCCGGTGATCCGGTAGTGGTCGCCAGCGCGTTCGGCGCGGGTGCGCAGCGCGCCGACGTCGGACCCCGCCTGCGGCTCCGTCAGCTCCATGGTGCCGGCCCACCTGCCGGTGACGAGCGGGGGCAGATACAGGCGCTTCTGCGCCTCGGTGCCGTGGGCCTGCAACAGCTCGACGGCCGCCTGGGTCAGCAGGGGGCAGAGCCCGAAGGCCATGTTGGCGGCGCTCCACATCTCCTGCAGCGCGGTGGCGAGCGCCCAGGGCAGGCCCTGGCCGCCATGGGCCGGGTCGAAGGGGACGCCGTTCCACCCGGCCGCGACGAAGCGCGCATAGGCGTCGGCGAACCCGTCGGGCGTGCGAACCCTGCCGTTCTCCAGACGGCTGCCTTGGATGTCGCCGACGCGGTTGAGCGGCGCCAACACCTCGGCCGCGAACCGGCCGCCTTCCGCCAGCACCTGTTCGACCAGGTCGGGCGTCGCATCGCCATAGCCGGGCAGGGCGGCGATCTCCTCCAGGCCAGCGATCTCGGCCAGCGTGAAGGCCATGTCCTTCAGCGGGGCGGCGTAGTCGGTCATCGCCACAGAATACCGGCTTGGTTGGCGGGTCAAAAGCGGCAAGGCGCCGGAACTGGTGCCCTCGCGCAACGTTTCCGCTTCGGCGACGGCGGCCACCCAGCCGATCGTCGGCGGTGAGTCGAGCCGGCACGCGATTCTCGTTCATCGCAAGGCGGCGCCTCTTGGGCAGTTCCCTGACTCTCCAGATCGTCCTTTCGTTTCTGATCGCGCTCCTCTTCGCCGCGATCCATGTCTTCGGGGATCGGCTTGACTTTCTCGATGTCGTGCCGCGAAGCCGGTGGCTTTCCGTTTCCGGCGGCGTGGCCGTCGCCTATGTCTTCATTCATCTCTTTCCGGAACTCGGGGCCGCGCAGGAGCACTTCCAAAGCGCCTTTTCAGAACGACCGCTGGGCGCCGTGGAGCGGCACTCCTATGTCATCGCGCTCCTCGGCCTCGCGGTCTTCTACGGGCTCGAACGGATGGCCAAGTCCTCGGTCCGACGAGAAACGGGCCGGGGACGTGGCCATCGGACCGGACCGGCGGTCTTCCGGGTGCATCTGGCGGCCTACGCGCTTTACGGCGCGTTGATCGGCTATCTCCTTCTGCATCGCGAGGAGGCGGACCTGCGCGGTCTCTTCTTCTACGGCACCGCCATGGGGCTTCACTTCCTGGTCAACGACCGTGGGTTGCGACACGAACACGGCGCGGCCTATCGGCGCTACGGCGCGCGTGTTCTTGCGGCCGCGGCCCTCCTGGGCTGGCTCGTCGGGCTGATCGTCGAGATTCCGCGCACGCTCGTCCTGGTTCTGTTCGCCTTCCTCGCCGGCGCGGTGATCCTGAACGTACTCAAGGAGGAACTGCCGGAGCAGCGCGAAAGCCGGTTCTGGGCTTTCGCCGCCGGTGCGGCGCTGTACAGTACTCTCTTGCTCGTGACCCGGGTCTAGTTTCCCGCGGGCGGCACCACCTTGCCCGGATTCATGATGCCCCGCGGGTCGAGCGCCGCCTTGATCCGGCGCATGAGATCGAGCTCGACGGCGGACTTGTAGCGCGTGATCTCCTCGCGCTTCAGCTGGCCGAGGCCGTGCTCGGCGCTGATGCTGCCGCCCAGCTCCGCGACGATGTCGTGGACGAGCCGGTTCATTTCCGGCCGGCGGGCGAAGAAGGCGTCCCGGTCCATCTTCTCCGGCGGGCAGAGATTGAAGTGGATGTTGCCGTCGCCGAGATGCCCGAACGGCACCGGGCGGACGCCGGGCAGGGCCTCGGTCACGGCGTGGCTTGCTCGCTCGATGAAATCGGGGATCCGCGAGACCGGCACGGACACGTCGTGCTTGATGCCGCCGCCCGCGAGCCGCTGCGCCTCGACGATCGCCTCGCGGATGCGCCAGAGCCGGCGCGCCTGATCGACGCTGCCGGCGATCGTCGCGTCCTGGATCAGCCCGTCCTCCAAGGCCGCCGCCAGGGTCCGTTCGAGCGCTGCCGGAATTCCGCTCTCCGGTACCGTCGCGGACAGCTCGATCAGCAGGTACCAGGGATGCGGCTCCGCCAGCGGGTCGGTGACATCGGCGACGTAGCGAAGCGCCAGGTCGAGGCCGAACCGCGGGATCAGCTCGAAGCTCGTCACGGCGTCGCCGCTGGCGGCGCGGCAGCGGTCGAGCAGCGTCAGCGCGGCCGGCAGCGTCTCCAAACCGGCGAAGGCCGTGGTGCGCTCACGGGGCCTGGGAAACAGCTTCAGCACCGCCGCGGTGATGATGCCGAGCGTGCCCTCCGCGCCGATGAAGAGCTGCTTCAGATCGTAACCCGTGTTGTCCTTGCGCAGGCCCCGAAGCCCGTCCCAGACCCGCCCGTCCGGGAGCACGACCTCGAGCCCCAGCACCAGTTCCCGTGCATTGCCGTAGCGCAGCACGGCGATGCCGCCGGCGTTCGTCGACAGGTTGCCGCCGATCTGGCAGCTGCCCTCGGCGCCGAGGCTCAGCGGGAACAGCCGGTCGGCCGCGGCCGCCGCCTCCTGCACTTGCTGCAGGATGCAGCCGGCCTCCACCGTCATCGTGTAGTTGACCGGGTCGATCGCGCGGACCCGGTTCATGCGGGAAAGCGCGATCAGGATCGCGTCGCCCCGCTCGGACGGGGTGGCGCCGCCGACCAGGCCGGTGTTGCCGCCCTGCGGCACGACCGGCACCCCGGCCTCGGCACAGATCCGCACCACGGCCGCGACCTCCGCCGTCGAGCCCGGCCGCACCAGAAGCGCGGCGCGGCCGGTATAGGCCCCGCGCTGGTCGGTGAGGTGCGGCGCCATCGCCTCGGGATCGTCGGTCCAGCCTTGCGACCCAACGGCGTCCTTGATCGCAGCGAGAACGGCGGGTGGAACGGCTTGCGTCATCCCGAAAAAGTAGCGTGCGGGCGCGGAAGACTCCAGGGTCCGACCGGGGCCGCGCCGCGCGGTAGACGCCCCCGTCAGAACCCGAGCGCGCAGCCGTCCTTTCGGGGGTCCGAACCGCCGGTCAGGATGCCCCGGGCGTGGTCGATCAGGATGGCCTGCCCGCCGCCATGGGGCTCGGCGGCGACTTGGACCTTGTGCCCCTTTTCGGTCAGCCCGGCGAGGCTTGCGCCGGGAATGCCGCGCTCCGCCTCGATCGCGCCGTCCGCGTAGAAGACCCGCGGCGCATCCAGCGCCGCCTGCACGTCCAGCCCGTAGTCGAGAACGCCGGTGAGAAGATGGACGTGGCCGAAGGGCTGGTAGTCGCCGCCCATCACGCCGTAGGGCATCAGCGCCCGACCGTCCTTCACCGCCATCCCCGGCATGATCGTGTGCATCGGGCGCTTCTCCGGCCCGATGCGGTTGGGGTGCCGCGGGTCGACCCGGAACGAGGCGCCGCGGTTCTGGAACAGGACGCCCGTGCGCGGGCAAAGGATACCGCTGCCGAAGGAGTGATAGATTGAGTTGATGAAGCTGACGGCGTTCAGGTCCCGGTCGACGACGCAGAGATAGACCGTGTCGGACTTCGCCAGCGCCGGATCCGGCAGCGTCAGCGCCGCGTCCGGGCGGATCTGCGCGCGCAGGGAGGCCGCGTGGTCCTTGGACAGGAGATCTGCGACCGCGACCGTCATCGCCGGCAGCTCGGCGATCGCGGTGTCCCGCACCCGATAGGCCAGCCGCCCCGCTTCAACTTCGAGGTGCAGGCGTTCCGACCCCATCGGGTCCAGGCGCCCGAGGTCGAACGCCTCGAGGATGTTGAGCATGAGAAGGGCGGTCAGACCCTGGTTGTTCGGCGGCACCTGGTGCACATCGACGCCGCGATAGCGGGTCGCGATCGGCTCGACATAGTCCCCGCGCGTGGCGGCGAAGTCCTCCGGGACGTGTAGCCCGCCCTTGGCGCGAAGGTACTCGACCATGGCCTCGGCGATTGGGCCCTCGTAGAACGCCGCGCGCCCGTCCTTCGCGATGGCCCGCAGCGTCGCCGCAAGCTGCGGCTGCCGGTGCAGATCGCCCTCCGCCGGGACGCGGCCGCCCGGAAGGAACAGGGTCTTCGCGTTCTCATCCTTGCTCAGAAGATCGATGCAGCGAAGCCAGTCGAACCGAACCCGCGCATGGACCGGGTATCCCTCCTCGGCATAGCGGATCGCCGGGGCGAGCAGCTCCGCGAGGTCCTTGGTGCCGTGGTCGCGGTTGAGCGTCGTCCACGCGTCGATCGCGCCGGGAACGGTGACCGAATGCACCGAATCGGTGGCGATCTCTTTGATCCCCTGCTCTTGATACCAGTCGAGCGTCGCCGCCCGGGGCGACCGCCCGGAGCCGTTGAAGGCGATGACCCGTCCGTCGCCCTTCGGGCAGAACAGGACGAAGCAGTCGCCCCCGATGCCGGTCGATTGGGGTTCGACCACGGCGAGCACCGCCGCCGCCGCGATCGCCGCGTCCATGGCGTTGCCGCCGGACTTGAGAACGTCGATGGCGGCTCCCGTGGCGAGCGGGTGGGAGGTCGCCGCCATCCCGTTGGTCGCGTGGACCGGCGAGCGTCCGGGAAATTGGAAATCGCGCATTGGAGCCTCTGTATCCTGTTTGCTTTCGTCGTCGGTTTTCGGTCTCGTGGGGTCCGCCTTGCTGCTCTGGCCGGTGCCGCGTCTCACGTGCCGCCTACGGCCCGCTGCAGGGCCCGTGCTTCGACGATGCGCAGGATGTTCTCCCGCGATCGCCGAACATGGTTTCGCGCAGCCTCGACGGCGGCGGCCTCGTCGCGCCGGCAGACTGCGTCAACGATGCTGCGATGCTCCTCCACCGTCAGGTCCCACGAATCGATCCAAAGGATCTCGAGCCAGATGGCGAGTTGGAGCCGTTCATAGGTTCGGGCCAACGTTTCGACGAGATAGTGGTTGCCGGTAGCTTCGGCGATCACCTCATGGATCTTCAACCCCAGTTCGAGTTCCTCGGCGATGTCCTTCACCTTGCGCTGCACGCGGCCGTTCAATCGTTCGATGCGGGCCATCACGGAGCGCAGCCGCGCGAGATCGCGGTCCGACGCGCGGCGCACGGCCTCGGCGGCGGCATGCGCGTCAAGAACCTCGCGAATCTCCAGAATGTCGAGGATCGCGTCGGCATCGAGATCGATGACGACGTAGCCGAGATGCGGCTTTCCCACGACAAGGCCGTCGCGTTCGAGCCAGGTCAGCGCCTCGCGCAGGGGCGTGCGGCTGACGCCGAGGCGTCTGGACAGGTCGGCCTCGGCCAGCCGCTCCCTGGGCTTCAACTCGCCGCGAAGAATAAGCGATTTGAGTGCGGCATAGGCCTGCTCCCGCAACGTTCCGGAACCCGCGGGCCGGCGCCCGGAGTTTCGTGGGGCCGGTTTTCCGGACGCGGTGTGCCTTTGCCGGATCGCCGTCACCGAATGAACCCGAAGCCTGGCTTGGCCGCGCGCGCATCCGGAGGC
Organism: uncultured Rhodospirillaceae bacterium; assembly: GCA_964551315.1. GTDB lineage: Bacteria > Pseudomonadota > Alphaproteobacteria > Dongiales > Dongiaceae > Virgifigura. The sequence continues at coordinate 30,309 of CAZKCM010000016.1, read as the reverse complement.
CGGAGATGGGCGAGCAGCCGGCGCTCCGCCCGCTTGGCCAGGAAGAGCACCCCGTAGACAAGGACGAGGTAGAACACGGCCGCCGTCAGGAACGCTTCATAGAACGCGAAATGGCGAGATGCGATGACCCGTGCGACACCGGTGATGTCCATCAGGGTGATGATCGACACCAGGGACGTCGCCTGCAACTGGTACACGATCTCATTGGTGTATGCGGGCCAGGCAAGTCCGAGTGCACGGGGAAGAATGATCCGTCGGAACCGGAGCCCGCGCGACATGCCGCAGGCGAGGGCGGCCTCGATCTCGCCGCGCGGGACCCCGGCAATCGCGCCGCGCAGGATCTCCGACGTATAGGCCGCCGTGTTCAGCACCAGCGTCAACAGGGCGCAGAACCAGGGCTCACGGAAGAAGGTCCACAACCCGACGCTCTCCAACGCCGGGCGGAACTGGCCGCTGCCGTAGTAGATGAGAAAGAGCTGCGCCAGCAGCGGCGTGCCCCGGAAGAACAGGACATAAGCGGTGGCCGGCCAGAGCCACAGCCGAACGCTCGAAAGGCGCATGAGCGCGAGCGGGATGGCAAGCGCGAATCCAAGCACGCAGCTCGCCGCCGTCAGTTCGAGCGTGAGCACGACGCCCGACAGGAACCGAGGCAGATTCTCGATGACCAGATCGAGATTCATGCCTGCGTCCTTTCGATGCCCCGGCTCGCCCAGGCCTCCGCGCGCGACTGGAGCCACATCGAGGTGAGCGTGATCGCGAGATAGATGAGGCAGGCCACGAAGAAGAACGTGAAGGGCATCCGCGTCGTCCTTGCGGCGACATCGGCGCTGCGCATCAGCTCGGGCAGCTGGATCACCGATATCAGGGCCGTCGCCTTGATCAGGACCATCCAGAGATTGCCGAGACCCGGAAGCGCATGGCGCAGCATCTGCGGGAGCACGACCAGCCGAAAGACGAGATACCGGTTGAGACCGAGCGCCGTCGCCGCCTCGAACTGCCCCTTTGGCACGGCAAGATATGCGGCGCGAAAGACCTCGCTCGCGAAGGCCCCGTAGATGAAGGTGATCGTCCCGACGCCCGCCACGAAGGGGTTGATGGTGACCTCGATCTCCCGTCCCATCGCCGCCGCGGTGTCCTGGATCAGCGTCGGAACGCCGTAATAGACAAGGAGGAGCAGAACCAGCTCGGGCACCCCTCGGACGATGGTCGTGTAGACCTCCACGGTACCGCGCACGATGCGCGAGCCGAAGAGCTTTGCAAGCGCGGCCGCGAGCCCGACGGCGATGGCGCCGACCATCGCTGCCAGCCCAACCAGAAGCGTCACCTGGACGCCGTCGAGGATCATCCAGCCGTAGCCGTGGAGATCAAACATCCGGGTGTCTCGGAGAGAAAGGGAAACGGGCGGCGAGGGCGGCAGACAACCCGCCCCCGCGCCGCATTATTCTCCGTACACGTCGAAGCCGAACCACTTCTCGCTGATCCGGTCGTAGGTGCCGTCGGCCCGAATCGCGTCGATCGCCTCGTTGAATGCGTTCAGAAGTTCGGTCTCGCCCTTGCGCACACCGACACCGGCCCCGTATCCGAACCACTCGGCACCGGTGAAGTTGGGCCCGCGGAACTCGAAATCGGCGCCGTCGGGAGTCTCGAGAAAGCCTTCCGACAGCGCCACGACATCGCCCATCACCGCGTCGACCCGCCCGGAAACGAGATCGAGATAGGCTTCGTCGAAGGTCGCGTAGACCCGCAGATCGACCTCCGGGAACTTGTCTCGCATGAAGCGCTCGAAGCTCGTCGCCCGCTGCGTCCCGATGACCTTGTCCGCCAGACCTTCGGCCGTGATTTCGATGTCGCTCGATTTCGGCACGACGAAGCGCGCCGGAACCTGATAGTACTTCTGCGAGAAATCGATCTTCTGCTTCCGCTCGTCCGTGATGTAGAGGGAAGCGATGATGGCGTCGTACTTCTTCGCCAGGAGCCCCGGGATGATTCCATCCCAGTCCTGGATAACGAAATCGCACTCGACCTTCATCCGTTCGCACATCGCCTTGGCGAGGTCGATCTCGAATCCTTTCACCGTTCCGTCCTGGTCGAGGTAGTTGAACGGCGGGTACGCCCCCTCGGTGCCGATCGTGACCTTGCCCGGCAGCTCCGCCCCGGCCGGCGCCATTGCCAGAAAGGCCGAACAGAAAAATGCTCCAAGAGCCGCGACTGCAGATTTCACCGCCGTCTCCTCCCTTCGGTTTCTGATGTTCGATCGCGATTTTGTATACAAAATCGTATACGGCATCAAATGCGATAATGCCAGTCATCGGATGATGCCGGGTCAGTGTCTTCGGAGACAATCGGGGAGACCGGCGGCCGGGCGGATCAGGAGAGGCAGCCGCCGCCCATCGGGCGGTTCGGTGTTCCGCTTATGAATCGGGCAGACGATAACCGGGCGTGGCCGGTGGCCGGATCACGGGGGGGGCTAGCTGCGGTCGCGCGGCGCCGCGGCGCGGCGGAGGCGGTCGTTGATCGCCCGGCCGAGGCCGCGGTCCGGGATCGGCATCACGGCGATGCCGGCGGCGCCCGATCGATCGAGCGCGCGGAGCATGGCGAAGAGGTTCGCCGCCGCTTCCTTCAGGTCGCCGGTCGGGCTGAGATTGGCGGTCGCGACGGCGTTGCCGTCGGGCGGGTTCGGGCCAAACGCCAGAAGCGCCTCGCCCGGGCGCGGCGCGGTCGCCTCGAGCCGCAAGGGCAGGTCGGGGGCGTAATGGCTCGTCAGCATGCCGGGGGACCTGCGTGCGGACTCGTCGAGGATCGGTGCCGCCGGGGCGACCGGGCCGATGACCGCCGCGAGCTCTTCCTCGGTCACCCCGCCGGGGCGCAGCAGCCGCGCCGTCGCTCCGGTCAGGTCCACGACCGTCGATTCGACGCCGATGGGGCAGGGCCCGCCGTCGAGGATCGCCGTGACCTTGCCGCCGAGCGACTCCGCGACATGCGCCGCCGTGGTCGGGCTGACCTTGCCGGAGACGTTGGCGCTGGGCGCGGCGAGCGGCAGGCCGCAGGCGGTGAGCAGCGCCTGCGCCACCGGGTGCCGCGGCACGCGCACCGCCACCGTGTCGAGCCCGGCGCTCGCCAGCAGCGCGATGCGGCTGTCGGCGGTCCGTGGCAGCACGAGCGTCAGCGGCCCCGGCCAGAAGACGTCCGCCAGCGCTTCCGCCCGATCATCGAACCGGACCTCTCGACGCGCTGCATCCCGGTCCGCGAAGTGAATGATCAGGGGATTGAAGCGCGGTCGCCCCTTTGCCTCGAAGATGGCGGCGACCGCATGTTCGTTGGTCGCGTCGCCGCCGAGGCCGTAGACCGTCTCCGTCGGAAAGGCGACGAGCCGCCCCTCGGCCAGCGCGCGCGCCGCTGCCTGAATGTTCTCCGCAGTCGGCGGCCATATGGGAGCAAAGCCCGTCATCGGCGGTCGGAGCCTTCGGTCGTCGATCGGCGCTGGAAGGGTGAGGACGTCCTATAACAAAGGAGCCGCCTTTGCGCGACGGCTCCTCATCTGCTTCTCTCATTGGTCCAGCCCATCCGCGGTTATGAGCCGGCACCGAAGTCACCGCACAGGATTTTGCGGCGGCTGAAGAAGTGACCGCCTATGCGGCCACAGCGTGGGAACGATGCGCCCGCCTTCTCGCCGAGTCAAGTCTCTGATCGCGCGCCGCGCTGTCGTTCCCTGATCGGTCAGTCCGTCCGGCCGCGCGCGATGAAGTGCGGGTTCGCGAAGTCCGGCTTGCCGTAGCGCAGCTCCTGGCCGTCGAGCGTGACGACGCTGCCCCCGGCGGCGGCGAGCACCGCGTGGCCCGCCGCCGTGTCCCACTCCATCGTCCGGCCGAAGCGGGGATACAGGTCGGCGACGCCCTCCGCTATCAGGCAGAACTTCAGGGAGCTGCCGGCGATGCGCTGTTCCGCCACCTGCTGCGTCGCCAGGAAGGCTTCCAGCGCTTCCTTGTTCCGATGCGAGCGGCTGGCGACGACAACCGCGCCGCTCGCGGGGCAGCGACGCGCGGCGATGGGCTGTGGCGGCGCATCGCCGCGCTGCACGGTGGCGCGCGCCGGCCGGTCGCCGAACGCAAGGGCGCCGGAGTAGGTCTCGTTCAGGACCGGCAGGTGGACGACGCCCAGCACCGGTCGGCCGCTTTCGACCAGCGCGATATTGACCGTGAACTCGCCGTTGCCGCTCAGGAACTCCTTGGTGCCGTCGAGCGGGTCGACCAGCCAGAAGCGGTGCCGCGGGTTGTCCGGGCCGCCGATGTCCGGCGCATGACCGGTTGCCATCGCCTCTTCGGCGACGATGGGAACGCCGGGCAGCAGCGCCTCCAGCACCGGCAGGATCAGCCGCTCGGCCGCCTCGTCGGCGGCGGTGACCGGCGATTGGTCCTCCTTTCGGCGCAGCCCCAATTCACGGCGCTCCTCCTCCGGGCCGGCATAGAACTCGAGGATGACGTCGCCGGCGCGGCGGGCGACTGCCCGCAGCTCGTCCAGAAGGGGCGCCGGATCGGAAAGGCTGACAGCGGTCATGCGGTGTCTCCGTGAGCGGCCGCCGACGACCGCGCAATGTGCAGGCTATGCCAGATTCGCTCAGGCGTTGCCGGCATGTCGATATGGGTGATGCCGAACTCCGACAGCGCGTCGACGAGGGCGTTGATCACCGCCGGCGGTGCGCCGATCGCTCCGGCCTCGCCGGCGCCCTTGATGCCCAGCGGGTTGGTCCGGCAGGGCGTGTTCCGCGTCGCGAAGGTGAAGGCGGGCAGATCGGCCGCGCGCGGCACCCGGTAATCCATGAAGGAGCCGGTGAGGAGCTGGCCGGAGTCGGGCTCGTAGACCGTCCGCTCGAACAGCGCCTGGCCGATGCCCTGTGCCGACCCGCCATGGACCTGTCCTTCCAGCATCAGCGGGTTGATCACCCGGCCGAAATCGTCCACCACCGTATAGGCGACGACCTCCGCCACGCCGGTCTCGATGTCGACCTCCAGCTCGGCGATGTGGCAGCCGTTCGGATAGGTTGTGGCTCTAGGTTTGTAGGACGCGCGCTCGGCGAGGCCGGAGTCCGTTTCGGATTCGGCGCCGCCGATCCGCCCGGCCCTCTCGCGGGCAGCGGCCGCCACCGCGTTCAGCGTCACCGTCCGGTCGGTGCCGGCGACGGTGAAGACCCCGTCGGCGAACTCGATGTCCGCTTCCGCCGCTTCCATGATCTCGGCCGCGATCCGCTTGCCCTTCTCGATGATCCGCTCGGTCGCCGCGCGCACCGCGTTGCCGCCGACGGGCAGCGAGCGCGAGCCGTCGGTGCCGTTGCCCTTCGCGATCCGGTCGGTGTCGCCCTGGACCAGACGAACCCGGTCGAGCGGCAGGCCCAGCTCCTGGGCGACGAGCTGGGCGAAGGCCGTTTCGTGGCCCTGGCCTGAGCTCTGCGTGCCGATGAGCAGCGTGACGGTGCCGTCCGGCTCGAAGCGGATCTCCGCCGACTCGCCCGCGCCGCCGCCGCAGGCCTCGACATAGGTCGACATGCCGATGCCACGGCGCCTGTTGCCGGTGGCCCTGGCCGCGGCGCGCCGGCCTTCGAAGCCGTCCCAATCGGCCAGGCGCATCGCCTCTTCCATCACGCGGGCGAAGTCGCCGCTGTCATAGGTCTCCCCCAGGGCGGTGGTATAGGGCATCGCTTCCGGCGGGATGAAGTTGCGCCGCCGGATCTCCGCCGGGGACAGGCCGAGCTCCCGCGCGGCCGCATCCACGATCCGCTCGACCACATAGGCGGCTTCCGGACGGCCGGCGCCGCGATAGGCGTCGACCGGTACGGTGTTCGTATAGACGCATTTGACGGCCACGTGGATCGCCGGCGTGCGGTAGAGCCCGGCCAGCATGCCGCTGCCCGCGACCGTGGGCACGAACGGCCCATACATCGTCTGATAGGCGCCGATATTCGCGATGGTCTCGACCCGCAGCCCGAGGAACCGGCCCTCTGCGTCGAGCGCCAGCTCCGCCGTCGTCACGTGGTCGCGGCCCTGGCTGTCGCTCGTGAAGGCGTCCGCGCGATTGCCCACCCACTTCACCGGGCGGCCGAGCCGGTATGCGGCCCACAGCACGAGGGCCTGCTCGGGGTAGGGGATCATCTTCATCCCGAACCCGCCGCCGACATCCGGCGTGACGACGCGCAATCGGTCGCGCGGGATCTTGAGCACATGATCGGCCAGCGCGTCCCGCACCAGATGCGATCCCTGGCTTGAGGTGTAGAGGGTGTATCGACCGCTCTCTGCATCATAGGCGCCGATCGCTCCGCGCGGTTCCATCGAGTTCACGACGATGCGGTTGTTGACGAGCGACAGCCGCGTCACATGCGCCGCCTTGGCGAAGGCGGCCTCGACGGCCGCCCGGTCGCCCATCTCCCAGTCCACGGCGACGTTTCCGGGCGCCTCGTCCCAGATCTGCGGCGCCCCGGGCGCCAGGGCGGCAGCGCCGTCGGCGATCGCCGGCAGAGGCTCGTAGTCGACGTTGATCAGCTCGGCCGCCTCTTGTGCCTGGGCGACGGTCTCGGCGACGACCATCGCCACGCCGTCGCCGACATGGCGCACTCGGTCCCGCGCCAGGACCGGCCGCGGCGGCTTCGCGATCGGGCTCCCGTCTCGGTTGCGCAGGCCTCTCGCCTGGGGCAGCGTGCCGAGGCCATCGGCCTGCGCCTCGGCCGCGGTGAACACGCCGACGACTCCCGGCGCCGTGCGGGCCGCGTCTGCGTCGATGCCGGCGATCCGGGCATGGGCATGCGGCGAGCGGAGCATAACGGCGTGCAGCTGGCGGGGCAGGCGGATGTCGTCGAGGTAGCGGCCCTGGCCGGTGAGGAAGCGCTGGTCCTCGACGCGGCGAACGGCTTGGCCCAGGCTGAACTTTCCCATGCGCGGCGTCGCCCTCCTTGGCCGTGACTGGCAAATCGGGCGCGAATGATAGACAGGGCATCGGCCTCGACCAACCTCTTTATGCCCCGGCGCTCCGGATCCGTTCCGTCGCGGTCCGCGCGGGTGGAACAAACGGTCCCGGGGACTCGTTGGCATCGAAACGGCAACGGCTTGGCGGGGCGCGGGACCGGCTCGCCCGTCCATCGTCATCGCGCTTCAGGAGTGGAGGACCCAGCCATGCCCGTCATCGGCATTTCCGGTTCCTACGGCGGGCTGAATCTCGGCGACGAGGCCATTCTGGCTTCCGCGATCGCCCTGCTCCGCGCCGCGATCCCCGACGTGGAGATCGTCGCCTTCTCGCGGAACGCCGAGCACACGCGGCAGCACCAGGACGTCGATCGCGCCATCTGCCCGCGTACGGCGCTCCGCGACGAGATCACGCCCGAGATCGCGCGCCTCGATATCCTGCTGCTCGGCGGCGGCGGAATTCTCTACGACGCGGAGGCGAAGACCTATCTGCGCGAGATCACGATCGCGCAGGCTCTCGGCGTCCCGACCTTCGCCTTCGCGATCGGCATCGGGCCGCTGCATGGGCTCGAGGAGCAGCGCGCCGTGCGCGACGGTCTCAACCTCATGGCCGGCATCACGGTCCGCGAACTCAGCGCGAAGCGCCTGCTCGAGCGGATCGGCGTCGAGCGTCCGATCACGGTGACTGCCGATCCGGCCTTGCTGCTGACGCCCGAGCCATTCGCCGCGGAGATGCTGCGTCATGCAGGCATCCCGGAGGACGCGACGCTCGTCGGCATGTCGATTCGCGAGCAGGGCCCTGCCGCGCCCGATCTCAGCCGGGCCGATTACCACCGGCTGCTCGCCGAAGCCGCGGACTTCATGATCCACCGATTTGACGCCCGGGTCGTCTTTGTTCCGATGGAGCAGGCCGACGTAAGCGAGGCGCATCACGTGCTTGCCCGGATGGCGGCGCCGCGGCGGGCGCACATCCTGCAAGGCGATTACGGGCCAAGGCAGATCCTTGGGCTGATGGGCCATTTCAGCATGGCCATCGGCATGCGCCTGCACTTCCTGATCTTCGCGGCCCTCGCCGGCGTGCCTCTGCGGGCGCTGCCCTACTCGCCGAAGGTCGAAGACCTGCTGGAGGCGCTCGGCCTCCCGGGTCGCTCGGCGATCGAGCAGGAGCACGCCGGCTCCCTGCTGGCCGACATCGACCGCCTCTGGGACGACCGCGAAGCCCAGCGCCGGCTGCTCCGCGACCGCGTGCCGGAGCTTCAGGAGCAGTCGCGCCGTACGGTCCCGCTGGTCCTTGCGGCCATGGGGCAGCGCCGGAACGCCGCCCAGCCGCTTCTTTCGCTTGACAACCCGAACGGAGAGAACATTGCCGGCGCTGCAACGCCCGTCTGACGCTTCACCCATCACCCTGCCGCCGCGGCAGGCAACTCTTGGCGGTCGTGCCGACGTGCTCGTGGTCGGCGGCGGGCCGGCCGGCATGGGCGCCGCGCTGGGGGCGGCCTGGGCGGGCGCCGACGTCATCCTGGTTGAGCGGTACGGCTTCCTTGGCGGCAACGCCACCGTGTCGCTGGTCATGCCGCTGATGTCGTTCCATACGCAACGCGGCGTGCCGGACGACGTGGACGATACGCGGTTGTTGCCGACCGATCACGGCCCCGGAGAGCCGGTCGTGGCCGGCGCCCTGGCCACGTTCCTGGAACGTCTGATCGAGGCCCACGGCGCCGTCCCGCCGTCGATGCAAACCGGCTACACCGTCCCGTTCGACCCGGAAGTCTTCAAGCTCGTCGCGCTCGAACTGATCGATGAAGCCGGCGTCCGTTTCCTGTTCCATGCCTTCGCCTCGGGGGTGACCGGCAAGGCGGGGCGGCCTCGGGGCGTGGTGTTCGAGACGAAGTCCGGCCCCGTGGTGATCGAGGCGAAGGTCATCATCGACTGCACGGGCGACGGCGACATCGCCGCGCTGGCCGGTGCGCCCTACGAGATCGGCCGCGACGGCGACGGTCTCGTGCAGCCGATGACGCTGATGTTCCGCATGGTCGGATTCGAACGGCCGGCCTTCGCCGAGTACGTCCGCGAAAACCCGACGCAGTGGCGCGGCGTGCACGGCCTGTGGGACCTCATCGAGAAGGCGGCGCGGGCCGGGGACCTGCAGCTCCCGCGCGAGGACATCCTGTTCTTCGCCACGCCCCACGAGGGCGAGCTCAGCGTCAACAGCACGCGGGTGACGGGCGTCCTTGGTACCAACGTCTGGGAACTCACCGTCGCCGAGTGGCAGGCCCGGCGGCAGATGGCGCAGATCGCCGCGTTCCTGAAGCGGTACGTCCCGGGGTTCGAGAACGCCTACGTCGTCCAGAGCGGCGGGCGGATCGGGGTTCGCGAGACGCGCCGGATCGAGGGCGATTACCGGATGACCGCGGACGATATTCTCGGCGCCCGGAAATTTCCGGACGGCATCGCCCGCGGCTCCTATCCGATCGATATCCACAATCCCGCGGGCAAGGGCACGATCCTGAAACGGCTGCCGCCCGGCGAGTTCTACGAAATCCCGCTGCGCTGCCTGCTGCCCCGCGACGTCGACGGGCTGCTCGTCGCCGGGCGCTGCCTTTCCGGCACGCACGAGGCGCTTTCGTCCTACCGTGTCACCCCGACGGCGATGGCGACGGGCCAGGCGGCGGGTGTTTGCGCCGCGCTGGCCGCCAAGCAGGGCGTTGCGCCCCGCGACATCGCCGCGTCGGAGGTGCAGCGAACTTTGCGGGTTCAGGGCGCCACCGTGCGGGCCTCCGCGGCTTGAGGCGGCTCGCGCGGCTCTCGCCGGTCGATCGTCGTTGCGCCGGCAGAGGGTCAGTGATGCAGCGGCCGCGCGACGTGGACGGCGACGCCGGCCACGGTCGCGCTGTCATAGGCCACAGGGCAGCATGTGGAATCGGTGCTGCTCGGGACGAGATAGGGCGGGTAGTAGCGGAAGCCGCAGATTGCCTCCCCGTCGAGGGCGACGACCAGATCGCCCGGCCGCGGCGGCAACAGGTCGATGGGTTCGACGACGATCTGGTCGTCCGGCAGAACGCCGCCGGCGTTCATGTGCGGCGACGAGATCTGCAGGGCGAAGGCGCAGGGTGACGACCGCCGCTCGATGACGACGCAGCGGTTGCTGGTGCGCAGCGCGTCGTGGATGAACTCCTTGGCTTGCCCACGGTTGAGGGTCAGCAGCGTCCGGACCTGCCCGAGCGTGAGGACCGGAATCCGGTAGACCTCGAAGCTCTGCCTGTCGGGCAGGAAGCGCGGTTCCGAGCCGGCCGCCCAGGCGAGCCTGCCGATCGTTTCGGCGCTCGGAATGCTGGCGGATACCGGATCGCGAAGGAAGCGCGTCAGGTTCGTCGGCGTGACGCCGGCTTGGCGTGCCCAGGCGGCGGCAGTCCAGTTGCGCTCCTCCATGACCTCGCGCATCCAGCGGAACAGCGCGTCCCGGACCCTCTGCATGGCCACCCCCTGTCGGCTCGTGCGATGGGGCCGGAATACCGGTAGTTATGCGAACTCGCAAGGTAAACGCGCCCCACTACGGTAACAATTACTTGGGTGGTGCGAATTCGCAACAACTTTTCCGGCGTTAGGGGGAGTTCCTCCGGCGCCTTGGGGGTGCCGGGGCCATTCCGGAGGAAATACAAGGGCCTATTCGGCCGCCTGGGGAGGCGATTTCGGTAACCAGGGCTCCGCCCTGCGCAGATACTTCCGCGGCACGGCGCCGAATCGCAGCGAGAGCTTGCCGTCCTTCGACCGCGTGAGGAAGAACCCGCGGTCCGTCGATCCGGCTTTCTCCGCGCCGGACGGGCACAGGAAGGCGATGCGGGCGTCGTCGGGCATCAGGGCCTTGAGCCCCGCCTCCGCCTCGCGGAAGGCGAGCATGCCGTCCCGGTGGTCCATCAGCAGGCTGCCCAAGGCGGCGAACTCATTGTGCAGCGACATGTCGAGGACGCGGAGCTGCTCGAAATCCGGCGCTTCGACGGGCGGCGGGTCGTTCGGCTCGACGTCGTTCTCCACGTGCCACCAGAACGCCCGCAGCGTTTCCAGCAGCGTCGCGACGTCGCGCTCGCTCCGCGGGATCCGGATGGTCGCGTAGCTCGCCGGCCGGAGGATCGACAGCACCGAATGGGAGAGGCCGGTGACGAGCATCTGGTGCTGAAGCTGCCAGTAGTACTGCTCCGCCAGCTCCTCGTCGGTCTTGGTCCCGGAATGGAATTTCGCCTCCAGGATCATGTCGGCCGCCTGGTCGTAATGGCCGTTCGGCTCGGTCCAGGTCAGGAAGTCGAGATGGGCGACGATGAAGGCGTGCTCCGGGTGCACATAGGTCCGCTCGCCCGCCGGATAGCAGCCGATCCCCGTCTTCTGCGTATAGAATTTGGCGTGCAGCGGCTCTGTGGCGATGCCGATCTGCACCGACGGAACGAAGTCGAGATTGGGCGGCGCGGCCCGTCCGGTCTTCTCCCGCCACAGCTCGACCCAGCGACCCGCCATGATGCGTGGCGCGTCGGAGGAGCCGAGCTTGCTCACCCGCGACTCACGTTGTTCGCCGGAGATCGCCATCCTGTTCCCCTCGTATCGGATCGACCGCCCGGGGTGCCTCGCCGGCCGGGCAATGCGCATTTGCATTAATTTGTCCGAAGGTGCGGGAAAACACAAATCGGGAGATGCGAGTTTGCACGCTTGAGCCGGGTGCTGCCGAGCCCACTTCGATCCCTCTCCGCCGCGATGTGCGAGTCCCCAGCCCCATGCGATCGAGGCCGCCTCCGTACATCGTTCACACTTTGTTCTTGCATGATGCAAAATCGCAGTTAAAATGCCAACACTGAATCATGGAAAGGGCGAATACGCAGCTATGCCGGCGGCCCGCGCATCGGGCCGGCCCGGCAAGCCCGGACACTGCGCCGGAAGGAGAGTTCATCCATGGCGAAAGCGAGCAAGACGGCCTCGGCACCTGCCGCGGTCGATGTCGAGGCGCCTGAGGCCGGACCCACACCGAGCGAGACCGCCCCGAAGGCAGCCCAGAAGGAACGGACCCAGGCGGAGCGGATGGGGCGGACGGCCGCGGACAATCTCGCGCTCTGGAACCGGCTGAAGCGGACCGACCCGAAGGCGACCAAGCCGTTCACCCGGTCCGGCGGCTTCCGGGGCACGCAGATCGACCCGACCTGGCGGTTGCAGATGATGACGGAGGCCTTCGGCCCGATCGGCAAGGGCTGGGGCTACGAGCAGCTCGAATGGACCGTCCAGGAGCGCATGGTCTTCATCTGCTGCCGCGTCTGGTACGTCCATCCGGACACGGGCGAAGTGCTCTACACCGGCCCGCAATGGGGCGGCACGGAGCTGGTTCAGCGCAACCGCGACGGGACCGAACGGCCGATCGACGAGGCCTTCAAGATGTCGATCACGGATGCGGTCGGGAAGTGCTGCGTCCAGATCGGCCTCGCTGCCGACGTCTATATGGGCCAGTTCGACGACAGCAAGTACCGCATGGAGTCGGAGGCCTACTTCACGGCCAAGAGCAACCCCGACACCCAGCCGGAGGCGATCGAGAAGTTCGAGCGGGAGATCAAGGAGCGCGTCGCCGAGATCACCGACATCAACGGCCTGGACGAGCTGTGGCGGAGCGGCGTGAGCACCCGTCTGCGCGACATCGGTCTGGTCGACAAGGCCGCGCAGAGCCGGATCGTCACGGCCTTCTCGCAGCGCAAGGCCGAGCTGCTGCGGCGCGACGAGGCGGCCTGACCCGACCATCGGTCTGACAGAGGGAGAGCGTCATGTTTCAACGATTCATCGCCGTGGGCCGGCTCGGTCGCGACCCGGAGATCAGCAGCACCCCGAACGGCACGAAGGTGGCGACCGTGAGCCTCGCCACCTCCGAATACGTGAAGGGCGAGGAGCGCACCGAGTGGCACCGCGTCGTCGTCTGGGACGAGAAGCTGATCGAGGTGCTCGAACGGCGCGCCAAGAAGGGCACCATGATCGTCGTCGAGGGCCAGGTCCGGACCCGCAGGTGGCAGAAGGAAGGACGGGAGATCCTCAGCACCGAGATCGTCCTCGACCGCTTCAACAGCCGGCTGCAGGTCCTGGCCGGCGCCAAGGCGCCCGAGGCGGATTCGGACGAGCACGGCGAGCGCGAGCCGGTGCCGGACCGGATCGACGCCGAGATGGATTTCGAGGATGAGCTCCCGTTCTAAGCCGGCCCGCATGTGCAACCCTCTCCCCATGCGGGAGAGGGAGTCGCCCGTTGCGAAGCAGCGGGAGGGCGAGGGGACGGCGCCGTTCCGTTCGCTCGGCGTCGCTGCGGTCGCGGCCCTGCTCGCGGCCGACGGGCCGTCGTCTCCCGGCTCGCCGAGCGGCTTGCTGAGCCGGCGCGCCTGGGAGGCGGAACTCGCCCGCGTCCACGGTGGCATGCCCGACTGGTATGCGTCCGGCGCCGAGCGCGACCGTCGGTTCGCGCGCTGGGTGCAGGCCGAGGCCAAGACCCTGGCGAGCCGTCTCGACCGGCTGCTGGATGCAGGTGTCGAACCGGCGCTCTCCTGCCACGTTCGGGCGGTCGCCGCGGCGCTTTGGGCGGACGCCGACTGGGCCCGGCGGTGCCTGGACGGAAGCCTCGAGGAATGAGAAACCGCGGATGACAGCGACCATGACCATCGAGCAACTGCAGGCGCGGCTGCGCGAGATCCACGCCCGGATCGGGCATGAGGGCCGCTTCGCCTTCACCATCGAGCAGGAGGAGCCCGAACCCCGGTGCTACGTCACGCATTGGTTCCGTTCGGCCGACTACGCGTTCGAGGACTGCAAGGCGATCGGGCTCGGGTCGATCGAGGACTGCCTGGCGGCGCTTGAGCGTTACGCCGACGGCTATCGACGCCGGCCGACCGAGGCGGAGGTCGGCCGGACGCTCGGGGTGACCTCGGCCGCCACCGCGCGCCGCTACAGGCACGCGGCCGAATAGCAGCCATCGCAAAGGAGAGGGGGACATGCCCCGCGACCGTCTGGTCGGCCGCGCCGAGAACGGCGGCGAGGCCGGCGCCGATCGGGCACTGCGCCCGCTCAGCCTCGCCGATTTCGTCGGACAGCGTCAGGTGCGCGAGAACCTGCGCGTCTTCATCGACGCGGCCAAGGCGCGCGGCGAGGCCCTGGACCACGTCCTTCTGTCGGGGCCGCCCGGCCTCGGCAAGACGACCCTGGCCCAGATCATCAGCCGCGAGCTCGGCACGGGCTTCCGCGCGACGGCGGCGCCCGCCATTGCCAAGGGCGGCGATCTGGCGGCGCTGCTGACCAACCTGCAGGACCATGACGTCCTGTTCATCGACGAGATCCACCGTCTCGCGCCCGCGGTCGAGGAGATCCTCTACGCGGCAATGGAGGACTTCCGCCTCGACCTGATGATCGGCGAGGGGCCGGCGGCGCGGTCGATCCGCATCGAGCTGCCGCCCTTCACCCTGGTCGGGGCGACGACGCGGTCCGGCCTGATCACGCGGCCGCTGCGCGAACGCTTCGGGATTCCGCTGCGTCTCGAGTTCTACGATCGGGAAGAGCTGGAGCTGATCGTCCACCGGGCGGCGCGGCTGCTCGATCTGGAGCTCACCAAGGACGGCGCCGCCGAGATCGCGCGCCGGGCCCGCGGCACGCCGCGAATCGCCGGCCGGCTCCTGCGGCGGGTGCGCGACTTCGCCGAAGTTTCGGGGGCCGCGCGGATCGATGCGGCAACCGCCGACGCCGCGCTCGACCGGTTGGAGGTGGATCGCGACGGCTTCGACGCCATGGACCGGCGCTACCTCGGCATCATTGCCGGAAACTACGGTGGCGGCCCCGTGGGTGTCGAAACGCTCGCGGCGGCGCTGGGGGAAGAGCGGGATGTGCTGGAGGAGGTGGTCGAGCCCTATCTGATTCAGCAGGGCCTGCTGCAACGGACGCTGCGCGGGCGCCTCCTGACGGACCGGGGCTACCGCTATCTCGGGCTGACTCCGCCGGGTGCGAACCGTCAGCTCGAACTGGTCGGCGGTTGACGCCGTGCTCGCCCCGACGGCGGCCGTGGGATGAGAACCGAGCCCGACTTATCCGAGCATCGAACTCGCAGGGTCCGTGGACTTGCGGGCCGCAGCCCGAAGCGCCTCCCGCTCGGCCTTCACGGCCTCGTAGCGCGCGGCGTACTTGCCGACGAAGCCCTTCTCGCAGGCCCGTTGGAACCGCTGCGCGTGACTGGTGAAATCGTCCTCCGGGCGGACCCAGCTGACATAGTGCACGCCCTTGCGCCTGTCCGTCCGCAGGTACCGCCCCACGCCGCGCTCGCTCCGGACCCACTGCCCCGGCTGCAGGCGCAGCGCGCCGCGGGCGAGGAGCATTTTTCGTCTGATCGTCCAGTTCGATCGTCGGGAAGTACCGCATTGTCTTCGTCTCAAACGGGTTCGGGTCGCTCCTGCCGGTGGCGACGCGGCTCGGCCGGTCGCGCCCGAAGCGCGGCCGGCGAAGGCCTCGACGAATGTCCGGAGAAGCACAAAAGATATGGTGCTATTCTCCGATTTTTCAATGCGTTGGGCTGTTTCTTCCCCCGGCGTGCGGGAGCGTTCGCGACAGCCTGAACGCCCTCCCGCGAGGGAACATGGGCGCGCGCCGATGCGCGTGTTCGAGTCTTGACGACGGCCGCGCCACCCGTCCGCGCGCCGGGCGCACCCGCGACCCATAAGGGGCGGGCGATCGCGCCTCCGCCACCCGCTTCCTCCGAGTCCCTCGCCGGTCTGGTCGAGCGCGTGACCTACCAGAGCCCCGAGGACGGGTTCTGCGTGCTGCGCCTCAAGGTTCGCCGCCATCGCCGATTGATCACGGTTGTCGGCCATGCCCTTCCGGTGCGCGCGGGCGAGTTCGTCCAGGCGGCCGGAACCTGGGTCAACGATCGCACCCACGGCCTTCAGTTCCGGGCCACGCTTATCCGTCCGACCCTGCCGACGACGATCGACGGCATCGAGGCCTATCTTGGTTCCGGCCTGATCAAGGGGATCGGCCCGGCCTATGCGCGCAGGCTGGTCGCGGCTTTCGGCAAGGGCGTCTTCGACGTGCTCGAACGGACGCCGGAACGGCTGGGAGAGGTTGCCGGCATCGGCGCCCGGAAGGCGCGGCAGATCGCCGCCGGCTGGGAGGAGCGGCGCGCCGTCCAGGAGATCATGACGTTCCTGCACGCGCACGGCATCGGTACCGCGGCGGCCGGGCGGATCTTCCGCGCCTACGGCGCCAGGGCGGTTCAGTTGATATCGGAAGATCCCTACCGGCTGGTGCGCGAGGTCCGCTGCGTCGGCTTCGCGGCCGCCGACGCCATGGCCGAGAGGCTCGGTATCGAGAAGACGGCGCCCGTGCGCGCCCGCGCCGCCGTCGCGCAGGTCCTCGCCCAGGCGGTGGAGGAGGGCCATTGCGGGCTGCCGCGCGGGCATCTGGTGGACCTCGCCGTGGCGCGGCTCGGGGTCCCTCGGGACGCGATCGAGCACGCTTTGGCGGAGGAGCTGGCGGCGGGCGGAGTCGTGGCCGATGCGCCCGGCGGCGCGGAAGAGGCGGTGTTCCCGGCGCCGCTGCACGAGGCGCAGCAGGCCATCGCCGAGCGCCTGGCCGCCCTTGCCCGCGGCCGGCCGCCCTGGCCAAGCATCGATCCCGCCGCGGCGATCCCGGCTGTCGAAGGCCGCATCGGGCTGGCGCTGTCCGAGGGGCAGCGCGCAGCGGTGCGGGCGGCCTTGCGTTCCAAGCTGCTCGTGATCACGGGCGGGCCGGGCGTGGGCAAGACGACCCTGGTCGAGGCCGTTCTGGCCGTCCTGCGCCCGCTGGGGGTCCGGGTGGCCCTGGCCGCACCGACCGGGCGGGCGGCGAAGCGCCTGTCCGAAACGACCGGGCTGGAGGCCCGGACCATTCACCGCCTGCTCGAAGCCAATCCGGGCAGCGGCGGCTTCCGCCGCAACGAGGAGAATCCACTCGACTGCGACCTCCTCGTCGTCGACGAGACCTCGATGGTCGATGTCGTGCTCATGAGCGCGCTCCTGAAGGCGGTCCCCGACCACGCCGCCCTCGTCCTGGTCGGCGATGTCGATCAGCTTCCGTCGGTCGGCCCCGGCCAGGTTCTCCGCGACATCATCGGCGCGGCGGCCATGCCGACCGTGCGGCTGACGGAGATCTTCCGCCAGGCCGCGCGCAGCCGGATCCTCTTGAACGCTCACCGCATCAACCGGGGAGAGATGCCGGATACGGCGCCGGACCCGGGCTCCGACTTCCATTTCGTCCCGGCGCGCGACCCGGAGGACATGATTCGCAAGATTCTGACCATCGTGCGCGAGCGGATTCCGCGGCGCTTCGGTCTCGACCCGATCCGGGAGGTGCAGGTGCTGTGTCCGATGAACCGCGGTGGGCTCGGCGCACAGTCGCTCAACATCGAACTGCAGAAGGCGCTCAACCCGAACGGCGGGCCCGGCATCGAACGCTTCGGCTCCGGCCTGCGCGCCGGCGACAAGGTGATGCAGGTCGAGAACGATTACGACAAGGAGGTCTATAACGGCGAGGTTGGCATCGTCGCCGCGATCGACCGCCAGCACGACGAGATCCGCATCGAGTTCGACGGCCGCACGGTTCACTACGCGGCCGACGAGCTCGAAGAGCTGGCGCTGGCCTACGCCATCACGATCCACAAGTCGCAGGGTTCGGAATATCCGGCGGTGGTCATCCCCCTGTCGATGCAGCACCGGCGGATGCTGCATCGGAACCTGATCTACACCGGCATCACGCGCGGCCGGCGCCTGGTCGTCCTCGTTGGGCAGCGCGAGGCCCTGGCGGCCGCCGTCCGCACCGTCCAGGCGGGGCAACGCTGGTCACGCCTCGGCGACCGCCTCCGGCGCGGGGGATGCGCGGACTCCTGAGCACCGTCACCGCACGCGGTCGAGGAAAGCATCGAGCGCCGCGTTGAACTCGTCGGGGTATTCCCAGAACATCATGTGCGCGCCCAACCGGACGACCTCCGCGTTTGGCGCGTTCTCCTCGATCCAGGCCATCGCCGCTTCCGATCCCTCTTCGCTCAGGAAAAACATCGTTGGGAGGGTTCCGTCCAGCATCCTCGCTTCCGCCGAATAGTCCGAGAACATCCGGTCGGTGAACAGCTCCACGGCGACATAGGTCGGTGCTTTCATATTCTCGTCGACAACCAGCTTGACCGCGTCGTCGCTTGCCGTCCCCTGCAGCATCCCCTCGGCCATCTCGGCCAGCAGAGCGCGGCGTTCCGACGTCATGGTTTCGTAGAACGTTTGGAAGTCCGCGAGTTCGCGACCCCAGTCGTCGTCCCGTGTCTTCAGCGGCTTTGGAGAATGATCGATGCAGACGAAGGCCTTGAGGTTTTCTGTGCCATAGGCCCGCACATAGGCCCATCCGACGAGGCAACCGGACGACCAGACGACGAGCCGCACGTCCTTCAGGCCGAGTCGGTCCATGAAAGACTTGAGATCCGCCCCGTATTGCGCGTGCGTATGCTCTTCGCCGGGAGTCCGCGTCGATCTTCCCGTGCCCCTGCGGTCGTAGGTGATCACGCGGTACGCGTCGGAAAAGTGCGGGAGTTGACGAGCGAAAAAGGCGGTTGTTGCCGTCCAGCCCGGGATGAAGATCAACGGCGCGCCCGCGCCGGCTTCCTCGTAGTACAGCTCGACCTCATCGCCGATCTTCGCGTATTTGCCGGCTGAAGCGGTCCCGCAGATCGAAAGCAGCACCATCGCCACGCCGGCAGAAATCGTCCGGTACATGTCGCGCCTCCTCTCCTGTCGGCGCGCCTCGGTTTCATGGGCGCCGCGATCCGCCGGGCGTCGTTGGACCGGCGACCCGCATCGCGTCGAGCAGTGCCCTTGCGTCGATCAGCTCCGCCGTCTCGAAGCCTTCCGTGAACCGGTCATAGACCGGGGCGAGCAGATCCAGGGCGGCTTCTGGCTTGTCTCGTGTCTGCCACAGGCGGGCCAGGCTCGTGGCCGCCCGAAGCTCCAGCGATGCGGCTTGCTGCGCGCCGGCGACGGTGATCGCGCGCCGAAAGCAGGCTTCGGCCTCGGCCTCGTTCCGCTGAGATTGCGCCAGCAACAGCTCGCCCCGACGCCGGTGCAACTCGGCCTCGTACCATCGCTCGCCCGTCTGTGCCCCGATCGCCAGCGCGTCCTCCAGCAGCCTCAGCGCCTCGTCTCGCCGGCCGGCGGCGGCGCAGACATCGGCCGCCAGATAGCTGCGATGCGGGAGGTAGGCGCGCGCCCCGCTGCGCCGCCACGCGTCAAGGCCGGCGCACAGCTGCTCAAACCCCTCGTCGAATCGTCCGGTCCGGGCGAGCGCCCAGCCCCGAAATGTCATTCCGGCGATCCGGGGCTGCGTCAGCTGATGCTCTTTGCTGAGAGCCAGCAATCGGCCGCTGAGAGCGAGGACCTCGGCCGCATCGCCTCGAACCGCATGAAGCTTGCAAGAGAACCACAGGGCGTGCGCCAGGCTCGGCGCGTGCCCCAGATGCTCCGCAAGCCCAACGGCGGCGGTCGCGTGCCGGGTCGCCTGGTCGGGGTGGCCCAGCATCCAGACCGTAAGGGCGCCGAGGGCATGGGCGCAGACGGCCGGGTCATGGCCCAGATAGAGAAACGCATGATGGCGGTGTCGCTCTTCGTCGTAGAGCGCGAGGCCCTGCGCGATGTGCTCGCGCGCTGTGGTGAATTCGCCGCGCACCATCGGGGTCGGCCACGCCGCATGATGCGCCTGCAACATCAGGCCGGGGTCATCCAAGGGACGCACGACCCGAAAGAGCTCCTGGGTGGCCTCGAGCGCCGCCGAGAACTCGCCGCGCGTGTGGCGGAACAGCCACAAGCCCACCAGAGGCGGAACGAGATCGGCCGAGCTCTCCAGCTCGCCCGCGAGCCGGCGCGCGCGTTCGTAGACCCGCTCGGCCTCGAGGGCGGCCCACCCCTCGACGAGCATGAGCGCCGGGCCGAGCTGCGAGAGGACCTTGATCTCCGCAGCGGCACGGGCCGGTCCTTCAGGTTGCGCTTCGAGCAGCGCGAGCGCCCGGTGGAAGTGCCCGATCGCCTCGCGGTTGGCGGCCCGCCGGACCGCCCGCTCGCCGGCCTCGCGCCAGTAGCCGATCGCCTTCTCGGCGAGGCCGGCGTCGGTGCAGTGATGCGCCAGTATTTCGGGCTGCGCTTCGGCAATCCCGGGGAAGCACCGCTCGATCGCCTCGACGATTCGCGCGTGCAGCTTCTGGCGGTGGCTCTTGAGCATGCTCTCATAGGCGGCGTCGCGCACCAGCGCGTGCTTGAACACGTAGTCGGTCTCGGGCCCGTCGCCGCGCCGGAAAACGATCTCGCCGGCCGCGAGCCGGTCGAGGGCGGCGCGAAGCTCCGGCTCGGGCATGGGGGCAACCGCGGCCAGGAGCGCATGGGAGAATTCCCGTCCGATGCAGGCGGCGGTCTGGGCCACTTCCTTGACCCCGGGCACCCGATCGAGCCGGGCCATCAGCGAGTCGTGCAGGGTCGCCGGAACGGCCAGCGCCGGAAGGGGGGCGGCGAGCGCGTACACGTCGCCGTCCTGCCTGAGGAGCCCCGAGTCCAGCACCGCCTTGGTCAGCTCCTCGACGAACAGGGGCACGCCGTCCGTTTCCTCCACGATCCGCTCCAGGATCTCGCGCGGCAGCGTCCGGCCACCGGTGAGGCCGGCGACGATCTCTTCCGTCGGCGCGCGGCCGAGCCGGTTGAGCGTCAGGCGCATGACCCGCGGGTGCGCGCCCAAGGCGGGCTGGTTGTCCGGTCGGGTGGTGAGCAGCAGGAGGACTCGCTTTTGCGCGATTCGGTCGAGGACCTTCTCGATGAGCTCGAGCGTTGTCGGGTCGATCCAATGCGCGTCCTCGACGACCATCAGCACCGGCTCCCGGCGCGCCAGCCCGATCAGCTGTTCGACCAGAACGGCAAGCGTGCGGGCGCGTTGCGCCTGGGGGGTGAGGCGAAGCGGCGGGTAACGAGAGCCGGCGTCGATGCCGAGCAGCGCCGCGATCAGCGGGGCCGCCTCGCTCGTATCGGCGACCGCCCGCCGCAGGAGGGGCTCGAGCTTCTCCAGTTTCGTCGTCGCGCTGTCGCCGGACGAGAATCCGGCGGCGAAACCCAGCTGCTGAATCACCGGCCAAAGCGCGGTGTCCGCGTGGTGGGGCGAGCACTGGTATCGGAGCGCGACGTAGGATTCGGTTTGGAGCGCGTCCCGGAGTGCGCGCGCGATCCGCGACTTGCCGATGCCGGCCTCGCCGACGAGCAGAACGCTCTGGCCTTCGCCCGCTCTGGCCCGGCGCCAGCGGTCAAGCAGCAACGCCAATTCCCGATCGCGGCCCACCATGGACGATGGGCCGCCGTGCTGACGGGCGTCGAAACGACTCGCGGCCGGGCGTTCGGTCCCCACCAGGTAAATCGATGCGGGCTGCCCGAAGCCCTTGAGCGATCTTGCGCCCAATGGCCTGAGCGCGAACAGCTCGCCCACGAGCCGGCGGGTCGCTTCGGCAATGACGACGGTTCCGGGCTCGGCCAGCGCCTGCAGGCGCGCCGCCAGGTTCGGCGTTTCGCCGACGACCGCCTCCTCCCGTGCCGCGCCTTCGCCGACGAGATCGCCGACGACCACCTGGCCCGTGGCGATGCCGACGCGCGCGGCCAGCGGCGTTCCGTCGGGCGCGACCAGTCGGCCGACCGCCGCGGCCATGTCGAGCCCGGCGCGCACGGCCCGCTCGGCATCGTCCTCATGCGCTCGCGGATAGCCGAAATAGGCCAGCACGCCGTCGCCCATGAACTTGGCGACATGGCCGTCGTAGCGGCCAACGGCGCCGGTACAGACGTCCTGGTAGGCGCGGATCACGTCGCGCAGATCCTCTGGATCGGTCCGGCTGGCGAGCGCGGTCGAACCGACGAGGTCGGCGAACATCACCGTAAGCCGTCGGCGCTCGGCCGCCGGTCCCACCAGGTGCGCGCTCTCCGGCGTCGCGGCACGGGCCGTCGGATCGGGCGGTCGAGGATTGGCGGCAGCCGCCCGCAGCGCCGCGATCGACCTGAGCATCCGCTTCCGGTCACCCAGGACGACGCCGAGCTTCTCGAGGTCGGCATCCGTAAGGTCGACGAGGACGTCGTCGGCGATGGCGTTGTCTCGGAACGCCCGCGCGTATCGCTCGAGTCCAAGCTCACGCAGCCAAGCCGCGATCTCCACGGCGGCCCTCCGCGACGGCGCCCCCCGGCTGCCAACCGGCACATGTTAACCCAAGATCACGCGGGGTGTATCGCCCGAAATGCGGTGGGCTCATCAATTGCGCGCGCAGCCTGCGACGGACCATGCGGCCGTCTTGGGCCTGCACGTTCCGGGGTCATAGGTCCCGGCCCGCGCCCTGGCCGTCGCACCGCCTTACGCTCCCGAGGCGCAAGACACTTACCCTCCGCCCGTTCCGGCGTGCGGGGCGGAGGGCTTTCGGACGGCGATGCGGTCAGGCCATCAGCCTGCGCACGAACCCCGGCAGGGCGAAGGCGCCGCGGTGGACGTCGGCGTTGTAGTAGGAGAGGGCGAACCCGGCCCCGGCCACCCGGGCATCCAGATCGGCCGGCGGCTGCGTCAGGTCGCGCT
Organism: uncultured Rhodospirillaceae bacterium; assembly: GCA_964551315.1. GTDB lineage: Bacteria > Pseudomonadota > Alphaproteobacteria > Dongiales > Dongiaceae > Virgifigura. The sequence goes on along the minus strand of CAZKCM010000016.1, from coordinate 7,726 downwards.
CGCTCGCCCAGCCGAACGCCATGAAGCCGCCGACATAGGTGGGCACCGGCGCCAGATAGAACCCGCAGTGAGGGAAGAGCTGCTTCAGATGCCCGTGCGTGGCCGTGATCTGATGTCCCTGGAAGAACGCCACGCCGTTCTGCGTCACCAGAATGCCGCCGGGGGCCAGACAGCGCCGGCAGTTCCGGTAGAACGGGTCGGAGAAGAGCACCGTCGCCGGGCCGACCGGGTCGGACGAGTCGACGATCACCAGGTCGTAGCGGGCCTCGGTTTCGGCGACGAACTTGGCGGCGTCGCCGATGACGAGTTCGGTGCGCGGATCCTCGAAGGCCTGTCCGCAGACCGACGGCAGCCATTCCCGGCTCACCTCGATCACCTTCGGGTCGATCTCGACGAGCGTGACGCGCTCCACCGGATGCTTCAGCGCCTCTTCGAGCATGCCGCCGTCGCCGCCGCCGATGATCAGAACCCGCTTCGCCCCGCCATGCGCGAAGAGGGGCAGGTGCGTCAGCATCTCGTGATAGACGAACTCGTCCCGCTCCGTTGTCTGGACGATGCCGTCGAGCGCAAGCACCCGGCCGAGTGCGGCCGTCTCGAAGACCTGGATCTCCTGAAACTCGCTCCGCCCGGCATAGAGAATCCGCTCCGCCTCGAGGGTAAGGAACGCGCCGGGGGCGAGGGTCTCCTCGAACCGGATCATCGGATCGACCCGCGGTCCCGGCCGGGGTGCCGGATGACGGACGGCCTGACCATGTCCTCCTTGTGCGGCACCGCCCGTGTCTCCATTGCCACCTCCTTTCGAACCCGATGAACCGAGTTGCGTTACATGCGGAAAACGGCACCGCCTTTCAAGCGATTTCCGCCCGCTTGGGGCGGGCCCGGCCGTCACGGCACCGGCGGGTCCATCGTGGTCCAGCTGATGAACAGGATGCCCCAGCGATTGCGGGTGGATTTGCCGAGGACCGGCCCGGAGGAGCTGTTGAGCCTGCCGCTCTCCACCCAGTAGCTGGTCACGGCAAGCTTCGCGATCCCCTCCTGGTGCTCGCGCTTGAAGAGGGCGATTTCCGGCGTCTGCCAGGCGGGGGTCAGCGGGATCGGCAGGCTGATGCTGGGGATCCCCACGAACACGTTCCCCTCGTCGATCGAAAGCGCGGCGGCCCGGATCTCCAGGATGACGTCCGCGTCGCTCCGGCTTTCGACGAGGCGGCCGCCTTCGCGCAGCACGCGATCGCGAATGGCGCCGAGGGCGTAGGCCTCGTCCCGCGCTTCGAAATAGCTGGCGGAAACGAAGACCCTCGTCCCGGGAGAGATCCGAAGGTCGAGCTGGTCGATCGCCCGGTCGGTCGCCGCGGAGATCAGGAGCTGTTCGGTCGCGGATTGTTCCGGCAGCGTCTTGCGGACGGACGTGGTGCAGCCCGCCAAGGGAAGAGCGGCGGCGACGAGGACAAGGGCGGCAAGCCGCCGCAGCTCCCGGCCGCGCCCCGCCCGGGGGATGCCTGACAACACGGAACGAGCGAACTCGCCCGGAACGCCGTCGCGCACGGGGTCGTCTCCCGGTACCTATGTCAGGTCCCCTGGGCCAGTCCCTACCACAGGGAGAGGGTGCAGGGATACCCCCCGAACGCCCCCGTCAGGGTTCCGGCGACGAGCCGCGGCCCGCCGCGTCCGCATGGCTTCGCCGTTCAGGCGGTCTCGTTGCCTGACTTGCGCGAACCGAAGCCGACAAGGACCGGTTTCCGCTCGCCGTCGAGCGGAATCGCGCCGTCGCGCCGGCGCCGATTTGGGCCCGCTTCACCCGCAGGCCGGGGCCGGACCTTCTCCCGGCCTGCCCTCTGCCTATCGGTGGCCGGTGGCGGTCGTCCTGTCGGCTCTGTCGCGTCTGCCCAGCAGACCCGCAAGGCCGATCAAGCCAAGCAGCCCCACCCAGCCGTAATCGGCGCCGTCGCCGCCTTCGGCCGCATCGGGCGTCGCCGGGGTGTCCTGTGCGGTTTGCGCGAGGGAGGGGCCGGCGCTGCCGGCCAGGAGCAGTGCCGCGAGCGCGCCAGCACGTAGGGACCTCGAATCCATCTGGCTCCTCCTGTCTGAGCTGCCGACGCGGCGAGCCATCGAAATCGATGACGCCGGGGCGAGCATGCGCACGGAACACGTCTCACGGGATGTAGTTCCGGCGCGGGAGAGAAAGATGGCGTGCGTCCGGCTCAAAACCTGCCGAACCCGAATTCTTGCACGGCGCCGTCTCTCAGCTTGGTGATCCGCGTCTCTGCCCGGCGATCCATTATCGACCGGCCAGACAAGATGACCAAAGGCCCCCGTATTTCCCCAGTCCTCAAAAGAACGGGTATCCGAAAACTATATCGGCCGGTGTTCTCCTCTGGCGTGCAGAAACCGGGCGCGCCAAAGGTCCGGGACGTGCAGCCGGTTACGTTCAAGGGTCTGCATCGCATGGCGAAAAGTCATGCCGACGCCCGGCCGGCTTCGCCGCACGTTCGGACGAGTGCCATCGATCATCCGCGTCCTGTGACGGACGCACGGCGGCTTGATCCGCGAAGACCTTTTTCGGGAATGTTCGCTCGGCCTAACCTGCTGAAATACCGAGCTTTTCGAATGGTGGGCGCGGCTGGGATTGAACCAGCGACCCCTGCGGTGTGAACACAGTGCTCTCCCACTGAGCTACGCGCCCGACCGGGCCGTGCGCGGACGCGATCGGCCGATCCAGGAAACGGCACTCATATAGCCGTGCCGTTGGTCCTGTCAACGCCTTGCCCGCGGGCGGGGGATCGGGACTCGTCCACGGTCTGGTCCGTCGGGCGTCCCGTTCCGGTCGCGTCGCGAGGACCGGTGGCGATCCGGGCAAAATTCGGCCATCTTTCGCCGGTAGGACGGGCGCCGGGAATGGATGGCACGGACGGGTGGTCCCCATGACGTGGTGGCTGAGGACGAAACGCGAGTCTCTGAGGTGCAATCCGCCGAGGCGCAACCCGGCCGGGCGCGGTTCTGCGCGGCGCGGGCCGGGCAGGCGGTCGGCTGTCGTGGCCGCGACGCTGGCCGTCCTTTTCGCAGCGGGGGCTGTGGCGGCGGAGCCGGCGCAGCGGCTGCATCTTCGCTACCACGGCTATCTCGGCGCGGCGCCGGTCCTCGAGATGTCGGTCGATCTGACCCTGCTGCCCGATGCGGCCGCGCCGCAGCGCTACCGCGCCGCGGTTGCCGTCGATCCGTCGGCGGCGCTCGGCGAGCTCGTTCCCTTCCGCCTCACCGCGCAGGCCGGTGGCTCCGCGACGCCGAGCCCGGGGCCCGAAAGGCTCCGCCCGGAACGGTACGCCAGCCTGGCGACGCTCGGGTCGGCTTACGAACGGGTCGATCTGACCTATGGCCCCGACGGCACGGTCGCGGTGCGGCGCGATCCGCCCGGCGGGTCGGCGGAGCCGCCGGCCGCGGTTGAGGGCGGGCCGACCCTCGATCCGCTCAGCGCCGCCGTCGCCTCGATCCTCGCCGCGGCGCGGGGCGGCGCCTGCGCCGGCCGGTTTCCGGTGTTCGACGGCGTCCGGCGCTACGACCTGTCGCTGGCGCCGGTCGGCCCGGCCGAGCTGGCCCCGTCGCGCTGGTCGCTCTATGCCGGGCCGGCCAGGGAATGCACGCTGACGGTTGCGTTCCGGGAGGGCTTCCGCGCGGCCGACCTCCACTCCGGCCTGTATCCCGAAAGCGTCCAGGTCTGGTTCGCCCCGGCGGTCGCGGGGGCGCCCGACCTCCCCGTCCGCTTCGCGGCGCGCAGCGCCCTCGGCGCGATGCAGCTCGATCTCGTCGAGGCGGGACCGGCCCCGGCCACCCCGCCGTCTTAACCGCCCGGTGCGCAATGGGATCGGCTCCCGGCCGGACGGGCGACCTTTGTCTCAAAGCAAATTTCAACTCTTTTCGAGGAAAAATCAGTACGTTACCGCCGCACGCCCCGCTTCCGGCGGTCCTCGTCCGTATGGGCGCCTTGCGGGAAAGTTTTTGTGAAACATAGTCTTGCTTCTTGCGTTTATAGCCGGGTGAATACCGATCCATGACCGATCCCAAGACCGCTGCCATTGTCCTCGCCGCCGGGAAGGGGACCCGGATGAAGTCGGCTCTGCCGAAGGTGATGCACGCCATCGCCGGCCGGCCGATGATCGGCCACGTGCTCGCCAATCTGGCGCCGCTCGGCTGCGATCCGGTCGTGGCGGTCGTGGCGCCGGGCATGGAGGCCGTGGCGCGGGCTGTCGCGCCCTGGCCGACGGCCGTGCAGACGGAGCAGCTCGGCACCGGCCACGCGGTGCTGGCGGCGCGCGAGGCCTTGGCGGGCTTCGCCGGCGACGTGCTGGTCCTCTATGGCGACACGCCGTTCATCTCGACGGAGACGCTGCGGCGCCTTCTCGCCCGGCGCCGCGAGGCCGATGATCCGGCGGCGGTGGTCCTGGGCATGCGGCTCGCCGATCCGGGCGAGTACGGCCGTCTCGTCCTCGGGCGGGACGGCGGTCTCGACGCGATCGTCGAGTTCCGCGACGCGGATCCGGAACAGCGCGCGATCGATCTCTGCAATTCCGGGGTGATGGCGATCGACGGCCGCCGGCTGTTCGACCTGCTCGACCGGGTCGGCAACGCCAACGCCAAGGGCGAGTACTATCTCACCGACATCGTCGCCATCGCCCGGCGCCAGGGCTTCGCCTGCGCCGTGGTGGAAGCGCCGGCCGAGGAGCTGATCGGCGTCAACAGCCGGGCCGATCTGGCGGCCGCGGAGATGGCGTTCCAGGATCGCTTCCGCGCCCGCGCCATGGCCGAGGGCGTGACGCTGATCGACCCCCGCACCGTCTATTTCAGCCACGACACCCGGCTCGGCCGCGACGTCGTGATCGGCCCCAACGTCGTCTTCGGCCCCGGCGTCACGGTCGGCGACAACGTCGAGATCCGCGCCTTCTGCCACATCGAGGGCGCCCGCATCGAGGACGGCGCGATCATTGGCCCCTTCGCCCGGCTGCGCCCCGGGGCGGAGCTTGGGCCGAACGTCCACATCGGGAACTTCGTCGAGGTGAAGAACGGGCGGATCGGCGCCGGCGCCAAGGCCAATCACCTGGCCTATATCGGCGACGCTTCGGTCGGCGAGGGCACGAACATCGGTGCCGGGACGATCGTCTGCAACTACGACGGCTTCGACAAGTGGCGGACCGAGATCGGCGCCGGCAGCTTCATCGGCTCGAACAGCACGCTGGTGGCGCCGCTCAAGATCGGCGATGGCGCGTTCGTCGCGGCCGGCAGCGTCATCACCCGCGAGGTGCCCGGGGACGCGCTGGCGCTGGGCCGCGGGCGGCAGACCGAAAAGCCCGGATGGGCGGCCAGGTTTCGGGCCGTGAAGCAGGAGCAGCGGCGCGGCTCCGCCCCGGGCGGCAAGTCCAACGGATTGACGGGCAAGAAGGACTGAGGGGCATGTGCGGCATCATCGGCATTCTCGGGAAGGAGGCGGTGGCGCCTCTCCTCGTCGAGGGATTGAAGCGGCTCGAGTACCGCGGTTACGATTCGGCCGGAATCGCGACGCTCGTCAACGGACATATCGACCGCCGTCGGGCGGAGGGCAAGCTCACCAATCTGGAGGCGCTTCTGGAGCGCGAGCCGCTGGCGGGGACGACCGGCATCGGCCACACGCGCTGGGCGACCCACGGCCGGCCGACGGAGCGCAACGCCCATCCGCACGCAACCGCGCGGGTCGCGGTCGTGCACAACGGCATCATCGAGAACTTCCAGGAGCTGCGCGAGGAGCTCGAGGCGCTCGGGCATACGTTCGAGACGGAGACCGACACCGAGGTCATCGCCCATCTGCTGACCCGCTACCTGGAAGAGCAGAAGTCGCCCGAAGAGGCGATGGCGCTGACCCTTCCGCGGCTCCACGGCGCGTTCTCGCTCGCCATCATCTTCGCCGGGCGCGACGGCCTGATGATCGGTGCCCGCCGCGGCAGCCCGCTCGCCATCGGCTACGGCGACGGCGAGATGTATCTGGGGTCGGACGCGCTTGCGCTCGCGCCGCTGACGAAGCGCATCTGCTACCTGCAGGAGGACGACTGGGCGGTCATCACGGCCGACGGCGCCACCATCTACAACAACGGCCGGCGGGTGGAGCGCGAGATCAAGCAGACGGCGCTGTCCGGCGCCCTCATCGGCAAGGGCAACCACCGCCACTTCATGATGAAGGAAATCTGCGAGCAGCCGGCCGTGATCGGCGACACGCTGCAGACCTTCCTCAACCCGCTCGCGCGGACCTTCGAGATGCCGGACATGCCCTTCGATTTCGCGAAGGTGTCGCGGGTCACCATCAGCGCCTGCGGCACCGCCTATCTCGCGGGGATGGTCGCGAAATACTGGTTCGAGCGGATCGCGCGGCTGCCGGTCGAGATCGACGTGGCCTCCGAGTTCCGCTACCGCGCCGCGCCGATGCCGGCCGACGGCATCACGCTGTGCATCTCCCAGTCGGGCGAGACCGCGGATACCCTGGCCGCGCTGCGCTACGCCAAGGCGCAGGGGCAGCCGATCGTCTCCGTGCTCAACGCGCCCGAGAGCACCATGGCTCGGGAGTCCGACGTGGTGCTGCAGACCCTGGCGGGGCCCGAGATCGGTGTTGCCTCGACCAAAGCCTTCACGACGCAGCTCACCGTGCTCGCCTGCCTCGTGGTCGCCGCCGCCCGGGCGCGCGGCAGCATCGACCATGCCCGCGAGGCGGAGCTGTCGACGGCGCTGCTCGAGGTGCCGGCCCGGGCCGCCGAGGTGCTCAACCACGACGCGGCGATCCGCGACATCGCCGCCGAGATTGCCGAGGCGCGCGACGTGCTGTTCCTCGGCCGCGGCACCAGCTATCCGATCGCGCTCGAAGGGGCCCTCAAGCTCAAGGAGATTTCCTACATCCACGCCGAGGGCTATGCCGCCGGCGAGATGAAGCACGGGCCGATCGCGCTCATCGACGAGACGGTGCCGGTGATCGTTGCCGCGCCCTCCGACGACCTGTTCGACAAGACCGCCTCCAACCTGCAGGAGGTGATCGCCCGCGGCGGTCGGGTGGTGTTCCTCTCCGACGCGGACGGGCTCCGGAAGCTCGGCGACAAGGCCTTCGCGGCGATCGAGCTGCCGAAGGTCGATCCCTTCGTGGCGCCGATCCTCTACGCGATCCCGGTGCAGCTCCTCGCCTATCACACCGCCGTCATCAAGGGCACCGACGTCGATCAGCCGCGCAACCTGGCAAAGAGCGTGACGGTGGAGTAAGGGGCGCCGCGGCGCCGACTCGCGACCGTCGGCAGCGCCCCCGGCTTTCCCTCGTTTTTCCCAGGGCCGGTCGGCTCGCCCTCGAATCGCGGCGGTGTCCTTGACAGGCAGCTCTCATGCAGATATATGAATACATGTTCAAATGAGCGTAGATCACATCCTTCCTGACGACCACGCGACGCAGCTCGCGGACATGTTCCGGCTGATGGGCGACCCCAGCCGGCTTCGCATCATCTATGCCTGCCTCGACGCGCCGGTTTCGGTGGGTGAGATCGCACGCTCGCTCGAGCTGTCGCCGTCGCTTGTCAGCCATCACCTCAGGCTTCTCCGCGCGGCCCGCGTGCTGCGCGCCGAGCGGCAGGGGCGGCACGTGTTCTACGCCGCGGCCGACGAGCACATCCGGAGCGTGCTCAAGGACATGGCGGCGCATGTTGGGGAGCCGGTGGACCATCATTCCGAGGACTAG
>CAZKCM010000015.1:59031-72806 GCA_964551315.1 uncultured Rhodospirillaceae bacterium | reverse complement strand
TCACCGAGTTGCAGCCATGGGCGATGTTGGCGAACGGACCGCCGTGGATGAAGGCCGGGTTGTTCTCCAGCGTCTGCACCAGGTTCGGCATCAGCGCGTCCTTGAGCAGCACCGACATCGGCCCTTCCGCCTTGAGGTCGCGGGCATAGACTGGCTTCCGGTCGCGCGTGTAGCCGACGATGATGTTGCCGAGCCGCCGGGTCAGGTCGTTGAAGTCCGTGGCGAGGCAGAAGATCGCCATCACTTCGGAGGCCACCGTGATGTCGAACCCATCCTCACGCGGGAAGCCGTTGGCCACCCCGCCGAGGGAGCTGACGATCGAGCGCAGCGACCGGTCGTTCACGTCCATGACGCGCCGCCAGGTGATGCGCCGGGCGTCGATGCCGAGCTCGTTGCCCCAGTAGATGTGGTTGTCGATCAGGGCAGCGAGCAGGTTGTTGGCGACGCCGATCGCGTGGAAGTCGCCGGTAAAATGGAGGTTAATGTCCTCCATCGGCACCACCTGGGCATAGCCACCGCCCGCGGCGCCGCCCTTGGAGCCGAAGCAAGGGCCGAGTGACGGCTCGCGCAGGCAGATGATTGCCTTCTTGCCGATCCGGTTGAGGCCGTCGCCGAGGCCGACGGTCGTCGTCGTCTTGCCCTCGCCCGCCGGGGTCGGCGTGATCGCCGTCACCAGGATGAGCTTGCCATCCGGCCGGGATTGCAGGTCTTTGATGAAGTCGAAGGACAGCTTCGCCTTGGTCGGGCCGTAGCGAAAGAGGTGTTTGTCGGGAATCCCGAGCTTCGCCGCGACCTCCTCGATCGGCTTCATGTTCGCCGCCCGGGCAATCTCGATGTCGCTTCCGACCTTCTTCGCCATCCGTTCGTTCTCCCCTTCCCTGATCCTTGTGTCGGCCGGAGCAGCCCGGCGCAAATCCCGCTGTGTTTGCCAAAAAACGGCGGCGGGCGCAACTGCCCGCCGCTTTTGAAGCAGGGGCCGGCTTCCCCGATCCGGGATGCTTTTTCGGGTGGGGCCCAGCCTGACCGCCGGCTCAGCAGTCGAGCGTGTTCGCCGTCTCCCAAGGCGACAGGTGCCGCATGTAGCTCAGCCACTCCTCGTTCTTCAGCTTGACGTAGCTGTCCACGAAGGAGTCGCCGAGGCGGGCGCGGAGCACCTCGCTTCGGTCCGTGAGGCGGATCGCATCGAGGAGGTTCAGCGGCAGCTTCCGGACATTCTCCAGCTTGTGGCCGTCGGTATACATGTTGATGTCGAGCCGCTTGCCCGGGTCGCGCCGGTTGGCCAATCCGTCGAGCCCTGCGGCCAGCACGCCGGCCTGGAGGAGATAGGGGTTGGCCGCCCCGTCCATCAGCCGCAGCTCGAACCGTCCGGCATCGGGAATCCGCACCATATGCGTGCGGTTGTTGCCAGCGTAGGTGATCGAGTTGGGCGACCAAGTCGCGCCGGAGAGCGTGCGCGGCGCGTTGATCCGCTTGAAGCTGTTGACCGTGGGATTGAAGATCGAGCAGAGCGCGTCGGCCGAGTGCATGATGCCGCCAAGGAAGTGGTAGGCAAGCTTCGAAAGGCCTAGTTCGTCCGACTCGTCGAGAAACAGATTCTTCTCGCCCGTCACGTCCCACAAGGACACATGCGCATGGCAACCGTTGCCGGTCAGGTTGAGGAACGGCTTCGGCATGAAGGTTGCTCTCAGCCCGTGCTTCTCGGCGATCGTCTTCACCATGTACTTGAAGAAGACATGGCGGTCCGCCGTCCTCAGGCAGTCGTCGTATTCCCAGTTCATCTCGAACTGGCCGTTGGCGTCTTCGTGGTCGTTCTGATACGGCCCCCAACCGAGCTGGATCATGCTGTCGCAGATCTCGGTGATCACGTCGTAGCGCCGCATCAGGGCGCTTTGGTCGTAGCAGGGCTTCTCCTGCGTATCGTGCGGGTCGGCCAAAGCCTTGCCATCCGGCGTGAGGAGATGGAACTCGCATTCCACGCCGCTCTTCATCCGATAGCCCTCCTGGGCCGCGGCGGCTATCTGCCGCTTCAGCAGCACGCGCGGGGCGCTCTCCACCTCCTTACCGTCCATCCAAAGGTCGCTGGCAAGCCAACCGACCTCCGGCTTCCATGGAATCTGGATCAGGCTGTCCGGATCGGGTCTTGCGAAGAGGTCGGGGTCGGCGGGCGTCATGTCGAGCCAAGTGGCGAAGCCGGCGAAGCCCGCGCCGTCGCGCTGCATCTGACCGATTGCCTGGGCGGGAACCAGCTTGGCGCGGAGCCCGCCGAACAGGTCCACGAAGCTGATGAGGAAGTACTTGATGTTCTTCTCTTTTGCTACTTTCTGAAGATCGACGGCCATCTTGAGCTCTCCCAATACGCTTTTCTCTGTGCCCGGCGATCCCCGGGCCTAGACTTACCTTCCCCGTTTCCCGGTCCGCCGACCGCCCCTCTAATAGCGCCGCCCCGGAATCCAATCCGTCCCCGCCAGGGGCACCCCGGCCATGGCGGCCGCCTCCACCGTCAGCGCGACCAAATCGTCCGGTTCGAGGTTGAGAACGTGACTCTTGCCGCAGGCCCGCGCCAGGGTTTGCAGTTCCAAAACCATGACCGACAGGTAATTCCTGAGCCAGCGGGCGCCTTGCTCCGGCTTGAGCCGCGCCTGCAGCTCCGGGATCTGGGTCGTGATGCCAACGGGACACTTGCCCGTGTGGCAGTGATGGCAGTAGCCCGGCTCGGTCCCGATCGCGTGATAGTCCTCCTCGTAGACCGGCCTGTTGCAGCCGAGCGCGACCATCGTCGCAGAGCCGATGGCGACCGCGTCGGCGCCGAGCGCCAGGGCCTTCGCCACGTCGGCGCCGCTGCGGATCCCGCCGGAGACGATCAGTTGCACCTTGCGGTGCATGTCCATCTCCTGGAGTGCCTCCACCGCGAGCCGGACCGCCGGCAAGGTCGGGATCCCGACATGCTCGATGAACACGTCCTGGGTGGCGGCGGTCCCGCCCTGCATGCCGTCGACCACGACGACGTCGGCACCCGCCTTCACCGCGAGGGCCACGTCGTAGCGTGTCCGTGTCGCGCCGACCTTCACGTAGATCGGCTTCTCCCAGTCGGTGATCTCGCGGATCTCCTGGATCTTGATGGTGAGGTCGTCCGGACCCGTCCAATCGGGATGCCGGCAGGCGCTGCGCTGGTCGATGCCGACCGGCAGGTCGCGCATCTTCGCCACGCGCTCGGTAATCTTCTGGCCGAGCAGCATGCCGCCGCCGCCCGGCTTCGCGCCCTGACCGACCACCACCTCGATTGCGTCGGCCCGGCGCAGATCGTCCGGGTTGAGACCATAGCGCGAGGGCAACACCTGATAGACCAGCGTCTTGGAGCTTTGGCGCTCCTCTTCGGTCATGCCGCCGTCGCCGGTGGTCGTGCTCGTGCCCATGGCGGTGGCCGCCCGGCCGATCGCCTCCTTCGCGTTGGCGCCGAGCGCGCCGAAGCTCATCCCGGCGATCGTGATCGGGATCTTCAACTCGATGGGCTTCTTGGCATAGCGCGTCCCGAGCACGACGTCGGTCCCGCATTTCTCGCGGTATCCCTCGAGCGGGTAGCGCGACACCGAAGCGCCGAGGAGGACGAGGTCATCGAAGGTCGGCAACCGCCGCTTCGCCCCGAAGCCCCGAATCTCGTAAAGGCCCTGGTCGGCGGCGCGATGAATCTCCGCCAGCACATGCTCCGGGAAGGTCGCGGAGCGCCGCAGGGCACGTCTGTCAACACTCATCCTGATCTCCTAAGCTGGCGCTGGTCGGCGCGCTGCTCCTGCTGTTTGGCGTTGGGTGAATCTTAGTAGCTGTCCGCGTGATCGACGTGGAAGTTGTACAGCTTGCGGGCCGAGCCGTAGCGGCGGAACCGGTGCGGGTCGGCCTTGATGCCCGCCCGAGCCAGCAGCCCGGCGAGCCGCTCGATATGTTCGGGCGTCATCTCCTTCTCGATGCAGTCGGCGCCAAGGCTCTCGACCTTTCCCTGGACATAGAGGATCGCTTCGTAGATCGAGTCGCCCAGACTCTGCCCGGCGTCGCCGCAGACCACGAGATGGCCGGTCTGGGCCATGAAGCCGCTCATATGTCCGACCGAGCCGCCGACGACAATGTCGACGCCCTTCATCGAGATGCCGCAGCGCGCGCTGGCGTCGCCTTCGATCACCACGAGTCCGCCGTGACCGGAGGCGCCCGCCGCCTGCGAGGCGTTGCCCTTTACCCGGACTTCGCCCGACATGATGTTCTCGGCCACGCCAACGCCGCAATGGCCGTTGATCACCACCTTCGCTTCCTTGTTCATGCCGGCGCAGTAGTAGCCGACATGGCCGTCGATCTGGACCTCGATGGGAACGTTCAGGCCGGCGACCAGAGCGTGCTGTCCTTTCGGGTTGAGGATCCGCCACAGGCGCTCGTTCGTGTCCGGCGCCAGCCCATGCAGACGCTGGTTCAGTTCCCGGACGGAGGTTTGGGAAAGGTCGATCGTGTTCATGCGGCTTCCTGCAGGCTCCAGGTGTAGACCACGGCCGGCTTCGGCTCCCAGATGTTGGCCTTCTCCACGCCCGGCAGATTGGCCAGGCTGCGGAATTCCGAAGCCATTGCCACCCAATCGTCGGTCTCGGCGAGAACCGCAGGCTTGCAGGCGATGCCGTCGCGCAGCACAGCGAAGCCGTCCCGGGTTCCCATCGTGAAGGTGTAGAAGCCGTCGAGGTCGCGCAGGCCCGCCTCCAGCGCCTCGGCCAGGCTGGCGCCCTCGCCCATGCGATACGCGAAGTAGCGGGCCGCGACTTCGCTGTCGTTGTCGGTCTCGAACTCCAGCCCCCGCCGGCGCAGCCACTTCCGCAGATTGTTGTGGTTGCTGAGCGAGCCGTTATGGACCAGGCACATGTCCGGCGCCGCGGTGAAGGGGTGCGAATGCTCGGTGGTCACGGCGCTTTCCGTCGCCATGCGCGTGTGGCCGATCGCATGCGACCCCTCCATCCCGTCGAGCGCGTATTTGCGGGCGACCTCCGCCGGCAGCCCCATGTCCTTGTAGACTTCCATGAGCTGGCCGTAGCCCATGACCCGAACCTCCGGATGGTGCCGTGCGATCCAGGCCCGCGCATCGGCCTCGGCGGCGTCGACCGTGATCACCGCATGGTTGCCCTTGCGCTCGACGTCCACTTCCGCGCCAAGCGCCTCGCCCAGCTGCCCGGCCACCTCCCGCCAGGGGTAGCCCGTATCCCGGTGAAAGGCGGTCAGCTTGCACTGCGTCGGCTGGACGGGTCGGTGATAGACGGCAATGCCGGCGCTGTCCGGCCCGCGCTCGGTCATGCCGATCAGCATTGTCTTGAGATGGGCGCCGAGTTGGGGGCGAAGTTCTGGGTTTTTTAAGAAAAGGCCGACAATTCCACACATGATGACGCTGTCCTTCCGTGGACGTCAAAGCAACGCCAAGATAGCGGATAATTGCGGCGCACGCAACGCTGAGGAAAGAAATTTTACTGGCAGGAATTTTTGGCCGAGAAACCGGAGGTCCGATCGCCGCAGGCGGCATCGACGCGCGTTCGGGCAGGGCGACCTAAATGGCCGCCCGGTCGGATCGCTGGCCGGGCAACGACACGGGCCGGCGTCCCCACGGGAACACCTCAATCCTCGCGGTCGCGCGCGTAGGCGATAATCGAAAGAAAGCGGATCGGCAGCCGGCGAAGGTCGTCCGGTCCGTGCGGAACCTCGGCATCGAAGAACAGGGAATCGCCGGGCTGCAGGAGATAGGTCTTGTCGCCGTGTCGGTAGCCGACCTCTCCCTCGAGCATGTAGAGGAACTCGACGCCCGCGTGCTGAAACAGCGGGAAGACGTCGGACCGCTCGCTCAGCGTGATCATGTAGGGCTCGACGGCGATGCTCTTGCGCATGGAGTGGCCGAGCAGCTGGTACTGATGCCCGGCCCGGGTGCCGCGGCGCTCGATCGTCAGCCCCTGCCCGGCCTTGACGAAGGTGGCATCGCGCTCCTCCTCATAGCGCCGGAAGAAGGCGGTAACCGGCACATGCAGGGCGCGCGACAGCGACTGCAGCGTCGCGAGCGACGGCGAGGTCATGCCGTTCTCGATCTTCGAGAGCATGCCGGCCGACAGGCCCGCGAGCCGCGCCAGCTCCGCCACCGTCATGTCGAGCTTGCGACGAAACTCCCGCACCTCCCGGCCAATCGCCACTTCGAGGCTGCTGTCACGGATGCCGGACAGCCCATGCGGGTCCTGAAACTCGCCGTCTTTCCCGCTCTCGCTCGAACGATCCCCGTTATCTCGATTCCCGCGCTTCACACCGTCCCCGGCCTCAACCCGCGCCGTCGCCCAGCTCCCGAAGGGCGGCCAGGCCGATCGGCGCCCCGTCGAACTCTATCATCGCATCGATCACGCAGCGCCACAAATACTCCGCGGAGGCGCTGTCGGCCAGCAAATCGAAGCTCGGCAGGCCGCCGACGGCGGGCCGGCGGATCACGATCGCGCTGATTTTCGCGACCGAGGTCTGGGCGATCGCACCCTCGGCAAACTTGTGCGGGCGCAGATCGACGCCGCAGATCTTGGCGAACATGGCCGGTGCGTGCTCGCCCGTCACCGCGAACCAGCAGTGGCTGTCGGCGCGCGGCACCGGGTAGCCGATCGGCGCCCGGGGCTTCTCCGCGCCCCAGCCCCAGGCCCCGTTCAGGCGGTCGACGAGCGCCCCGCCGCCGGCCGGCGAATCGAGGAGCAGCACCTCCGTCGGCGCCAGTCGGGCCGCGCGCTCGCCGCCCGGCTGGCGGTAGGCTCGGTTGCTGTCCGGGCCGATCTCGAGACCCTGGTCGATCAGCCACTCCACCGCGCCCGGCCCCTTGAAGCCGGTCCGCGGCAGCGGCGAGAGATCGGCAAGGCCGAGCCTGCGGGCCCGCGCGCGCTCGGCCTCGGCCGAGGCGCCGAAGCTCATCGCCACGGCGGCGCCGTTGAGGTCGCCGAACACGGCGCCGCTCGCCTCCAGGATACGGTAGACGAAGCTGCGCCGCAGGCGATCGGTTGGTCGTAGGGTGGTGGCGTCGGCAGCGGCCACGGTTACATCTCCTGTCGTTTGTTGTCCGGATCGTAGAACGGAACCGGCACGACTCGCCCCTGGACGATTCGGCCGCCGCCGATGCGAATGTCGAAGCTCCGTCCCGGCTCGGCCTGGTCCGGCGCGACGTAGGCCAGGCCGATCACCTTGCCGAGCGTCGGCGAGCGGACCGCCGAGGTGACGCGGCCGACGATGTCGCCGTCGTGGATCACGAGGTGGCACTCCTCGGGAACGGGCGCCTGCGGATCCTCCATGTCGAACCCGACCAGCTTCCGCGTCAGCCCCCGCCGCATCTGGACCTCGATCGATCGGCCGCCGACGAAGAACGGCTTCTTGCGGTTGATCGCCCAGGCCATGTCCGCCTCATAGGGGTGGGTCAGACCGTCGGTGTCCTGGCCGACGATGATGTGGCCCTTCTCGAGTCGGAGCACGCGCTGCGCCTCCACCCCGAACGGCCGGATCCCGAAGGGCCGGCCGGCGGCCATGAGCGCGTCCCAGACCGCTTCGCCCTGGCTCGCCGGCACGTGGATCTCGTAGCCGAGCTCGCCGACGAACCCGACGCGCAGCAACCGCGCCGGCACGCCGGCCACCTTGCCCATTCGGACGCCCATATAGGGGAAGCCTTCGGGCGACAGATCGACGTCGTCGCACAGCGTCTGCAGCACCTCGCGCGCGCGGGGCCCGGCGATGTTCATGCCGGCATAGGCGGCGGTGACGTTCGCCACGTCCACATCGAGCCGCCACTGCGCGTTCCAGAACAGCATCTGGCGGTAGACCGCATCGACCCCGCTGGTCGTCGCGGTGACGTAGAAATGCTCTTCGTGGAACCGGCAGGCCACGCCGTCGTCGACGATCGCCCCCGCCTGCTCCGTCATCAGCACATAGCGCGACCGCCCGACCGGCTGCTTGGCGTAGGCGAAGGTGTAGAGGCGGTTCAGGAACTCCGCCGCGTCCGGCCCGCGGATGTCGAGGCCGCCGAGGGTCGACACGTCGATCAGGCCGACGTTCCGGCGGACGTTCAGCACCTCCTCGCGGATCGCCTCCTCGCGGTTCTCGGGGCGGCCGTAATAGGCGGGGCGCAGCCAGACGCCCGCCGGCATCATCCTGGCGCCGGCCTCGAGGTGGCGGTCGTGCATCGGGGTGTGCCGCTCGGGATCGAAGATTCGGCCGCCGAGATGGCCGAACTTCTCCGGCATGTAGGGGGGGCGCTGCGTCGTCACGGCCATCGAGGCGAGGTCGCGGCCCGTCTCCTTCGCCGTGATGCGAACCGCGGCCACCGCCGAATGGCGGCCCTGCGAGGGCCCCATCCCCACTGTGGAATACCGCTTCAGCAGCTCCACGTTGTCGAAACCGTCGGCGATGCCGTTGACGAGGTCCTTGACCTGCAGGTCCTCGTCGAAATCGACGAAGTCCTTGCCCTTCTTGTGCGGGAAGATCGGCCAGGGATGGGTCTGGCCGGCGGCGCCTTTGTCGCCGGCCGGCGCCGGCTCCGGACCCGCCGCGAACCCTGCGTCCTTCGCCGCCGCCCATCCGGCGCGGCGCCCTTCCGTCAGCACCGCCTCGAGATCGTACGCCCCGTTCACGGATCCCGCGGCAAATACATGCGCGGGAAGCGCGCCCGGCTGGAACATGTGGGAGACGTGGTCATAGACGAACGTCGCCCCCGCGTGGTGGAGCAGCTGCCCGGCCGGCGAGTAGCCGACCGACATGCACAGAAGGTCGCATTCGATGGTCTGGGCCGCGGCCGCGAAGGTCCCTTCGCCGGTGATCGCGGAGACGAGGACGCCGCCCACCCTATCGCGGCTCGGCGCCGGCAGGGCCTCGGCGACGGTGTGGCCGGTCAGCACCCGGATGCCACGGCCGAAGACCGCCGTCGCCCGCGGCGACGGCGTCGCCGCCGGGCGCAGGTCGACGACCGCCTGGACCGCGACTCCGGCATCGGCGAGGTCGAGCGCCACGCCGTACCCGTCGTCGTTGGCGGTGGCGACCACCGCGCGGCGCCCGGGCCGCACGCCGTAGAGGCCGATCAGGCGCTGCGCGGCCGAGCCGAGCATCACCCCCGGCAGGTCGTTGTTCCGGAACACCATCGGCTGTTCGAGCGACCCGGTCGCGACGACCACGGCCTTCGCCCGCATCTTGTAGAGCCGATTGCCGCGGATCACCGGCAGCCAGTTGTCGGCGAACCAGCCGGTGCAGATCGCCTCGGTCAGCACCCGGATGTTCGGTGTCGCCGCGACCGCGGCGCGCAGCTCGTCGCCGATCTTCCGCCCGCGCTCGCCCTCGGCATCGAACCGGGCATAGTTGAGCGAGCCGCCCAGCTCCGGGGTATCCTCGACCAGGATCACCTCGGCGCCCGCCTCGGCCGCCTGAAGGGCCGCCACCAGCCCGGCCGGACCGCCGCCGATCACGGCGACGTCGGCGAACAGGTACTGCTTGTCGAAGTAGCCGTGGTGGGCCCGTGTATCGACCTTGCCCAGCCCGGCCTTGGCCCGGATGATCGGCTCCCAGAACTTCCAGGCGCCCTTCGGCCTGTAGAACGCCTTGTAGTAGAAGCCGACCGGCATGAACCGCCCGAACGCCTCGACCCAGCGGCCGCGGTCATGCTCCAGGCTTCCGTCGTAGTTCTGGCCGTGCACCTCGAGCCCGTCGCTGATCCGACGGCGGTCGGCGAGGACGTTCGGCTCCGGGCCGATCTGAACGAGCGTGTTCGCGTCGTGCCCGGCCATCGTCAGGATGCCGCGCGGGCGGCGGTACTTGAACGAGCGGGACAGCAGCCAGACGTCGTTCGCCGCGAGCGCGCTGGCGATGGTGTCGCCGGCGAAGCCCTCGTAGCTCCGCCCCTCGAACGTGAAACGGACGGTCCGCCCGCGGTCGATCAGCCGCCCGGCCGGCGCCGGCAGACGCCCCGTTCCGTTCGTTGCGCCGATTCCCGGGCCGGTGCTCATCGCGCCTCTCCTTCGCCGTTCGCGCGCGGCGCGAAGTCGACCCGCGACTTGAAGACCTCGCCGGCCGGATAGGTTCGGATGATCTCGTCGGTCACCGTGTTGCGCTCCGCGATGAACCAGAAGGAGGTCGGAACGTGGCACCACCACTCGCGGACGACGCCGGCGGTGTTGTTCTCGAAAAAGACGTAGTCCGCCCAGGCCTCGTCCGTACAGCCGTTCGGATCGGGCATGGCTTTGACCTCGCCGCCCCAGACGAACTCGGAGATGTTGCGCGGCCCGTTGAGCGGACAGTTCATGATCTTCATGGCCGAAACCCTCTCAGTGGCCGACGGAGGCGGCGCCTTTCTCGCCCACCTGGGCGAACGCGTTGAAACGGTCGAGCCGGAACGGCTCGATGAGCTTCGGCGGCACGCCGGTCGCCACCGTGTCCGCCATGGTCCGGCCGCAGATCGGCGTCGCCTTGAAGCCCCAGGTGCCCCAGCCCGCGTCGATGTAGTAGTTCGCGAGCGGCGTCAGCCCCATGATCGGGCTGAAATCCGGCGTCATGTCCGTCATGCCCGCCCATTGCCGGAGGACCGCGACCTCGCCGAGGAACGGAAAGAGCTCGAGCATGTGCCCCATCAGCGACTCCTTGAAGTCAAGCGTCGACCGGGTCGAGTAGAGCCCGTAGGGGTCGGTCGAGCCGCCCATCACCAGCTCCCCGCGCGCGGACTGGGAGACGTAGACGTGCAGGCTGCCCGAGACGACGATCTGATCGAGGAACGGCTTCAGGGGCACCGAGACGCAGGCCTGCAGCGGGATCGTGCGGATCGGCAGCCGGAACCCGGCCATCTTGGCGACGAGCGAGCTCGACCCGGCGACGGCCTGGAGGACCTTGCCGCAATGGATCGTGCCGCGGGTCGTTTCGACGCCCGTGACGCGGCCGTTCTCGCGCAGGATGCCGGTGACCTCGGTCATCTGGTGGATCTCGACGCCGCGCCGCGCGGCGCCGGCCGCGTAACCCCAGGCGACGGCGTCGTGGCGGGCGATGGAGCCCGGCGGGTGATAAAGCGCGCCGAGGATCGGATAGCGCACCTCGTCGCTGAGATTGAGATGCGGGCACAGCCGGCGAATCTCGTCCGGATAGATCAGCTCGGAATCGACGCCGAGATGCTTGTTCACCTCCGCCCGCCACCGGCTGGTCCGCAGCGCGGCATCCGTATGGGCGAGCGTGAAATGCCCCCGCTCCGAATAGAGGATGTTGTAGTCGAGCTCCTCGCTGAGGGTCCGGTACAGCTTCATCGATTCTTCGTAGAACCGGACTCCCTCCGGCGTGAGGTAGTTCGACCGGATGATCGCGGTGTTCCGCGCCGTGTTGCCCCCGGCGAGATAGCCCTTGTCGAGAACGGCCACGTCGGTGATGCCGTAGTCGCGGGCCAAGTAATAGGCGGCGGCCAGCCCGTGCCCGCCGCCGCCGATGATCACCACGTCGTAGGTTCGCTTGAGATCCTTGGCCGGCGGAAACTCGCGCCGGGCCGGATACTTCCGGCTGAGGCCGTATTTGAGAAGGCGGATGGGCATCCCTATCCCTGACATTCCGGCGAGCATCCCGGCCATGCTCCGCGCGTCGACGGCCGAGCGCTTCGGCTTCAGAAACCGGAGCCTGCGGACCGCCGCTCGACCGCGGCAAAGGCCCGATTAGCTCCACTGCGCAAGCTATCGTTTTGTTTCTTCACAGGCAAGATTTTTTCCTACCATGCGACATTTTGTGGCGCGGCGCCGACGCGAATCCGACGGCGATTGGCGCCCGCTGACGTCAATGAACGGGGCGGGCGCCGATTGCCGCCGGCCCCCGCCCCAATGCCCGCCTCACCCGTCGTCACGGGTCGGGCGGCGTCACGTCAGTTCAGCGCGCTCGGATCACAGGGGTCGAAGCACCCGCTCTCCGCGCAACGCCTTATCCATGTTGTTGTTCTGCCTCAGGGTTTCGCTGTCATCACGATAGTTTGCATTCTCCATCCGGATCTGCCAGACGTGCCAGCCGATCCAGAAGGCCATGCCTAGGACGAACAACAGCCCCTCCGACCCGACAAACGGATAGAGGGGACCGATATCGGCCATGTTGCCCGTCCAATCGACGATGTTTCCGGTGCTCATGGTTCGTTCCTCCCAGACTTATCGGACAAAACCGGCGCCGCGCGCTTCTTCCAGCTCGGCGTTCTTCACGTCTTCCTCGCTCATGTACCGGCCGGCATATTCGGAAAGGTCGAGACCGACGAGTTCGATCTCGCGCGGGATCCGAAGCGCCCCCAGCCCCTTCAGGAATGCCGACAGGACATAAGCGGGAACGAAGCCCAGAACGAAGAACATGATGATCGCGCCGATGAAGTTGCCCCAGGGCGAGATCGAGGCGAACTCCGGATTCGGCGAGGACGGATAACCCCACAGCATGAAGCCGGCAATCACCACGCCGAGGAAGCCGGCATAGCCGTGAACGGCCACGGCCCCGACCGCGTCGTCGATCTTGAACCGCCGCTCCACCCAGTAGTGCATCTTGTAGGCGATCGTCGCCACCAGCGCGCCGATCAGCATCGCCTGGATCGGGTGATACAGGTCGTTGCCGGCCGAGGCGCCGATGATGCCCGCCAGACCGCCGGAATAGGTCCAGAACGCGTCGCCGCGGGACACGATATACGCGGCCATCAACCCGCCTGACAGAGACATCAGGAAGTTGAGCGTGATGCCCGACAGCGTCGTCGGCGCAAGATAGATGTTCGTCGCCGAGTAGAATACGCCGTCGCCGCTCTGGACATCCCAGATCGGAATGTTGCAGGCGACGTAGAAGCCCCAGAACCCGGTGTAGATAAGGAACAGCCCCACCGTCACCAGCCATGGGTTGTGCGGAACGATGTTCCGCGGCGTCCCGTCGGCCCGGAACTTGCCGATGCGCGGGCCGAGATTGATCAGCACGGCCAACGCGGCGCCGCCGGCAATGGCATGGATGACCCCGGAGGCATAAGCATCGTGATAGCCGAGAACCCGAACCATCCAGCCGTCGGCATGCCAGCCCCAGGCGGCATCGATGATCCAGGTCACCGACCCGACCATCACCGCGACGAGCCAGAACGCGCCGGACCGGATGCGTTCGATCACTGCGCCAGATACGATCGAGGCTGCGGTCCAGGAGAACAGCAGGAACGCCGCCCAGAACACGCCGGTGATCCGATCCTGCATGTTGGGCGCCATGAGCTCGGACCAGGCCGTGTTGGCGGCGGCCGCTTCGGGAACCTCGCCGGTGATGAAGGGAATCCCGTTGGGGAATGCCCAGTAAATCCACCAACCGAAGAAGAAGAAGGTAATGGTGACCAGCGGGATCACCATCGTGTTCTTCATCAGGGTGTGCATCATGTTCTTGGTCCGCGAGGCCCCCACCTCGTACATGCAGAAGCCGACATGGATCAGGAACATGAAGACGACCGTCACCCAGTAGTAGAACTCGGTGAATATGATCGTCAGAGCGCCAATATCACTATCCATTCCGTCCCCCATTTTTTTAAGGACTTGGTTATAGTTGGGCCGGCAGCGGGCACAGCGCAGCCGCCAAAGCCGGACCGGTTCAGCCTTTGTTGCGATTCAGTCCTTCAGTG
Organism: uncultured Rhodospirillaceae bacterium; assembly: GCA_964551315.1. Classification (GTDB taxonomy): domain Bacteria; phylum Pseudomonadota; class Alphaproteobacteria; order Dongiales; family Dongiaceae; genus Virgifigura. Next base: position 59,173 of record CAZKCM010000015.1, on the reverse strand, counting down.
CCGGGCCTCCTTCCCGCGGTGGCTAGCGCCCCGACTGCTGGAGTTGAGACGATCCGGCGGCATCGCGGGCTGCGGCCGCATATCGTTCGCTGCCGCAGTCCACGCCGCCGGGACGATCGGAGGGCGATGCCGACAGAGTCTC
>CAZKCM010000015.1:13136-58931 GCA_964551315.1 uncultured Rhodospirillaceae bacterium | reverse complement strand
CGACAGAGTCTCCTCGTCTGCGGTGCCGTCGACACTTGTTTTTGGTCCCGCTCCATTCCAGATTCCCCCCAGGAACGGTTTTTGAATGATAGGCGAAGCGGGCAAAAAGATAAAGATGAGAAACCGTCCGAAGAACGGACGGTAACTTTCGTCCAGGCTCCAATATGGCTAAAGTTCCCACAAGATGCGTCATTCAGACGGTCGATAAAGGAGCGCCGACGATGACCGACGATACGCCTGACAAGGTGATCTTGCTCGAACCGGCTGCGGCCGCGTTGCGGGACGAGTTCATCGGCTGGCAGTGCCGGCTGCGTCAGCTCGCGGTGCGCGACTACGCCGGCCGCCCGACCTCCGGGATGCGGCCGCGGGTCACGACCCAGGGCGGCGAAGAGATCGCCTCCGCCATCACGGTTCTGATCGTGCCTCGGGATCCGGAGAACAGCACCCGGCGGTTCCGCTACGAGGTCTTGAAGACCCACGACCCGATCGAGCGTTACGACAAGGCGTTGCAGATCCTGGCCTCCAACTACTTTCAGCGGCCCCGCGAGTTCAGCGACGTCATGACGGCGCTCTTCGGGCCCGGACTGCCGCTGGTCGACCGCCTTCTCACCGAAGGCCGATGCGTTCTCGAATTCTCACAGTTCAGTAAAGGCTACAGGATACCCTGCGCGATCGACGAACTGGTCGAGAACGATCAATTCTATCAAGCCACCTATTGGCACAACCGTCTCTATAATCCGAACATCCCCGCCGGGATCCGGGTTCTGGCCTTCGCGCCAGACTGGCCGCGCGCATCGAGCTTCGTGACCGACTAAACAGCCAAACTCCTTATTCAAGAATGAACGGGCGGATCCTTTGACCCGCCCGTTCACCGCCGCTCAAAACTTCTTGTAGGCCTTCTTGAGCTCCACCAGCGGGTGGCGCTTGGACATCTGGAACTTGATCAGCAGTTCCCGCGCCAGCATGTCGCGATCCTGCTGGTTGTCGGGCAGCTCCATGTCGTCCGGTACCGTTACCCAACCGTTGATGTTCCGGTCGAACACCGCCGCGCGGCCCTCCTCGTAGCCCAGGTGGACGTCCTCGAGCCAGTTGAGGTCCTCCCACCCCATCAGCTCGATGTACTTCTTCAGAAAGGGCGTGAGGCGATCGTAATCGGGCACCAGGTTGACGTCGTAGCGATAGCCGATGTGCTGCCCGATCTCCTTCTCGCGCTCCGTGTCGAGGCCATCGGATTTGATGTGGTGATCGATGTCCGCGACGGGCTTCGGCTGGGTTGGCGCAGCCTTGTTCATTGCCATGAGACGCCCTCCTAGTAACGATGCATATCGGGTCGGCCGACCGTGTACTGCGAGCCGGCCAGCGGGACCATGGCGAGCGCCGAGGCCTCCATCGTCAGGGCGGCGAGGTCCTCGGGCTCGAGCGAGTGCACGTTGGTCTTGCCGCAGGCCCGCGCCATCATCTGGCATTCGATGGTGAGGCAATGCAGGAAGTTGTAGACGCGCTCCGCCGCCTCGTCGGGATCGAGCCGCCGGCGCAGCTCCGGATCCTGCGTCGCCACCCCGACCGGGCACCGCCCGGTGTGGCAATGGTAGCAGTCGCCGGCCTCGACGCCGACCTCCGCCTCGTAGTCCGCCTCGGGGATGTCCTTGTTGCAGTTGAGCGCCATCAGCGCCGAGTGGCCGATGGCGACCGCGTCGGCGCCGAGCGCCAGGGCCTTCGCCACGTCGGCGCCGTTGCGGATCCCGCCGGCGTAGACGAGCGAGATCTCGCCCGACTTGCCGACGTCGTCGAGCGCCTTGCGCGCCTGGCGAATCGCCGCGATGCCGGGCACGCCGGTTTCCTCGGTGGCCAGGTGCGGGCCCGCCCCCGTGCTGCCCTCCATGCCGTCGATGTAGATGCTGTCCGGATCGGTCTTCGCCGCCATGCGGACGTCGTCGTAGACGCGCGCCGCCCCCAGCTTGAGCTGGATCGGCACCTCCCAGTTCGTCGCCTCGCGGATCTCGTTGATCTTGAGGGCGAGGTCGTCCGGGCCGAGCCAGTCCGGGTGCCGGGCCGGCGAGCGCTGGTCGATGCCGGCCGGCAGCGATCGCATTTCGGCCACCTGGTCGGTCACCTTCTGGCCCATCAGATGCCCGCCGAGCCCCACCTTGCAGCCCTGGCCGATGAAGAACTCGACGCCGTCGGCGAGCTGCAGGTGATGCGGGTTGAAGCCGTAACGCGACTGAATGCACTGATAGAACCACTTCGACGAGAAGCGCCGCTCGTCGGGGATCATGCCGCCCTCGCCCGAGCAGGTCGCGGTGCCCGCCATCGTGGCGCCGCGCGCCAGCGCGATCTTCGCCTCGTAGCTCAGCGCCCCGAAGCTCATGCCGGTGATGTAGATCGGAATGTCGAGCTCGAGCGGCCGCTTCGCCCTGGGGCCGATGACGGTCTTCGTCAGGCACTTCTCGCGGTAGCCTTCGATGACGAAGCGGGTCAGCGTGCCCGGCAAAAAGGTGAGGTCGTCCCAGGTCGGGATCTTCTTGAAGAGCGAGAAGCCGCGCATCCGGTAGCGGCCGAGCTCGGCCTTGATGTGGATGTCGTCGATGACCTCGCGCTGGAAGATGAAGCTCCGGCCGAGCAGGCTGGTGTTGCGTTTCGGCTTCTTGGCCACGGGCTCCGGCGCGGGGGCCTTCTTTTCTTTCGCCATGACTGTCCGTTCCTTTCCTGCGAGCCTCAGAGCACGATCTTCTTCTCGGCGGGCTCGAGATTGTCGTAGTTCCACAGCTGCTTGCCGGCGACGATCTTCGTCATGTTCTCGACGCCGTTCGGGGCCTCGAGGCCGTAGAGGCGCAGCTTGCGCTTGAGCCAGGCGACGTCGAGATCGGTCATCTCGCCGGGGACCGCGTCGACGCCGAGGCCGGCGATCTTGCCGCCGACATAGATCGTGCCGTCGTACATGGAATCGCCGAGGTTGATCCCGGCGTCGCCGAGGATGATCATGCGCCCGCGCTGCATCATGAAGCCGGAGAACGCCCCGGTCCGGCCGCCGACGATGATGGTTCCGCCCTTCATGTCGATGCCGGTGCGGGCGCCGACGTCGCCCATGCAGACGAGATCGCCGCCGCGCAGGGCCGCGCCGAAGGTCGAGCCGGCGTTCTTCTCGACGACCACGGTCCCCGCCATCATGTTCTCGGCGCAGGACCAGCCGACCCGCCCCTTGATCCGGACGTTGGGCCCGTCGATCAGGCCGCAGCCGAAGTAGCCCAGGCTGCCCTCGATGTAGAGCTGCAGGCGGTTCAGGATGCCGACCGCGACGCCGTGCTTGGCGCCCGGATTCTTCATCACGATCGTGCCGTAGCCCTCGCTCATCAGCTCGCGGAGCTTCAGGTTGATCTGGGTCGCGGTGAGCGGGCCGGCGTCGAATTCGGCGCGCTTGTTGAAGTCGACCTCGTACGACCCGGGGTAGAAGAAGTTCTCCTCCTCCTCGGGCGAGAAGAAGCGCTGCTGGGTGCGACCGGCGAGCTGCTCGGTGTGCATCCCCATTTCATGAGAAATGTGCTGTTTCATGCCTGGCTCTTCCAAACGCGGACCTCGCCTTCGTAGGGATCGAAGGTGTCGATCTCGTGGGGGAATACGCTGCGGATCGCCACCTCTTCCGAGGCGAGGCCGATGAAATCGTCGCTCTCGTAGAGCACCATCGGCTTGGCCGCCATCGTGTCCTTGGCCATCCCCAGGCTGTCGGCGGTGGCGACAAGATAGGTGAAGACGCCGTCGAGTTCGCCGATCGAGTCCCGCATGGCGTCCTCGAGCGTCGCCCCCTGCTCCATCTTGTCGGCGAGGTAGACGGCGATGAGCTCCGAGTCGCAGTTCGACATGAACCGATGGCCGCGGCGCTCGAGCTCGCGCCGCTTGCCCCAGTAGTTCGTGAGCTGCCCGTTGTGGACCACCGACACGTCGGCGAACGGATAGGCCCAGTAGGGGTGGGCCGAGCGAATGTCGACGTCCGACTCCGTCGCCATGCGGGTGTGGCCGATGGCGTGCGTGCCGACGAACCCCGACAGGCCGTACTGATCGGCCACCCGCGTCGCGTCGCCGAGATCCTTGATCAGCTCCAGCCCATGGCCGAGCGACAGGATCTCCGCCCCGTCCACGTCTTCGACGTAGTCGGCCAGCTTGCGCCGGTCGCCGCCGTAGGCGATCCGGTAGCGGAAGGCGTATTCCGTCGCCGCCTCCTGCTCGAGGATCCTGGCTCCGAGCTCGGCCAGCCGCCGGTCCACCTCCGCCTTGCGATCCTTGACCTCCTGGTGGATGCGGAAGCCCTTCCGCATGTCCTCCTGCTCGGCCACCTTGAACCGCAGCACCAGCTCGTCGCCCTTCGGCGTGCCGTAGAGCGCGAAGCCGGTCGAATCGGGCCCCCGGTGCTTGAGGGACAACAGCATCGAGGTCATCTCCCGGCCGATGTCGCCGGCCTTGCCCCGATGTATCAGCCCGGCAATTCCGCACATAGCGTCTCTCCTTCTGGTCGACGGGGCCTGCTCAGGGCAGGCAGTCGAGATACATCTCCATGTCCCACTCGGTCACGGTGGACAGGAACTTCTCCCACTCGTCTCGCTTGTAATGCATGAAGACCGTGTACATTTCGCCCGGCAGCGCGGACCGGACGATTTCGTCCTCGTCCAGCGCGTCCAGCGCTTCGCCCAGCGAAACCGGAAGCTTGGTGTACTTCTCTTTGACTTCCTCCATGACGTCGTAGATGTTGCGCTGCTCCGCCGGCCCGGGGTCGAGCCTGCGGGTGATCCCGTCGTCCATCGCCTTCAGCAGGCCCGCGCTGAGCAGATACGGATTGTGCGAGGAGTCGACCGTCTTGTACTCGAACCGCCCGGGCGCCGAGTTGCGGATGGCCGTCGTCCGGTTCTGATAGCCCCAGCTGGCGTAGACCGGCGCCCAGAACCCGGTGTCAAGCAGCCGGCGATAGGAATTGACCGTCGAGCAGCCGAGCGCGGTGAGGCCGCGCTGATGCTCAAGCAGCCCGCCCAGGGCGTAAAGGCCGATTGTCCCCGGCAACCGCGGATTGTCCGTGTCGGGCATGAAGGTGTTCTCGCCGCCCTCGACGTAGGTGAAGGGCCCCGCCATCCCCGGCAGCGGATCGTTCCCGAGCGCCTTGACCGCGTTCTCGCCGCCCCGCCAAAGGGAGATGTTGGTGTGGCAGGCGGACGCCGAGACGTGCATGAACGGCTTGGACATGAAGCAGGCGATGAGGTTGTTCTCGCGCGCCACCTGGGCGCAGATCTGCCGGTAGGTCGTCAGCCGGTCCGCGTTGCGCAGAACCTCGTCGAAGGTGAAGTTCAGCTCGAGCTGGCCCGGCGCGTCCTCGTGGTCCCCCTGGATGATGTCGAGCCCCATGGCGCGGGCGTACTCGATCACCTTCATGAAGGCGGGGCGCAGCGATTCGAACTGGTCGATGTGGTAGCAGAACGGCTTGCTGAACCCGCCCGCCGGCTTGCCGTCCTCGCCCCGCTTCAGCCACATCATCTCCGGCTCGGTGCCGGCGCGCAGATGCAGCCCGCCGTGCTTCTTCTGGAACTCGTCGTGGATCCGGCGGAGGTTGCCGCGGCAGTCGGCCGTCAGGAACGCCCCGGGGTCCTCGGGGTGCTCGCGCCCCCGGAACAGGGTGCAGAAGACGCGCGCCATCCGCTTGTCCCAGGGAAGCTGCACGAAGGTCTCCGGCTCGGGGATGCCGACGAGCTCCCAGGCCTCCGGGCCATAGCCGATGTAGCGGTTGTGGCGGTCGATGAAGAGATTCGCGGTCGACCCGTAGACGAGCTGGAAGCCCTTCTCCGCGAACCGCTCCCAGTGGTCGGCCGGGGCGCCCTTGCCCATGATGCGGCCGGTCGCGGAGATGAACTGGAAGTAGATGTAGGTGACGCCCAGCTCGTTAATTTTCTCCCGGACCTGCTTGACGAGCTCGTCGCGACCCGGCGCGCTTACGAAAGCCTCCAAATCGGTCATCGGTTTTCTTCTCCCTGTGAAAGTCTTGACGATGATTGTTTTGGCGACACCTCCCGGCGACCTTTCGTCCACGAACGGATTCGGAAGCGATTGCGCCGCTTAGTGTCCCCGTCCCCCCAAGAGCTGATGCGTAAACCAATTTTCGACCAATTGTTGCGAGCGCCTATCGTATCGGTCCGTGCGGCCTCCGTGCTCAGCTCCAGGGAAACGGGCTGTTGGAGGTCGGGTGGAGCTTGCCTTCGGCGAAGCGCGAGAAGCGGAACGGCCGCAGCAGCTCGTCGCCGGCGCCGACGATGTCGTCGGCAACCAACTGGCCGACGCCGATCATCTTGTAGCCGTGGTTGGAATCGGCGATGACGTAGACGTTCTCGCAAAACCGGTCGAAGACCGGGAAGCTGTCGGCCGTGAAGCAGCCGATGCCGCCCGACGGCTCCTTCTTGTAGAGCCCGATCTTGCCCTCGAACCGCTTCTGGCAGTGCGCCAGGGCCGAGCACCACATGTGGGCGAAGTCATCGCCGACGACGAAGTCCGGCGATTCCGGGCCATAAGGATCGACCGCCACGTGGTCGGGATCGGTCTCGATCTTGTAGGGCATGGCGCCGCCTTGGACGCCGCCGAAGTTGAAGTCAGGCTTGTAGTAGATGCCCCACATCCGGTCGGTGATCACCGACCCGTCGACGTCCGAGTAAAGCGTCGCGTCGGTGTCGACGTGGATCACCGGCGGCATCCCGCCGTCGTTGGTCCGCTGCAGCTTCGGATCGACACCGAGCGTGCCTTCCTGCAGGCTCCAGTACACCCACATCGGCACGTCCTTGTGAATCGTTCCGTCGGGCCCCTTGATCTCGATCGCCTTCGGAAGCTCCAGCATGTCCCAGATCTGTTTGACCCAGGGACCGACGCCGACGATGACTTCGTCGCAGGCGATCGTCCCGCGATCGGTTTGGACCGCCTCGACCGCACCGCGTGCGTCCTTCCGGAAGCCGGTGACCCGGACGCCGGTGAGGATCCGGACGCCTTCGGCCTCGGCCTTCTTCGCGAGCCCGTAGACCGACGCCCGGTTGTTGGCATAGCCGCCCTTCTTCTCGTGCAGGACCGACGTGATGCCCTTCGCCTGCCAGTCGTCGAACAGGCCCTTCATGTACTTCAGACTGTCGGCCTCGCCCTCGATGAAGACCGACTCGTAGCCGATCTCCTTCTGCTCCTTCGCGATCTGGGCGACGTCCGCATGCATCGCCTCCGGGCTGATCTGCATATAGCCGACCGGGTGGTAGCTGTAGGCCTCGGGATCGCTTTCCCACACCGAAACGCTGTGGGCCATGAGCCGCCGCATCGCCGGCTGGAAGTAGTTGTTCCGCACGACCCCGCAGGCGATGCCCGAGGCACCGGCGGCGATCCCCGTCTTGTCGACAACCAGAATGTCTTCGCCACCGCCCCGGCCCCGCCGGCGCAGGTTCTGTGCCAGATGAAAGGCCGTGCTCAGTCCATGAATGCCGGCCCCGATGACCAGATATTTGACGTGCGACGGTATCGCCATTTTGGGTCCCTTGCAGCCGATCCTTTCGAGGATCCGGGCACCGTCATCCGGAGCCCTTCCCCTAGGCTTGACGGAGTCGGAGATTATTTCAATCATAAGAAGGTCCGCTTGCAAACCAATTTTTTTAAAAGGCACAGCAATGGTCAAAATTGGTGACCTGAAAACTGGCGATCGGGATTCGCGGGATCGAAGCACGACCAACGGCTCCGCAACACTTCCCGGTCTGCCCGCGGCAGGCGGTCAGCGGTCCGGCCCGGAGCCGCGACCTCTCACCGATCCGGTTCGCGGATCAGCCTGGATCACCACCCAGCTTCGGCAGGCGATCATCGAAGGCCGCTACGCCCACGGCGAGAAGCTGCCGGCCGAGCGGCAATTGGCGGATGCCTTCGGAACCTCCCGCACCACCGTTCGAATCGCGCTCGACCAGCTCGAGGAGGAGCGGCTACTGACCCGGCGGGTGGGCAGCGGCACCTTCGTCAATTTCCGGCCCCGCAGCCACACCGAGGACATCGCGGAGCTCACGAGCCCGGTCGAGCTGATCGAGGTGCGCCTCGGCGTCGAGCCGCACATGACGCGACTCGCCGTGCTCAACGCCACGGGGCGCGACATCGACGGCCTCGGCGAGCTGATCGACCGCGTCGATAAGGAGAGCGGCGATCCCGAGGGGTTCACGCTGTGGGACGAGCAGTTCCACCTGCAGATCGCCGAATGCACCCACAACCCGCTGATGGTCTGGATCTACCGCGAGATCAACGAGGTCCGCACCCACGACCAGTGGAACGCCATGAAGGACAAGGTGCTGACGCCGGAGCGGATCGCCGAGTACAACCGCCAGCACCGACGCCTCTACGAGGCGATCCGCACGCGCGACGTCGAAGGTGCGGTGGCCATCATCACCAATCACCTCCACTACGCGCGCCGCCAGCTCCTCGGCGTCGATCAGGATTGAGGCCACCGCGGCCGCCGGCCTAATCGAGAGGGGGCCGTGACGCCAGGTCTGTGGGGGGAACTGGCGGCATTGAGCTGGGGCACGGCCGACTTCGCCGCGCGCTTCAGCGGCAGGGCCCTCGGCCACAGGAGCGCGCTTTTCGGCACGCTGCTGGTCGGCTCCGCCGCGCTCTCGCTCTGGGTCTGGCTCGCAGACATCCCGCTGCTTTGGACGCCGTCGGGGCTCTGGCTGCTCGGGGCAGCCGGCATTGCCACGATGGTGGCCACCCTCTTTCTCTACAACGGGTTGGCGCGCGGGCCCGTATCCGTGGTCTCCCCGATCGTCGGTTCTTATCCGGCGCTCGTCGTCGCCCTTGCGGTCTTTACTGGCGCGCGTCCGACGGCCATTCAATGGGCGGCCATGGCCGCCACCCTGACCGGGGTCGTCGTCGTTGCGCGTTGCACCGGGCATTTCGCCGAGGACGGCACGAGAAGCCGCGACGACCTGCGCTGGACGGTCGCGATCGCGCTCGCTTCCTCGGTCGGCTTCGCCATCGCCGTTTTCACGGCCCAAAGCGCCGTTCCAATCTACGGCAATCTGCAGACCTTATGGGTGGCGCGGGTCATCAGCCTCCTTTCACTGCTCGTCCTGTTTCTCGGCCGGCGCGAGGCCCCGATCGTGCCGGTGCCTTGGTGGCCGCTCGTCGCGACGCAGGGTATGCTCGACGCCGGCGGCTACCTGGCGCTTTATGAGGGCAGCTACGGCAGCGGCTCGGAAATTGCGGCGGTCACCGCGTCGACCTTCGGCGCGGTCACGACGCTTCTCGCCCGCCTGATCCTGCGCGAGCAGATGCGTGGGCTGCAGTGGATCGGCATCGCCGTCATCTTCGGCGGGGTGGCCGTTCTATCCGCATGAAGTGTTCGAAACCGCGGCCGGTCAGCGCCGCGCGGCCTGCACTTCGGATATCTGCGACCAGTCGTGAGACGGGCCCGCCTCCGCCTTGGCCGGTCGCGCGACGATGCGCTCGGCCGGCAGCTCGACAAGGATCGTGGTCCCGACGCCGACCGCGCTGTCGATGGCAAAGCTGCCGCCGTGTAGCTCGACGAACCCCTTCGCCAATGGAAGACCGAGACCCGTCCCCTTGTGCTTGCGCGCATAGGCGCTGTCCACCTGCTCGAACGCGTTGAAGACCGTCGGCAGCTCTCGCTTGTCGATTCCGATTCCGGTATCGGCGACGGAAAGTCGCAGGCCGCCACTGGGCCGCCTCGCGATGCTGACCCGTATGGCACCGCCGGCCGGCGTAAACTTGACGGCGTTCGACAGAAGATTGTCGACAACCTGGCGCAGCTTTGCCGGATCACCCAGGATTGCAGGAAGCTCCGGCTCGGCATCGATGCGCACCTCGACCGCCGCCTGCCGGATCGTCTCCCGCATGTCGTGAACCGCCTGCCGCACGATCTCCTCAACCGAGACGACCTCCTCCGCAAGCGTCTGCTTGCCGGCCTCCAGTTTGGAGAGATCGAGGATGTCGTTGATCAGCATCAGCAACCGTCTTGCCGAGCCGTGAATGTCGTTGACGTATTCGCGCTGTTTCTCGCTCAGCGTGCCGGCATAGCCGGCCTGCAACATTTCCGCGAACCCGAGGATGCCGTTGAGCGGAGTCCGCAGTTCGTGGCTGGCGTTCGCCAGGAAACGGCCCTTGGCGCGACTGGCCTCGACCGCCTCGTCACGGGCCCGGCTGAGCCCGACCGCCATTTCCGTCAAGCGCTGATTCGAGGCCCGCAGGTCGCGCTCGGAGCGAATGTGCCGCACCATCAGATAAAGGAGGCCGACGATCAGCAGGGTGAGCCCGACGGCGTAGGCGATGAGCTTCTTCTGAAGACTTTCAAACACCGCCTGGAGACCACCGATCAACGAGTTCTGCCGCTCGACGACGCGGAGTGCCAACGAACGGCCGTCTTCGAGCGCGGCGTCGACGTTCGTCATGGCGATCGCAAGGAAAGCCGGCCTGTCGACATCGAGAAGGGGCAGGACAGCATCGATCGACGTCATCCGGTCGCGGATCAGCTTCACCTCTTCGAGTTCCGCGATCCCCTGGGTGTGCCATGCGCCGTCGATGGCCTTCGGCAAGGTGTTGAGCCGGCTGAAGGCAAGATCGATCTGGAATCGGATGTCGGCGTTCGTCGGCGCATTCTCGCCTCCGAGCTGCGCCTTGGTCAGCAACAGCTTCAGCAGAAGCAGCTCGCGGTTGAGCTGCCCCTCGTACCAGAAATCCGCGCCGGCGGTCTGCTCGACGTTGCGCTGCAACAAGATGAGGTCCCGGAGGAGCAACGGCGAGCTGAGAAGCAGCAGGCCAAAGCAGATTGCCCAAATAAGTCTACCGCCGCTGAACACGCCGCCACTTCCATACAGCCGGGTCCGGTTAAGCCGCTACTCGACCGTGATGCGCGCCAACTGCCACACCCAACGGGACACATACTTCCGGCTGTTGAGTTCAGGATAAGCGTGCTGCGGATAGACGACCCAGATCGGGCCATGTCGGCGCATCGACATGTAATCACCGTTCTCCTTGATCGCGAGAATCACCGGCCATTGACGGGCATCCGAGATCGGCATCGACGCATGGTAGTCATTGAGCGCGGTCAGCACGAGAGACGCCGCATTCGGGTCGGCGCCAACCACCTCCAGCATTCGCGACAGCAATACCCCATCAAAGGTGACCGGTTCCTCGGTCCACGCCGTGGTCGTCGCAAATCGCACCAAGCCGATTCGCTCCAGCGTCGCCATGTCGAATCGGACCGTGCCGTTCTCGCCGGCCTTGATGCGCCCGGTCACCTCGAGCACCACCGGCCCGGTCGGCTCCGGTATCGGGTCGCCCGGCATCAGCGTCGGCTCGCGGACGACCTCATAGACGTTTGGGTCAGCCAGCGCATCGCCGGCTTGGCCGAGCAGAGCCAGGACACTCAGCGCCGCGCCTGCGGATGCATTGCGAAGCGCAGGGAGGAGAGGCAGCAGCATTGTCGTTCCTCTGCTTGGATTCGTTCCCCGGCAAACCAACCACCGCCTTGAAAATGCCGCCGAGGCTGTTGACAGCACGTTAAGACTTTTCGTCTCCAATCCTAACCACGACGGCGGAGCTGACCAGCGGCATCTGCACGACCGTTTCCGGCTTGCCCTCGAAGAATGCCTCGACCGCCCGGGTCGCTCCGGGGCACTCGGCATGCCCGTAATCGTCGATCACGATCACCCCACCGGGAAGGAGCCGCGGATACACGAAGTCCAGGCAGTCCCAAACAGAGCGCTCGATATCGACATCGATATGGGCGAATCGGAAGCGGTGACTGCGCAACTCCGGCGGAATGGTCTCGGGAAAGATGCCGGCATGGAGATGAACGCGCGGGTTGTTCGCGAGAAGGCGCCGCACGGCTTCGACGGAGGTATCGGCGAAACACCCCTTGAGACCGGCCTCGTCGAACGACAGCTGTTCGGGCATGCCGGCAAAGGTATCGAACAGATGGAGTTCGCCGCTGGCATTCCGGCGCAGCAGGGTTTCGGAGATCAGCTTCGCTGTGCCGCCCCGGAAGCTGCCGACCTCGATGCAGTCGCCCGGCAGACGGAGCGTCATCAGAAGCCACTGATACAGGAGGTACAGGCGGCTTAGATCGACCACCGTCGCCTCCCGTACCCCGCTCGCCAGGATTGCCTCGAACTCGTCCATCGGCCGCCATTGCGCACGCGCCGCGATCGCCGATTCGGTCAATTTGGTCAGCGTCTGGATCTCGGGCGTGGTGTTGGACTGGACCGGTGTCAACGGTTTGGGCCGCTTGCGCAGCAGCGCCTCCATCTGGCCCGATGCGACGCCGGCGACGTAATCGATCTCGGCCAGATGGCAAACGACCTGCAGAAGCTCCAGCAGATTGGCGCCGCCCACCTCTGTCGCCGGCTCCTGCATGGCGAAGCGCCAAGCGGCGCCCGTTCCCGACCCGTTCGACCCTGCCGTCCCGGGAGATCTCTCGCCGCCCCGCGGCACCGTCAGCGCCACGACGCCGCCCGGGCGCACCACGCGCAACCAGTTGGCAAGTGCAACGGAAGGCCGGGACAAGGTCTGGAGAACGTCCCCGGCATAAAGAAAGTCGTAAGATTCGTCGTCCCGGGCAGACAGGAACTGCGGGTCTTCGCGCGCCGGGTCGGCCGTGTCGCAGTCCGCCCCGATCGAGCCTGCAATCGGCCCGGATCCGATGATCAACCCCTTACCGGCCGGAAGCCGCCCCGGCAAACCGGCCGATCCGAAGGCATACCCGACCGGCGTATCGCCGTTCCTTGCCACTGTTTCTGCCTCCCGAGCGCTATCGCGATCGAGATCCCCCCACTCAGCACCGCATGGCTCGGGCCCTCGCGGCAGCGGATAAACTCGAGCATCCGGAAAAATCGCCGCAGAGCGATCCTTCTCGTAAAGATTTGGCACAGGGAAAATTTACGATTAGTTAAGAGAATGCCTGTCGCCGCCCCTGCAACTAACGACCGACATCGACTTCCCTTAACGTTGGTTCATGCTATATGGATAACCGTGCGTCAAGCGACTGAAGAGACTTGGTTCGAGATCCGCCGGCTCGATGATGGCGTCACCCATATCTGGGAGCCGCACATCAAGCCCTTCTATCGCTGCAACATCTGGCACGTCCGCGGCCGGGATCGCGATCTGCTGCTCGACTCCGGCATGGGCGTGGTCGCCTTACGGCAGCAGATCGCCGCGCTCGCCGAGCGCCCGGTGCTCGCGGTGGCCAGCCACACCCATTTCGACCACATCGGCGGCCATCACGAGTTCGCGCATCGCGCCGTGCACCGCGCCGAAGCGGCGATTCTGGCGCATCCGACCCGCGCCAACACCCTCGCCGAAGCCTATGTCAACGACGACATCTTCACCGTCCTGCCGCCGGGAGACTACGATTCGAAGACCTATGCGGTCGTACCCGCTCCCGCGACGCGGCTCCTCGAGGATGGCGACGTCATCGATCTCGGCGACCGCCGGTTCGAGGTCCTGCATCTACCCGGCCATTCACCCGGTTCGATTGCGCTGTGGGAGGCGGCAACCGGGATCCTGTTCTCAGGCGACACCGTCTATGACGGCCCGCTGATCGATGACTGCTACCATTCCAGCATACCGGACTATGTCGAGAGCATGGAACGGCTCCGGCGCCTGCCGGTCCGAATCGTTCACGGCGGCCACTTCCCGAGTTTCGGCCCCGACCGATACCGCGCTCTGATCGACGAATACATCGCCGGCAAACGTCGCCCCGGCTGCCCGGCCGAATCCGCGCCGCGCTAGTCTCGCAGAAGCACGAGGTCCATCGGGCGAAGGTGCAGCTCGACCGGCTCGCCCTCGGCGATCGCCACATCGACGGGCGCGCGGAGCAGCAAGGGAACATCGCCGGACTCCGCACGCAGGCGGCAGCGCCAATGCGTGCCCTGAAAAGACATCTCGGTGACACGCGCGCGGCCGAGCGGGATGTCCTCCGGGCCGGCCGGCCCGAGCCGGAGCTGCTCGGGACGAATCGAGAGATGGACCTTGTCGCCCGGCGCCGCCCGGCCCGCAACCTCCAGAAGGCCGAGCGCCGTCTCCACTCGCACCCGCTCCCGCCCCTGCTCCGCAACCCGGCCCGCAAGGATGTTGCTTTCGCCCATGAAGGTCGCGGAGAACAGCGACGCCGGCCGGAGGTAGACGCGCGCGGGCGGGCCGCTGTCTTCGATCCGCCCCTGATTCATCACGACGATCGTGTCGGCGATGCTCATCGCCTCCTCCTGGTCGTGCGTGACGTGAACGAAGCCGGTGCCGAGCCGCTTCTGAATACGAACCAGTTCCTCCTGCATCTGCCGCCTGAGGGCAAGGTCGAGCGCGCCCAGCGGTTCGTCCAGGAGCAGCACCGCGGGCTCGACCGCGATGGCCCGGGCGAGCGCCACCCGCTGCCGCTGCCCGCCCGAGAGTTCGTGGATCGAGCGCCGGCCGAATCCCTCGAGCCCGACCAGGCGCAGCATCTCCTCGACCCGCCTTGCGCGCACCGCCTTGGGAACCCTGTGCATGGCCAAGCCGAAACCAATGTTCGCCGCGACGCTCAGATGGGGGAACAGGGCATAGTCCTGGAACACCGTCGCCGTTGGTCGCCGCGCCGGCGGAAGTGCGGTGACGTCCGCACCGCCGATCCGCACGCGCCCTTCCGTCGGCGTCACGAACCCGCCGATCATCGAGAGGATCGTCGTCTTGCCGCTTCCGGACGGCCCGAGAAGCACCACGAACTCGCCCGCACCGATCACGAGATCCACTTTGTCGACGGCGACGGTCCGGCCATAGACCTTCCTCAGGCCGATCAGCTCGACGAGCGGCACGGAGGAACCCCGTTCAATCATTCTTCCGCCCCCGCCGCAGCATCAGCCCGACCGCCAAGGCGAGAAGGAACGAAATTCCGAACACCAGCGTGCCGGCCGCATTGAGTTCCGGGCTCAGCCCGGACCGCAGCATGCTCCAGATGACGACCGGCAGGGTGACATCGAAACGGCTCAGGAGAAAGGCGATCACGAACTCGTCCCAGGAAAGGGTGAAAGCGATGAAGAAGGCGGCCAGCAGCGCCGGCCACAGCATCGGTACCGTCACGAGCAGAAGCGTCTGCAGGTCGCTTGCGCCGAGGTCGTGCGCCGCGCGCTCGATATTCGCCTGGTGTTCGCCCATCTGCGAATAGAGGATGGCGAAGGCAAGCGGCAGGTTGATCACGACATGGCCGATGCCAACGGCCAGCAGCGACTTGCCCAGGCCGATGGCATTGAACGTGATCAACAGTCCCATGCCGATGATGAGGTAGGAAACGGTGATCGGCGCCATCAGCATGTACTGCACCACGCTGGACCAACGCGGTCGACCGCGGGCGAGACCATAGGCCGCAAGAAACCCCAGCACGGTCGCCGTCAGAGACGACAGCAGGCCGACGAGCACGGAGTTCCAGAGCGCCTCCATCAGGCGCCGGTTCTCCAGAACCCGCTCATACCACCGTGTGCTGAAGCCCTTGAACGGTGGCACCGGCAGGATCCCATCCTGGAAGGAGAACTGGACCAGCACCACCACCGGCAGGAAGACAAAGGTGAACGCCGTCACGAGGTAGACGATCGCCGGCAGGTCGCGCAGCCGCATCAGATCCGCTCCATCTTCAGCCTGCGGGCGAACAGCAGGAAAGCGGCGGTCACGACCAGCATCAGCACCATGCTGAGTGCCGACGCGAAGGGGAAATCGGCCCGGCGACCGATCTGCAGCATGATCGCCTGCGGCAGCAGAAGCTCCCTGCTGCCGCCGAGGATCTGTGGCGTGATGTAATCACCGATCGCCAGCACGAAGGTCAGAAAAGCCCCGACGGCGACGCCCGGCAAACTGAGGGGCAGGGTGATGCGCAGAAAGATCTGCGCCGCCGAAGCCCCGAGATCTGCCGCGGCCTTCCTGTAAGAGTCCCGGATCTGCACGAGATTGGCGTAGATCGTGAGCGTCAGCAGCATCGTGAAGAAATGCACGAACCCGAGGATCGTGGCGCCCCGGTTGTTCCCCAGGCCGACCGGCGCGTCGATCAGGCCGAGGCCGAGCAGTGCCTGATTGAGAACGCCGTTCTCCGACAGCACGAGCAGCCAGCTGTAAGACCGGATCACGTAAGAGGTCCAGAACGGCAGGACGATCAGCACCAGCAGAAAACGCTGCCAGCGTCGCGGCACGCGGTAGGCGAGAATATAGGCGAGCGGATAAGCGACCAGGATGCTGAGCACTGTGGTCGCGACCGTCACTTCGAGCGAATTGACGAGCGCGCGCACGAACGCGCCGTCGGCCCGCTCGAAGAATGCCGCGTAATTCGCCAGCGAGAAATGCGACACCGTCCGGCCGGCGACCGTCTCGGTAAAGCTTAGCGCCAGCATCGCGGCGAGAGGCAGAGCAAAGAACAGCGCCGTCCAGAGCAGCGCGGGATAGATCGCCCAGCGTTTCAGATTGGTGACTCTCGGCTCCAACTCCGAATTCCCCATGCTCTCGCCTTGCGGGAGAGGAAGGAGCCCTGATCGACCGCGTAGGGACGGGTTTCAAACCCGCCCCTACGGTGCCCGCATGTGTGCCGCCCCCTCACCCGCCCCTCTCCCCTTGAAGGCGGGGATTTTTCATCTAGGCTTGCAGGAACTCCGTCCAGACTTCGAGCATCTCCGCGTCAAGCGTTTCGTCGGGGATGAAGTAGGGATGGGAGTTCGCGATGAATCCGGGCTGTTCGTCCCAGCGCAGGCGCTTCTTCTGCGCCGCGTCGAGGGCGGCCGTCCGGTTCGCCGGCATCGCCCAGTAGCAGCTCGCCGTTGCCAGGGCCGCCTGCCCTTGCGCGCCGACAACATACTTCACGAACTCGGTGGCGAGATCCTTGCGGTTGGAATCGGCGAAGACGCCGATCGCCTGCATCCAGCGGATGCCGCCCGATTCCGGGATCGTCCAGTCGAGGGCCGGATTCTCCTCCATCAGCCCGGCAACGACGAACTCCCCGCCCGCGACGATGATGTCGGCCGCACCGGTCACCAGCGCGTTCTGGACCGTCGGCACGTCGCCGATGACCGAGGCGAGCTTCTTCATGTCCAGAAGCTTCTGCCGGATCGCCGGCAGATGCTCGGAGGTGAGATCCTGCGGCTTCGTGCCCATGCCCAGCGCGACCATCTCCATCGCCGGGATGTAGTAGTCGTAGATCGCGATGCGGCCCGAGTATTTCGGGTTCCACATGATGTCCGCGCGGCGGACATCGGCGGGATCCACCTTCTCGTTGTTGTAGGCGATCGCGTTGTAGCCGAACTTTTCCGGCATGGCGTAGAGCTTGCCGTCGATGTAATGCAATTCGGGCGCGCGCAGCTCCGGGAAGATATCGTCCCACGGCATCTCCGCGTCCGGGAGCTCCGCCAGCAGTCCGCGCTCGGCCACCCGGCGGACATCCACGGAATCGACGACGAACACATCCCAGTCGCCCGGCCGGGACTGCTCCAGGATCGCGAGCGCGGCGCCCGTCTCCTGGTAGTCCTTGACGTTGATTCGGGTGTTGAACGCCTCCTCGAACGGCTGGAGCAGCGCCGCGTCGGTGTGGTCACACCAGACCAGAACATTCAGTTCCTCGGCGGCGCGCGCCCGCCGCGACAGGCCGGCCGTGCCGGCCAGAGCCAGTGCCGCGGCACCGGTGCCGAGAAAGCGTCGGCGTGTAAAAGGCAAGAGCGAACGCGATGCGGCCCGCATATCCTGTCTCCCTGCAAGCTCTTGAATAGACACCCGGTTCCGACCGGGCTTCCCGTCGGAGGATGCGTGAACTTCCCGGCGGTTCCAACTCATATTTTCGCGTTCTCCCGTACATAGCGGGCGATCCGGTCGCAGGCCTCGAGCAAGCCGTCTTCCGGAACGCAGAGGCTGACCCGGACGTGACCGGCTGCGCTCGGGCCGAAGGCATCGCCGGCAAGGACCGACACCCCGGTCGCGTCGAGCAGGCCGTCGGCGAAGTCATAGGCCGAGAGCCCGGTCTCGCGCACGTCGAGCATGAGGAACATCCCGCCCTCAGGCAGGCCGCAGCGCAGGCCCGGGGTTTCGTTGAGCCGACCGTGGAGGAGGTTGCGGCGGGTCCGGTAGGCCTCGCGCATCACCTCAACTTCGCGCAGTTCCGTCTCCAGGGCTACGACGGCGGCGTCCTGTACGAAGCCGGGGCAGCCATAGAGCATGCAGAGGGCAAGGTTCGCCACATGCGGGACCATCGCGGCCGGCGCGACCAGCCAGCCGATCCGCCAGCCGGTCATGGCATGCGACTTCGACAGGCTGTTCACGGTGATGGTGCGCTCGCCCATTCCGGGCAGACCGCAGGGGCTGACATGCGGCCGCTCGAAGGTGAGCGTGCTGTACACCTCGTCGGAGATCAGCCAGAGGTCATGACGGATGCAGATATCGGCGACCGCCTCCAGCGTTTCCCGCGTCATCACGGCGCCGGTCGGATTGTGGGGCGTGTTGAGGAGTACGGCGCAGGTTCGCTCGGTGACGGCATCGGCGAGGTCGCGCGGATCCAGATGGAAGCCGCGCTCGGGCCGCAGCGGCACCGTGACGAGCCGCGCGCCGCTGGCCCCGATGACGGCTTCATAGGTGACGTACATCGGCTCCGGCACAATGATCTCGTCGCCGGGCTCGACGAGGCACAAAGCGGCGCAGAACAATGCGCATTGCGCACCGGCGACGACCACCACCCGGTCCGGCCCCACGGGCTGGCCGGTGGTGCGGCTGTGGTGGTCGGCGATGGCACGCCGCAGCTCCGGTTCCCCGACAAGGTCCGTGTAATGCGTCCGCCCGGCCCGCAGCGCCGCGATTGCGGCATCGACGACCGGCGCCGGCGTGTCGAAATCGGGATCGCCGATGCTGAGGAGGATGACGTCGTCGCCCCGACGCTTCCGCTCGACCGCCCGCGAATGGATGCCCCAGGCTGCAGCGCCCTCGCCGCCAATGCGCTCGACGAAAGAAGAGAATCTCATGATGATCAACACCCAGTTCGCTGGTTCGGGCGCGGATGGTGCGCGATCCGCCGGCCGGCGGCAACAGGGACGCGTTCCCAAGTCGACCGCGAATGACCGGTAACCTCGGCGGCACGCCCTCTCCGGCCCACGACACGAGAGTTTCCCCTTCCGCCGGAAAGACGCCGGTCAGGCAAGGCGTTGTCGCAGATCCTCAGACATAGGCGATCAGCCGACCCGAAGCGACCGCCGCGAACCACAGGACCAGCGACAAGAGCCCGGCCAGCCGCGCCGCGGGCGGCAGCACCTCCGACCCCCAGTGACGGATTGCCCGGTAGGGCCCGAGGTGAAAGACCAGGATGTTCGCGAGTCCGACCGCGATCAGACCGAGCTTCGCAAGAAAGGCCGGATTGCGGGCATAGGCCGTTGCCTCGGCGGTGAACAGCAGCGTCCCGGTCGTGAGCGCCAGGACGAAGCCGACAACAGGCACCGGAAGCACCAGCCCCGCGAGCAGGTCCGCCGGGAGCGCCCGGCCGAATCCGAGAAGCCGGAGGTCGAAGAGCGTGATGGCGCCGACCAGAAGCACGAAACCGAAGATATGCGCCGTCTCGACCAAGGGGTAGAGCCAGGTCCATTGGCGCATGGCCTGCCCCACCGCCGAGGATTCGAGCGCCAGGAGCCAAGCCGGCCCCGACATGTCGGCGTGCTCCATCAGCGCAGCTCGACGGTCTGGCCGTCGATGGTGATGCGTTCGGCCCGCAGCTCGTCCACGACGCTTTGGTGCGGGTAGCCCTCGACCGTCACCTCCTCACCCACTTCGATCGACTCGCGCGGCAGGCCGCGGCGCTCCATGCGCGAGGGCGGCGACAGCACGATCGTCCAGGTCTTGTCGGGGGTTTCGAGCCTAAGCATGCCGTGCGGATTCTCGATCACGACCTCCCGTGCGGTGCCGGTAAGCGTCAGCAGCCTGGTCGAATCGTAGCTGCTCCACCCGTGATGTGCCTCGACGATCGAGGCCGCGCCAAGCGCCGAAGCGACCAGCGCAGCGGTGAGAACGCTTCTGCACATCCGCCTTTTGAGCATGTTCCATCGTCCTTCTCTCGCGTGCAGGGCGCCCCGTCCTGATCTATATAAGACGCCGGCAGCGGAAAGCGTTTCCACTGCGCGGCGGGAGAACAAGAGGCCGACATGACCAAGACTCTCTATCAGCCCCTCGGCGGCAACCAGATGCCCCGCTTCGGCGGCCCGGCGACGATGATGCGGCTGCCGAGCAAGACCAGCGCCGAAGGGCTCGACGCCTGCTTCGTCGGGGTGCCGCTCGACATCGGCACCTCGAACCGCGCCGGCACGCGGCATGGGCCGCGCGCAATCCGCGCCGAGTCCTGTCTCATCCGCCCCTACAACATGGCGACGCGCGCGGCGCCCTTCGACAGCCTGGCGGTGGCCGACATCGGCGACATCGCCATCAACACCTTCAATCTTGCCAAGAGCGTCGAGATCATCGAGCAAGCCTATGACGAGATTCTCGCCGCCGGGTGCCGGCCGCTCACCCTCGGCGGCGACCACACCATCGTCCTGCCGATCCTCCGCGCCATGCGCAAGAAGTACGGCCCGGTGGGCCTTGTCCATGTCGACGCCCACGCCGACATCAACGAGCATATGTTCGGCGAGCGAATCGCCCACGGCACGCCGTTCCGCCGGGCCGTCGAGGAAGGGCTGCTCGACGGCAAGCGGGTGGTGCAGATCGGGCTGCGCGGCACCGGCTACGCCGCCGAGGACTTCGACTGGCCGCGCGCCCAGGGCTTCCGGGTCGTCCAGGCCGAAGAATGCTGGCACAAATCGCTGGCCCCTCTGATGGCAGAGGTGCGCGAACAGGTGGGCGGCGGCCCGGTCTATCTGAGCTTCGACATCGACGGACTCGACCCGGCCTACGCCCCCGGCACCGGCACGCCGGAGATCGGCGGTCTCACCACCGCGCAGGGCCTCGAGATCATCCGCGGCTGCCGCGGGCTCGACATCGTCGGGGGCGACTTGGTCGAGGTCTCCCCGCCCTACGACCCGTCCGGCAACACCGCGCTGACCGGCGCCAACCTGTTGTTCGAGATGCTCTGCGTCCTGCCGGGGGTGCAGTACAGGTCATAGACCGAAGCCCGCATTCTCTCGGCCTCCGGCCGGGGCGCGACGACCGGCGCGGCAAGGTCCGGTTCTCACGCGAATAATCTTGATGGGATCGGCGGCCGCTTCTGCTACACAGGCAGCCGAGCAGGAAATCGGGGGACCCCATGCGCACCGCCGTCGCGGCCACCTGGGCACTGCTGCTCGGCATCGCCTTCATTATGATGGGCAACGGTCTGCAGGGAAGCCTGCTCGGCATCCGGGCCGCGGCGGAACGTTTCCCGACGGCGGTCACCGGTTTGGTCATGTCCGGCTACTACATCGGCTTCCTCGCCGGCTCGACTCTGGCGCCTCGGGCGGTCGGCCGCGTGGGCCACGCCCGGGTCTTCGGCGCCCTTGCCTCGCTGGCAAGCGTGGCCGCGCTGATCCACGCGGTGTTCGTCGATCCGGTGACCTGGACCGGGATGCGGATCGTCACCGGCTTCTGCTACGCCGGCCTCTACATCGTCGCCGAGAGCTGGCTCAACGATCGCAGCACGAACGAGACCCGGGGCCAGCTCCTCTCGATCTACATGGTCATCCAGTATATCGGCCTGATCTGCGGGCAGTTCCTCTTGAATCTGGCGCCGCCGAGCGGATTCGAGCTGTTCACGCTTATCTCGATCCTGATCTCCCTGTCGGTCCTGCCGGTCCTGCTGACGACCGGTCCGGCGCCGAGCTTCGCCGCGCCCGTCTCCGTCGGCCTGCGGCAGCTCTATCGGGTTTCGCCGCTGGGGGTCCTCGGCTGCCTGGGCGTCGGTCTCGCCCAAAGCGCGTTCTTCGGGATGGGGGCGGTCTACGGCGCGGAGATAGGGCTTTCCGTTCCCGAGATCTCTCTGTTCATGTCGGCGATGATCCTCGGGGGCATCGCGCTCCAATGGCCGGTCGGCCGGTTTTCGGATCGGTTCGATCGCCGGCGGGTCATCACCACGGTGACCGTCCTGGCGGCCGCGGCCGCGCTCGGGGCGGTTCCGGTCTCCGCCGTCTCAAAGACCGGTCTTTTCGCCCTCGTCTGCCTGTTCGGCGGGCTGTCCCTGCCGATGTATTCGCTCTGCGTTGCCCACACCAACGACTTCCTCCGGCCGGACCAGATGGTGGCAGCGAGCAGCGGGCTGGTGCTGGTCTTCGGCATCGGCGCGATTTTCGGGCCGATCACCGTTGCGTGGGTGATGTCGGGGCTGGGCGCCGCCGGGTTCTTCCTCTATCTCGCGGCTATGCACACGGCCATCGGCCTGTTCGCCGTCTACCGCATGTTCCGGCGCCCCGCCCCGCCGCTCGAGGAGCAGGGCCCCTACATCTCTGTCCCGCCGACCGCTTCGCCCATGGCGGCGACCCTCGCCCCTGCCCCGACCGACGAAGAGGATCGGAACGAAGACAGTGCGGAGTCGGGCTCGGGGCGGCCCGATTCCGAACGCTTGGCCGCCGAACCGTGACGATCCGGCCAATGGCAAAATACTCGACCGGGCCGAATCGTCCGGCGGGCGAACAGAGTCGCAAATGTCGGATGATGTACTCGCGAGAACCGAATAATCCGGAACTGTGACGTTGATCACTGCATTTCCACGACAACAGATACAGGTTGCTGCTTCGCGTGACATTCACCCAGACGGAATTCAGGATCTTGCGATGAATTGGACGATACTGGTCGTTGACGACAATGAATTGAACGCGAGGCTGTTCTCGGATCTGTTGCAGGCGCAGGGCTACGAGACCTTGCACGCGGCGGACGGAGCGGAAGGCTTGGCGCTCGCTCGTTCCCGCCGGCCCGACCTCATCATCATGGACCTCGAACTGCCCGTCATGTGCGGTCGCGAGGCGGCCGGCCGCGCCAAGCAGGATTCGGACCTGCGGTCGATTCCGATCATTGCCGTCAGCGCTTTCCCGACGAAGCAGGGGCAACGCCTGGCGCAGGGGAATGGCTGTGACGCCTATCTGGAAAAGCCGATTCGGCCGGAGCCCTTCCTGGCCACCGTTCGCCACTTCCTCGGCTGACCGGACGCGAATGCGTTTCGGGCAATCCGCCGGGACCGCGGATCAGCGGGCATTCCGGAGACGAATCAGCGCGTGCGCCCCCAGCGTGACGACGACGATGGCACCGCCCCAGAGGGTCGCGATCGAGGCGCCTTCGCCGAGCACCAGCCAGACGAGAATCGGCCCGAGAACGGTTTCCAGGAGCATCAAAAGGCTGACCTCCGGCGCCGGGAGGTAGCGCGGACCAAGCGTGATGAGGCCGAACGCGATTGGCAGCACGACGAGCCCCGTCACCCCAAGCACCAGCGCATCCTCGGCATTCACGGCAAACGGACTGGCGATCCCGGCGACCGCAACCGCCGCAAACAGCCCGCCCAGCGCCGTTGCCGGCACCATGTTCACGGACCGGGCTCGCCGCAGCACGATGAGCGTGCCGGCCACGAAGCAGGCGGTGGCAAGCGCCGCGGCGTCGCCGATCACCCTGCCCCTGCCAAGCCCGTCCCAAACGACGACGGCGATGCCGAGGAACGCCAGGACGGTCGCGGCCCAGGTCTCCGGCTCCACGGGCTCGCGCAGGAACAGATGGCTGAGCGCCGCGGCGATCATCGGTGCGGCGGCGATAATGACCAGCGTGTTGGCGACGGTGGTGTGCGTGATCGCGACGATGAAGAAGATCGCGTTGCCCGCCCACAGGACGGCCAGAACCACACCGGCCGCTCCGATCGCCCGGAAGGCGTGGACGAGGCCGCCCTCGCCAAAGACCGCGAGCCCCACGGCGAGTCCCGCCGCCGTCAGCAGCCCCCGCCAGAACACGATGGTCCAAGGATCGAGCTCGAGCAACCGCAGGAACAGCGCATCCGGGCTCAACACGAGCACGCCCGTGATCGTCAGCGCGAGGCCGCGCCGGTGATCCGTTCTCGAAGCGATCACCCGATATCTTCCCTAGCCGACGTCCCCCGCATCGGCAGGCGGCGGGTCCGTTCAGGATGCTCCAGACGCGAGAATTTTCGCTCCCTTTAGCATCTTTTTAGGAATTTCGCAGCAGGTCTAAGACCTGGAGGAGTCAGGGGCAATCCCGGCCAGGACCTCGGCTGTCCGGAACAATTGAGATGACCTGGAATAGGAGACGCTGCCGATTGTTCTCGAAATGCGCGGCGGTTGCGCTCGGCCTGGTGTTCATTGCCACCGCCGCCGGTCGCCTGAGCATCGCCTCGACCAGCACGGACGAAGCCATCCGCGCCCTCCGCGCCGGTGACGAGGCACGCGCCGTCGCGACGCTGAACGGAGCGATCGCCCGCGGCGACGCCGCGGCGGCAAACCTGCTTGGAGAGATGATCGCACGCGACGCCAAGTCCCCGGCGGAACACGGTCGCGCCTGCGATCTGTTCGAGATGGCGGCCGCGGCCGGCCTGGCGGCGGCCCAGCACAACCTCGCGACCTGCTACAATACCGGACTTGGCCGCCCCCTCGACTACCACCGGTCCCTGGCATGGTACGGCCGGGCCGCAGATCAGGGGCACCTGCGGTCCCTTTGTCCTCTGGGCAAGCAGTTTCTCTACGGGCATGGTGTCGCGCCGGATGCCGCGAAAGCCATTGAGCTTTGCCGCCGGGGCGCCGAGGCGGGCGACCGCGACGCCCAGGCCGACCTCGGGCAGATCTATCTCACCGGTCATGCCGGAGAACCGGACTACAGCGAGGCGGTCAAGTGGCTCTCGCTGGCCGCCAGCGGCGGGCAGCCGGCCGCCGCCTTCCACCTCGGCCGGATGCACGCGGCCGGACTCGGCATGCCGAAAGATCTGCACGTAGCGGCCTACTGGTTCCGGGCCGCCGCGAAGCACGGGGTCATGGAGGCCGTCTTTCCGGCCGCGCGAGTCTACTTCGCCATGGCGATGGGCGACGGCGGCGAGGTCAAAGAGATCTACGCCCCGCAGGCCCTGGCCTGGCTGGCGCTGGCCGAGGAATTCGATCCGGATCCGGCCAAGCGCGCCGCGGCGGCACGGATGCGGGAAACCCTCGCCGAGTCGGTGCCCCATCTTGAGGAAGACGTCGAAGGGCGAGTTGCCTTGTGGCGCGCCCGGATCGTGGAGCAGTCGCAGCGGTCCTGAACGGGCCGCAGACGCAGGACAGTTTGTCAGGGCCGCGTCCCGGACCAGAGGTCCGGCGTGCGCGCATGCTTCGGCCGGATGCAGGACCCGATCAGCCGGCCCGGAGGTCGGTGCAGGATCGGGGCGTGTCCGAGAACTCTGACACGAGGCGCGCGCGAAAGCCGCTTGCCACCTACTCTCCGGCGATTGCCCTTTCCAGGACCGCCGGCTCCGGCGCCGGGAAGCGGCGATCATGCTTCAAGGCCGGGATCATCGCCCGCGCCTTGGCGACCCGGGCGGGATCGACCTCGGCGGTGATGAACCCGACATCGGTGCCTCCGTCCGCCAGCACCTCGCCCCAGGGATCGACGATCAGCGAATGGCCGAAGGTGCGCCGCCCTTCGGCATGCGTGCCGGTCTGGTTGGCGGCGAAGACATATGCGCCCGTCTCGATCGCCCGCGCCCGGACGAGCACGTGCCAGTGCGCCTTGCCGGTGGTGTGGGTGAAGGCCGCCGGGATGCCCAGGAAGCTCGCGCCCGCCTGGGCCAGCGCCCGGTAGAGATAGGCAAACCGCACATCGTAGCAGACCGACATGCCGAGCAACCCCCAGGGCGTCGGTGCAAGAACCGCCCGGTCGCCGGGCCGAACGGTCGCCGATTCCCGGTAGCTCTCGCCGCTTTCCAGGTCGATGTCGAACAGATGCAGCTTGTCATAGCGGGCGACGATCTCGCCCTGACCATTGAGGAGGAAGGACCGGTTGACGACGCGAGATTCGCCGGGCTCCCGCAGCAGCAGCGAGCCGACGAGGATCCAGGCGCCGGTCTCCCGCGCCAGATCCCGGAACGCCGCCAGGCCCGGATCGGCCGCCTCTGGCACCGCCTTCTCCAGCACCAGATCGTTCCGCGGCTCGATCATCGTGGCCATCTCGGGCAGCACGATGAGTTCGGCGCCGGCCGCCGCGGCGCCGCGGATCAGGGGCGTGATCGCCGCGATGCTCGGCGCCATGTCGCGCTCGGCGCAGTTCTGCACGCAAGCCACCTTGAAGCTCTTGCCCATCTCGCCCATTCTCCCTTCCGCCGAACCGATTGGCCGCATTCGAGTATAGGCGCTGGGCGTCCGGGTACAAACCGGCCGGTGCCGAAAAGGGGTCGATCCGGCGCGAAACTTCGTTATCATGCGCCCCTCGGCCAATCCGGTAGCCGGTTTAGCTCAGCTGGTAGAGCAACCGCCTTGTAAGCGGTAGGTCGCGGGTTCGAATCCTGCAACCGGCACCACGACCGCCGGATCCCTTCCGGACACATAGGCGCCCGCTAATCCCCCTGCACCGCCGCGTCGCGCGCTTCCGAAGCCATCTTTTTCTCGCCCTCCGAAGCAAAGCTCGTAAGGAACCGGTCGCGGAAGGCCTCCATCGGCCGCGCGCCCCCGTCCGGCGCCGGCACCATGCCGTCGACGAAGCCCCACTCCCTGAACGGTCGGAGCAGGTCCGGATCGTTGCTGACGGCGTGGATCGGCACGTCGAGCCCGGCCCCGGTACCGGAGACGATCGGGCCGGGCTGGTGATCGCCGAGGAGAAGCACGAGCGTCCGCCGGTCGTCGCCGAACTGCCGGAAGTAAGACCCTAGAACGTCGATCACATAGTCCGTCGCGCGGACATATTGCCGGCGGACCTTTTCCGGGTCGCGCCACACCGTCTGCGGCGGCTCGCCCCGGTTGACCCAGGCGGCGAAGATCCGTCCGTCGCCGATATCGGACCAGTCCTCGACGACCTCTGCCACCGGCGTCCAGGGCGCGTGGCCGCTGATGAGGACGGTCACGGCGAACAGCGGCGGACCACCGGTCCGCCGTCGCCGTTCCGCCCGGTCGAGGAAGGCCAGCGTGTACTGGTCGGGCATCGTCACCCAGCCATAGCGCGGCCCGGCATAGCCCATATCCCAGGAGAAATACGTCCGGTCGAAGCCGTAGAACGCGACCTCCGGCCAGGGACGGTCGATCGCCGGCGCGAGCAGCACGGCGCGATAGCCCGCCGCCGCAAAGTCGCCGACGAGCGTCCGGCGCTCTCCGGACAGCAGCAGCCGGTAGCGGAACTCGCTGTCGACCCGAAGCCCGCTCAGGAGGCTGGCATGAGCCAGCCAGGACTGCCCCCCAAGGGTCGGCGATTCGAGCCAGCCGGAAACCGCCGAGAATCCCTGGGCATGCAGTACGTCCTCCACGCCGCGCAGCGAGGGAACGATAGCCGGGCCGTAGCGGGGATCCTCGATCGAGCTGCGCCCATAGGATTCGAGGAAGAACAGCAGCACGTCCGCGCCGCCAAGCCCCACCGGCGGGCGCGCCGGCACCTCCGCCGGCGCCCGGTAGAAAGAATGATCCGCGAGGCGCACCGCGATGGCGCGGGCCTGCGAAACGAGGGTCTGGGCGCTCCGGTCGGAGACGAATCGAACCGGCTCGACCCGGTCCAGCGCGATCCGGTGCCCGAGTTGCATCGCGAGGATCGCGCCGCAGGCAAGCAGCACCGGCGCCCGCACTGTCCACCCGCCCCGTTGCGCGGCACCGCGGATGCGCCCCAGCCCGAAGGCGATGAGCCCATAGGCCAGGAGAGCGCCGAGCGCGGCCCCGGCAGCGAAGATGGCGGCGGCGATGCCATAGGTCTCGTCGATGAACTCGGCGGCCGATGCGGCCAGCGGCAGATCGAAGGCCAGGAGGAACGACCGGCCAAGGACCGCCTGCGTCGCCGCATCAAGCGCCGTCAGGAGCAGCAATGCGCTCAGAGCCGCGGCCGCCATATGCAGGGCAAGACCGCCCGGCCACGCCGTGACCAGCGCCGCCGCAAGAATGACCTCGACCGGTATGCCGCCGGCCGGAATCGCGCCGCCGATCACCAGCGCCGCCAGTGTCGCCGGCGCGGCGAAAAGGCCGATTGGGATGGCGAGACCGAGAATGAGTCCGCCGCCGTGCCATAGCGCCGGCCAGCGTCCTCGTCGGCCTCGTCGTCTGCGATATCGCCTCGGCACGTCGATGACTTGTTCGGGCGGCTCGTTCTGGCGGGGCCGCGCGCGACGCGCTAGGCTGGTCGCCGGATCGAGACTCTCCTTCGACGCCGGGGATTGTCGCATGTCGGATCGCATGGCCCAATCCTTTTGGACCACCGGGCGCGGTACCGGCGAGATCCGGTCGCATCCCCTGCCCGAGCGCACCGATCCGGATGCGGTTCGCGTGCGCGCCCTGTTCAGCGGGATCAGCCGAGGGACCGAGGCGCTCGTATTCCGCGGCGAGGTGCCGCCGAGCCAGTACCAGGCGATGCGCGCACCCTTCCAGGAGGGCGACTTCCCGGCGCCCGTGAAGTACGGCTACGCCAGCGTCGGCGTTGTCGAGGACGGGCCGGCGCCGCTGCGCGGCCGGTGCGTCTTCTGCCTCCATCCCCACCAGACGCGATACGTCGTGCCGAGCGCCGCGGTGGTCCCGGTCCCGGACACCGTGCCCCCCGGCCGCGCGGTCCTCGCCGCCAACATGGAAACGGCGCTGAACGGGCTGTGGGACTTGGCACCGCGCATCGGCGACCGGATCGTGGTGATCGGCGCCGGGACCGTCGGTTGCCTCGTCGCCTGGCTTGCCGCGAAGATCCCCGGCTGCACCGTGACGCTGGTGGACGTCGATCCGGCCAAGGCCGCGGTTGCCACTACCCTCGGCGTCGGCTTCGCGCAGCCGGACGCGGTAGAGGGCGATGCCGACTGCGTCGTGCATGCGAGCGGCACGCCGGCCGGGCTGCAGACCGCCCTCGCGCTTGCCGGTTTCGAGGCGACCGTCTTAGAGCTGAGCTGGTTCGGGACCGCCGCCGTGCCTCTGCCGCTCGGCGAGGCATTTCATTCGCGGCGGCTCGTCCTGCGCTCGTCGCAGGTGGGGCAGGTCGCAGCCGCCCGGCGGGCCCGGTGGAACAACCGGCAGCGCCTGTGCAAGGCCCTGGAACTGCTGGACGACCCGGTGCTGGATGCGCTGGTCACCGGCGAATCCCGATTCGCCGACCTGCCCCAGACCATGGCCCGCCTCGCCGCGGCGCCGGCCGGAACCCTTTGCCATCGCGTCCGCTATGATGGTTGATTGGCAACGGACCGGCGTTCGTTCACCTCCGGGAGACGGCATGTTCAGCGTTTCGGTGCGCGACCACGTCATGATCGCCCACAGCTTCAAAGGGGAGGTGTTCGGCCCGGCGCAGCGGCTGCATGGCGCCACCTACATCGTTGACGTCGCCTTCTTCCGGCCCGGACTCGACCCCGACGGGGTGGTCGTCGATATCGGCCGGGCGACCGAGGCCCTGCGCGCGGTCCTGGCCGAGTTCAACTACCGCAATCTCGACGAGCTGCCGGCATTCCGCGGTGTAAACACCACCACCGAGTTCATGGCGAAGGTGGTTTTCGACCGCATGGCCGCGCAAATCGCGGACGGCGCGCTCGGTCCTCACGCCCGGGACGTCGCGTCGATGCGCGTGACCTTGCGGGAGTCGCACGTTGCCTCCGCCTCCTATGAGGCCCCCTTGCCACCCGCCGGCGGCGCCGCGACGTGACCGATATACACTTCGTCATCCCCGGCGATCTCGATACCCTGACCGGCGGCTACATCTACGCGCGCCGGATGATTGCCGAGCTGCGGGCGGCGGGCCATCGCGTGAGCGTTCACCGGCTCTCCGACAGCTTCCCGTTGCCGACGCCCGACGCCCTTGCCCAGGCGGCCGACACCCTTGAGGGACTCGAGACCGGCGCGATGGTCGTGATCGACGGTCTCGCCTTCGGCGCGATGCCCGAGATCGTCCACCGCGCGTCGGCGCGCCTGCGGCTGATTGCCCTCGTCCACCACGCACTGGCGGACGAGACGGGTCTTGACCCGCTGACGCGGGACCGCCTGTTCCGCGACGAGCGCGCGGCGCTGGCCGCGGCGCACCGGGTAATCGTCACCAGCCCGGTTACCGCGCGCGACCTCGCCCGCTACGACGTCCCCGCAGAGCGCATCGGCGTCGTCCTGCCCGGGACCGATCCGGCCCCTCTCGCCATCGGCTCGCCCGGGCCGGAACGCCGGCTGCTGTGCATTGCCACGCTGACGCCGCGCAAGGGCCACGCCGTCCTGGTCCGCGCGCTCGCGAAAGTGCCGGAGCTGCCGTGGCGCCTCCTCTGCGCGGGCAGCGAGACGCGCGACCCGGAGACAGCCGCCACAGTCCGCGCCCTGATCGCGGAACTCGGTCTGGAGCGAAGGATCGACCTGGTCGGCGAAGCGGTCGGCGAGCGGCTGGACGCGCTCTATCACGGCGCCGATCTGTTCGTGCTGGCGAGCCATCTGGAAGGGTACGGCATGGCGCTGGCCGAAGCCCTGGCGCGCGGACTTCCGATCGTCTCGACCACCGGCGGCGCCATTCCGGAGACCATTCCGGCCGATGCCGGCCTCCTGGTGCCACCGGGCGACGCCGACGCCTTTGCCGCGGCGCTGCGACGGGTGTTCGAGGAGAAGGGCTTATGGGCGCGGCTCGCCGCCGGCGCGCGCCGGGCGCGAGAGGCTCTGCCGACCTGGCCGGAAACGGCCCGGCGCTTCGCGGCCGAAATCGCCGGCCAGCCAGGATCGGGACTCGAGTCACGGTGAGCCGCTTCACGGCCGAATGGCTCCGGCTCCGCGAGCCGCACGATGCGAGGGCGCGCAGCCGCCGGGCGCTTGAGCCGCTCGTCCAGTGGTCGCGGTCGCGGCCGTGCATCCGGATCCTCGACCTCGGCGGCGGCACCGGATCGAACCTCCGCTTCCTCGCCCCGAAGCTGGAGAGCCGGCAGGAATGGACCATTATCGACCGGGACGATGCCCTGCTCGCGCGGCTCCGCGCGCTGGCTGCAGTAGACGTCGCGTCCGAGTTGACGGACATGACCCTCGGTTTCGGCTGGCTGGATCGGCGCGACATCGATCTCGTCACCGCCTCCGCGCTGCTCGACCTCGTCTCCGCCGCCTGGCTCGATGACCTGCTCCAACGCTGCGCCGCGCGCGGCATTGCCGTCCATATGGCGCTGACCTATGACGGCACGCTCCGCTTCGAGCCGCCGGACGCGGCGGATGCGGTCGTTCGCGATTGCCTCAACCGCCACCAGACCGGCGACAAGGGCTTCGGCCCGGCCCTCGGCCCCGCCGCGGCAACTTACGCCGCAGACGCGCTCCGGCGCCTCGGATACCGCGTCGTCGAGGACCGAAGCCCCTGGCGCCTGGCCCCCGCCGACCGGCGCTTGCAGCAGCGCCTGACCGACGACTGGGCCGCCGTCGCTGCCGAAGTCGAGCCAGCCAGCGCCGACGGCATCCGCGCCTGGCGCGCCCGGCGAAGCGCATGGATCGCCGCCGGCCGGTCGGGGTTGGAGGTCGGCCATCGCGACGTGACGGCCCTACCGGGCAACCTCCTATGAGGCGCCGTCGGCACGGAGATCGCAGTCGAAGAGCACGTCCGGCCCCATTGCGAAGTGCCGGCAGCACGGGCGCAGGGCGGTGCCCAGATCGCGGACGGGCGCCAGACTGAGGCCCGGCCGGCCCGCCCCCGTGATCAGCGGCGCAACGGCGAGGTGAAGCCGGTCGAGCTTTCCCTGTTCAAGGAAGCGCGACACCGTGACCCCCCCGCCCTCGACCAGGATGCCGTGCAGCCCGAGCGACCGGAGACGATCGAGCAGCGCATCGAGCGACAGGCCGTTCCGGCCGGACGGAATCCCGATCACCCGCGCGCGGCCGTGCCGGCCTTCCCGCGTCCCGGCGCGATCCTCGGCGCAGACCAGCAAAGTCTCGGCCGCCCCGTCGGAGAAGACCCGGAAGGCGCGGCCCAGTCGGCAGGAGGGATCGATCACCACGCGCACCGGGTTGTCGCCCTCGACATGCCGCGTCGTCAGCCGGGGGTCGTCGTGCTCGACCGTCGTGGCACCGACGATCACGGCATCGGCGAGCGCCCGCAGACGGTGAAGGTGGACGATGTTCTCCCGTCCCGTGATGTACTGGGACTCGCCGGTTTCCGTCGCGACATGACCGTCGAGGCTGACGCCGAGATGCCCGAGGACGAGCGGCCGCTCCGCGCCGCTCAGGGCCATGGGCAGATAGAGATCGAGCATACGGGCGGTCGAGTCCCCGATCGGACCCTGGGCCATCCAGCGGCCGTCGGCCTCGACCGTGATGCGTGCGCCGCCTGGAGCAAACGCCATCGGAAACGTCCCGGCCCGGCGACCGCGGTTCCGGATCGTGAGGAGGAGAGACCAGGCCAGGTCGGTGCCGGACGTTTCTGCCGCCGTCAGGGCAGCCTTGCGCCGGGTCGTGCTCGTGCGCTGTTCCATGGGAACCGTGCCTCCCGAGCGGAGTCCGCCCGTCAGGATAGGCGCAGACGCCGTTCGGGCAAAGCGAAACGGGGACGGTCGGGGAGCCGGGTCGAGCCGGGCGTAGACATCGCCGGATGGCCCGGCGGTCCGTGGGAGAGGGCGAGCGACCGGAAGGGGCCACGGGCTTGCGGCCAGCCTATGGATCGGCGCGCGGATCCCTGCATCGCGACGGGCCCGACGCCGCATGTCTGTGGAGCCAGCGGATATCGATCGCGAAGGACAGGCCAACCGCGGCCAGCGCCGCGGCCGCCAGGGTCGTCGCGAGGGCGGGACCGACGACCGGCGGCATACAGGCGAGGAGCAGCGTCACCTGCGCGAAGAAGATCGCCTTCCGTCGCCGGCTCGGCGGAAGCGCGGCGGCGAGCCATGGCCAGATCGCGCGGCCGGCAACGAAGGCGTAGCGTAACAGGCCGATGAGCAGCACCCAGGGACCGATCTCCCGCAGGTCGGCGACGAGCAGCGCAAGGACGAGGCCGAACAGGCTATCGATCTCGCGATCGAACCGCGCCCCGAATTCGGAGCTGGTTCCGGTCCGCCGGGCGACCCATCCGTCGAGCCCGTCCAGGGCGAAGGCGAACAGACCAACCGACGCCAGGAGCCAGCCGGCGCCGCCGTCGAGACCGGCTCCGACTACCCCGGCAAGCGCGCAGACGAGGGTCGTGCGCCCGAGCGTGATCCAGTTTGCCGGGCCGAACCGGTCGGACACCGCCCCGCGCCCCGCCCCGATCAGAATGCCCGCGGCGGCCAGACCATAGACCAGGCTCGCCTGGAAGAGGGCGCTCAGGCCCCCGGCGCCCGCGCCTCGCGCAAGAAGCAGGGAGGCCGCAACCATAAGGACGCCTCCGGCCGCCACGGCGAACAGCGCCGGTGCGGGGCGCGCAAAGCGGCCGGACCGCCGCGGCGGGATCGGGCTTACGGGCGTCTTCATCGAGGCCGGACCTGTGCATGCCGCCGAGGGCGTCCTCCCCTCGGCGGCATGGTTTACACATCCGGAGCGTTTCGCCAAGATCCGACGACGCCGCACCGCCGGCCATGCGACCACCGAAGGAAGCCTATGAGCAGCGCTTCACCCCGTCGCCTCTGGGCGGACATGACCTCCCCCGAGTTCGACGCGCTCGACAAGGGCCGGGTGATCGCGGTGCTGCCGCTGGCCGCGGTCGAGCAACACGGTCCGCACCTTCCGGTCTCGGTCGACGCCTGCATCAACGCCGGCATCCTCGACCGCGCGATCGACCTTCTGCCGGATGACCTTCCCGTCCTCCGCCTGCCTTGCCTCGAGATCGGTGCGTCGAGCGAGCATCTCGCCTTTCCCGGAACGCTTTCGCTCGACCCCGAGACGGCGATGCGATGCTGGCTGGACACCGCCGGCTCGGTCGCGCGCGCCGGTTTTCGCAAGCTCGTGCTGTTCAACAGCCACGGCGGCAACAAGGCGGCCATGGAGATCGTCGCGCGCGAGCTGCGCGTCCGCCACGGAATGCTCGCCGTCGCGGTCAGCTGGTTCGATTTCGGCGTTCCGGACGGCCTGTTCGACACGGCAGAACTGCGGCATGGCATCCATGGCGGCGCGGTCGAGACCTCGATGATGCTGCATCTGCGGCCGGATCTCGTTCGCATGGACCGGCTGGCGTCCTTCCCTTCGCGCGCGGCGGCGCTCGAAGGCGAGGGGCGGCATCTCGTCCGCGACGGCCGGATCCGCTTCGCCTGGATGGCGCAGGACCTCAACCCGCAGGGCGCCTGTGGTGACGCCCGAGCGGCGAGCGCCGAGAGCGGCGCCCGGCTGGTCGAGCACGCGGCACAAGGTCTGGTCGGGCTCCTCAAGGAGGTGGACCGCATGGAGCCGCCCGCCCCGTCCGACGATCGCCTCTGACCGCGAGGGGCGCGTGCCGGAACCGGGGCCGTCCTCCACCGCCGCCTTCGATCGTGCGGCTGCGCACTGGGACGAGGCGCACGGTCCCGCCTCCGAACGGGCGGAGGAATTCGCCGCGAGGATCCGCTATCTCCGCGCCCTGTGCCGCCGATTCGACCGGCCGCGCCTCCTCGAGCTCGGCTGCGGAACCGGACAGAACCTGCTGCATCTGGCCGATCTCCTCAGCGCCGGCGTCGGCCTCGACATCTCCCCGGCGATGGTCGCGCGGGCGCGGTCGAACGCCGCCTCCGCCTCGGCGCACGCTCTCCGGTTCGCCATCGGCGACGCGAACGATTTCGACCTCCCGGACGAGCCGTTCGACATCGTGCTGTTCGCCGGGACGCTGGAGCATCTGCCCGACCCCTCCGCCGCCCTCGGCCGGGCCCGGCGCGCCCTCGCCCGGCGCGGCAGCCTGGTCGTGATCATGCCGCACCCCTGGAATCCTTTGGTCCGGCTGCGGCGTCTGCTCGACCCCTGTGGCGAAGCCGAACCACCGGCCCGCCATCTGCCGCCGAACCGGCTTGCGGCGCTCGCCGCCCGCCAGGGCCTTCGCCGCGCCGCCTTGCACGGCCTGCCCTACACGCCCTGGCCGCGCCTGCGCCTGGGGGCGGCCTCCACAATGTCCGCCTCGGAGGCACCCCCGCCCGGCGGGCCGCTGGCCGGCATCCTTCTCGGCGCCTATGCCGCGGAGTTCCGTTGCCGCCCTTAGAGCGCGGCTTGACTCCCATCACCCCTGCCCCTGCTATGGCCGTATGGCCGGGCCGATCCGACGGAACGATGCGATGGTGCTGGGGGACGCCGTGGCGCATGGCGTGCTGCTCTGGGCCACCTGCCGCGCCTGCGGCCATCGCGCCGCGGTCGACCCGGTCAAGATCGCGCAGCGTTGCGGCTACGACGTTCCGGTCCGCGACGTGACGCCCCGGCTGACATGCAGTCGCTGCGGCGGCCGCGATGCGGACCTCACCGCAAATTACGACATGTCTGGCCACGGGCCGGCGGACGCTTCCTAAGGTCTCAAGCCTGCGCGGGAGAAAGCCGGCGCAGCGGCCCTGTGATGACGAGCATGGCCAGATATTCAGCGCCCGGACGACTCACCGGAGACAGAACGCCGCCTCGACCTGTCCGTCCAGCGCAACGCTCAACAAAACGCTCAACAACTGGAACGGAGTCAGGCCGCCTTTGCCGGCCGGATCTGATTGTGCCTCAATCGGAGGCAGGCCGCCCGGCGTCCGCCTCCGGATCGGCGCGATGCTCGGCGGGGCCGACGGCGCGGGTCAGGTTGTACGCGGTGTTGATGAGCGCCACATGCGAGAAGGCTTGCGGGAAGTTGCCCAGCATGCGCCTCCCATGCGGGTCGTACTCCTCCGCCAGCAGGCCGACATCGTTGCACAGTCCCAGCAGCCGCTCGAAAATCCGGCGCGCCTCGTCCTGCCGGCCCATGAGAACCAAGTTGTCGGCCAGCCAGAAGCTGCAGGCCAGGAACGCCCCCTCCCCCGGCGGAAGGCCGTCGTCGGTGCCCGCGGTGTCATAGCGCAGGACGAATCCGTCGACCACCAGTTCGCGCTTGATCGCCTCGACGGTGCCCCGAATCCGCGGATCGGTCGGCGGCAGGAACCCCACCAGCGGCAGCCGCAGCAGACTGGCGTCGAGTTGTTTCGAGCCATAGGACTGGACGAAACTCCCCTTTTCCGGGTCGAAGCCCTTGGCGCAGACCTCGTCATGGATCTGCCGCCGCAAGGTCCGCCAGCGGTCGACCGGGCCATCCAGGCCGAACGCCTCGACACTCTTGACCGCCCGGTCGATCGCCAGCCACGCCATCACCTTCGAGTGCGTGAAGTGTTGCGGGTCACCGCGCATCTCCCAGATTCCCTCGTCGGGCCGGTCCCAGATCTCCGCCAGATGGCCGGTCAGCGCCTGTTGCAGCCGCCATCCCGCCTCGCTCGGCGCCAGACCGCCCTTCCGCCCCTGATGAAGGGCGTCCATGACCTCGCCGAAAACATCGATCTGGAGCTGGCGGTGCGCCGCGTTGCCGATGCGCACGGGCCGCGAGGCCTCGTAGCCCGGCAGCCAGTCGACCTCCAGCTCCGTCAGGCGTCGTTCGCCGGCGATCCCGTACATGATTTGAATCTGCGGCGGGCTGCCGGCGACGGCGCGGAGAAGCCATTCGCGCCAAGCCTGCGCCTCGTCGTAGTAGCCGGCGTCTATCAGGGCCAGCAGCGTGAAGGTCGTGTCGCGCAGCCAGCAATAGCGATAGTCCCAGTTCCGCGGGCCGCCGATCTGTTCCGGCAGCGAGGTCGTCGGGGCGGCGACGACACCGCCGCTGGGTCGGTAGGTGAGCGCCTTGAGCGTGATGAGGGAGCGCAGGAGGGCATCGGACCATTCCGCCGCCGGGCGGCACCGGCTCGCCCAGTCCCGCCAGAACCGCTCGGTCTCCGCCGCCGCCTTCTCGGGATCGACGGGCGCCGGCGGCGCGAGGTGCGATGTGCCGTAGGTCAGCACGAAGGGCACCGTCTCGCCCGCCGAAAGGGTGAACT
Organism: uncultured Rhodospirillaceae bacterium; assembly: GCA_964551315.1. GTDB lineage: Bacteria > Pseudomonadota > Alphaproteobacteria > Dongiales > Dongiaceae > Virgifigura. The sequence continues at coordinate 21,943 of CAZKCM010000015.1, read as the reverse complement.
CGCTGATCGTCCGAAGCCCCTCGCCACGGAGCGGAGCGGGAGTCCGAAGGATCACCATATCGGGGCCGGCGACCGCGCGCAGGGTTCCGTCTTCCAGCCGCGTGACCCAGGGAACCAGCGCGCCGTAGTCGAAGCGAATGATTAGTTCCATGCGCATGGGAACCTGGCCGCGCCGACCGACCACCATCCGTACGACATCCGAGGCAACGCCTCGTAACGGCATGAAGTCGATCAAGGTAACCGCGCCCCCATCGTCGGTTTCGTACTCCGTCTCCAGAATCAGCGTCCGATCGCGATAACGGCGCGTCACGCGCCGCGCCGCGGCAGCAGGGGCGAGCTGCCATCGACCGTGCTCCGGTCCACCAAGGAGCGCGGCGAAGCAGGCTGGGGAATCGAACCGAGGCCAGCAGAGCCAGTCGATAGAGCCGTCGCGCGCAACCAGCGCGGCGGTCTCGCAATCCCCGATCAAGGCATAGTCTTCGATTCGCGACGGCATGGTGGCGCTCCCTGTTTCCCGCACGCGTCCCCGGCGATTTCTCGCAAAGCTCCCTCTCCGTTCCGGAGGCCGCCCTCGTACCGCGGCATTGAATGCCGCCAGAAAAGACCCATTTTCGATATAGTCTGGCGCGCCGATCGCGCGCGAAATGACGTCCCGAAACGGCGGGATCGAACCGGCCGGACACCGCGCCGCCGCTGCAGCACGCATCTCCATCGGTGACCCGGGAGAAATGAAGAGGGCCCCCGGCCCTTCAACTACCTTCGCATCGCAGTCCCTCAGGGACCGGCCCGCCGCGTCGTCGGGCCTGGAGAGCGATCATGACCGACATCAATCGCCGCGCCCCGCGCCCCCCGCCGCGCTCGGCACCGGAAATCCTCGACGAGATTGACCGCGCCGAGCGTCGTCACAACGGTCCGTCGGGCCCGTCCTCCGGCAGGTGGGATGGGGCATCGCTGGACGAACTGGCCGCGCGCCGCCGCTGGGAGCGAACGGACCGCGAAGCCGTGCTGCGCGCGGACCTGCGGCGCTTCGAGAACCTGCGTGCCGAGCATCTGCGCTGGCTCCGCATCTCCGTCCGGCAGTTCCGTGCGGCGCTGCGCCTGCCGCAATCGCCGGATCGCGAAAGACAGCTCGCCTTCGCCCGGGATGCCATCCACCACAACAAGGAATCGGTGCGGATCTGGACCGAAAAGGTGGCCGACGCGAGGGCGAAGCTGGACCGCGCACGCCGTTGGGCCTCGGCCGCGGAATGAGACGCGAATCGACGCCTCCGTAACCGCAGCGATCCGGCGATCGCACCCGTTCCCTCACTCCGAGCCGCGCCCCCTTCCGCCGATTCCACCTCCAGCGTCGCCGAGTGCGCCTCCGGCCTTGCCAACCGCGGCGCCGATGGCGCCTCTGGCCCTGTCGGCGGCATTTCGGGCGGCGTCCCTCGCCGCACCGACCGCGTCTCTGGCGGCGTCTCCCGCCGCTCGCGCCGCGTCTCTGGCCGTCTCTCTGTCCCTCGATCCCGTTCCCCCATTCCCGCCGTTGTCGTCCCCGCCACCGGAGCTGTTGCCTCCCGCGGTGTCGCCATTGCCCCGATCCCCGGCCCCGCCGTCACCGGCCCCGCCGTCACCGGCACCACCGTCAGCGGTCCTGCCGGCGCCGGACCCGCCGGTCCCTGGGTCGCCGTTCCCTGAGTCACCCGCCCCTGCGCCGCCGACCCCTCCGGAGTCTCCGGAGCCGTTGGCGCCACCCCCGGAGGCCCCGTCGTTGCTGCCATCTCCGTCGCCGTCTCCGCGCCCCGAAGATGCGCCTCCGACAACACCGCCGGCGGCCGAATCACTTGACGACCTGCTCCCCTGACCGGGTGCGAACCCCGTCATAACGTACTCGGTCTCCGGGGCCGTTTCCTCGACATACCGGGCGAAGGCGTCGGTGCAGTATCCATCCTGAGCAGCCGCGGCGAGTTGCGACGACTCCAGAAGCCAGCAATCGACGACCTTGGTATCCGAAGCGCCGCCGCAGGCCGACAGAAGGGGCAAGAGAATGCCGAGCAACGACGGGGCGCCGCAACAGGCGGCGAAACGGCGGCATCGCATCGGGGCCTTGGAACCGTTCACGCCGCTCATCGGTTCACAGCAGACCTTGCCGGAATGGGGTGGCGCTTCACACATCCGCGCCTCGCGATGCGGACCTCGAACAATGCGCTCGTCCTGTGTGGCGGCAGGGACAGAGATTTGGTGGTCCGTGGCTCTTCGACGAAGTGCCGCGACTCCGCGTCACAAACGTCCATGAAGTGAACCCGATCGGTGCCCGGATTGTTCCCGCTCGTTCTCGTCGGATATGCATTGTCGAGGTCGAATCCGCGGACGGGCATCGCGGTTTACTCGCCGTTCGGCCGAGACGAACCGGACTCTTCTACCGCTGTCTTTGCGCTGGACGGCTTCGATTGCCCGTTGTCGACGCAGTTCTGTGGCGATACCGGGCCGTGCCCGGCGCTCATCGACCGATCAGGCTGTGCCGGCGCTCCGGTTCCCGTTCCGCAGCGTCGCGGCGTCGGCCTGCGGAGGGCGCAGCCGGCACCGAAATCAGTCAGGCAAGTCCGCGTGGCGACGTGGTTGAGCATCGGCCTGTCGCGTACGCTTTTCTCGTTGCGCGCGCTCGCAACCTGCGAGAATCTCGGAGCAGCAGAGGTCGGGACGAACGGCGTCAGAGAGACGGGCATGACATGCCGTCGACCGCTCCTGATTCAGGGCCGCTGACGTGCGGCCCTTCGCCAATTCTCCGCTTAGGGCGGAGGCGGATCGCACGAGGAAGCACCTTCGCCGTCGCCATCGCCGACGGCGTCCGGAAGCGGCCCTGCTTCTCCTTTTCCTCCTGTTCATCGCCGTTGCCGGAACGCTCTCCGCCGTAGCGTCCTGGGCCGATCATGAACGGAGCCTAAGCATCGCCCGCGAGCGGACCAAGGGAACCGCCCTCCTCCTGGCGGCCGACATGCGCAGATCCGTCGAAACGCGGGACATCCTCATGCGGCAGGCGGCGGCGCTTCTCGTGCATGAGGGGCTTGAGACGCTGCGTCGGTCCCCGGCGCAATGGAGCAGGTTCCGCAATCTGGCGAGGGCGCAGGGCGGAAACGGGACACTTTGGGTCTTCGACGAAAACGGCACCGCCGTGCTGGGCTCGAACAGGTTCGGGCCGCCGGCACCCGCATTCGACGGCATCGACGGCCGCCCTTTTGAGGTGAAGCCGCCCGCGGCCGGAAGTGACCTCGTCATCGGGCCGCCCATCCTCGATCGCCACTCCGGCCGGCGGATGCTGCCGATAAGCCGGCGGATCACCTTCGGGAACGACGATCGGCCCGGCACCATCCTTTCGACGCTCGACGCCGAAGGCCTCACGAACTTTTACAAGACGCTGGCATACCGTCCGCGCCCGATGCTCGCCGTCCTGGTCGCGAACGGGGATCTCTTTTTCTGCCACCCCCCGGGATGCGGCGGCCCCGACACCGGGTTCGCGCAAAGCGAGCTCTTCCGCACCCATCTGCCGAACGCACCGGTGGGGACCATCGAGGGCAAGTCCCCCCTCGACGGCACAGATGGGATCCTCTCCTATCGCAGTATTTCCGGCCTGCCGATCGTCGTCGCGACCGGCATCTCGACGGACGAAGCCCTGGCCGGCTGGCGCCTGCGTCTCCGATGGAATGCCCTGATCGCGATCGCCGGTCTTGGCGCGGCAGCGATCCTCATCTGGCAGACCTTGCAGGTGATGCGGCGGAACGAGGACTCGCTCGCCGCGCTGGACGAGGCGCACCGCCGAAACGTCGAGATCCTGGAAAGCATCAGCGACGCGTTCTTCGCCCTCGACGAACGGTGGACATTCACCTACGTCAACGCAGCCGCAGAACGGATCTGGGGGCGGCGGCGGGAGTCCCTTCTCGGCCGGAACATCTGGTCCGAGTTTCCGGAAGCCTTCGACTCCGAGATCCATCGCCAGTATCGGCGCGCCGCCGAGACACGCGAGCCCGTTGAGTTCCAGACCTTCTCACCGATTCTGCAGTCCTGGATCGAAATGACGGTTTATCCGTCCTTCGCCGGCCTTTCCGTTTATTTCCGCGACATCTCGGAGCGCAAGCGCGCAGAGCAACATCAGAAGATGTTGCTGGCCGAGCTCAGCCACCGCGTCAAGAACACGCTCGCGGTCGTCCTGTCGATCGCCTCGCAGACGCGGCGGCGAAGCGCCTCGCTCGAGGAGTTCGACGAGGCTTTCAGGGGCCGGATCCTCGCACTCGCCAACGCACACGGCCTCCTGACGGCGAGCCGGTGGGAAGAGGCGCGGATCGACGCGTTGATCTCCGAAGCCCTGCGCCCCTATATGCGAGGCGACGATACGAAGTACCGGGCCGCGGGACCCGAAATCAGCCTGACGCCGAAGACCGCCCTCACCGTGGCGCTCGTGCTGCACGAACTGGCCACGAATGCGGCCAAGTATGGGGCGCTGTCGAGTTCGACCGGATATATCGAGATCCGTTGGAGCCGTGAAGCGAGGGACACCGGCCCCTGGGTTCGGCTGAGCTGGAGCGAATCCGGCGGGCCGAAGGTCGGCGCGCCCGCGCGGCGGGGGTTCGGTGCGGATCTCATCGAACGCAGCATCGCTCACGAATTGGGCGGCAAGGTGCAGCTCGCCTTCTGCGAGGACGGGTTGCGCTGCGAAATCACCTTTCCGCTTGCGGAGGAAACAGACCTGCCGAGCCTGCCGAACGGGGCCTGAACGCGGCCCGACTCGGGTTGGGCCGGCCGCCCCCGTCCCGGCCGCAAGCGATTCCCGGTGGAGTTCTTTTCGCCCCGCCGCGTTCTTCTTGTCGTGGATATCGGCAAAACCCGCCACCGCTCCCGTTGCGGAAGGGATGCCCGATCGGGCCCCGGCTGCCGGCCGTCAGGGGTCTTGTTGCCAGCGGTTTTCTTGGGCAAAGGGCAATGGATCGACCACCGGAACCGTTTCAGCCGACCTCGATGAACGCTGCCCAGATCGGCGTCGTCGGTCTGTGGGCCCTCGCGCTGTTGTTCACGCTCTACATCGCCTCCGGCATTCTCCTGCCGATCGTCACGGCGGTGTTCCTGGCGGTCATCTTCTATCCCTTGGTCCGTTGGCTGCGGCGCATCGGAATCCCCGAAGGCGCTGGCGCCGGAGTCACGTTGCTGCTGGTCCTCGCGCTCACCGGGGGCGCCCTGTACTTCCTGGCCGAACCCGCCACCGACTGGCTGAACCGGGGACCGGGAATCATCGACGAGTTGCGGAGCAAGACCTCGTCCCTGCGGCAGACGGTGGAAGACGTTCACGAAACCGCCCGGGAGGTCGAGGAGATGACGCAGCCGGACGCGGCACGAACCGAAGTCGTGGTGGAAAGTCAATCCTTCGCGAACCAGGTCTTCGGCTTCACCTGGAGCAGCATCGCCAACGCGGCCGTCACCCTTTTCATCATGTTCTTTCTGCTCGCGCTCGGTCGGCGCACGGTGGAGCGCGTTGTCGACGCCATGCCCTCCGCCCGACGGCGCGATTACGCCCGGTATCTGCTCCGCCAACTCCAGGGACAGGTCGCCGATTACCTGCAGACCCTGACGGTGATCAACCTTGTCCTCGGCGCCCTCACCGGGATGGCGATGGCCTTGCTCGGCATGCCGAACGCCGTGCTCTGGGGCGTCGTTGCCGTATTGCTGGGCTACATTCCCTATCTCGGCCCGCTCGTGATGCTGGTGATCATTGCCATCGTTTCGTTCCTGACCTTCGACGATTGGCTCCGCATCCTGCTGCCGATCGCCGCCTACGGCGTCCTGGAGCTGATCGAGGGGCAGTTCACGACGCCCTGGATCGTGGGGCGCCGGTTGACACTGAATCCGATCGCCGTGTTCGTATTCATGCTGGTCTGGGGAACGCTTTGGGGCGTTATCGGCGCCATTCTCGCGATTCCGATCCTCGCCACCGTCAAGATCCTCTGCGACAGCCGTCCTTCCCTCGCGCCCGTGAGCGCGGCGCTCGGAAACGGCGATCGACCGTCGAGATTCTCTCCGCGAGGGAACTAGCGGCGCGGCAAGCCGAGCACCCTCGGCGTCGATCCGAGGACCGTCCGCCGCGGTGCTCGAGCACAAAGGCCGTTCACCATGCGGGATAATCGACTCCGGCGCGCTTGGGCCGGCGCCGGAGGGCGCCCTGGAAGGCGTCCGAGCGCATCAGAAACTCGGCGACGACCGGCACGCCGCGCAGAATGCACACGGCCACGGTCAGGTCGACGAGGGTGACCGTTACCACCCCGACCGGAGCCGACCATGCGGCCCAGGAGTCCGGATCGAGGAGCGGCCAGGGCTGAATCAGGAAGATCCATCCGAAGGTCACCGCCTTCAGCGCACCATAGAAGCCGCGCATGAACCGTCCGGCGACGAGGAACCGCCCAAGCTTCGACCGCATCATGCCGAACGCGCTCTGGCCACCGGAGATCGCAGCATAGCGGATCGAATCGACGATGGAGCCGCGGGTGATGAAGACGATGGCCACCCAGATCGGAACGAGGTCGAGATGCGCGAGCACGACCCACAGCACGTTCTCGACCACCCGGTCGACGGCGATGTCGAAGATCGCCCCGAAGGCCGATGTTTCGCCCCTTCTGCGGGCAACGTAGCCGTCCACACCATCGAGAACGATGATCAGCAGCAGCAGCGGCGCATTGAGCAGCTGCCATTCGGGTGCGGCGTAGTAGGCCGACGCAACGAGAACGAAGAGAAGCGCAAACCGGATCGTCGTGATCAGATTCGCCATATCCGCCGCCGGCTGAATGGTGCCAAGGAACGCATAAACTTGATATGTAGCGAGCAGGGACCGGAAAAGAAACCCCTCCCAACTTCAAGAGAAGCCGATAACCTATCGCAATACTGGCAAAATTGCCTCGTGCGCCGGGGCCTTTAGCGCGCCGTGAGCGTCGTCTCTCCGGCTTCGGAGGAAGGATCCTCGCCGCCCTCGGGCAGCGGCGCCAGCCCCTCCGGCGTGACCCGGTCGAATCGCGCCTCGGTCACGACGAGGTCCATCGGGACATCGTGCGGCTGCGGGTAGATGGTCTCGAGCCGCGACAGCTCGAAGCCGACGCCGACGGCCAACGGCTTGGCTCCGGTGGCCGCCGTGATCGCCGCCAGCGTGCGATCATAGAAGCCGCCACCATAGCCAAGGCGATAGCCCTTCTCGTCGAACCCGACGAGGGGCACCAGGAGCGCATCCGGCGTCACCGGCTCGCCCTCCGCCGGCACAGGGATGTTCCAGACGCCGGGCGTCAACTTCTTTCCCGGCCACCACTCGCGAAAGACGAGCGGGGCCCCTTTCTCGATCACCACTGGCAAGGCAAGGCGCGCGCCCTGTTCCCGCAAGGAGCGGACCAGCGGCCGTGCGTCGAACTCGCCCTTGAACGGCCAATAGAAGCCGATCAACATCCGCCGGAGTTCCGGCAACCGCCGTGCGAGCTTATCCTGGATCGTCTCGTTCCAACCGGATCGTGCCTCGCGTGCCGCGACGCGCCGCTCGATCAGCGCCGCACGCCGTTCCTTTCGCCACCGGCGGATGTCGTCCCAATCCTTCATCACCCTGCGCTGCTCCGTTCTCGTCAGCCCGCCGCCCCCATCGGTTCGCGCAACCGCGCCAGAACGGCCTCCGCCTCCGCCGCCATCGCGCGCACGACCTCGCCCGCCGGACGGACGGATTCGATGAGACCGCAGATCTGCCCGGCGAACGGTGCCAGCGGTTCGAAGTCACCGGTCATGTTGCGCAATGGGGAATCGGTGCTGAAGCGGTAGACCGGCCGCCCCTCTTCCTCGGCGATCGCCTCCCGCGGAAACTCGTCGGGGCCGTGCCCCAGCAGGTTGTCGGCATAGGCCTCCGTCACGCTGTTGCGCAGGGTGCGGACCGGCGAGCGCGGCGGCCAGTTGATGGCGAAGACGTCGGAATAAACCGTCTCGTCGGAGGCCGCCTCGACCACCCGGCGCTTGTGGAAGTCGTGGGCGAAGGACTCCTCCGTCGCGAGAAAGGCCGTGCCGCAATGGATCCCCTGGGCGCCGAGCGCGAGGGCGGCAACGAGACCGGCGCCCGATCCGAATCCGCCGGACCCCAGCACCGGAACCGTTACCGCCCGCGCCACCTGCGGCAGCAAGACCAGCGAGGAGACCGTGCCGTGCACATGCCCTCCGGCCTCGACTCCCTGGCAGATGACGACGTCGGCACCGGCGCGTTCGGCGGCCCGCGCGTCGGCGAGCGTCCCGACCTGGTAAAGGACAAGGCACCCGGCCTGCCGCGCGCGGGCGACGAGATCCGGGCGAACCTCCCAGAAGAAGCAGAGCGAATGCACCCGCGCCTCGAAACAGGCGGCGAGCTCTTCCTCGAGGAGCGCCGGGTCGGTGCCGTAGGGAATCAGGTTCACGCCGAAGGGCCGGTCGGTGCGCGCCCGCACGGCGGCGACCTCGCGGCGGATCAGTTCGGGCGATTCGCGGACCATGCCGAGAATCCCGTAGCCGCCGGCGTTCAGCACCGCCGCCACCAGCTCGGACCGGGCGACGCCGCCCATACCGGCCTGGACGATCGGGTAGTCGCATCCGAGAAGATCGCAAACCGCGGTGCGGATCGGTGAGCGCTCTGGCATTCCGTTATCCTTTCTTTTTCTATCCTTTCTTTTTCACAGACCCGCAGAAGCGGACCCGCGGGCGGCCATGGATCTCGCCACAGAAGCAAAGCTGTACGCTTAAATCTGTACAGTCAATGTCTCTTTTATGGCACACGCCTCTTGGCCGGGCCGGCA
>CAZKCM010000015.1:0-13036 GCA_964551315.1 uncultured Rhodospirillaceae bacterium | reverse complement strand
GGCCGGGCCGGCAACACCGGATGAGGGAGCGCCGAGCTTCGGCCTGCCCGACCTCGCCGCGCATCCATCACGGCGAATCGGGCGAGCGCGGGTGTCCGTCCCGTCAGCCGAATACCCCTTGCGTGATCATCACGTGGTCCGGCTGGTCGGCGACCCGGTCGAGCCAGGCGCGGATCCGGGGATAGCCCGAAAGGTCGAACTCGCCTTCCTCGGCAACGTGGGTATAGGCGTAGAGGGCGATGTCGGCGATGCCGTAGCGCTCGCCCACGAAGAACCGGCGGCCGTCGAGGTGCCGCTCCATGACCGCGAGCGCCTCATGGCCGCGGCGCCACTTCTCCTCGAGCCGGTCGGCCCACTCCGTCCGCTTGCCCAGCGAGTGAATCCAGAACCGCGCCACGGCGATGTTGGGCTCGTGGCTGTATTGCTCGAAAAACAGCCACTGCAGGACCTCGGCACGGGCGAAGCGGTCCTCCGGCAGAAACCGGGTGCCGTCGGCGAGGTGGAACAGGATCGCGTTGCTTTCCGCGAGGCGGCGGCCGTCCTCGAACACCAGCACCGGGATCTTGCCGTTGGGGTTGATCGCGAGGAACTCCGGCGTGCGCGTCTCGCCCTTGAGGATATCCTTTTCGATCAGCTCGAACGGCCGCCCGAGCTGCGACAGCAGGAGCCGCACCTTGTAGCCGTTGCCGGACGGCAGATAATCGTAAAGCGTGAGCATGGCACCCCCCTTAGCAAGACCTACGCTCCCCGCGCGGACGCATCCCGTGAGCCGGAAAAGCGAACGGTACCACGCGGGCTAGGTGCCTGCCCCGTTTTCGCCCTCCGGCGGCGTGAACTCCGCCGCCATCTCCGCCTGCAGGGCGACGAGGTCCTCCGGCAGCGGCATGCCGAGCGCCTTCATCCCGTTGAGGAGCGTTGACAGGCGCATCAGGATCTCGTGTCCGTCGAGGTCCTCGCTCTCGAGCTCGCTCATCAGAAGCGACAGCGTCGCCTCGAATTCCTGCTCGTCCATCGCCTCGCCCTCTCTGGCCGCGTCTGGCGGCCGAAACAAGAATGGCGCCCCGACCGGGGGCGCCATCTTACGCCGAATGGCGAGTCGCGGCGACCGGATTCGACGGTCAGGCGGCTTCGCTCTTGGCCGCCGGCTCCTGGACCGCGGTGGCGAGATAGTCGAGCGCCGCCGCGACGCCGCCGCTCTTGTGCGGCACGTTCGCCATTTTCAGGCCCATCTCGACGCCGCTCAGCGTGCCGGCCAGCATCAGCTCGTTCATGTGACCAAGATGGCCGATGCGGAACACCCTGTCGGCAAGGCGGCCAAGGCCGGAGCCCAGCGCCATGTTGAAATTGTCGAGCACCACCTTGCGGAAGGCGTCGGCGGAATGCCCCTGCGGCATGAACACGGCCGTGACCGAGCTGCTGTACTCGCGCGGATCGGCGCAGACGAGCTCCAGGCCCCAAGCGCGGACCGCACGGCGCGTCGCCTCGGCCAGTCGCTCGTGGCGGGCGAAGACGTTGTCGAGACCCTCCTCCTCCAGCATCGTGAGAGATTCCCGGAGGCCGTAGAAGAGGTTCGTCGCCGGCGTGTAGGGGAAGAAGCCGCTCTTGTTGTTGGACAGCATCCACTCCCAGTCCCAGTACATCTTCGGGAGCTTCGCCGTCTTCGAAGCCTTGAGCGCCTTCTCGCTGATCCCGTTGAAGCTGAGGCCGGCCGGCAGCATCAACCCCTTCTGCGAGCCGCCGACGGCCACGTCGATGCCCCACTCGTCCTGGCGGAAGTCGCTGCTGCCGAGCGAGGAGATCGTATCGACGATGAACAGCGCCGGATGGTTCGCCCGATCGATGGCGCGGCGGATCTCCGGAAGCCGGGCGAGCACGCCGTTCGACGTCTCGTTGTGGACCACCAGCACGGCCTTGATCTTGTGCTCGCGATCCTCCGCCAGCTTGGCCTCGACGATATCGGGATCCGGTCCCCGCCGCCAGTCGGTATCGACATACTCCGCCTCGAGGCCGAAGCGCTTGACCATGTCGTACCAGAGGGCGGCGAACATCCCCGAATCGAACATGAGGACCTTGTCACCGGGCGAGAGCGTGTTCACCAAGGCCGCTTCCCAGCCACCGGTGCCCGAGGACGGGAAGATCACCACCGGCCCCTTCGTCTTGAACACCGGCTTGATCCGCTCCAGAAGCTCCAGGGCCAGCTTCTGCAGCTCCGGCCCGCGATGGTCGATCACCGGGGCGCTGATGGCGCGCAGAACGCGATCCGGTATGTTGGTCGGGCCTGGAACCTGCAGGAAGTGACGTCCACTCTGGTTCGGCACGGCGCTTCTCCCTCCGCTTATCAAACAACACTTATCCATACTTAGCGGCGTGCAGACCCACCTCCGGGGCTGCCCGAGCACAATTCGGTACTGTAGGCAGGGGGAGGAGCCGCTCTCAAGCGCGGAAGGCCACTTGCGACAGCATGACGCAGGCCGCGGCCGCCGCATCGGCCGGCCGGGCGGTGAAGGTCCTCCCGCGCCCCCGCGGGAGGGGCCGGATTGCCTCAGTCCGCGCCCATCACAACGAGCGCGTCGACGGCAAGCGCGCCCTGCCCCTCCGGCAGGACCAGGAGCGGATTGACGTCGAGTTCGACGAGTCGGTCGCGATGGGCTTCGGCGAAGGCGGCCACGGCCATCACCGCGTCCACCGCGGCGGCCATGTCGCCGGCCGGCTTGCCGCGGTAGCCGGCCAGCAGCCGGGCAACGCGCAGGCCGCGGATCGCCCGCTCCACGGCGGTGCGGCTCGTCGGCAGCAGCAGCGTCGCCGCGTCCTCCACCATCTCGACCAGCACACCACCCGCCCCCACGACCAGCACCGGGCCGAACTGGTCGTCCCGGCGCACGCCGACGATGAGCTCGGCCACAGGCGAGCCGACCTGGCGCTCGATGAGGAACTGCTCGGCCACGAGCCCCGGCTTGTATCGCGCCACCGACTCCGTCATCGCGGCGATGGCCTCCGTCACCGCGGCCTCGTCCCTCAGGTTCAGGGCCACGGCACCCGCCTCCGTCTTGTGGGCCAGCACCGGCCGCGCGACCTTGGCGACGACGGGAAAGCCGATCGCCGCCGCCACCTCTGGGGCCTCGGCCGCGGTCGCCAGCCGCCCTTCGGGAATCGCGAGTCCGTGCCGGCGGAGTCGCTGCTTGCTGTCGAACTCCTCGAGCAGTCGGGGTTCGGCAGGGGCCAGGGTCCGGGGCGGCAGGGCGACTGCGGCGGTGCCGCCTTCCGCCTTGACCTCCGCCCGGCGGCGCGCCTGACGCGCGGCCCCGGCGAGGGCGCCGAGCGCCTCGTCGAGTCCCTGCAGCGGCGCCACGCCTCGCTCGATCGCCCGCGCACGGACCGGCTCGGGCAGGAGCTCGGACAGAGTGCTGCAGATGCCGACCGGCTTGCCGGTGCGGTCACGGGCGTCGATGAGCCCGTCGACGACGGCCGCATAGTCACGCTGCCCGATCGGATCATGGGTCGGGTAATCGATCACCAGCAGCCCGAAATCGACATCGCCGGCCAGCGCCGTGCTGAAGCAGCGCGCGCAGGCGGCCCGGTCGCCCCACAGCGAGGTGTTGTAGTCGAGCGGGTTCGACACCGTCGCGAAATCGGGTAGCTGGGCGCGCAGATCCGCGAACTGGTCCGGAGCGAACTCCGGCAGGCGGAGGCCGAGCGTGGCCGCCCGGTCGGCCGCCATCAGGCTTTCGCCGCCGGAACAGGTGAAAACAACGAGGCGGTCACCCTCCGGCCCGCCAACGGACAGGAGCTTCAGCGTCTCGAGAAGGGCGGGCAGCGACTGCACGCGGATGATGCCGAGCCGCTCGAACAACGCGTCGTAGAGCTTGTCGTCGCCGGCGAGCGAGCTGGTATGGCTCATCGCCAGCTTCGCACCCAGTTCGGACTGCCCGGCCTTGAGGGCGACGATCGGGATGCCCCGTTCGAGGGCCTTGGCGGCGGCGCGGCTGAAGGCGGGCACATCGCTCAGCCCTTCGATGTAAAGCCCGATGGCGGTTACGCTCGGGTCCTCCGCCAGAACCTCCACGTAATCCGAAATCTGCAGCACGGCTTGGTTGCCGGCGCTGATCACGTAGGCAAAGGGGACGGAGCGCTCGTTCATCGTTGCGTTGAGCGCGATGTTGCCGCTCTGCGCAACGAAAGCGGCGCCGCGCCGCACCCGGCCGCCACCGGGTCCGGAGGCGAACATCTGCACGCCGTCGACGTAGTTCAGCAAGCCGTAACAATTGGGACCGACGAGGGCGACGTCGCCGGCCGCCTTCACCAGCGCCTCCTGCAACGCGACGCCCTCCCCGCCAACTTCGGCGAATCCGGCCGCGTAGCAGACGGCGCCGCCGGCGCCCATCGCCGCCAGTTCTCGAACGACTTCGATGGTCGTCTCCCGTGGCACCGCGACGAACGTGGCGTCGGGAGCCTCCGGCAGATCGGAAAGCGAGCGGAAGCAGGGCTTTCCGCCGAGTTCCTGGTACTTCGGATTGACCGGCCAGACCTCGCCGGAGAACCCACCGGAAACGCATTGCCGGATAACGTCGGCGATCCCCTGGCCGCCGACAAAGGCAACGTGACGGGGCGACAGAAGGCGCTTGAGATTGCGCTGCCGGTTTGCCCGAAGGTCGTTGTCCTGCATCGAAGCCGTCACGTCCATTCGCCCCTCTGCTCACGAACCGCGGTGACGCCGCGGCTTTCCGCCTTGCCGTTTCTCTCTTGAGTCTCTGCTGTGAGTCTTCACGCCCCGCGGGCGCGGCCGCCGGGCGGCCCGCAACGGGCGGCCGCCAAGGCACGCCCCTGCCACGCGACTCCTGTTATGCGGGGCGAGAGCCCGCCTACCGATGGTTCCGGGCGCAACGACGCCAAGGCCGATCCGATGGAGCCCCGCGCCCTCCCCAGGCACCCGGCCACTCGACCACACAACGGACCCGGCGCGAAGATTGCGCGCTCCACCATGCCCCGCCCCTTCCCGCACCGACAGCCCGTCGGCGCATCCGGGCGACGGCTTTAGCAATCCGGAGGTCATTCTGGCAAGAGGATCGATCGCGCGTCTCTCGGCCGGAAGCCAGGGCTAAGAAGCCTTCTTCCGGTCGGCGGCCGGCGCGCGCTGCTGGTTCTCGCAGAGCGCCCCGGGCATGGTGAGCGTGACCCGCGTTCCGCCCTCGCTCGCAAAGGACACCTTCGCGTCGATCTGCTTGGCAAGCGCGCTGACGACGCGCAGGCCGAGGCCCGTCCGAAGATCGTCCGGTCGACGGCTCAGGCCGGCACCGTCATCGGCCACAACCAGCGAGATCTTGCCGCCTTCCGTCCGGCGGAACGAGACCCGCACCGTGCCCGGTCGGCCGTCTGGGAAACCGTGCTTGAAGCAGTTGGAGACGAGTTCGTTGGCGATCAGGCCGAGCGGGATCGCCGTCTCGATGTTGCAGAACAGCTCTTCCGACTGGACCTCCACGGCGACCGCGTCATTCTGGTAGAGATCGGCGAGGCCGCGGCAGATCTCGCGCAGCCGGGCGCCGATGTCGATCCGCGCAAAGTCGTCCGACCGGTAGAGCTGTTCGTGGATGGCGCCGAGGATTACGATCCGCTGGCTGACGATCTTAAGACGCTCGCGTGCGCCGTGATCCTCGAGCTGCAGCGCCTCCAGATTGATCAGGCTCGAGATCACCTGAAGGTTGTTCTTGACGCGGTGGTGGATCTCCCTGAGCAGGGTGTCCTTCTGCTGCAGAAGGCTGTCCTTCTCCGCCAGGGCCGCCGCCAGCGCCTGTTCGGCGGCCTTGCGGCTCGTGATGTCCCTGACCGTGCCGATGAAGCGCACGGCCGCCCGTCGCCCCCCGGACTCCGCACCGTCGAACAAGGCCTGTCCGCGCGCCGCAATCCAGCGCACAGCCCCGTCCCGCAGACGCGACCGGAACTCGAGGTTGAGTTCGGCGCTGCCTTCGGGGTCGAGGGCGCGCTTGAGGGCGCGGTGCGTGCGCCGCCGATCTTCGGGATGCACGCGCGCCAGGAAGAGCCTGTAGTCGATCACCGCGTCGCACGGCAGGCCGAAGATGGCCTTGCTGCGATCCGAGCAGGTGAACGCCGCCGTCTGCGGGTTCCAGTCCCAGGTTCCCAGCTCCGTCGCCTCGACCGCCAGCCGCAGGCGCTCGTCGCTGTCGCGCAGGGCCAGTTCGGTCTCCTTGAGATCGGAGATGTCGAGCATGACCCCGTCCCACAGGACCGTGCCGTCGCGCTCGCGGCGCGCATAGGCCATGCTGCGCACCCAGCGAATCCGTCCCCGCGGGCCGCGCACCCGGAACTCGAGGCGGAACGGCTCCAGCGTCCGCGCCGATTCAAGGATGGCCTCCTGCCAGCGCGACCTGTCTTCGTCGAGGATCCAACCCCGCCCGAACGTCTCCGGCGGCGCCTCCTGCCTTATGATTTCCGGTCCCATCCCGAGCAACGATTCGGCACGCTCGCTGACATAGGGGAAGCTCACGCGGCCGTCCGGACGCAACGCCCTCCGGTAGATCAGACCGGGGAAATTGGCGGCAATGTCAGCAAGCCGGCGCTCCGCGCTCTGCTCGGCCTCCAGCACTGCCAGCCGCCGCTCCGCCTCCTGACGGCCGGCCAGGTTGCGCGTGAGCGCGGCGGCCAGCAGCAGCGCCAGCGCCAGCGCCGTGATGCCGCCGCCGCCGACGACCAGCAGGGACCGGCGAATCGGTCCTTCGACCGACTGGGCCGGGGCGCCGATCGCCACCGTCCAGCCGGAGAGATATGAGTGGCTGAACGCGGCGTAAAGCGGATCACCCTCCTTGGATCGGGCAAAGAAGAACCCCTCCGGTCTCTCGGCCAGCGTCGAGGGTAGCGGCAGCTGTACCGGCGTTCCGACATAGGCTTCCTGCCCGACATTGCGCCCGACGATGGTGTTCCGCTGGTCGATGATGGTGGCGATCCAGCCTTCGGGAAGGCCGTGGTCGATCAGGATCTCGGAAAAGGCCTTGGCCCGCACCGACGCCGACAGCGTGTAGAGGACGACCCCGTCGCGGATCACGGGCACGCGAAGGATCACCGAAGGTTGGGTATCGGCCGCGTCGGCCGGCCGGACGCTGCCGATCAGCGGTCGGCGGGTCCGCACGACCGCCTCGATGTGCTCTGGATCGATCGCGGACGGAAGCGCATCGCCGAGGGGCTTCAGAAGGTTGATGACCTGACGATGGGTTCGCGCGTCGGTCAGTCGGATCGTCATCCATTCCGGCTGGCCGCTGAGGATACGCTTGGCGTGGTTGTAGAAGCCCCCGAAATCGCCGTCGTCGATCTGAGGTGAAGCAGCGAGGGATTCGAGCGCCCCGATATGATCGGCCAATTCCCGGTCCACCGCGGCCATCGTCGACTGCGCGCTCCGGCGCAGCATCTGTTCGACGGATCGCTGCTGCTGCTGGTCGAACAGCATGACCATGACGATCGAGAAGACGAGAATCGGCAGCGCTGCGGCGGCGGCCAGCGCGAATAGCTGAATGTGTCGTCGACCGCTAATACGACGGGTCCACCAGGATAGCACCGGCCAATTGAACGGCGGGGCGTTGCGACGAGCCGGCGAAAAAACTGCCATAAGATCGCATCTTCTCCAGGCGGTGGCTCTGCCAATTGGTCCTGCGCGCCCGAAATACGGTCATTAGGCGTTAAGAAGGGTTATCAAATTCTTAATTCCTGCCCGAACTCATGTGGAACCGGCCGCCTCCCCGCGCTCCGATTCAGCCAAATTCGGGGGCTTGACGAAGTCCGGCCCCGAATCAACAGGGGAAGGGCCGTCTGCCTCTGACGAGACATTCTGCGGGGAAATCGGCCGTGACGGTCACGGCTTTCCCGACGTCGCTCTCCAGACGCGACGCGCCGCCGTGGGGTTCGGACGAAGGCCGGACCGGGGGCAGACCGAGCCCCCTGACCCGGTGTAGACGTTTGACGGCACACGCCATCCACTCGAAGGGTTCAGGCGTCCGCCGAATGTCTTCGCGAGCCATGCCGATACCGGACCCGCGAAGACGATGCAGCCCCCGTCGTTGACAGATCCCGGTTGGCGGCCGCAGGATGCCGCCGCCAACCGGATGAGGCGACCATGACGGACGCAGTACGGACGGAGCGGCGGGGTGCCGTTCTGGAGATCACGCTTGACCGGCCGAAGGCCAACGCCATCGACGCGGCGACGAGCCGTCGCCTCGGAGAAACCTTCGTCGCGTTTCGCGACGACCCGGCGCTGCGTGTGGCCATCGTCACCGCCGCCGGCGACCGCTTCTTCTCCGCCGGCTGGGACCTGAAAGCCGCGGCCGCGGGCGACCCGCAAGACTACGGCGTCGGCGGCTTCGCGGGCTTGACGGAGCTTTTCGACCTGCGCAAGCCGGTGATTGCCGCCGTGAACGGCCTGGCCGTTGGCGGCGGGTTCGAGCTGGCGCTCGCCTGCGACCTGATCGTTGCCGCGGAGACGGCGGAGTTCTTCCTGCCCGAGGTAACCATCGGCCTGATCCCCGACGCGGGCGGGGTGCTGCGGCTGCCCCGCCGGCTGCCGCGCGCGGTCGCCATGGAGATGCTGCTGACCGGCTGCCGCCTTGGCGCTGCCGACGCCCTCCGGCTCGGCCTCGTGAACCGCGTGGTCCCCGGCGCCGAGCTGCTGCCCGCCGCCCGCGAGCTCGCTGCGCGTATCACCGCGGCCGCGCCTCTCGCCATCGCAGCCCTCAAGGAGGTCGTCGCCGCGACCGAGCACCTTCCGGTGCCGGAGGCCTACGCGGCGATGCGCGGCGGCGCATGCCCCGCTTATGACCGCCTGCTTGCCTCGGAGGACATGAAGGAAGGCCCGCGCGCCTTCGCGGAAAAGCGTCCGCCGGTCTGGCGCGGCCGGTGATCGCCCGCCGCGCCCAGATGTCGAGCGCGGCGCGAATCGCGTATGCCATTTCGTGGTCGCGATAGGGCTTCTTGAGAAGACGCCCGAGAGTCAGGCCCCTCGAATCCGTGGCGACCCGGTCGGTATAGGCAAAGGTGAACAGGGCCTTCAGACCGGGCCTGCGTTGGACCGCCTCGGCCGCGAGGTCGGGACCGCGCAGGCCGCCGGGCATGACCACATCCGTGAACAGCAGGTGCACGGGCTGGCGCTGATCGAGGATGCGGGGCGCCGCCCGATGGCTTGCGCCTCGCCGCCGATTGCGGTCTATGACGACCAATGCGGCGAGACGACCCGTCACCGCATCCCCCGGACCAGACATCATCTGCGAGGCTCTGATGACCGACGCGGAATCGCCAACCGAACGAACCCTCCACGAACTGGCCGATGCCCTTGGCGCGCGGCTCGTCGGCGACGGCACCGTACGCATACGCCAGGTCGTGCATCCGTCGGCGGCACGGTCGATGACCGACCTCGCGCTCGCCATCGAGCCGCAGGCCTGCGACGCGCTCGCCGGATGCGCGGCCGGGGCCGCCGTCCTTGCCGACAGGCTGACCCCGCCGGCGGACGCTCCGGCCAACTACCTCGTGGTGCAGCGGCCGCGCTATGCCCTCGCCCGGCTTCTCGAGATCTTCGACAGGTCGCCGCATGCGCCTGCGGGCATTCACCCCTCGGCAGTGATCGATCCGTCGGCACGGATCGCCGAACCCGCTTCGGTCGGCGCCTTCGTCTATGTCGGCCCGCGCGCCGAAATCGGACCCGGCACCGTTCTGATGGCGCATGTCACCATCGGCGCGGACGCCCGGATCGGCGCGGACTGCCTCCTTCATCCGGGGGTGCGCATCGGCGAGCGGGTGATCGTCGGAGACCGCGTGATCCTGCAGCACAATGCCTCGATCGGCGCCGACGGCTTCAGCTACGCGACGCCGGAGGTGGGCAGCGTCGAGACCGTCCGCGCCACGGGCCGGGTCGAGGCGCAGAACACGCGGATCGTCCGCATCAACTCTGTCGGGACCGTGGTTCTGGAGGACGACGTCGAGGTCGGTGCAAACACGACGATCGATCGCGGAACGCTCGGCGCAACGACCGTGGGGCGCGGCACCAAGATTGACAACTTGGTGATGATTGGCCACAACACGACGGTCGGTGAGAATTGCCTGATCGCCGGCCAAGTGGGCCTGTCGGGCAGCTGCCGGATCGGCGACCGAGTCGTACTTGCCGGCCAGGTGGGAGTCGCCGATCACATCACCATCGGCGACGACGCAGTCGTGATGGCCGGGTCTGGCGTCGGCCGCGACGTCGCCCCCCGGGCGGTGGTCCTGGGCTATCCTGCCCTGCCGAAAGAGAAGACGTTCGAGCAGTTCCTCTACATCAGGCGCCTGAAGAAGATGTTCGAGCGCCTGGCAGACCTGACACAGCGGGTCGACCGGATCGAAAAGACCACGGGCGGAGAACAAAGCGGCGCGACGTGAGAGAGGCTGGCAATGACGGCGGTCGCCGACCAGCGACCAGCCACATCACGATGGAGTTCGGCATCACCGGCCCCGCCTTCTCCGTTTCCAGCGCCTGCGCGTCCTCCACCACCTTGCCGCGATTCGCGCGATCCGCGACGGCATCGTGCCACCGACCGCCAATTTTTCGTTTCGCCCGACGCGGCCTGCGATCTCGACTACGTGCCCAACGAGGCACGCGAGCGGCCGGTCGCGGCGGCACTTTCGAACTCCTTCGCCTTCGGCGGGCTCAACGCGGTTCTTGCGCTTCGCCGCGTCGATTAGCGCGGTGCCGCCGCACGAGGCGAAGCCCGAACCAGGCGGCGACGAGGCCAAGGACGACATAGCCGACCGGCCCGACGTAATCGCCGACCGCGTTCCAGTTGTCCCGCAGCAGCACGCCCGCATAGGCCAGCGCGAGCGACCAGCCGACGGTGCCGACGGCCGAGTAGACGATAAAGGGCAGAAGCGGCATTCCGCAGATCCCCGCCGGCACCGAGATCAGAGTCCGCACGCCTGGTACCAGACGGCCGATCAGGACCGCCCACCGCCCGTGGCGGCCGAACCACGCGGTCGCCTGGTCGATGTCGCCCCTGGAGATGCCGAGCCATCTGCCGCGGCCGTCGAAGAACCGCTTGAGCCGCTCGCCGCCGTAGAGGCGGCCGGCGAAGTACCAGGCCAGGGCGCCGAGCACCGATCCGACCGCACCGGCCGCGACGACACCGGCGAGGGCGAGCGCGCCGCCGCTGGCGGTGAACCCGGCGAGCGGCATGACGACCTCAGACGGGATCGGCGGGAAGACGTTTTCGAGGAACATCAGCAAGGCGATGCCGAAATAGCCCAGCGTGTCCATGACGCTCTTGACCCAGTCGACCATTCGATCCGTCCGTTCGCGCGGCGCGGGCATCGGCCCGCTTTCGTCAACGGTCGCCGGCCGCTGGGGTTCCGCGTCGGATTCCGCTGGCATCCGGCCCGAGTCTCTTCATATTTTGGCCATGATTCTTGGCAAGGCTATGAAGTGCGGTCCCGGCCAGAATTCGGAATACCGTGCCTTGATCCGAAGGAGCTTCGCGCCATGGTTGAGTCCGGCCAACGGCTTTCGCGACGCCTGTTCGGCCGGCGCCGTTGCCTTGCTCTCCTCGGCAGCGCAGGCTTGGCCGCCCTGCCGGGGCTCGGCCTCGGGGTCGCCACGGGGCGCGCGCAGGAAATCCGCTTCTTCCGGATTGGGACGGGGGCGTCCGGCGGTTCCCACTTCCCGGTCGGCGGCCTCATCGCCAATGCTGTCAGCAACCCGCCCGGCTCGCGCCCCTGCGGGCGCGGGGGCAGCTGCGGCGTCCCCGGTCTGATCGCCGTCGCCCAAACGACCCAGGGCTCCGTCCAGAACGTGCGCGCGATCGGATCGGGGCAGTTCGACTCGGCGCTGTGCCAGGCGGACGTTGCCTATTGGGCCTACAAGGGAAGCAGCATCTTCGCCGAATCCGGCCGGATCGAGGTCCTGCGTGCCATCGCCAACCTGTACCACGAGAGCCTGCACATCGTGGTCCGCGCCGATTCGGACATTCACGAGATCGCCGATCTTGCCGGCAAGCGGGTGTCTCTCGGCGAGGAGGGCTCGGGCGCGCGCCTGACCGCCGACTTCATCCTGGGGCGCTACGGCGTCGGCGTCGCGACGCTGAAGGCCCAATATCTGTCGCTCGGGGCGGCCGCCGGCCGGCTTGCCGCGGGCGAGCTCGACGCCATCTTCGCGGTCGGCGGGCATCCGCTTCCGGCCATCGTGGACCTCGCGCGGCGAACCGAAATCCGGCTGCTGCCCATCGCCGGCGATCCGGCCGAAGCCTTACGCCTGGAGTATCCGTTCCTGACCGTAGACCTGATCCCGGCCACCGCCTATCGCGGCACCGACACGACCATCAGCATCGGGGTCGGAACGTTGTGGCTGGTGAGCGCCGAGCTGGAGGAGGATCTCGTCTTCGGGCTGACCCGCGCCCTCTGGCACCCGTCGACGCGCAAGCTGCTCGACGAGGGCAACCCGTTCGGCCGCCGCATCAGGCTCGAGACCGCGCTGCTCGGCGTTCCCGTACCCATCCATCCCGGCGCCGCCCGATACTACGCGGAGGCCGGTGAACTCCGCACCATCCGCCCGGTGCAGGAGTAGAGGCGCCCTATTCCGCCTTCCGGATCAGGAAGGTGAAGACGCCGTTCTCTTCCTTCGATTCGACGAGTTCGTGGCCGGCCGCCTCGCAGAAATGGGCGAAATCTCCGGCAGCGCCGGGATCGGTGGCGAGGACCTGCAGCAGGCCGCCGGGCGGCACGTCCTTCATCGCCTTGCGCGCGCGCAAGACCGGCAGCGGGCATTTCAGTCCCTTGGTGTCGAGCGTCGTGGTCATGGCTCCCTCGGCTAGGGCCGCAACCTATCAGAGGACTCCGGGTCCACGGAAGGGACACGGTAACGGCAGGTCTGACCTCGGCCGATTTTCACCGTTCTATGTCGCCGGGCGCCGCCGCCGGCCGGCGCGATGGGCGTCGCACAGTGTCCGGAACCAGGGAGCACCGAATTCATGCGGACGGGCAGCGGCGGCATCGTCGAGGTCCAGAGGTGCGCGGGCGGGGATCG
>CAZKCM010000014.1:65255-74927 GCA_964551315.1 uncultured Rhodospirillaceae bacterium | reverse complement strand
CGGCTGAGCCCTACGGCATCCTGATCACCGGCGTGGGCGGCACCGGCGTGGTGACGATCGTGGCGCTGCTCGGCATGGCGGCGCATCTGGAGGGCAAGGGCTGCTCCGTGCTCGACATGACCGGCCTCGCTCAGAAGGGCGGCGCGGTCTTCAGCCACGTGCGGATCGCCGACCGGCCGGAGGACATCCACGCGGCGCGAATCGCCGCGGGCGGCGCGCGGCTGCTGCTCGGCTGCGACATCGTCGTCGCCGGCGGGTTCGACGCCCTGGCAAAGGTCCAGCAGGGCCGGACCTGGTCCATCATCAACGCGCATGAGACGATGACGGGCGACTTCACGCGCCTGCCGGACCTGGCCTTCCCGGGACAGCGACTGCAAGAAGTGATCGCCGAGACCACCGGCCGCGACCGGACGGTCTTCGTGGACGGCACCCGCCTGGCCACGGCGCTGCTCGGCGATTCCATCGCCACCAATCTGTTCATGCTCGGCTACGCCTTCCAGAAGGGGCTCGTGCCGGTTTCGGCGGAGGCCATCGAGCGCGCCGTAGAGCTGAACGGGGTGGCGGTCGAGGCCAACAAGCAGGCCTTCCTGTGGGGTCGCCGCGCCGCGCACGACCCGGCCGCGGTCGAGCGCATCGTCGCCGAGGCGGATCCGGAGCCGGAGACGCACCGGATCGCGACGACGCTCGACGAGATCGTGGCCCGCCGCATCGACTTCCTGACCGCGTACCAGGACGCCGCCTATGCCGAGCGGTACCGCGCCCTCGTCGATCGCGTGCGGCGCGTGGAGGCGGAGAAGGCGCGCGGCCGCACGGGCCTCGCGGAGGCCGTGGCCCGCGCCTACTTCAAGCTGCTCGCCTACAAGGACGAGTACGAGGTGGCGCGGCTCTACACCGACCGCGCGTTCCTCGAACGGCTCCACGCCCAGTTCGAAGGCGATTTCCGCATCGAGTTCAACTTGGCGCCACCGCTCCTCGCCCGCCGCGATCCGGAGACCGGCCACCCGCAGAAACGGAGCTTCGGCCCCTGGATGCTGACCGCCTTCCGGATGCTGTCGGCGCTCAAGGGCCTGCGCGGCACCCGGTTCGATCCGTTCGGCTATGGCGCGGAGCGCAAGCTGGAACGGCGATTGATCGCCGAGTATGAGGACACGGTCGAGACGCTGATCGCCGGCCTCGACCACGACAAGCATGCACTTGCGTTGGAGATCGCCGCGATCCCGGAGCAGATCCGCGGCTTCGGCCACGTCAAGCAGGCGAATGCCGAGCGGGCGAAACGCCGAGAGGCCGAACTGCTCGCCGCCTATCGCGCGCCGACGCCCCAGCAAACGGCGGCGCAGTGAACAAGAACCGCCCCGTCGGGCACCGGGCCCGCCGGGGCGGACCTCTCAGCCACAACCGACCGGCGCCGGAGCCGCGGGATGGGATTCGACCCTTGCCCGGCCAGCCGCGGCGCCTCTCTTGAACGGCGACGGCTCGTTCAGCACCACCTCGACGACGAACGGAATGTCGGCGCGACGCACCCCGATGTCCCGAAGCATACGGTCGTCGAGTCTCGAGAGTTCCTGGATCGCCTTCCGGCGCTGTTGCCAGCGGAGGATGCTGTCGCGGACCTGCCGGCCCAGGGCGACCGCCAGGGATCCGGCACCTTCCCAGGACCTGCGACCGGCGTCGTCCCGGCGGTCCGAGCGGGAATAATGAGAGAGCGACATGACCGATCTCCTCGTCCTTCGATTAAAAATGGCTATTCCATTCCGTCGATCGCGCCCTTAAGCTGAGTCCTGAAATAGGCTTATTCCGGATCGGTGACAAACGAGGATTTGTCACCTGATTTATTAGATTTTCTAATCTGAGGTTGCGATGGCGCGACGCCTGCCCCCGCTCAACGCGCTGCGCGCCTTCGAGGCGGCGGCGCGGCATCTCAGCTTCAGCAAGGCCGCGGCCGAGCTGCATGTAACACCGGCGGCGATCAGCCATCAGGTGAAGGCGCTCGAGGCGCATCTCGGCCTGCCGCTGTTCCGCCGGCTCAACAAGGCGGTGCTGCTGACCGAGGCCGGGCAGCGCTGCCTCACCGGCGTACGCGAGGGCTTCGATCGACTTGCCGAGGCGGTGGAGCGGGTGAGGGCCGAGGGCGCGGGCGGCCCTCTGACGGTTACCGTCTCGCCCTCCTTTGCCGGCAAGTGGCTGGTGCCGCGGCTCGACCGCTTCCGTCAGGCGCATCCGGACATCGAGGTGCGGATCGACGCGTCGGCCGAATGCGTGGACTTCACGCGGGAAGAGGTCGATATCGGCATCCGCTACGGAACCGGCCACTACCCCGGCCTGCGCGTCGACCGCCTGATGGACGACCGAGTCGTGCCGGCCTGCAGCCCGCGGCTGCTCGAAGGCCCGCATCCGCTCCGGACGCCGGAAGACCTCCGGTGGCACACGCTCCTGCACGTCGACTGGGCGATGCGGGACGCGACCTGGCCGGACTGGCGCATGTGGCTGCTCGCCGCGGGCGTGCGGGACATCGACCCGAACCGCGGGCCGAAGTTCAGCCAGTCGAGCATGGCGATCCAGATGGCCATCGAGGGCCACGGGGTGACGCTTGTCGAAGAGGTGCTCGTCGCCGACGACGTGGCGGCCGGGCGTCTGGTCAAGCCCTTCGAGCTGAGCCTGTCCCCGGGCTTCGCGCACTACGTCGTCTGCCTGGAATCCGCGGCGGATCGGCCGAAGATCGCCGCCTTCCGCGACTGGCTCTTTGCCGAGGCAGCGCGACGGCCCGAGTAGCGCCGCCGGCCCATATCCCTATCCTTTAACGGGAAACGCTCCGCAGCCGGACGCGAGGAGACCATGCCGACGCGCCGCGGCGCCCGACTCGCGCAAGAGACGGCCCCCAAGGCGGATACCCCCGGCACCGGGAAGGAGCCGCTGGACATTGACGAGATCTTCCGCCGGCTGCGCAAGGCCGTGGCCGGGCTGCCCAAGGCGGCGATGTTCGACTTGCGCGACCGCGGCTACGACTCGCCTTTCGAACAGCTCGTCGGCAGCCTGATCTCGGCCCGCACCCGCGACGAGACGACGCTCGCCGTCTGCCTGCGCCTGTTCGCGGTGGCCCGCACGCCGGAGGCGCTGGCGGCACTCGACGAGGCGACGCTGACCCGCCTGCTTGACGGCGTCACCTTCGCCGACGCCAAGGCGCGCGACCTGAAGCGGATCGCGTGCCGGATCGTCGAGGACCATGGCGGCCGGGTGCCCGACAGCATGGAGGCGCTGACGGCGTTCCGCGGCGTTGGGCCGAAGATCGCGGCGCTGACGCTCGCTCTCGGTTTCGGCCGGCCGGCGATCGCCGTGGACACCCACGTGCACCGGGTGACCAACCGCTGGGGCTATGTCGCGACGACGACGCCGGAGCAGACCATGGCCGCCCTGGCCGCCAAGCTGCCGGAACGCTATTGGATCGAGATCAACGAAAGGCTGGTCCCGTTCGGCAAGTTCGTCTGCACCCCGGCCCGCCCGAAATGCTCGACCTGTCCGCTGCTGTCGATCTGCCGGCAGGTGGGCGTCGTCAACCCGCGCTGACGGCGCAACCGTCCTGCCCCGGACGCGCTCACTCGTTCAGGCCGAGCGCGCGCTTGTAGAGGTCGAGCAGCGTCTCCTGCTCCTGCCGGTCGTGTTCGTCCATTTTTCGCAGGCGGACGATCTGGCGCATGATCTTGGTGTCGAATCCGCTCCCCTTCGCCTCGGCATAGACTTCGCGGATGTCGTTGGCGATGCCCGCCTTCTCCTCTTCCAGCCGCTCGATCCGCTCGATCAGCGAGCGCAGCCGATCCGCCGCGATTCCCCCTACGTCCGCCATGCCGTATGCTCCGTCCTTCGTCTGTCCTGCTGGAAAACGGACCTCGGATCCGAGGCCCGGGCGGGCGGACGATAGCCATGCGGCCGACCGGTCGCAAGCCTTCCGAACCGACCTGGCGAGCGCGGCCGGCGAGCCCGCGCGATTCGCTTGAAGCCGGGTTCGCCGGGAGCGTAGCATTCCGCAATCGGCCATTCCGGCGCCGGCTGCCGCCACGGGTTGGACAATTCGGGCCATGCGTTGTTCGACATGCGGCGCGGAGAACGCGGAGGACCGGCGCTTCTGCGCCGGATGCGGAGCGCCGCTGTCGCGCGGCTGCCCGACCTGCGGATTCCGGAACCAGCCGGAGGCGCGGTTCTGCGGCGGTTGCGGCGCCGCCCTGGGTGCTTCGGAAGCCTCGACCGATCGCGCGCGGGCGATTCCGCCAAGCGAGTTGCGGCAGGCCACCATCCTGTTCGCCGATCTCGTGGGCTTCGTGGAGCTCAGCAGTCGCCTCGAACCGGAGGAAACGCACGTCATCCTCGACCGCGTCTTCGCGGCGATCGACGGGCTCGTCGAGCGCTACGGCGGCGCCGTCGACAAGCACATCGGCGATGCCGTCATGGCCGTGTTCGGCGCGCCCGTGGCCCATGGCGACGACCCCCTTCGCGCGGTGCGAGCGGCAGTCAAGAGCCGTGCCGCCGTGGCGCAGCTCGGCGAGGAGCTTGGCCAGCCGCTCGAGATCCATATCGGAGTCGCGGCCGGCGAGGTGATGGCCGCCGGGATCGGCCGGAACGATCGCCAGGAATACACGGTGGTCGGCGAGTCCGTGAACCTGGCCGCCCGGCTGAACGAGATGGCGGGGCCAGGCGAAACGCTGATCTCCGACGCCGTGCATCGCGCCGTTGCCGACCATGTCGATTGCGATCTGGTCGGCGAAACGCAGATCCGCGGCCTTGCGGAGCCGGTCCGGGTCTGGCGTGTGCGGTCGCTCCTGCAGGAGGGGGCGGTCCGGCGCCGGCAAACACCGTTCGTCGGCCGGCTCGTCGAGCGCCGTCAGTTCACCGGCATCCTGGAATCCTGCCGCGACACGGGACGCGGCCATGCGGTCCTGCTGCGCGGCGAGGCCGGCATCGGCAAGTCGCGGCTGATCGAGGAGTTCGCCGCGATGGCAGAGAACCTCGGGTTCGGCGTCCATCGCGGCCTCGTCCTCGATTTCGGCGCCGGGACGGGAAAGGACGCGGTCCGTGCCCTGGTCCGCGGTCTTCTCGGTATCCGGTCCCGGGGCACCGATCCCGGCGAGGCCGAAGCGCGTCAAGCGGCGGCCGAGGCGGCGATACAGGCCGGCCTGCTGAAACCGGACCAACGGGTCTTCCTGAACGACCTCCTCAACCTGCCGCAGCCGCTCGAGCTCCGGGCCATCTATGACGCAATGGACGGCGCCAGCCGCAATCGCGGCAAGCGCGAGGTCGTGGCCGGTCTGATCCAAGGCGCAAGCGCCCGCCGGCCGGTCATGCTGATCGTCGAGGACATTCACTGGGCGGACCCGTCCACGCTCGGCTATCTCGCCACCATCGCCACCGCGGTGGGAGACTGCGCCGCGCTGCTGGCGATGACGTCGCGCCCGGAAGGCGATCCGCTCGACCAGGCCTGGCGCGCCGCGGCGCGCGGCAGCCTGTTGACCACCATCGACCTCGGCTCTCTCCGCCGCGAGGAAGCGGCCGCCATCGCGGACGCTTTCATCGCCGATGCAACGAGCCGCCGGGCGACCGCCTGCATCGAACGCGCCGGCGGGAACCCGCTGTTCCTGGAACAGCTCCTGCGGAACGCCGAGGAAAGCGACGCGGAAGAGCTGCCGGCCTCCGTCCAGAGCCTGGTGCTCGCCCGCATGGACCGCCTGCCGCCGCGCGACAAGCAGGCGTTGCAGGCCGCGTCGGTCATCGGGCAGCACTTCGCACCGGAAACGCTTCGGCACCTGATCGACGACCCAGCCTACGACTGCGCCACGCTGCTTCGGCATCGCCTTCTGACCCCGGACGGCGACGGCTATCTGTTCGCGCATGTCCTGATCCGGGAAGGCGCCTACGGATCGCTCCTGAAGGCGCGGCGCCGCTCGCTGCACCGCAAGGCCGCCGACTGGTTCGCGGCGCACGATCCGGTCCTGCGGGCGCAGCACCTCGACCGCGCCGGCGATCCCGCCGCGCCGCGCGCCTATCTCGACGCGGCCTTCGCCCAGGCGGCGGCCTATCGCTACGAGCGCGCGCTGCGGCTTGTCGAATCGGGCCTGGCGCTGGCGTCCGCCCAGGACGACCGATCCGCCCTGCTCCGGCTTCGCGGCGATCTTCTGCACGATCTCGGAAACATCCCCGAATCCATCGCCTGCCACGAGCAGGCCCTGGAGGCCGCGCAGGACGACGCCGACCGGTGCCGGGCCTGGATCGGGCTCGCCGCGGGAATGCGCATGGTTGACCGGTACAAGGAGGCCCTCGACGCGCTCGACCGCGCGGAAGCGGTGGCCGGCGACGGCCTCGCACTCGAGCACGCCCGCCTTCACCACCTGCGCGGCAACCTGTACTTCCCGCTCGCGCGGCTCGACGCCTGCCGCGCCGAGCACGAGCGGGCGCTCGATTTCGCGCGCCGGGCCGGATCGCCGGAGGAAGAGGCGCGGGCGCTCGGCGGATTGGGCGACGCGGAATACGCCCGCGGCCGCATGATCACCGCGCACCGCTATTTCGAACACTGCATCAAGCTGTCCCGCTCGCACGGATTCGGCCGCATCAAAGTCGCCAACCTGCCGATGATGGCCCTCACCCGGCACTTTCTCATGGACTTCGAGGGATTCCGGGCCGGGGCCCTCGAGGCCGTCGAGTCGGCGACCCGGGTCGGCCATCGCCGCGCCGAGATCATCGCGCGCCATGGAACCTTCATTGCGCTGTTTGAGACGGCGCAGCTCGCGCCGGCGGAAGAGCAGGCATCGCGGGCCTGCGAAATCGCCCGTCAACTGGGGGCGAGGCGGTTCGAGGCGGAGGCGTTGGGCTTTCTGTCAATGCTTCGGCGAGCGGAGGGCCGGCGGCCCGAAGCGGCGGCGCTGGCAGCCGGGGCGCTGGAGGTTTGCCGCGCCGGCGGCGGCATGGACTATATCGGCCCCTGCCTCCTCGCCTGTCTCGCCCGGGCCACGGAGGACGACGCCCTGCGCGAGGACTGCCTCGCAGAAGCGGAGTCGATCCTCGAGGCCGGAACGGTCAGCCACAACTATCTCTGGTTCTACCGGGACGCCCTGGACCTGACGCTGGAGTCGGGCGATTGGGACCGGGCCGAGCGCTATGCCGCCGCGCTCGAGTCCTACACGCGGGCGGAGCCGCTGCCCTGGAGCGACTTCCTCATCGCCCGGGCGCGGGCGCTCACCGCGCACGGCCGGGGCGTTCGGGGCGACGCGACGTTCACGGAGATCCGGCGCCTGCGCGACGAGGCCCGGCGCGTCGGATGGGCGACCGTCGCGCCGGCGCTCGAAGCGGCACTTGCCGCGTAGCGCTTGCCCCTAATGGCTGTGGCTGCCCTGCTGGGCGGCCCAGGCCTTCTGTTGCTCGGGCGTCGCCTCCTTCTGGTACTTCGCCTTCCATTCGTCGTAGGGCATGCCGTAGACGATCTCGCGCGCTTGCGCATCGGCGAGGTCGATGCCGCGCTCCTGCGCCTCGGCGCGGTACCATTTCGAGAGGCAGTTTCGGCAGAAGCCGGCAAGGTTCATGAGATCGATGTTCTGCACGTCGGTGCGGGCGCGCAGATGCTCGACGAGCCGTCGGAAGGTCGCGGCCTCGATCTCGGTCCGGGTCTTGTCGTCCATGGCTATCTCCCTGCGTCCTTCGCGTCGATGATGGGAATATGGACCGCGGCGCCCCCGATTGCCAACCGGGCGGCGGGAACGACCGGGCTCGGGTCCCTCAAAGCCCGGCCACCGTCTCCTCGATCAGCATGTCGACGACGGCCTTGAGGGCGTCCTCCCGGCTTGCCCCACCCTCGAGCGCCTGCGCGAAGACCGCGCGCTGGCGGTGGGCGCTGGTGCCGCGGCGCAGGATCTCGCGCGCGTGCTCGACCTCGGCGGTGCAGCCGAAGAACTCCGCGTCTTCCCGGACCAGGACGATGATTTCCTCCACCAGATCGGCATAGGGGACGATCTCGCCCCGGCCGAAGTCGACCAGCCCTTCGTCGAGTCCGTAGCGCTGCGCCCGCCAGCGGTTCTCGTCGATCAGCATCCGGGCGTAGCGGCGCCAGCGCTGGTTGGCGCGGCGCAGGCGCCAGAGCATGCGCAGGAGGCATCGATAGATCGCGGCGATGCAGATTCCGTCGTCGAGTCGCGTGCAGACATCGGCGATCCGCATCTCCAGCGTCGGGAAGCGCACGCTGGGCCGCACGTCCCACCACAGCTTGGACCCGTCCTCGATCAGCCCCGCATCGACGAGGATGCGCAGATGCCGCTCGTACTCGCCGTAGCTGTCGAAGACCTCGGGCAGGCCGGTGCGCGGCAGCTCGTTGAATACCGCGAGGCGGTAGGACTTGAGGCCCGTGTCCTCGCCGCGCCAGAAGGGCGAGGAAGTGCTGAGGGCGAGGAGATGCGGCAGGAAATACGCGATCTGTCCGAGGAGGTCGATGCGGAGCTGCGGGTCCTCGATGCCGACATGCACGTGCATGCCGCAGATGACCAGCCGTCGGGCCGGCGCCTGGATGTCGCGGGCCAGGACGTTGTAGCGCTCCTTGTCCGTATGCTTCTGCAGGTCCCAGGCGGCGAAGGGATGCGTCGAGGCGGCGATCGGCGCCAGGCCGTGGCGGCCGGCGACCTCCGCCACGGTCGCGCGCATATGGGCGAGCTCGGCGCGCGCCTCGGCCACCGTCTGGCAGACGGGCGTGTCCACCTCGATCTGGCAGCGGAGGAACTCCGGGCTTACGCGCCCCTGCAGGATCGCCTCGCAGTCCTCCATCATGCCGGGCGGCGGGTCGCGGACCAGATCGCGGCTGGCCCGGTCGATCAGCAGATACTCCTCCTCGACTCCCAGGGTGAAGGCCGGCTCAGGACGCGCCATCAGTAATGCACCACCCGAAAGACGTCCTCATCGGTCAGGATCTCCGCAAGGACGTCGGCCAGCCGGTCCGCCCATTCGACGGCGCCGTGCCGGGTATCGATCAGGTCCTGGCGCAGCTCGATCAGCACATGGGCGAGGCCGAGCTGCTGGCCGTGGACATGGATCGAATAGCCGTGCTCGTCGCGGCCGCTATAGGGCTCGTTGTCGCCGACGCAGATCGCCGGATCGGCCCGCAGCTTCTGCATGAGAGGAACGGCGAGGCGTGGGTCGCGGTTCCAGAGCACGCCGACGTGCCAGGGCCGCTCGACCCCGGCGAAGATCGGCGTGAAGCTGTGCATGGAGACGAGCGCCGGAACCGCGCCCGCGCGCCGGCGCCCCTCGATCACCCGACTTACCGCCTCGTGATAGGGCCGGAAGCAGGCCTCGGCGCGCCGCGCCCGTTGGGCGGCCGTCAGGCCGCGATTGCCCGGGATGTCGACGCCGTCGCTGACCTGGGCGATCGAGGTCGGGTCGTCGAGATGACGGTTGCAGTCGATCACCAGCCGCGAATACCCGGCCAGCACCGCCGGGGCGTCGAGTCGTTCCGCCAACCGCCTCGTCACGTCGGCGATACCGATGTCCCAGGCGATGTGACGGGCGAGCGCCACCTCGTCGAGGCCGAGCGTCCCGAGCGCCGCCGGGATCGCCCGGCCGGCGTGGTCGGCGATCAACACCACCCGGCCCGCGCCGTCGGGATTGACGACCTCGAAGGGCGGCGGGTCCCCGGGCCCAAGCAAGGACGGC
>CAZKCM010000014.1:0-65155 GCA_964551315.1 uncultured Rhodospirillaceae bacterium | reverse complement strand
GCTCGATTGACGCTGTGCCCTGCCCTACCCTACAACCGAAGCGGGCCGCCGGGACGCGGCGTTGGGAAGGCCGGACCATGGACACGCACACCTTTTTCTGCGTCGACGCCCATACCTGCGGCAACCCGGTCCGGGTCGTCGCCGGGGGCGCGCCGCCGCTGGTCGGGGCGACCATGAGCGAGAAGCGGCAGGACTTCCTGCGGCGCTTCGACTGGATCCGCACCGGCCTGATGTTCGAGCCGCGCGGCCACGACATGATGTCGGGCAGCATCCTCTACCCGCCGACGCGGCCCGACTGCGACCTCGCGATCCTGTTCATCGAGACGAGCGGATGCCTGCCGATGTGCGGCCACGGGACCATCGGCACGGTGACGGTGGCGCTCGAACGCGGGCTGGCGACGCCGCGGCAGGAGGGTCTTCTGCGCCTCGACACGCCGGCGGGAGTGGTCGAAGCGACCTACCGTCGCGAGGGCGCGCATATCGAGGCGGTGCGGATCCGCAACGTCGGCTCCTACCTTCATGCCGTTGGCGTGCCGGTCGATTGCCCGGAGCTGGGCCCGCTCACGGTCGACATCGCCTATGGCGGGAACTTCTACGCGATCGTCGAGCCACAGGCGCATTACAGCGACCTGTCGGACCTGAGCCCGGCGC
Source organism: uncultured Rhodospirillaceae bacterium (assembly GCA_964551315.1). GTDB lineage: Bacteria > Pseudomonadota > Alphaproteobacteria > Dongiales > Dongiaceae > Virgifigura. Next base: position 64,504 of record CAZKCM010000014.1, on the reverse strand, counting down.
AGATCCTGCGCCTGAGCCCGGTCATCCGCCAGCGGCTGAACGAAGCCGGCGAGTACGTCCATCCCGAGGACCCGACCATCCGCGGGGTCAGCCACGTGCTGTGGACCGGCCGCCCACGCGATCCGCGGGCGCACGCCCGCAACGCCGTGTTCTACGGCGACAAGGCGATCGACCGCAGCCCCTGCGGCACCGGCACCTCGGCCCGGATGGCCCAGCTCGCCGCCCGCGGCGCCCTGAAGCCGGGCGACGAATTCGTGCACGAAAGCATCATCGGCAGCCTCTTCAACGGCCGCGTCGAGGCGGTGACGCGAGTCGGCGACCGGGAGGCGATCGTGCCGTCCATCGAGGGCTGGGCCCGGATCACCGGCTTCAACACAATCTTCATCGACGACCGCGATCCCTACGCCCACGGGTTCCAGGTGGTCTAGCACCGGCCCGAGCCCGCGCCGCGATTCGCCAAGGCGGTGAACGGGCAATGGAACCTCGATACCGCTTTCGGCGTCCTTCGCACCGGGAGGGCGCGGTATGTCGTCAATGTACCGCGGCGATGAGCCGCTTGTTTCCGTCATCGTTCCGGCGTTCAACGCGGCGCGGTACGTCCGGGACACGCTCGAGTCGGTCCTTGCGCAGACCCACCGCAACATCGAGGTCATCGTCGTCGACGACGGCTCCACGGACGAGACGCCGGAGATCGTCTCGGCGATCGCGGCGACCGATCCGCGGGTCCGCCTCATGCGCCAGGCCAACGCCGGCGTGGCGGCGGCGCGGAACACCGGCATCGCCGCGGCGCAAGGCGCCTTCATCGCCCCCGTGGACGCGGACGACCTTTGGCATCCGACCAAGATCGCCAAGCAGCTTGCCCGGATGCGCGAGAGCGGACCCGAGGTCGGCCTCGTCTATTGCTGGTCGGCCAAGATCGACGCGGAGGGACGCGTCATCGACCGGCGGACGGGCGCACGGGTCGAGGGGGATGTCTACGGCGCCCTGCTCCTTTACAACTTTCTCGACAACGGCAGCACGCCGCTGATCCGCCGTTCCTGCCTCGAGCGAACGGGCACTTATAGCGAGATGTTCCGTCACGCGGCCGATTTCCTGTTCTACCTGGCCGTGGCCGAGCACTACGATTTCGCCGTCGTTCCCGAGTTCCTGGTCGGCTACCGCCGCTTTCCGGGAAGCCTGAGCACGAATGCGCTCGGCCTCGCGCGGTATCACGACCGCGTGCTGGCGCGGGCGCGGCGCCGCCACCCGGAGCTGCCGGAGCGGCTCATCCGCTGGTCGCATGTCGGGAACGCCTTCGGGGCCGCCGGCAAATGTCTGCGCGCCGGTCGGTTTCGGGACGGCGCGTCCCTTCTCTTCCGGCTTCTGCTGACCGACCCCGCCCTCGTGTGCACGCTTGCGGCGCGGCGCCGCGCCCGCCGACAACCGGGCCCGCACTTCTTCGAGCTTCCGCCGGAGCCGTCGGGGCCACCGGATCCCGAGCCCTTCGGTCGCCGGCGCCACGTCTACGTAACCTCGGTGCGCATCCGCCGTCCATCGCGTCTTGAATTCGCCTGAAGAAACGCTGCCCACGCCGGTCTTCATCTGCTGCTGCCCGAGGAGCGGCAGCACGCTCCTGGCCCGGATCATGAACGGCCTTCCCGGCTGCGTGGCCTTGCCGGAGGGGCGCTTTCTGGCGGAGCTGGCGCATCGGTTCGCCCGGACGCGGCTGTCCGAGGCCGATGTCCGCGCGGCCCGATCCCACATCTCCGGTCACTGGCAGTTCCGCGCCTGGCAGATGCCCCTGCCGATGGAGGACCGGCCGTTCGAACCGACGACGCTCCACGGGTTCATGGGCAATTTCGTTCACGCCTTTGCCCGGGCGCAAGGGCTGCCGGAAACCGGGCTCCGATACTTCGTCGACCAGTTCCCCGACAACATCCTCTACGCGCCCGACCTGCTGCGCCACTTTCCGGCCGCCAGGTTCGTTCACCTGATCCGGGACGGGCGGGCGACGGCCGCGTCGGTCAAGCCGCTGGACTGGGGACCGAACACCGCACTGCGGGCAGCCCTTTGGTGGAAGCGGTACCTCGCGGCCGGAGAAACCCTGCGGAGGTCGGTTCCGCCGGCCGGCCTGTACGAACTCCGCTACGAACGGCTCGTCGAGGACGAAGCCTCCGTCGTTGCGGAGCTCAGGCGCTTCCTCGGCCTGGCGGACCACCCTCTCGACACCGGCCGTCCCTTTATCCTGCCAGGCTATACGCGGTCGCAGCACGTGCTCGTCCGGAAGCCAGCCGACGAAAGCCGGATCACGGCCTGGCGGACGCGGCTCAGCGCCCGCGAGATCCGGACCTTCGAGAGCATCGCCGGGGACGACCTCTTGCGCCTCGGATACGAACTTGTCGGCCCCGTCGAGCGGCGCCCACCGGGGCTCGTCGAGCAGGCGGCGCTCCTCGCCTATGACGCCCTGAAGAAGCAGTGGAACAGAATCGTCTACCGCCGGCGGCGGAACATCGGCCGAGGCGTGCCGAGGCGCCCTGCGCGTTCGGCCCCGTAACGCCGCCTCTGCCGGCGGCCATCCTTTCGCCGCAATCGAGGCATATCCGCCGGCAGCAGAACCGCGGGTGATCCCAGCGAAGGAGTTTGCGCGATGTGGAAGTTGCTTTTTGTGGGCGGAGGCCTTTCCGCAGGCCTGTATTTCGTCGATCACCGCCTGACCGGTGTCGGTGTCGTCCTCTCGATTCTCGCGCTGTTCCTGGCCACGGTCTTCGGGGACAGCGGCATGAACCGATGAGCGCGCGGAACCGGAACGGGAGCGACAGGCGATCCGGGTTCGGTCGGCTGCTGCACCGCGCCGCGCGGGGCGCCCGGCAACTGGGGCTTTACTTCTGCCTGCTCGCCGGCTGCGGCCTCGCGCTGGGTCTCGCCGGCGAGGCGGCGCGCCGTCTCGGATTCACCGGCAGCCCGGCACAGCTGGCGCGTTTCGCCCTGCTCGGACTCTACGTCGTCGTCGCGCTCGGCTGGCTGTCGATTCGCAAGGACTAGGAGCCGTACGCCCGGCGCCGTCGCGGATGCGCTAGCCGAGCCGCGTCTCCTCCGGCGGCGCCTCTGCAGGCGTCGGGCTCTTGCGGACCATCTCCCGGACCAGAGCGAGGAGTTGCCCGGCCAGGCGCGGCGTGATCAGCGCCACCGTTCCGACATAGACTGCAGCGCCGAGCGGCACGATCGTCGTCAGGATGAGAATGTCCGACCAGCCGGCGACGAGCCACGCCTTCGCCGCAAGAACGGAGGCGGCCATCAGCGCGGCGGCGAGGATCGGGACGCCCGCACCCTTGAACTGCTCGAGCACGCCGAGGCCGAGAATCCGGCGCAGGACCAAGGTGCTGACGGGCAGGGCGAACAGGTGGCGTCCCGACCAGATGACGGTTACGGCAAGGAGGCCGTACGCACCGAAGAGCATCAGCGCACCCAGGCTGACCGCCATCCAGCCCAAGTTGCCGTAGAGATTGATCTGCGGGCGACCGAGCGCCTTGTAGACGACGGTCGGAAACAGCCGCAGCAGCGCGACCGCCGCCCCGAGCGCCATGATCTGAACCAGTGGAATCGCGGAATGCCACTGGGGACCGAGGACAAGGCGCACGAGCTCGGGAGCAGTCACGGCAAGTCCGGTGAAGATCGGCAGGGCGACAACGGCGCTGAGCTCCGTGGCCTGCGTGAAAGCACGGCGGAGCCGTGCCTTGTCGTGCTGCAGCCGCGAGAACAGGACCAGGGCGACATGGGAGATCGCGCTGGTGATCATGAACTTGCAGGTCTCCACCAGCTTCATCGCGATGCTGAAGTATCCGAACGCCGTCACACCCAGCAGATAGCCAATGAGAATCGAGAACAGACGCAGATTGGCGTTCACGACGAACTGCGTCAGGAAGACGGTGACGGAAAAGCCCAGCAGCTCGCGCAGGCTCGTGAAGGAGTACTGCAGCCGCGGAAGGCGCGTGACGTTCGCCCACACCCAAAAAGCCGCGACGACCGTCGAGATCACGTTCTGCGCCACGAGGCTCCAGACACCGAAGCCCAGAACGGCCATAGCGATCCCAACGGCGGCGCCACATAGCCGCCCATAGAGCGTCCGCAGCGCGACCGGCTTGAACCGCATGTCGCGCCGGAAGCTCGCGATGAGGACGCCGCTCGCGCCGCTGAACAGCAGGCTGAGACTCATCCAGCCGAGTACCGGTCCCAGGCTTGGCTCGTCGAACAGGCCCGCGAGCCACGGCGCGAAGACCCAGCAGCCGCTGACCAGGAGCACCGCAAGACCCATAGAAGTCCACAGGGCGGTGTCCAGATGCGCCTCCTCGATGTGCCGTCGCTGGAGGATCGCGTCGTGGAAGAACAGCTCCACGAGCAGATTCAGGAGTTGCACGATTCCGAGAGCCAGCGCCGCAACGCCGAACTCGGCCGGCCCGACAAGGCGCGCGAGCACGATGGCCGTAATGAGCATCAGGCCCGAGAGCCCGCCGCTCTCGACGGCCGACCAGGCCAGGGATTGCGCCGCCGCCCGTCGATTGGTCATGTTTCAGCCATGATTCGGTCGAAGAACAACGCTCCGTCCCGGCCGCGGGTTTCGCGGGCGATTCGTCGAGGCCGCCGGCGAAGGCCGCGGCTCAGAAGGCGCGGCGCCGCCCGCGACCTCGAGATCGCGGCGCGCCGGTGGTCATGCCGCCAGATCCGGACGGCTGTCGAGGGCCGCCTGGATCACCGCGGCGATGCGGGCGTGCTCCTCGTCATCGAGCGGCAGGCGCGGCGCGCGCACCATCTCCGAGCCCGCCCCGGCCATCGCCTGCGCAAGCTTGATGTACTGGACCAGCTTCGGGTGCGTGTCGAGATGCAGCAGCGGCATGAACCAGCGATAGAGCGGCAGCGCCTCGGCAAAGCGGCCCTCCGCGGCCAGGTCATAGAGCCGCACCGTTTCCTCCGGAAAAGCGTTGACGAGACCCGCAACCCAGCCGGACGCGCCGAGCATCAGGCTTTCCAGTGCCAGATCGTCCACGCCGCAGAACAGAATGAAGCGGTCCCCGGTGGCGTTGATGATGTCCGTCAGCCGGCGCACGTCGTCCGACGACTCCTTGATGGCGACGATCGACCACTCCGAAGCGAGCTCGGCCAGCATCTCCGGCGTGATGTCGACGCCATAGGTAACCGGGTTGTTGTAGACCATGATCGGCAGACCACTCGCCCGGGCCACCGCCCGGAAATGCGCGAGCGTCTCGCGGCGATCCGACTTGTAGACCATGGCGGGGAGAACCATAAGGCCGTCGGCTCCGAGCTTCTCGGCGTCGGCGGCGAATCGGCACGCCGCAGCGGTCGTAAATTCGGCCACGCCGGACAGCACCGGCACCCGGCCCTTCGCGGCTCCGACAGCAGCGCGGAGGACCTCGCGCTTCTCCTCGGGCTCGAGCGAGCAGTTCTCACCGACGGTGCCGAGCATGATCAGCCCGTGCACACCCGATCGAAGCAGATGCTCGACATGCGCCGCCGTCGCTTCGAGATCGAGGGACTGGTCGGCCCTGAACTGCGTCGTCACCGCCGGGAAAACGCCACGCCATTCGATCATTGCCACGCTCCAATTCGTTGAGCAGCCGCTCCGCCGCTGTCACCGCCCGAACGCAATCGCCAGCGGCAAGGGCAGCGCCGACCGGATAGGTGCGCTTCGGCCTCGTCGTGCTCGTCGCGGGCGCCATCACTATTTCCTTTTCGAGCATCGGCGTCAAACGTGCGGTGGCCGCCCGGCGCCGGCCACCTGTGACAATCGGCAGCAGATCGGGACACAGGCAACCTATTGACCCGTTCCCCGTTCTCCGGTCTATCACTGCTGGAATGGGGCGCTGCCGCCTTGGGCGGCCATGCATCCTCCTCCTTCCGCATAACCGGGAGTACGGCCTTGCCTATCGCTGCCCCCCGTGAGTTGCTTCGCACGCTCTTCGAGTCGGCCCTGGCGGCGGCCGATCCCGCGCGCTGCGTGCCGCCGCATCTGCCGCCGCGCCCGAAGGGACGCACCGTCGTCGTCGGCGCCGGCAAGGCCGCCGCCGCAATGGCGCGCGCCGTCGAGGAGAACTGGGACGGCCCGTTGTCGGGTCTGGTCGTCACCCGCTACGGCCACGGGGTGCCCTGCGAGCGCATCGAGGTTGTGGAAGCCGCACACCCGGTTCCGGACATCGCGGGCCATCAGGCGGCGGCGCGAGTCCTCGATCTGGTGCACGGGCTTTCGGCGGACGACCTGGTCCTCGCGCTCATCTCCGGTGGCGGTTCGGCGCTGCTGTCGCAGCCGGCGCCCGGCCTTACCCTCGAGGACAAGCAGAGGATCAACGCCGCGCTCCTTAAATCCGGCGCGAACATCGCCGAGATGAACTGCGTGCGAAAGCACCTCTCGGCCATCAAGGGCGGCCGGCTGGCGGCTGCGGCCGCCCCGGCCCGCGTTGTCAGCCTGCTGATCTCCGACGTCCCCGGCGACGATCCGGCCGTGATCGCCTCCGGGCCGACGGTCGCCGATCCCACGACCTTCGCCGACGCGCTGGCGATCCTCGAAAAATACGGCATCACGCATCCGGAGACCGCCGTCGCCCATCTGAAGCGCGGCCAGGACGAGACACCGAAGCCGGGCGATCCGCGCATGGCCCGCGCGGAGGCGGTCATCGTCGCGCGCCCGCAGGCGGCGCTGGAGGCGGCGGCGGCGGCGGCCCGCGCGGCGGGCCTGACGCCGGTGATCCTCGGTGACAGCATCGAGGGCGAGGCGCGCGAGGTGGCCCTTGTTCATGCGGGCATCGCCCGGCAGGTGGCGCGGCACGGCCAGCCGGCGCCGGCGCCGGCCGTCCTGCTGTCGGGCGGCGAGACCACCGTGACGGTTCGCGGGCGGGGGCGCGGCGGCCGCAACGCCGAGTTCCTGCTGGCGCTCGCGGTCGCGCTCGACGGCCATCCCGGCATTCACGCCATCGCCTGCGACACGGACGGCATCGACGGGACGGAAGACAACGCGGGCTGTCTTCTGACACCGGACAGCCTCGCCCGAGCCCGATCCCTGGGCATCGAGGGCAAGGAGCGACTCGCCGACAATGACGGCTACGGGTTCTTTTCGGCGCTCGACGACCTGGTGATGACCGGTCCGACTCGAACGAATGTTAATGATTTTCGAGCCATTCTTATCGAACCGCAACCCGGAGGAAAGGGCTGACGGAAGGACGTTTCCGAGCAGGGGGTAAGTGCCGCAGATGAGACGCCAGCGCAAAGCCAAGATCGTCGCCACGCTTGGGCCGTCGACATCGTCGCCGGAAATCATTCGCGGCCTCTTCGAGGCCGGCGTAGACGTGTTCCGACTGAACTTCAGCCACGGCACCCAGGAGGAGCACCGCCGCCGGCACGAGATCCTGCGGGGAATCGAGGCCGAACTCAATCGGCCGATCGGCATCCTCATGGACCTACAGGGGCCGAAACTCCGGCTCGGCACGTTCGCCGAGGGACAGGTCGAGCTCAACGCGGGGGAGCCCTTCCGCCTGGACCTTTCACCCGAGCCGGGTGACCGGCGGCGCGCCCCCCTGCCCCATCCGGAGGTCCTGTCGGCACTCGTTCCCGGCACGCAGCTTCTACTCAACGACGGCCGGGTGCGGCTGACGGTGAAGACAGCGGGCGGCAGCTTCGTCGACACGGTCGTCGTTACCGGCGGCCCGTTGAGCGACCGCAAGGGCGTCAACGTGCCCGGCGTGGTCCTGCCCCTTTCGCCGCTCACCGAAAAGGACCGGCAGGACCTTCGGTTCGGCCTCGACCTCGGCGTCGACTGGGTCGCCCTCTCCTTCGTGCAGCGGCCGGAGGACATCGCGGAGGCACGGCGGCTGATCGCCGGCCGGGCCGCCGTCATGATCAAGCTGGAGAAACCCGCCGCGATCGATCGACTGGAGGAGTTGATCGAGATGTCGGACGCGGCGATGGTGGCGCGCGGCGATCTCGGCGTCGAAATGCCGCCAGAAGACGTGCCGAGCGTTCAGAAGCGGATCATCAGCGTCTGCCGCCAAGCGGGCAAGCCGGTGATCGTGGCGACGCAGATGCTCGAGTCCATGGTCCGCGCCCCGGAGCCGACCCGCGCCGAGGCGTCCGACGTGGCAACGGCGGTCTATGACGGGGCGGACGCGGTGATGCTGTCGGCCGAGACCGCCACCGGCGAGTATCCGCTGGAAGCCGTCTCGATGATGAGCCGGATCATCACGCGAGTCGAGCAGGACCCGTACTATCGCCGGATCATCGAGGCACAGCGCGCCGAGCCGGAGGCGACCTCAGCGGACGCCATCACCGCGGCCGCCGCCCAGGTCGCCCATACCCTCTCGACGGCCGCCATCGTCACCTACACCACCTCGGGATCGACGACCCTTCGCGCCGCCCGCGAGCGGCCGGAGGTGCCGATCCTGTGCCTGACGGAGAATCTCGCCACGGCACGCCGGCTGGCGCTCGCCTGGGGCGTCCACTGCGTGTGCACCGAGGACGTCCGCAGCTTCTCGCAGATGGTCGAGAAGGCCTGCGGCATCGCCCATGAGGAGCAGTTCGCCGCCCCTGGCCAGCGGTTGGTCATCACCGCCGGCGTCCCCTTCGGCACGCCCGGCTCCACCAACGTGCTCCGGATCGCCTATGTCGAAGACCGGGCCCGGGCGGTCTGATCGGAAGGGACGCCGCCCTGACGGGTCTCGGTGTAGCCCTAGCTCGTGACAACCTGGCCGATGCTGCCGCGCTTCGCCTGTCCTTCGGCACCTCCTCGCCCGGCTTGGGGCTTGCACGCGTCGGATCGAGATGCTCCTTCCTGTTCCCCTCGGGGTCCTTCTGTGCCTTGGCGGGACGGTCCTGACGCTCTCGCCACCTTGTGCGCTTCTGCGCCTCGTAATCCCGAAGGTCCCGGTCGGCCATGTCGCTTCCTCCTTGGCGGCCGGGTCCGGCCTCAACCGTGGTGAGCGCCGGCCCCGTTTGACGGCGTGTCGGCGCAACGGCGGTCTCCGATGGCGGTCCATCGGTCGATCCGAGGATTTGCGCCGGTTCGAAATTCCACTACAAAGACCCGGTCGGAAAGAAGCGAAGGGGGATTCGATGCGTGTTGTCCGCGGTTTCCTGGCCGCGCTTGCGGCGGCGTGGCTGATCGGATCGATGCTGGCGCTTTCCGCCTGCAACACCGTCGAGGGGATGGGACGCGACATCCGCAACGCCGGTCAATGGATCGAAGAGAAGGCCGACGGCAGCGACTAGAGCCAACCTCGGGCCGCATTGGCGGCCCTCTTTGTCGGTGTCTCTGCCGGGCCCGCCCGAGTTCTGTCCGGGTTCCGCATCGACGGCATCTCGCCAGCCCGGCGCAGCGCCCCGCTTCGGGCGCGCCGAGGCCTACGACATCCGGTCGGGCGTACCGGCGGTGCTCAGCCTTCGACGATCGAGATCCTCGATCGCGACGATCCGCCTGCCGATCGGCCACAGCGACAGCCCCGCGAGCTTGAGATGCGCCCAGGCGAAGGGAATGCCGATGATGGTGACGGCCAGGCCGGCCGCGGTGATCAGATGGCCGAGCGCGAGCCACCACCCCGCCAGCAGCAGCCAGATGATGTTGCCGATGACACCCAAGGGCCCGGTGCCGATGTCCTCGCGCCCGTCGTAGCGGTCGCGGGGCACCGCGGTTCGGCCGAAGGGCAGGAAGGTGTAGCTGGCGATGACCACGGCCGCCCGCGCCCAGGGCAGGCCGATGATCGTGATCGCCATGATCACGGCGGCGATCAACCAGCCGAGAGCCATCCACACTCCGCCGGTCAAAACCCACAGGACGTTCAGAATCAGTCGCAGGAGGTCCATCGCCGCCATCCGTCGGGTACACGCATCGCACTCATATGGCGTCGCCGGCCGGCCGCCACCAGCCGGGATTCGACCATGCGAACGGCTGCCGGCCAGAGAAGACCCGGCCGGCTCTATTCCGCCGCCGTCGGGCGCGGGTCCGGCAGGTGCGCGATGGCGGCGGGCTTCGGCCCGCCGGTCGCCCAGTCGAGGAGCTCGACCGTGTGCAGGATCGGGATTGCGGTGCCGCTCGCGATCTGCGTGATGCAGCCGATGTTGCCGGTGGCGATGACATCGGGCCGCTGGCTTTCGATGTTCCGCACCTTGCGGTCGCGCAGCGCGGTCGCGATTTCCGGTTGCAGCAGGTTGTAGCTGCCCGCCGAACCGCAACAGAGATGCCCTTCCGGCGGGTCGAGAACCGTGAATCCGGCCTCGGCCAGCAGCCGCTTCGGCTGCGCCGTGATCCGCTGCCCGTGCTGCATCGAGCAGGCCGAATGGTAGGCGACGCGCAGGCCGGCCGCCCGAGAGCCGGCGGTTTCGGCGCCGCGGACCGGCGGCTTCAGGCCGAGTTCGGCCAGGAACTCGGTGACGTCGCGCGCGAGCCCGGCGACGCGGGCCGCCTTCTCCGCCCAGGTCCTGTCCTCGCGCAGCAGAAAGCCGTAATCCTTGACCTGGGTGCCGCAGCCAGAGGCATTGACGATAATGGCGTCGAGCCCTTCGCCCACGATCTCCCGCATCCAAGCGGCGACGTTGGCGCGGACGAAGGCCAGCGCAGGCTCCTCCTGGCCGAGGTGATGGGTCAACGCGCCACAGCAACCGGCGCCCTTCGCGACCACCACCTCGACGCCGTGGCGGGTGAGCAGCCGGATCGTCGCCTCGTTGATCTCCGGCTTCAGGACCGGCTGGGCGCAGCCGGCGAGCAACGCCACCCGTTTGCGCCGCGGTCCTTCCGCGGGGAAGACCTGCGGCCGGTCCACCGGCGAGGGTGACGGGATCGTGCGCGGCGCCAGCGCCACCATGCCCTTGAGCCGCCCCGGCATCCACCGCACGAAAGGCCGCGCGAACCACGCGCCGGCCAGCGCCAGGCGGAACAGGTTTGGCCGCGGCAGCACGGTCGCCAGCATCCGCCGCAGCAGGCGCTCCGGCAGCGGCCGCCGGTAGGTCCGTTCGATGCGGCGGCGGGCGTGATCGACGAGATGCATGTAATGCACGCCCGACGGGCAGGTGGTCATGCAAGACAGGCAGGACAGGCAACGGTCGATGTGCTTCGCGACCTTGGCCGAGGCCGGCCGGTCGTTCTCCAGCATGTCCTTGATGAGGTAGATGCGGCCGCGCGGGCTGTCGAGCTCATCGCCCAGCAGCACATAGGTCGGGCAGGTCGCCGTGCAGAAACCGCAATGCACGCAGGCCCGCAGAATCTTCTCCGATTCCCGGATGTCCGGATCGGCGAGCTGGGCCAGGGTGAAGTTTGTCTGCATCGCGGATGCCGTCGCGGTCTCAAAGGTTGGCTGACATTCGGCCCGGGTTGAGAATGCCGCGCGGGTCGAAGCTTTCCTTCAGGCGGCGCCCCAGCGCGGCGACCGGCTCTGGCTGCGGCTGGAACACGGGCACGGCAAGGCGCGTCTCGTCCGGCGCGCGGACCAGGGTGGCGTGGCCGCCGGTCGCGGCGAGTGCGGCACGCACCTCCCGCGCTCCGGCATCTGCGCTACCCGACGGCAGCGCCAGCCAGATCAGGCCGCCGCCCCAATCGTAGAAATACCGGAACTCGCCGAGCGGAGCCAAGGCCGCGACGATCCGCGCGCCCGCCGCCGGCGGCACCGAAAGCCGCCAGACGATGGGGTGCCGATCGTCGCCGGCAAAGGGCGTCAGATCCCGCAGGCTGCGCCAGAGCTCGACGGAGCTGCGGCTGTGAAGCTCCTCCGTCGCGCCGCCGAACGCCGCCAGCTCCCGGCGAAGGGCGGCGCAACGGAACTCCACCGACGGACCCGGCCCCTCGATCCGGACGGCGGTGACGGCGGCACCGGCGCGCGACACCGGACCGACCGGCGAGACCGCGGCGACCGGCGCCGGAAGATGGGCGGCTCCGGAGACCTCGTGGCTGCTCTGCAGCGCCCGCGTCATGGCGTGAACGGCCTCGTCGTCGGCGAGGCCGAGGAGCAGGACCGTGCGCGTCTTCTCCGGTGCCGGCAGCACCTTGAGCGTCACCTCGGTCAGCACCGAAAGCGTGCCGTAAGAGCCGGCCATGAGCTTGCACAGGTCGTAGCCGGTGACGTTCTTGACGACGCGGCCGCCGGCCTTGAAAGCCTCGCCACGGCCGTTCACCGCCTTGAAACCCAGGAAGTGGTCGCGCGCCGCCCCGGCCTTGATCCGCCGCGGCCCCGCAAGGTTGCAGGCCAACACGCCGCCGATCGTGCCCGCGCCCGCCGGCCGGCCATAGAGCGGCCCGAGATCCGGGGGTTCGAAGGCGAGCTGCTGCCGCCTGGCGGCGAGCACCGCCTCGATCTCCGCGAGCGGCGTGCCGGCACCCGCGCTCAAGACCAGCTCCTCGGGCTCGTAAAGGACGATGCCGGAGAGAGCGGAGAGATCGAGCGCGTGGCCCGCCTGCACCGGCCGGCCAAGGCCACGCTTCGAGCCGGTGCCCAGGACCTCGAGCGGCGTCTCTTCCGACACTGCCCAGGCAACCGCCTCGGCCACCTGCGCCGCATCCGCCGGCTTCAGAACCGTCTGCATCAGAACCGCGGCAGGTCGGGGAACGGGATCTGGCCCCGATGGACGTGCAGACGGCCGAGCTCGGCGCAGCGATGAAGCTGCGGAAACATCTTGCCCGGGTTGAGCAGCCCCTCGGCGTCGAAGGCGCATTTCACGCGCTGCTGCTGCGCGAGGTCGGTCTCGTCGAACATCTCCGGCATGAGGTCGCGCTTCTCGACGCCGACGCCGTGCTCGCCGGTCAGCACGCCGCCCACGGCGACACAGAGCTTCAGGATGTCGGCGCCGAAGGCCTCGGCCTTCTCCAGCTCCCCCGGCTCGTTGGCGTCGTAGAGGATGAGCGGGTGCAAGTTGCCGTCGCCGGCATGAAAGACGTTGGCGACTCGCAGCCCGTACTGTTCCGACAGCTCTCCCATGCGCTTGAGAACGAGCGGCAGCTGGTGGCGGGGGATGGTCCCGTCCATGCAGTAGTAGTCCGGCGAGATGCGGCCGACGGCAGGAAAGGCCGCCTTCCGCCCGGCCCAGAATGCCAACCGCTCTTCCTCGCTCTGGCTCACCCGCTTGAAGACGGCACCGTGCGAATCGGCGATCGCCTCGACGCGGGCGATGAGATGATCGACTTCGACCTGCGGGCCGTCCAACTCAACGATCAGCAGCGCCTCGACGTCGAGCGGATAGCCGGCGTGCACAAAGGCCTCGGCCGCGTGGATAGCCGGCCGGTCCATCATCTCCATCCCGCCCGGGATGATGCCGGCGGCGATGACGGCGGCGACGCAGTCGCCGGCCTTCTCGTTCGTCGGGAATCCGAGCAGCAGCGCCCGGGCCGTCTCCGGCCGCTTCAGGATGCGCACCGTCACCTCCGTGACGACGCCCAGCAGCCCTTCGGACCCGGTCATCAGGCCGAGAAGGTCGTAGCCTTCGGCGTCGAGATGCTTCCCGCCGAGGCGAATCACCTCGCCGGTCATCAGCACCATCTCGAGGCCGAGCAGGTTGTTCGTGGTGAGGCCGTATTTCAGACAGTGCACGCCGCCAGAATTCTCCGCCACATTGCCGCCGATCGTGCAGGCGATCTGGCTGGACGGATCCGGCGCGTAGTAGAAGCCGGCGTGCTGTACCGCCTGGGTAAGGCCGAGGTTGGTCACCCCCGGCTGTGCGACGATGCAGCGGTTGTCGAAATCGATTTCGAGGATCCGATTGAACTTGCCGAGACCGAGAAGGACGCCGTCGGCGAGCGGCAGCGCTCCGCCGGAAAGCGAGGTGCCGGCGCCGCGGGGCACCACCTTGAGGTTGTTCTCGTGGCAGTAGCGGAGGACCTGCGAAACCTGCTGTGTCGTGCTCGGCAGCACGACGACGAGGGGTATTTGCCGGTAGGCGGTCAGCCCGTCGCTTTCATAGGCGCGGCGCTCGTCCTCATCCACGATCACCCCTTCGCCGGGGACGATGCGGGCGAGGTCCCGGGCGATCTGCGTCCGCCGGGCGAGGACGTCGCGATCCGGCTCTGGCATGCGCATCGATCGGCCCCCTTGCCTCCTCCCATCGAGTCGATCCGCCGGAAGCGGTCCGCTCCAATTTGGGCGAGCGGCGGGCTCGGGTCAATGCCGGTGAACCGCCCCGGTTCCTGGCCGCCGCGCCAACAGCAAAAACCGGGCCCAAGAGGTACGGCCCGGTCACCTCACCTTGTCGGGAGGGTTATCCCGCCAAGCGTCGGCGGGCGCCGGCCGGTCGATTCCGGCCGGCCACGTCCGTTAACCCTGACGCGCCTTGAAGCGGGGGTTGGCCTTGTTGATGACGTAGACGCGACCCTTGCGCCGGACAATCTGGCAGGCCTTGTGGCGCGTCTTGGCCGATTTCAACGAATTCACGACCTTCATGGGTCCGGTCCTCAACGATCAATCGAGAAATCCAATAAACGGAGAGCGGAACATAGGCAGCGCGCCCGTCCCTGTCAATCGGCGGCGCGCTCACCAGTCGGACAGCATCTTGTCCACGGCCTTCTTGCGCGCATAGATGCGGTAGACGCGCAGGAGCCCACTGTCGAATGCGGCGATGCGGCGCGTCCACAGATCGGCCTCCTGGACGAGGCATGCGGCCACTTCGGGATCGAGCTCGGTCTCGGAGACCGCTTCGGTGTAGTTCGCCCAGCCCCGCAGGGCCAGTGACCGATAGGTGTCGGTCACGTCCTCGGTGATCCGGATGTCGAGCTTGTATTCCGCGAGGATGCGGGCGTACTCCTGCGCCGTCCAGAGATGCGGCGTGAGCGGCTCCTTCTTGGCCCAGGCCCGAAGGACCGGATCGTCCTCCTGCCCACGCTGGTTCAGCACGTAGTCGGTGAAAAGGAACTGGCCGCGCACCCTCAGGGCCTGCTCGATCTCGCGCAGCGCACGGTGCTTGTCGATGACCGCGAAAAGGATCTCGCTGGCCAGGATGGCGTCGAGGCTGTTGGGCGTGAGCTCGAATTTCTGCAGCTCGAGCGGGGTGATCGGCGCCCTCTTCGCCATGCCGGCCAGGGTCGACAAGGCCATGCCGGCCTCCGCAAGCTCGTGGTCGCTTTCAACCCCCGCGACCCAGACCCCGAACGCCTCGACGAAGGCGCGCGCCGGCCCGCCAAGCCCGGCGCCGATATGGAGCATGCTCATCTCCGGGCCGAGGCCGAGAGGCTTTACCAGTTCGAGCACGTGGTCGGGACCGCCGGGGCCGGTGAATCCCTCGCCCCAGACCGCCTGCAGCATGCGGATGCGCGGCGTTTCCCAAGGCCGTTCGGGGTCCCGATAGCCCGTGACTCGCCGCCGGAGCTCGTCCTTCTGGCCGAGCGGGCCGGCGGCCGGCGCGCGCCGCTTGAGGAACAGCTCGTGCCCGTGCCACCAAGCCTTCAGACGCAGACGAAAAGGTGCCTTCAACGCACGGCGCGGCTTCGGGCGGTCCATCACAGGCACCATCGGCCGGCCTCCTCCCCCGGCCCCTCCATAGGGCCGGCACGCTAGCAGCCGATTGCTAAGTATTTGCTAAACTTGCGGAGGCCCGTTCCTTGGCCCCGATGTGCGGCCACGAGACCCGGCGCCGCACGACCGCCCCCGGATCCGGCCGGAGCGGGGTTGCCGGCGCAGGCGGCACCGTCGGGGCCGGACGACGCGAAGACGCGTCCGCGCCATGCGGAGGACGCCTCGCCTCCGCGACGGAATTTCATGACCGACCGCGCGGCGGGTGGTGTAATGTCCGGGCGCCATGACGACGAACACCTCCGGTGCGCCCCTCCCGGCGACCGGTCTTCCCCTCAACCTCGGCCAGCACATCCGCCGCACCCTCTCGCTCGCGGTGCCGGTGATGCTGGCGCGCGTCGGCCTGGTGGTCATGGTGACCGTCGACACCGTCATGACCGGCCGGGCGGGCGCCGAGGAACTCGCCTTCTACGGCATCGGGCTGTCCGCGCCGCTGGTCATGCAGACCATCGGCATCGGCCTGCTGGTCGGTACGGTGATCCTGTCGGCACAGGCGGACGGCGCCGGCGAGCCGCAGCGCTGCGGGCGCATCTGGCGCTTGGCCCTGATCGTCGCGGCGGGCCTCGGCATCGCCTACGGGGCGGCCCTGCTTTGGGGCGAGGCGATCCTGCGGCTGACCGGACAGGAGCCGGAGATCGCCGCCGGCGGCGGCCGGGTGCTCCAGGCCTTCGCGCCCGGCATGCCGGCCATCCTGATGTTCATCGCCACCTCCAGCTTCCTCGAAGGCATCAGCCGCCCGCGGCCTGGTATGATCGTCTCGCTTGGCGCCAATCTGGTGAACGCCGGCCTCAACTGGATCCTCATCTTCGGGCATCTGGGTGCGCCGGCGATGGGCGCGGCCGGTGCCGCGCTCGCGACCTCGATCACCCGCTGGCTGATGGTGGTCGCCATCGTCGGCTATGTCCTGACCATGCCCGAGGCCGCACGCTTCGGCGTGCGCGCGCCGCTCGCCGGCCATTGGCGGAGCATCCGGCCCCTTCTGCTCCTCGGCGTGCCGCTGGCCGCCGCCATCGGACTGGAGACCTCGGCCTTTGCCGCTGCCACGACCTTCGCCGGCTGGCTGGGCGCGGCGCCCCTGGCCGGCTTTCAGATCGTGTTCAACACGGTGGCTCTCATCTATATGCTGGCGATCGGTCTGTCGACCGCGACCGCGGTGCGGGTCGCGAACGCGATCGGGCGGCGGGACCAGAAGGGACTGGCCCGCGCCGGCTGGGTCGGGACCGGGCTGGTCGTCCTCGTCATGCTTGGGGTCGCCGCGATTCTCGAACTCGCCGCGGCCCCGATCGTGACCCTCTACACGGAAGATCCGGCAGTGACGGCAATTGCGGTGCCCGCATTCGGCATCGTCGCGTGGCTGATCGTCTCGGACGGCACCCAGGGGGTGCTGATGGGCGCCATGCGCGGGGCCGCCGACGTGGTCGTGCCGACGCTGATCTATGCCTTCGCTTTCTGGGGCCTCGCGGTCCCGCTGGCCTACGCCTTCGGCGTCGTCGCGGGGCACGGTCTGCCGGGCCTGTTGTGGAGCCTGTGCGCCGGCCTGACGGCGGCGGCGATCCTTCTCGCCTGGCGCTTCCGCGTCATCACGCGGCGGCCGGTTCGACCGCTATGACCGGCTGCGACGTCATCGTCATCGGAGCCGGCATCTCCGGCGCGGCGGCGGCCCATGAGCTGGCGCGGGAGGGCTACCGCGTCGTGCTCCTGGAGGGGGAGGCCCAGCCCGGCTATCACAGCACCGGCCGTTCGGCGGCGCTCTATACCCGGAACTTCGGCAACCGGATCGTCCGCGCCCTGAACGGCTTGAGCCTGCCCTTCTTCCTCGATCCGCCGCCCGGATTCGCCGATCATCCGCTGCTGCGACCGCGCGGGGCGCTTACCGTCGCCACCGCGGACCGACGGGACGCGATCGACGAGCTTCTGACGATCGGCGCGGACGGCAGCATCCGCGAGATCGACCCCGCGCAGGCCGTCGAGATGGTGCCGATCCTTCGCCGCGACGGCATCGCCTTCGCCGTCTTTGAAGCCGGTGTCATGGACATGGAGGTGCACGCAATCCATCAGGGATTCCTCAAGGGGATGGCGGCACATGGCGGACGGCTCGTCTGCAATGCCGCGGTGACGGTGATCGACCGGCACCGCGGCGGCTGGCGCGTCGAGGCCGGCGGACAGAGTTTCACGGCCCCGGTGATCGTCAACGCGGCCGGCGCCTGGGCGGAGGACGTCGGCCGGCTCGCCGGCCTGCCGCCGATCGGGCTCACGCCCAAGCGGCGCACCGCGATCATCGTCGACCCGCCGCCGGGCGTCGATCTGCGCGACTGGCCGCTGGTGGATCAGGCCGGCGATGCGTTCTACTTCAAGCCCGAGGCCGAACGGCTGATGGCCTCGCCCGGCGACGCGACCCCGGTGCCGCCCTGCGACGTGCAGCCGGAAGACCTGGACGTGGCTGTGGTTGTCGATTGGCTGGAACGCACCACGCATCTCACGGTGCGCCGGATCGTTCACAAATGGGCCGGGCTGCGCTCCTTCGTGGCCGACGAAACGCCGGTCGTCGGCCCCGACCCGGCGGCCGAAGGGTTCTATTGGCTCGCCGGCCAGGGCGGTTACGGCATCATGCTCGCGCCGACGCTGGCGCGCGCGACCGCGGCCCTTGTCTCCACGAACGCGCTGCCGGCCGATTTCGCGGATGCCGGCGTAACGGCTGCCGACCTCGCGCCCGGGCGGCTGCGGTAGCGCTCAATCCCCGCCACGGGGCATCCATCGCGACGGTCGCTCAGGCGGCGGAAACCTCGTCCTCGAAGAGCCAAGAGACCGTCGACCGGCGCGTCGCCGCCTCGGCGAGGATCCTCGATACGGCAAAATTCGCCTCCCCTTGCGTCACTTCCGCGAAACGCTCTCGGTAGACGGATACGGCGCGCTCGAACGCAAGGTATTCGGGCCCGCCGCGCCGTAGAGCATCCTGGTAGGTAAAGAAGACGGCGTCAGTCACCACCATTCTAAACTCCCCGTCTCTTTGTTTTTCCGACGCAATTCTGCCGGTTCGCCTTAAAGGGTATGCCCTTCGGCGTAGAGCCGCCTTAATCTGGATCAGTCGCCCGCGGCAATACTGCCGCACCAAAATGTCGCCGCCGGCCGTCGGTCGAAGATCGGAACCAGCCATGCAGAACCGCGGCCGATATCGCCGCCGACCTTGTATCCATGCGGTCCAGGGCGCGTTTTCTTATTGCCTGCCAGGTGACATTTCCGAAGATCTATTATAAGGGTCAAGAAGGGACATTGGGGGGCGAATCATGAAGAACCGGTCCCAGCAACCAAGAACCGCCGACGATCTCATCGCGGCCCTCGAATCCGCCGAGACCGGATCGCGGATGTTGGACGTTCAGCTCGCCTATTTCCTGAGCGAGGCAACCGAGAGTCCGGATGGCGGCCCTGCCAATCCGCGGCTTCCGGCGAAATGGCATGCACTGGGAGAGTTTCCGGCGATCGCGAAGATCATGCTGGACGAGGGCTTCTCCTGGCAGAGCGTATGCGACGTGCTGGATTGCGAAGCACCGGCCTACACGACCTCGCTCGATGCGAGCATCCCCGGCGAGAACATCGTGTTCGTGATCCGCTCCGCAAAGCGCAGTCGCTGGGGCGCGATCCACAAGACCGCCGAGGGCGGCGAGATCTTCGGCTGGGGGGCGACTGAGGCCCTGGCCCGGCGGACGGCAGCCATGCGGGCCTGGAAGAAAGCCGCGATCGAAGTCCAGGGAAAAGTACGCCCGGCTGCGGAGCGAATGGAAGATCGGACCGACGAGCTGCGACCAGACCCGGCCGCTGCCGAATCCGCGTCTCGAAAATCCGCAATAAACGGCAGAGATAACGAGGTATCGCTCGAACAATCATTGGGGCACGCCATGTCAGAGCAGGAGGACCGCGACTGGGAGATCTTGTTTTGACGCGGAACATTCGGCGATAGTTGTGGGAGACGGACGCGCGCGGGGGTGGCGCGGCGGGCGCGACTCTCCCTAACCAAGCGAAGAAGAGGCATGCGGAAGGGCGGGCGCGAGCCCGCCGGGAGGGGATTCTGTTCACGACAATATCGACGGACCGTGCCGGCAGCGTCGCACCGGAGGCCGCATCCATCCGCTTCGGCACCGGACGGCCCGGCCCGCATGTGATCGTGCTGGGCAATGAAAAGGGCGGTTCCGGCAAGTCGACCACCGCCATGCATCTCGCCGTGGCACTCCTGAAGAGCGGATACACGGTCGGAACCATCGACCTCGACGCCCGCCAGGGCACCTTCTCCCGCTACATCGACAACCGGCGGAGCCTGGTCGAGGACACCGGACTTCCCCTGCCGCTGCCGGACCATCGCCGCGTCTTCCGGTCGGAGGCGGCGTCCCGGGCCGAGGCGGAGGCCGAAGAGGAAGAGCGGCTCAAGGGCGCGCTCGCCGAGCTGGGAGCGCACGACTTCATCGTCGTCGACACGCCGGGCAGCGACTCATTTCTGTCACGACTCGGCCACACCTATGCCGACACGCTGATCACGCCGCTCAACGACAGCTTCCTCGACATCGACCTCCTCGCGCGCATCGACCGCGAGGCGAGAAAGGTGCTGGCGCCAAGCGTCTACAGCCAGATGGTCTGGGAGCAGCGGCAACGGCGCGCACTCAACCGCCGGCCGCCGATCGACTGGATCGTGATGCGCAACCGCCTCGGCCACATCGACGCGCGCAACAAGCGCGACATCGCCCGCCTCCTCGAGCAGCTATCGAAGCGACTGGGCTTCCGTGTCGCGCCTGGCTTTGGCGAGCGCGTCATCTTCCGCGAGCTGTTCCACAAGGGGCTGACGCTCCTCGACCTGCGGGCGGAACGGACCGGGGCACCATTCAGCGTCAGCCACGCCGCCGCGCGGCAGGAGGTCTTCGCCCTTCTGGAGTCGATCGGCTTGCCCGATCGCGCCTCGGCGCAGCAAGCCTATGCGCACGGCCCGGTCGAATCGGAGAAGATCGCGCCCGACTGGTGAGGAACCGGCCGCCGTCCGCAAATTCTCGCCGATCGCCGGCCACCGCAAGCTTCGGGAAGATCGCGACGCCGAGGACGCGTAGGGTCGCCGCCGTCCGGAGAAGGATCTCCGATCCGAAATCGGGAGAGGACGGCAGCCGATGATCGCCACCGGCAAGGCAAGGGCGCGGCCGGGCCGCGCGCGGCAATTCCGAGGGTTCCTGTCGCGGTGGAGCAGCGCGGCAATCGCGACGATGCTGGAATGGGAGGAGCGGCGGCGCCAGCGGCACGCGCTCAGCCTTCTCAGCGACGCGATGCTCAAGGACATCGGCCTCTCCCGGGCCGACGTGGAGGCGGAACTGAGCAAGCCTTCCTGGCGGCCGTGACGCCGCCGCGGCCCGGTGCAGGGGCTACCGGCTACGGAAGACGACCAGCGTATCGGTACCGGATTCGGGGGCCCAGACCTCCCCCGGACGCCCGAGGATCTGCCGGACGTTTGCGTTGGCGCGCGGACTCTCGAAGACCTCGAAGCGCTCGGTCACCGGATCGAACCGCACCACGGCGTTGGCGCCGAAGTCGCTGAGCCAGACGACGTCCCGATCGTCCACATAGACTGCGTAGGCGCGCGGCCGCTCGCCCGGCAGACGCCAGCTCTGCCACTGTCCCGAGTCGGGATCGTAGCGGCTGACCTGGCCGGCATTCCATTCGCTGACCCAGATCCGCCCCTTCGAGTCGGACCAGACGCGGCGGGCGCCCTGACCCGGCGTCGGCGGCTCGATCACCGTCGCGGCACCGGTCTCGGTATCGATGCGGGCGATGTGGCTGCCGGCGAGCGAGGCGTAATAGACCGCGCCGGCCGGCGTCGTCGTGATGCCGTATGGCCCACGGCCGCGCGGCGCGTCGTAGACCTCCATCGCACCGGTCTTCGGGTCGAGTCGGCCGTAGATGCCGTTCTGCCCGGTGAACCAGAGAACGCCGTGGCCGTCGAAGGTCGCCGTATTCAGATTCGCGTAGCCTTGCCCGTCCGGCAGAGGATAGCGCGTGACCTCCTCCGTTCGCGGATCGACGCGGACGATCGCGTTGAGGCCGCCGTCGGTGATCCAGGGCGCGCCATCCGGCCCGACGATGACGCCGTGCGGTGCCGAGCCCTCGCCGAGCGGAATCTGCCTGACCTCGCCGGTCGCCGGATCCAGCCGCCCGAGCGCGCCTTGCCCCTGGGCGGTGTACCAGACGACGCCCCCTGGCTCCGGCGCGGGCGCCACGTCATGCGGGCCGGCACCGGCGGGCACCGGAAACGCCTGCCGTTCCACCTCGGCTTGGGCCCGGACGGTGGCCGGCAACGCCGCCAGGGCAGCGACCACGACATATGGAATCAGCGGAAGACGCATCCTGAACCTCCTCTCAAAGACCCATCGATCGCCCCGCCGGTCGGGCGATGGGTCCGCGCCGGCCGGCGCCCCTCCTTTGCTTTGGCACGCGCCTGTGCTGTAAGAACATGTCCGGTGCAAGCGTAACCCGTTGCGTTGGATCGATCGAGACCATCTTCGCCCTGCGATCGCCTTCGGGCGATCGGGCTGTCGCCATCCTCGGTGGATTCCCAAGGTGATGGACATGGACGGACCGCAGAGCCCCTATCCGCGCGACATGGCCGGCTACGGCCGGCGCCCGCCGCATCCCCGCTGGCCGGGGGAGGCGCGCATCGCCCTGCAGTTCGTCATCAACTACGAGGAGGGCGGCGAGAACTGCGTCCTCCACGGCGACGCCGCCTCCGAAGCCTTCCTGTCCGAGATCGTCGGCGCCACGCCGCTGCCGGGTGCGCGCCACATGAACATGGAATCGATCTACGAGTACGGCAGCCGCGCCGGCTTCTGGCGCCTGCATCGGCTGTTCACGGACCGCCGCCTGCCGGTCACCGTCTACGGCGTGGCGATGGCACTCGAGCGCAATCCGGAGGCGGTCACCGCCATGGCGGAGGCCGACTGGGAGATCGCCAGCCACGGCTATCGCTGGATCGACTACCAGCATGTCGAGGAAGAGACGGAGCGGGCGCATCTGCGCGCGGCGATCGAGATTCACACCCGCGTGACAGGCAGCCGGCCGCTCGGCTGGTACACCGGGCGCTGCAGCCCGAACACGCGCAGGCTGGTGGTCGAGGAGGGCGGCTTCCTCTACGATTCCGACAGCTACGCCGATGACCTGCCCTACTGGGTGACTGTGGGCGGCCACCCGCATCTGGTCGTGCCCTACACCCTCGACGCCAACGACATGCGCTTCGCGACCGCGCAGGGCTTCAATTCGGGCGATCAGTTCTTCAGCTATCTGCGGGACAGCTTCGACACCCTCTACGCGGAGGGCGCGCGGCTGCCGAAGATGATGTCCGTCGGCCTTCACTGCCGGCTCGCCGGGCGGCCGGGACGCAGTGCGGCGCTTGCCCGCTTCCTCGACTACGTTCAGGGCTTCGACAAGGTCTGGATCAGCCGGCGCATCGACATCGCACGGCACTGGCGCGAGACCCACCCGGCCGGTGTCGAAGTGGACCGGCCGCCGGATTAGGTCGCCGGATCCGAAGGAAAGGAGAGATGCCGGCGCGGCATTGTCGCTCCGCGTCGCGCCCGCCGCCGAATACGACAGGCCTGTATCGACGGCGCCGCCAAGTGCGCCGCAACGTCTGTCGCGGAGCCGGAGGGAGAAGAATGGAACGGCTTTCGTCTGCGTTTTCGTTTCGAGTGATGGTGTGCGGGATTCCGGAGCTCGCGCAGTTCTCCAATTCGGGCATGACGCACGTCCTGTCGATCATGGACCCGGCAACGCCCGATCCCGAGGCCTTTGCCGGCTTCCCGCCCCACGACCGGACGGTGCTGCGCTTCCACGACGACATCCGAGAGGAGCCGGGGCGCCAGCCGCCGCAGACGCATCACGTCCGTGCGCTGCTGGAGCTTGGGGATCGGCTGGCAGCCACGCCAGCGCCAGGCGCGCATGTCCTCGTGCACTGCCATATGGGGATCTCCCGGTCCACCGCCGCCGTCGTCATTCTCCTGGCCCAGCAGAATCCGGGAGCCGAACGCGAGGCCTTCGCGGAGCTGCGGCGTCTTCGCCCCTTTTCCTGGCCGAACTCCCGGATGATCGCGATGGCCGATGATCTTCTCGGTCGCGGCGGCGCGCTGATCGAGGCGCTCCACCCGCATCGGCACGAGGTGCTGAAGCGCCATCCGGAGATCGCGGATCTCGTCGTCCGCATCGGACGGGAGCACGAACTGCCCGCCGGCTACGCACGCGGCAGCCTCGGCCCGTTCGATTGAGCGGCACCGGCCGCACGAGCATGGTCCTGCCGGCCCGATCGGAAGGAAAAGCGGCAATGATCGAGACCTTCGAAGAGCTGAACCCCTCCCCGCGCCTGCTGATGGGTCCGGGCCCGGTCAACTGCGACCCGCGCGTACTGCGCGCGATGTCGATGCCGATGCTGGGGCAGTTCGATCCGGAATTCACCCGGTACATGAACGAGACCATGGCGCTCCTCCGGCAGGTCTTCCAGACGAGGAACCGCTGGTCCTTCCTGGTGAACGGGACCGCGCGCGCCGGCATCGAGGCGCTGCTGACCTCGCTGGTCGCGCCCGGCGACCGGGTGCTGGTGCCCGTGTTCGGCCGCTTCGGCCATCTGCTGTGTGAGATCGCCCATCGCTGCCGGGCGGATGTCCGGGCGATCCATGCGGAATGGGGCACGGTGTTCCCGCCCGAGCGAATCGAAGAGGCGGTTCGCGAGCACCGGCCCAAGCTCGTCGCACTTGTGCACGGCGACACCTCGACGACGATGGCGCAGCCGCTGGCGGAGATCGGGGCGATCTGCCGACGCCACGACGCCCTGCTCTTCGTCGACGCGACGGCAACCCTGGGCGGCATGGACGTACGGACGGACGAGTGGGGCCTCGACGCGGTCTCCGCCGGGCTGCAGAAGTGCCTGTCGGGCCCACCGGGTTCGTCTCCGGTCACGCTGGGCGAGCGCGCGGCCGACGCGGCGAACCGGCGCAAACACATCGAGGAGGGGATCACCCCCGAGGGCTTCCAGCCGGGCGACGGTCCGGTGATCCAGTCGAACTACTTCGACTTGCCGATGCTCTTCGACTACTGGAGCGAGAGCCGCCTCAACCACCACACGGAGGCGACCTCGATGCTCTATGCGGCGCACGAATGCGCCCGCCTTCTGCTGAAGGAAGGGCTTCCGGCCGCCTTCGCGCGCCACCGCCTGGCGAGCGCCGCGCTGACGGCAGGGCTGGAGGCGATGGGCTTCGAGATCTTCGGCGACGCTCGTCACAGGATGGCGAACGTCACGGGCGTCGTGATCCCCGACGGCATCGACGGCGAAGCGGTGCGCCACGACCTGCTGGAGAATTTCGGGATTGAGATCGGCTCCTCCTTCGGACCGCTCAAGGGCAGGATCTGGCGCATCGGCACGATGGGCTACAACTGCCGCAAGCAGAACGTGCTGATCTGCCTCGGCGCGCTCGAAGCCACGTTGCTCCGCCACGGCGCCCACCTGCCGGCGGGCGCCGCTGTGCGGGCCGCCCTCGCCGTCTATTCGACGCCGGAGGCTCTAGGCCGGCCCGACTGACGCCGCCCGATCCGCATCGCCGGCGCCTCGCCTCGATCAGCGCGAAGCCTGCCGAACCGCCCCGGGAACCAATCGGGAGTGGTCCCGTTCCTTCGCTGACGGCAAGTCTGGCGGAGTGAGGGGCAGTTCGATCGATGGCGGATACGGACCCAAAGGGCGAACGGGTGCAGGTGGCCAATGCCCGCTCCCAGGACGTCGGCAAATGCGTGGCGCGGCTTGGCCGGGCCGTCCTGGAACGGCTGGGCATCCGTGAGGGCGAGCCCATCGAGATCATCGGCCAGCGCCACACGGCGGCGATCGCCGTCCCGCCCTATCCGGAAGACGAGGGCCTGGAGATCATCCGCCTCGACGGCCTGCAGCGCGCCAACGCGGGCGTGGGCAGCGGCGACTTCGTGGAGGTCCGGCCGGCCGAGGTCAAACCCGCGAACCGCGTGGTCCTGGCGCCCGCCCAAAAGAATCTGCGCCTGCAGGGCTCGGGCGAGGCCCTGCGCCGGACGTTTGCCCGACGCCCCCTCGTCGCGGGTGACGTCGTTTCGACCTCCGTGTATCACCGCAGCCCCGCGATGGACCGGAGAGGCTTCCCCGACGACGCGTTCCGGAGCCTGTTCGACGCGCCGGCCTACGGCCTTCAGGAGATCCGGCTGGTGGTGGTGTCCACCTCGCCGAAGGGCGTCGTCCAGGTGACCCCCGACACCGAGGTCGAGCTGCTGCCGCAATATGTCGAGCCGAAGGAAGCCCGTCAGGCCGACGTCACCTATGACGACATCGGCGGCCTCGGTAGCGCCATCGACCAGGTGCGGGAGATGGTGGAGCTCCCCCTGCGGCATCCAGAGCTCTTTCAGCGCCTCGGCATCGAGCCGCCCAAGGGCGTTCTGCTCCACGGCCCGCCGGGCACGGGCAAGACGTTGCTCGCGCGTGCCGTCGCCAACGAGGCCGAGGCGGCGTTCTTCCACATCGCCGGCCCCGAGATCATGGGACGCCATTACGGCGAATCGGAGCAGCGCCTGCGCGACGTCTTCCAGGAAGCCCAGCAGAGCGCGCCGTCCATCGTCTTCATCGACGAACTCGACTCCATTGCGCCCAAGCGCGAGCAGGTGACGGGCGAGGTCGAGCGCCGGGTGGTGGCGCAGCTCCTCACCCTCATGGACGGCCTCGAGCCGCGCCAGAACGTCGTCGTGATCGGGGCCACCAACCGGATCGACGCCATCGACGAGGCGCTCCGCCGGCCCGGCCGATTCGACCGCGAGATCGTGATCGGCGTGCCGGACCAGGACGGACGCCGCGACGTTCTGGCGATCCACACCCGCGGTATGCCGCTGGCGGATGACGTCGATCTGGACGAGCTGGCCCGCATCACCTACGGCTTCGTCGGCGCCGATCTCTCGGCCCTGGCGCGCGAGGCGGCGGTGGACGCGCTGCGCCGGGTCCTGCCGCGGATCAACCTCAAGGAGGAAGGGCTTCCCGCCGAGATCGTCGAGGACCTGAAGGTCGAGCGCGGCGACTTCATGAACGCCTTGAAGCGGGTGCAACCCTCCGCGTTGCGCGAGATCATGATCCAGGTGCCAAACGTAACCTGGGACGACATCGGCGGCCTGGAGGAAGTGCGCCAAGTCCTGGAAGAGGGCGTCGAGCTGCCGCTGAAGAACCCCGAAGCCTTCCGCCGGATCGGCATCCGGCCGGCGAAGGGCTTTCTGCTGTTCGGCCCGCCGGGGACCGGCAAGACTCTGCTCGCCAAAGCCGTCGCGCGAGAGTCCAACGCCAACTTCATCGCCACCAAGTCCTCGGACCTGTTGTCGAAGTGGTACGGCGAATCAGAGCAGCAGGTCTCCAGGCTTTTTACCCGGGCCCGCCAGGTGGCGCCGACGGTGATCTTCATCGACGAGATCGATTCGCTCGCCCCCGTCCGCGGCGGCTGGCTGGGCGAGCCGGCGGTGACCGAGCGCGTGGTCAATACGCTGCTGTCCGAAATGGACGGGCTCGAGGAGCTTCAGGGCGTGGTCGTCATCGGCGCGACGAACCGTCCGAACCTGCTCGACCCGGCGCTGCTGCGCCCCGGCCGCTTCGACGAGCTCATCTACGTGCCGGTCCCGGACAAGGAGGGCCGGCTGCGCATCCTCAAGATCCATGCGGCGAACATGCCGCTGGCCGCCGATGTCGACCTCGACGGCCTCGCCGCACGCACGGAGGGCTACACGGGGGCCGATCTCGAGGATCTCGTGCGGCGGGCAGGACTCCTTGCCCTGCGCCAGTCGCTGGAGGCGCAGGAAGTGACGGCGGAGCATTTCGAGCAGGCGCTGAAGGAGACGCGGGCGTCCGTGACAAGCGACATGGAGCGGGAGTACAAGGAGATGCTGCAGTCCCTGAAGCAGGAAGGGCCGCAGCGCATCCCCATCGGCTTCGTGCCCGCAGCCTGACGGAACGCAAATCCTGACGGAATCGGATATGGACGTCTGCCTGATCTACGTGACCGCATCGGACAACGCAGAGGCGGACTCGATCGGCCGCACCATTGTCGAGGAGCGGCTGGCCGCCTGCGCCAACATCATCCCCGGCATGCGCTCGCTCTACTGGTGGGAGGGTCAGGTCGAGACCGGCGCCGAAACGGTGCTGATCCTGAAGACCCGCCGGGATCTCGCCGACCGGGTCGTCGATCGCGTCAAGGCGCTTCATTCCTACGCCTGTCCTTGCGCCATCGTCCTGCCCGTCCAGGCCGGCAACCCGGACTATCTCGACTGGATCGGCGCAGAGGCGACCGGGCCGGCCTGAGCGGCGAACAGGGCCGACCCTTCCGCCCTCACGGCGCGCCGTTCTCAATCCAGCGACCGAGCAGCGCGCGTTCCTCCGGCACCATTCCCGTCTTGTTGCCGAGCGGCATGCCGTCCGACAGGACCGCGCGCGCGAGGATGCGCTGGGCATTCCGCCGCACTTCCTCGGCCGTGTCGAAGGCGACGCCCGCCGGCGGCGCATCGAAGGCAGGGTCCGTCGGCCGGGCCGAGTGGCAAGTGACGCAGCGGTCGCGGATGACCGGCATCACCTGCGCGAGCGTCACCGGCGCCGCGGCCGCAGTACCCGCCGTCGTCCCGCCCTGCTGCGGCCGGTAGCCGCTCAGCGCGATCAGCAGGAAGGTCACCGCGGCCGCCGCCGGCAGCGGCCAGGCGATGCGCCAGCCGCGCTCGCCGGCATCCTTCCGGTTGTAGAAGTGGCGCACCAGCCCGCCGATCACCAGCGCCCCGGCCACGAAGGCCCAGCTATGGGTATGGCCGTAGAGCATCGGGTAGTGGTTGCTGATCATCATCAGCACCACCGGCAGGGTGAGATAGTTGTTGTGCAGCGAGCACCGTTTCGCCTGCGCCCCCAACGCCGGGTCCGGCACGCGGCCGGCCAGCAGGTCGGCCACCACCTTCTTCTGGTTCGGGATGATTACGAAGAAGACGTTCGCCGCCATGATCGTGCCGAGCAGCGCCCCGACATGGAGGTAGGCCGCCCGGCCGCTGAAGACCTGCCCATAGCCGAACGCCGCCGCGACCGCCAGAAGGAAGATCGCGCCGGCCAGCATGCCGGTCCGGCGCCCGACGGGCGACCGGCAGAGGGAATCGTAGACGAGCCAGCCGAGGGCGAGCGACCCGGCGCTGATCGCGATCGCCTGCCAGGCGGCGAGGTCCAGGACCGCGCGATCGATCAGGTAGAGGTCGGCGCCCAGATAATAGACGACGGCGAGCAGAAGGAACCCGGTGATCCAGGTGAAATAGGCCTCGTACTTGAACCAGTGCAGCGACGCCGGCAGGGCCTCCGGCGCAACGAGATATTTGCGCGCGCGATAGAAGCCGCCGCCATGGACCATCCAGGTTTCGCCGGCGATGCCCTTCTCGGGTGCTTGTGCCAGCGGCCGCAGGCTGGCGTCGAGCCAGATGAAATGGAAGGAGGTGCCGATCCAGAGGATGCCGATCATGACATGGGCCCAACGCAACAGCAGGCCGAGCCAGTCGACGAACAGCGGGTCCATGCGGTCCTTTCCTCCCGTCCTCCGATCGGCTTAAGGGGGAAACCTCCGGTGGAACAAACCCCGCGGCCGGTCAGCCATCATCCCTTCGGAGCGCCGCCAGCCGGCGCAGCAGCAGCGCCGCCGCCCGGTCGATCTCCTCGACCGCGGTGAAGCGGCCGATCCCGATCCGGATCGAGCCCTGGATCTCCGCCTCCGTCAGGCCGATCGCCCGCAGCACATGCGAGGGGGCCTGCGACCCGCTGGCGCAAGCAGCGCCGGTGGAGAGCGCGAGCTCCGGCACCGCCGCGAGCCAGTCCTCGGCCTCCACGCCGGGTAGTGAAATGTTGAGGTTGCCCGGCAGCCGGTGGAGGGCGGAACCGTTGAGGCGAAGGTCGGGCAAGGCATTCGCCAGCCGGGCGAACAGCCGATCGCGCAGATCCGCGAGTCGCGCCGCCTCCGCCGCCCTCTCCTCCCGGGCCAGCCGGCAGGCCGCGCCGAAACCGACGCAGAGCGCGGTCGGCAGCGTGCCTGGCCGCAGCCCGCCCTCCTGCGCGCCGCCATGGAACAGCGGCCGCAGCGCCACGCCGCCGCGGACATAAAGCGCGCCGATGCCCATGGGGCCGTAGATCTTATGGGCCGAGAGGCTCAGCAGATCGACGCCGAGGCGCTCGACATCCACCGGAATCTTGCCCGCCGCCTGGGCCGCGTCGGCATGGAGTCGCACCCCCGCCCGACGGCACAACCGCCCGATCTCCTCGAGCGGCTGAATCACGCCGATCTCGTTGTTCGCCAGGATCACCGAGACCAGCCCAACCGCCGGCGTCAGCACGGATTCCACCTGCACGGGATCGAGGCGCCCGTCCGGTCCGACGGGCAGGATCGTCACGCGCCGGCCGGTTTCCGCCAACGCCGCCGCGGTCTGCCGCACCGAGGCGTGCTCGACGCTCGTGGTGACGAACGCGGCGTCACCCTGGCAGGCGGCGATGCTGCCAAGAATGGCCAGGTTGTTGGCCTCGGTGGCCCCGGAGGTAAAGATGATCTCGCCCGCATGAGCGCCGACCAGCGCCGCCACCTCGGCCCGGGCGGCATCCACCGCCTCCGCCGCCGCCCGGCCGACGCGATGGCTTGAGGAATGGGGATTGCCGAACCGCGCCCCGTAGAAGGGCAGCATCGCCTCGAGCACCCGCGGGTCGAGCGGGGTCGTCGCGTGGTGGTCGAGATAGATCGTCTGCCCCGCCATAACCATCCGCCGGCCGGGCGCTGGCCGCTCAGCAGCCCTTGACGCAGGTCCCCTCGCCGTCGAACTCCATGGTCCGGCCGCTCAGCGGCAGGTGGACCGGAACGCTCTTGACGAGCTCGACGAATCTGGCCGTCCGGGTCCCCGGGATCACCTCGCCGTTCCTCGTCGCCTCCTCGTTGGCGTGCGTCGGGATCACCGCCTTGGGCTTGATCAGCTCCTCGACGGCCCAGGCCGCTTCCTCTGGGCCCATGGTGAAGATGTCGCCCATGTTCATGATGGCGAGCTCCGCCCCGTAATAGCGCTGCACGAGCGTCTCCATGTCCGAGGTGTGCCCGGTGTCGGCGGAGAGGTAGACCACGAGCCCGTTGGTGAAGGACAGCACATAGCCGTTGTCGGGCCCCACATAGGCGGTCAGACCGTCGGCCTCGAACGCCGTCGCCACCGCCTCGTTCAGGAAGTCCGTCGACACGCCGTTCGCATGCACGGCCGGGACAATCGCGATCCGTACTCCGTTGACCACCCGCTTGCCGCCGAAGCGCAGGACCTGGACCTGGTCCGCGGAACCGCCCGCCTCTTCCAGCTTGGCCGCCAGGAACTCGTGCATATGGCCGCCGACGATCACCGTCGCGCCCTTCGCCGCGGCGATCAGCGCGGTGCCCGACTGCGGCGTCGTCGCCACCGTGGCTGCCGGCTCGGCGCAGCTCCCGGCGCCGACCTCGGAAATCCGTTTGTCGCCGAGATGGTCGCCGTGCACGCTGCTGAGCAGCACCACATCGACCTTGCCGAGACGCGGATCCTCCGGCCCGGCGACGGTCCGCCCCACGTCGAAGAGCAACGTGGTCCCGTTAGGGTCTTCCAGAAGGAATGCGCGATCGCTGCGGCAGAACTCACCGTCATGGCTGCCCAGCGGCGTAATCCTGACGGTTTGGGACCAGGCGGTGGAACCGGCGGACCATGCGAGCCCGACGGTCAGCGCCGCGGCGAGAATCGTGAGCTTCCTTCCTATCATGACGTTTGCTCCCTCTGATCGGTTGTTCTTGATGTTCGAAGGCCGATGCCGACAGGACAGCGGCCGACCATAACTCCGACGCCGCACCTGCGCGCCGTCGGTCCCGGGACAGCAGCGGCTTATGCCACCGCCCGGTCGAACTCTGCCAGCGCCGCGGCCTTTTCCGCCGCCGGCAGGAAGGAGGCCGCAAATCCGTTGCGGGCCAGCTCCGTCATCTCGGCCCGGCCCAACCCGAGGGCGTCGCGGACGGCCCGATAGTTCTCCGTCATATAGCCGCCGAAATAGGCCGGATCGTCGGAGTTCACCGTCGCGAAGAGCCCGGCATCGAGCATGCGCTTGAGCGGATGGCGGCGAAGGTCGTCGACCACGCACAGCCGCAGGTTGGAGAGCGGGCAGACCGTCAGCGGCACCCGGTCGCGCGCAAGGCGCGCGACCAGCGCCGAATCCTCCAGCGACCGGTTGCCGTGGTCGACCCGATCGACGCCGAGAAGGTCGATCGCCTCCCAGACGTAGCTCGGCGGACCTTCCTCGCCGGCATGGGCGACGAGCCGGAACCCTTCCTCCCGCGCCCGCCGGAAGACCCGCGCGAACTTGCTCGGCGGATGGCCGATCTCCGACGAATCCAGGCCGACCCCGATGATCCGGTCCTTGTAAGGAAGCGCGAGGTCCAGGGTCCGCTCGGCGTCGGCCTCGTCGAGGTGGCGCAGGAAGCACAGGATCAGGCGGGCCGTCACGCCAAGATCGCGCTCGGCATCGCCGATCGCGCGATGCAGCCCGTCGATCACCGTGGCAAAGGCGATGCCGCGGGACAGATGCGCCTGCGGGTCGAAGAACATCTCGACCCGCCGCACGTTCTGCGCCCGGACGCGCGCGAGATAGGCCCAGGCGAGGTCGTAGAAGTCCTGCTCCGTCCGCAGGACCGACATGCCCTGGTAGTAGAGGTCGAGAAAGTCCTGGAGCCGGGAGAAGCTGTAGGCCTTGCGGATCGCCTCGACGGACTCGTAGGCGAGGCGAACGCCGTTGCGCGCGGCGAGCGCAAACATGAGCTCCGGCTCGAGGCTGCCCTCCACGTGAATGTGGAGTTCGCATTTCGGCAGTCGATCGAGGAAGCCGTCGTCGAAACCGCCCTCGGGGTCGCTCATCGCCACCTGCCCGGTCAGGTTGTCGTCGAGTGCCGCGCCGCGGCGCGGCCGCGATTCGTCAGCTCGGCAGCTGGCCTTCGACGCCTTCCGCCAGCCAGTTCATGTTCAGGATCTCCTCGTCCGTCAGGCTCTCGCCCGCCGCGACCTTCTGATTCCCCTTCTGATCGTTGATCGGGCCCTTGAAGATGACGATCTTGCCGGACTTGATGCCGTCTTCCGTCTGCCGGGCAAAGGAGGCCACGTCCTCCGGCATGTTGGTGTAGGGCGCCATCCTCAGCATGCCGGAGGCAAGCCCGCCCCAGACGTCCCGGCTTTGCCATGTCCCGTCGATCGCCGCCGAGACCTGCTGGATGTAATAGTCGTCCCAGTGATCGATCGAAGAGGTGAGCTGGGCGTTCGGCGCGAACTCGATCATGTCGCTCGCCTGGCCAAAGCCGTGCACGCCGCGCTGCTCCGCGACCTGGAGCGGCGCCGCCGAGTCGGTGTGCTGGGCGATGATGTCGGCACCCTGATCGATCAGCGCCTTGGCGGCGTCGCTCTCCTTGCCCGGATCGTACCAGCCGTTGATCCAGACGATCTTGATCCGGCCGTTGGGATTGACCGAGCGCATGCCCTGCATGAAAGCGTTCATGCCCATGATCACCTCGGGGATCGGCACCGACCCGATGTAGCCGACGATGCCCGATTTCGACAGCCTTCCGGCAATCACGCCCTGGATGTAACGCCCTTCGTAGAAACGGATGTTGTAGGTGCTGACGTTATCGGCCCGCTTGTAGCCGGTGCAATGTTCGAACTTCACGTCCGGGAAGTCGCGGGCCACCTTGATCGTCGGATTCATGAATCCGAAGGAGGTGGTGAAGATAATGCCGTGTCCGCTCGCCGCGAGCTGGCGGATGACGCGCTCGGAATCCGGCCCTTCCTTGACGCTTTCGACATAGCTCGTCTCGACCCGGTCACCGAGCGCGGCCTCCAGCGCCCGGCGCCCGACGTCGTGCTGGTGGGTCCAGCCGAAGTCCTCGATCGGGCCGACATAGATGAAGCCGGCCTTGAAGGCTTCGGCGCCGGCGATCCGGGTCCGGCCGAGCACGGCCGTCGTTGCGGCCGCCGCGCCCAGCATCTTGGTGAAGGTCCTTCGCGTACTACGCATTCTCGCCTCCCGTCTGGAGCTGGATGTCGAATTTCATTTCGGTGGAGTGTACCCGATCCGCCGGCTTCGGCCAAAAGCCCGCGCGCCCCAGACTCCTCCCTTCAGCCGGCGGCATGGAAAGGCTTGCCCAGGCAGGCCGGGGCGTTGAGCCGGATCTTAGTGCGGTCCCTGGAGATCAGCACCAGCACGACGATGGTCGCCAGATAGGGCAGCATCGACAGGAACTGTGACGGAATCGCCAGGCCCAGGCCCTGCACGTGGAGCTGCAGGATGGTGATTCCGCCGAACAGATAGGCGCCGAGCAGGAGCCGCGCCGGCCGCCAGGTGGCGAACACCACCAGCGCCAGGGCGATCCAGCCCCGCCCGGCGGTCATGTTCTGGGCCCACATGGTGGTGTAGGCCAGCGACATATAGGCGCCGGCAAGCCCGCTCATGGCGCCGCCGAAGGCGGTGGCAGCGAAGCGGACGGCGACGACCGGATAGCCGATCGCGTGCGCCGAATCGTGCGAATCGCCGACCGCACGCAGCACCAGCCCGGCATGGGTGCGGTTGAGGAACCAGGCGACGCCGGCCAGCAGGGCAAAAGACGCGTAGACGAGAATGTCCTGCCCGAACAGGATCGGACCGAGGACCGGCAGATCCGACAAGACCGGTAGATGCAGCCGCGGCAGCCGCTCTGTCGCGAAGCCGACGAAATCGGAACCCATGAGCGCGCTGAGGCCGGTGCCGAAGATCGTCAGCGCCAGGCCCGTCGCCACCTGGTTGGCAAGGAAAAGGAGCGTCAGGACCGCGAAGATGAGGGCCATGACGGCACCGGCCAGCGCGGCGGCGGCGATGCCGAGCGTCGGGCTGCCGAACGTTACCGCCGCGGCGAAGCCGACGACCGCCCCGACCAGCATCATCCCCTCGATGCCGAGGTTGAGGACGCCCGACTTCTCCGTCACCAGCTCGCCAGTCGCGGCCAGCAGAAGCGGCGTCGACGCGCTGATCACCGACAGGACGACGGGCACGACCCAGGCCAGCTCGAGACTCATCTTGCCTCCTCGGCCGCGCGGGCCGGCTGCCTCAGCCCGAACCTCACGCGGTAGAGGATGAGCATGTCGCAGGCCAGCAGGAAGAACAGCAGAATGCCCTGGAAGATGCCGGTCACCGCATTGGGCAGGCCGAGCTCGATCTGCGCCACCTCGCCGCCGATGTAGGACAGCGCCAGGACCAGCCCGGCAAACAGTACGCCGACCGGATGCAGGCGGCCGAGGAAGGCAACGATGATCGCCGTGAAGCCGTAACCGGGCGAGATGTGCGGCGTCAACTGCCCGACGGGCCCGGCGACCTCGAACAGGCCGCTGAGCCCCGCCAGGCCGCCGCCGATCAGCAGGGTCAGCCAGACGAGCGCGGGCTGGCTGAAGCCGGCGTAACGCGCCGCGCGCGGCGCCTGGCCGACGACCTTGAGCTGAAAGCCAACCAGGGACTTGGCCAGAAGGGCCCAGCCGAGGCCGACCACCAGCAAGGCGACGAGCACGCCGAGATGGATGCGCGTCCCCGGCACCAGGTTCGGCAGGGTCGCCGCCTCCGAGAACAGCCGCGACTGCGGAAAGCCGTAGCCTTCGGGGTCGCGCCACGGCCCGGTCACCAGATAGGCCAGGACCAGCTCCGCGACGTAGGTCAGCATCAGGCTCGTCAGAATCTCGTTGGCGTTGAACCGCGTCCTGAGCAGGGCGGGAATCGCGGCCCAGGCCATGCCGCCCAGGATCCCGGCGAGGATCATGGCGGGCAGCAGCAGCGGACCTTCGCTTTCATAGAACCACAAGGCGAGGCCGCCCCCGGCCAGGGCCCCGAGGATGTATTGCCCCTCGGCGCCGATGTTCCAGACATTGGCGCGGAAGCCGAGCGAGAGGCCAGTCGCGATCAGCACGAGCGGCGCCGCCTTGACCAGGAGTTCGGGCCGCCCGGTCTCGCTCGCCAGGGGCGCGACCAGGAAGGTGTGGAGCGCCCGCCAGGGGTCCTGACCCATGGCGGCGAAGATCAGCCCCGCCGTGAGAACGGTCAGCAGCAGCGCGAGGACGGGGGAGCCATAGGTCCAGAGCGCCGAGTGCCGGCCGCGCGGCTCAATCCTGACGAGCATGGACCTCCCTGCTCCGATCCGCGCCGTTCCCCACGGCGCCGCCCATCAGCAGCCCGATCTCCGCCACCGTGACCTCGCCCACCGGCCGGGCCGGCGACAGGCGGCCGCCCGCGATCACCGCGATGCGGTCGCAGAGGGAGAAGATCTCGTCCAGATCCTGCGAGATCACCAGCACCGCCGCGCCCGCCGCCGCCAGGTCCATGAGCGCCTGATGGATCGCCGTGGCCGCGCCGGCATCGACGCCCCAGGTTGGCTGCGAGACGACGAGGACGCCCGGTGCCTGCAGGATCTCCCGGCCGACGATGAACTTCTGAAGGTTGCCGCCGGACAGGCTTCCCGCCTCGGCGCGCGCACCGGTGGTCCGGACATCGAACGTCCGGATGATCCGTTCCGCATAGGCCAGGGTCCGCCCCGCGTCGATCAGGCCGCGCCGTACCAGGCCAAGCCGGCGATAGCCGCTGAGCAGCGCGTTCTCGGCCAGGGTCATCCCCCGAACGGCGCCGTGGCCGTCGCGCTCCTCCGGGACGAAGGCGGCGCCGCGCATGCGCCGCTGCGCCGGATCCAGCCGGCCGACCGGCACGCCGTCGATCAGGATGGTCTCCGCGCGGTCGCACGGCGTCTCGCCCGTGAGCGCGGCCATCAGCTCGGTCTGCCCGTTGCCGGCGATCCCGGCGACGCCGAGGACTTCGCCGCCCGCCACCGAGAAACCGATGTCCTTGAGATCGGTGCCGAACGCCTGCTCCGACCGCAGCGAGAGACCGCTGACCACGAGACGGGGTTCCGCGCGGCCCCCGGCCGGCTTGCCGTGGACCGGCGACTTCAACTCCGTCCCGATCATCAGCTCCGCGAGCCGCCGGGCCGATTCCACGCGGGGGTCGCACTCCGCCACCACGCGCCCCGCGCGCATGATGGTGGCGCGCTCGCACAGCGCCCGGATCTCCTCCAGCTTGTGGCTGATGTACAGGATCGCGCAGCCCTTCGCGGCAAGCCGGCGCAGCGTGTCGAAGAGCCTTTCGACCTCCTGCGGCGTCAGCACCGACGTCGGCTCGTCCATGATCAGGAGCCGCGGATTCTGCAGCAGGCAGCGGACGATCTCGATCCGCTGCCGCTCGCCGACCGAGAGGTCGTGAACGGCGCGGCCGGGGTCGAGCGGCAGCCCGTAGGTTCGGGACACCTCGTCGATTCGCCGACGCAATCCCCTCCGCTCCTCGGGGTCGCTGATGCCGAGGGCGATGTTCTCGGCCACGGTCAGGGCCTCGAACAGCGAGAACTGCTGGAACACCATTCCGATGCCCAGCCGCCGCGCGAAGCCGGGGCTCGCCATCTGAATCGGGCGGCCGCGCCACAGGATCTCCCCGCGATCCGGCTGCAGGACGCCGTAGATGATCTTGACGAGGGTGCTCTTGCCCGCGCCGTTCTCGCCCAGGAGCGCGTGGATCTCGCCCGGGCGGATCGTGAGGCTGACGTCGTCGTTCGCCAGGCAGCCGGGAAAGGCCTTGCTGATGCCCCGCAATTCGAGCAGCGGCATGGCGGCGGCGGCGGCCTGCGGCGGGTGCTGCGGCGAATCACTCGCGAGCACCGTC
This sequence comes from uncultured Rhodospirillaceae bacterium, assembly GCA_964551315.1. GTDB lineage: Bacteria > Pseudomonadota > Alphaproteobacteria > Dongiales > Dongiaceae > Virgifigura. Next base: position 27,172 of record CAZKCM010000014.1, on the reverse strand, counting down.
TGGTCCTCCACGCTCCCCGTTGTCACGCATCCCGGCCCCCGCGCCTGTCGGGCCCTCTATAGCACCCTGGCGCGCCGGCAATCTACCCGGCTGTGGGCCTTTTGGTACGGTGACGGCCCGGGTCCGGCACGTCCGGTCTTATCGACCTTCACGCGTGAAAGTCTCCTTGTAACCCGCCCAAGTTCGACCATGGGGCGGCTAAGCCGCGCGGCCGGACCTTGCCCATATAGGGGCATTCTGCCCGGATATCGGGCGCCGCTTGACATGAAGAACAAAACATGAACAATGCTGTTCGAAGCACGGTAACAAGGGGGACGTCATGGACAAAATCTCGAAGCAGATCGCCGAAGGCGCGGCGCTGGGCTGCCTGATCGCCGCCGCGCTCCTTTGGATCGACTTTGCCGCGGCGCTGCTGCGCTAGCGGGTTGAACCAGACAGGGGGTTGCCTTCGGCGAGGGACGGCAGCAGGCGCCGGCCGCCGCCCCCCACTTCCCGTTCACAGCATCCCCGGTCGAAACTTCGACCGCCGGCTGATGATCTTGCCGGATACCATGAAGACGCCGTCACCCGTGTAGTGCAGCGTTTCCGGGTGCTTCGGCGATGCGGCGACATGCGCCCGCACGACCTCGAAGACGAAGAAGTTGTACCGGTCGACCCACGCGTCGTCGTGGAGCCGGCATTCAAAACTTGCGTGGCATTCGCGGATCAAGGGCGCCTCGACCTCCCGGGCTTCGTCGGCCGTCAGGCCGAATTCCCGGAACTTGTCGATCGTCGCGCCCGAGCTGTTGCCGATCCCGACGACAGCATCGGTGAGAGCCGTCGTCGGCAGGTTGATGACGCATTCGCCGCTGTCGCGGATCATGTGGAAGCTGTGATTGCCGTCGGCGATGACGCAGCCGACGAGCGACGGCGTGAACTCCATGACCGTGTGCCAGCCCATGGTCATGATGTTCGTCTTGCCCCGCCATTTCGACGAGACCAGCACGATCGGGCCCGGCTCCAGATAGCGGCGAACCTGGCTCACCGGGAAATCGCTCTTCCGGGGATGCCTTGGCATGAATGATCCTCTCCGGGGTTTGACCTGGCCCAACACAATCGGGGCCGGAAAGGATGCCCGACGCAGCACCGACGACAAGCTCGGCCCGATTCGCCCACCGGGGTGCCTCCGACTCAATAGGGGATCTTGTCCGGCTTGGCCTGCCACTCCTCGAAGACCCGGCGCGCCTCTTCGAGGTCGAGCCGGATGAAGGGAAGCGACCGCCGGTCCGGCGCCCGGCTGAACTCCTGATAGATGCGGTCGTCATCGAAGCCGATGGCGGCCGCATGATGGCGGGTGTTGGCGTAATAGACTCTGTCGAGCCGAGCCCAGTAGATCGCCCCGAGGCACATCGGGCAGGGCTCGCAGCTCGTGTAGATTTCGCAGCCCTGCAGGCTGAAGCGGTCCAGGACCCGACAGGCCTCGCGGATCGCCACGATCTCGGCATGCGCGGTCGGATCGTTGGTCGAGGTGACGCAATTAGAGCCCTCGGCGACGATCCGGCCGTCCGTGACGATGACCGCCCCGAACGGGCCGCCCAGGCCCGCACGCATCTTCTCGGCCGAGATCGCGATCGCCCGCCGCATCCAGACTTGGGGCCGGTTCATGCCTTCATCCCTCCGCCGAGGAAAGGAAATCGGAAGACCGCGCCGCCTCGACCACGGCCAGGAGCTGCGCCGCGACCGACGCCGCGATGATGGCCGGCCGCTTGCCCGAGATGCCGGGCACCCCGATCGGGCAGGTCAGCCGGGCGATCACGGCTTCGGACAGACCTCGTGCGCGCAGCCGGCTCGCGAAGCGGGCGCGCTTCGTCGCGCTGCCGATCAGCCCGAGAAAGCGGAAGTCGCCACGCCACAGCACACGCTCGCAGATCTCCAGATCGAGCGGGTGGCTGTGGGTCATGACCAGGAAGAGATCGCCCGGCTCCGCGCGGTCCACCTCGAGCCGCGGCTGAAGTGCCGGGCAGACGGCAACGTTGTCGGGGAGCTCCGCGGGAAACATCTCGGCGCGGCCGTCGATCCAGGTGACGCGGAACGGCAGAGGCGCCAGGGCGCGGACGATGGCCCGTCCGACATGGCCGGCACCGAAGAGATGGAGACGTTCGACCGGTTCCGAGAGCCGTTCCAGCATGTAGGCGGGACCACCCGGCTCGGCGACCAGCAGCGCCTCGGTGCCGACCGTCCCCGACAGCATTCGCCCGGCCGCCGATCGGACTGCGTTCGGAAGCGCCGACCGCGCCAGGGCATCCCGGTCGAGGATCGCCTTCGGGGCACCCTCCGGCGCGAGCCGTGTGACGACCACCCGGTCCGCGCCTTCGCGCGCCGCCGCCTCCCAATCGCCGAGCCAGGACGGCGCCGCGCCGCCCGACAGGCGCTCGAACACGAGATCGACGCTGCCGCCGCAGCATTGGCCCAGGGCCGGGCCGAGCGGAAGGGTGAGGGTGTGAACGGCCGGCGCCCCCGGGTCGGCGAGCAGACGCCGCGCGGCGTCGATCGCCGCGTATTCGAGGTGACCGCCGCCGATCGAGCCTTCGGCACCGCGCGCGGAGACAAGCATCTTGGCGCCCGCCTCCCGCGGGGCGGAGCCGCGCAGATCCGCCACCGTCACGAGGACGGAGGCCCCCTCCTCCGCGATCATCCGGCGCGCCGCCGCCTGCCATGCCATCGCTCCGGCCTCCGGTCGCACGGTCCCGCCCTCTATCGCGCGGCGATCGCCCACGGTCCACCGACCGCGGGCCGCGCCACCGTGGCCTCTTGCCGGGCCCGGGCGCGAATCGCTTCGATTGCCAGCAGCACCCGTTCCGGCGTCGCCGGCGCGTCGAGGTCCGGCACGAACCGATGGTCCACGACGCTGGCGATCGCGTCGGAGATGGCCCGGAAGACGGAGATCGCCAGCATCAGCGGCGGCTCCCCGACGGCCTTCGAGCGATAGACGGTGTCTTCCCGGTTGGCGCCGGAGCGCAGCGTCATCCGGAAATCGGCCGGCCGGTCGCCGCAGGCCGGAATCTTGTAGGTCGAGGGGGCATGGGTGCGCAGCCGGCCGGCCTCGTCCCAATAGAGCTCCTCGGTGGTCAGCCAGCCCATGCCCTGGATGAAACCGCCCTCGACCTGGCCAAGATCGATGGCCGGATTGAGGGAGCGTCCGGCGTCGTGGAGGATGTCGACCCGCGTCACCCTGTTCTCGCCGGTGAGCGTATCGATCAGGACCTCGCTCACCGCCGCACCATAGGCGAAGTAGTAGAAGGGGCGGCCGGCGTGCCGCTGCCGGTCATAGTGGATCTTCGGCGTGCGGTAGAAGCCGGTGGCCGAGAGCGGCACGCGGGCGAGGTAGGCCTCGCGAACCAGCACGTCGAACGGAATCTCGTCGGCGCCGAGGCGCACCCGATTGGGAAGGAAGCGGACCTCGGACCGGGCGACGCCGTAGCGCTCCGCCGCGAAGTCGATCAGCCGCGCCTTCAGCGTGCGGGCCGCGGCGAGTGCCGCCATGCCGTTGATATCCGAACCGGAGGACGCCGCCGTCGGCGAGGTGTTCGGCACCTTGCCGGTGTTGGTCGCCGTGATCTTGATGCGGCCCAGGTCGATCTGAAGCTCTTCGGCGACCACCTGGGCAACCTTGACGAACAGCCCCTGCCCCATCTCGGTCCCGCCATGGTTGAGGTGCACGCTGCCGTCGGAGTAGATGTGGACCAGCGCGCCCGCCTGGTTGAGGTGGGTGGCGGTGAAGGAGATGCCGAACTTCACCGGCGTGAGCGCGATCCCCTTCTTCAGACAGGGGCTGGTCTCGTTGAAGGCGCGGATCGCCGCGCGGCGCGCGCGGTAGTCGGCGCTGGATTCCAACTCGGCGATGAGCTCCGGCAGGATGTTGTCCTCCACGATCATGTGGTAGGGCGTGACGTTGCGCCCGCCCCCGCCATAGAGATTCACCTTCCGCACCTCGAGCAGATCCTTGCCGAGCGCGCCGGCGATGGCGTCCATCACCCGCTCGATGCCCATCATGCCCTGCGGGCCGCCGAAGCCGCGGAACGCCGTGTTCGAGACGGTGTGGGTCTTGCAGCGCAGCGAGGTGATCGTGACGTTGTCGAGGTAGTAGGCGTTGTCGGCGTGGAACATGGCCCGGTCGTTGACCGAGCCGGAGAGGTCCGCCGAGTAGCCGCAGCGCGACGCGAGGGTGAACTCGATCCCGAGGATCCGCCCGTCGACGTCGAAGCCGACGTCGTAGTCGATCAGGAAGTCGTGCCGCTTCCCGGTCATGATCATGTCGTCGTCTCGGTCGAGGCGCATCTTCGCCGGCCGGCCGGTCTTGACGGCGGCGAGCGCGGCGATGGCCGCCCACTGCGCGGCCTGGGTCTCCTTGCCGCCGAAGGCGCCGCCCATCCGCCGGACCTCGACGGTGACGGCGTTATCGGGCCGGCCGAGCACCCGGGCGACGCCGTACTGCACCTCCGACGGATGTTGGGTGGAGCAGTGCAGGAAGACGTCACCGTCCTCCATCGGGAGCGCTAGCGAGACCTGACCCTCGAGATAGAAATGGTCCTGGCCGCCGATCTTGAGCCGCCCCCGCAGCCGGTTGGGCGCCGTCGCCAGTGCGGCCGCGGAATCGCCCCGCCGCATGACCTCCGGCGGCAGAACGAAGAGGCGCTTCGCCATCGCTTCCTCGATCGTCAGCACGGGCTCGAGATCCTCGTACTCGACGACCGCCCGCTTCGCCGCCGCCCGCGCCGCCTCGATGCTCTCGGCGGCGACGGCGAAAAGCACCTGGCCATGAAATTCGACGAGCCCGTCGGCGAACAGCGGCTCGTCCCCGGCAAGGGGGCTGACGTCGTTGACGCCCGGCACGTCCGCTGCCGTCAGCACGGCGACCACGCCGGGGACCGCCCGCACGGCGTCGAGTTCGAGCCGGCGGATGCGGGCATGTGCGCGGTCGGACATGGCGGCGTAGAGATGCAGTGTGCCGGCGGGCTCCGGGATGTCGTCGACATAGACCGCCTCGCCGCCGACATGCTTGCGGGCGCTGTCATGCGCGGCCGGGCGATGCGCGCCGCCGATGATCGCCGCCTCCGCTCGTACCGCTTCGATGCCCGCGACGTGGTCACGCATAGGCATGCCTCCCCTCCTCGACGACCCGGGTCGCGATCTCCGGCTGGGTCGTCTCGATGAAGAGCTTGAGCAGCAGGTTCCGCGCCGCGAGGCGCCGGTATTCGCGGCTTGCCCGCAGGTCGCTGAGCGGCGTGAAGTCGTCATCGAGCGCGGCTTGCGCCTTCTCAATGGTCGCCGGGGTCCAAGGGCGACCGCGGAGGGCCGCCTCGCAGCCGCGTGCCCGCTTCGGGATTCCGGCCATGCCGCCGTAGGCGATTCGGACGTCGATCACCCGGCCGTCGCGGAGCTGCAGATCGAAGGCGCCGAGAACGGCCGTGATGTCCTGGTCGAAGCGCTTGGAGATCTTATAGCAGCGGAACAGCCGCGCCGGATCGGGCAGCGGCAGGCGGATGCGTTCCACGAACTCGCCGGGCTGCCGATCCTGCTTTCCGTAATCGATAAAGAAGTCCTCGAGCGCGATCTCGCGGCGCGCGTCGCCGCGCCGCAGGACGAGCCGGGCGCCCAGCGCGATCAGCGCCGGCGGGCTGTCGCCGATCGGCGAGCCGTTGGCGATGTTGCCGCCCATCGTGCCGGCGTTGCGGATCTGGACCGAGCCGAGCCGGCGGATCAGCTCGCCGAAATCCGGGAACTTTGCGGCGAGAAGCGCGTGCAGCTCGGCATAGGTCGCGGCGGCGCCGATCTCGATATGGCCGTCCGTGACCGCGATCCGGCGCAGCTCCTCGACCCGGCCGACATGGATCACCGGATCGAGCGCGCGATGCCGCTTCGTCACCCACAGGCCGACATCGGTGCCGCCGGCAAGGATACAGGCATCCGGGTAGCGCAGCAGCAGATCGGCCAGATCGTCGAGCCGGGCCGGCGCGAAGTAGCGGCGACCGCCCCCTTCGACGGCGATGCCCTCGCCATCCCGCAGGGCGCGTAGCGCCGCGGCCGTTTCGCCCTGCCTGGCATCGAACCGATCGAGGGGCCGGTCCGCCTCCGCACCGTCGGACATGCGGCGCGCCGCCTCGATGATCGGGCCGTAGCCGGTGCAGCGGCAGAGATTGCCGGCGAGCGCGTCGTCGACGCCGCGCCGGTCGCGCGGCCGGTCGCCGTGAAAAAGGGCGAAAAGGGACATCACGAATCCCGGCGTGCAGAAGCCGCACTGCGAACCGTGGGCCTCGACCATCGCCTGCTGCACCGGATGAAGATACCCGTCCGGACCCTTCAGATCCTCCACGGTCAGGAGCTGCCGGCCGTCGAGCATGGGCAGGAACTGGATACAGGAATTGACCGGCCGATAGACCAGGCGGTCGCCGCCATCGGGCCCCACGAGCACGACCGTGCAGGCACCGCAATCGCCCTCCGCGCAGCCTTCCTTGGTCCCGCAGCGGCGTTCGACCCGGCGCAGATAGGTCAGGACGGTCATCGCCGGATCGACGCCGCGGAGTTCGCGAAGCTCATGGCCCAGCAGGAATCGGATGGTGTCTCTCATCGAGTCCTCCGAATCCCGCGGCCCTCAACTACCGCGATAGGTTGTGTAGCCGTAGGGCGAGATCAGGAGCGGGACGTGATAGTGCTCGTCCGGCGCGGCGATTCCGAAGCGAATGACGATCCGATCGAGAAATCGGGGTGACGGCAAGCCCACGCCGCGTGCGGCGAAGTAGTCGCCGGCGTGGAACACCAGTTCGTAGATGCCGGGCGTGAACGCCTCGCCTTCCAACAGCGGCGCGGGGCAGCGTCCGTCGGCGTTCGTGACCGCGGATGCCAAGCGTTCGCGGCCGCCATCGCCGATCCGGTAGAGCTCGAGGCCCATGCCGGCGCCCGGCCGGCCGGCCGCCGTGTCCAGAACATGCGTCGTCAGACGCCCCATGACCTCGCCTACCTGCACGGGCCCGCCGCCGCACCACGGCGGTGCGGGCCTTCATGATTGCAGGCGGGAATTGTTGCAGGAATGACCCAGTATGGCAAAACTCTTTCAAGACGAGTCGGCCCGGCGATCGACGCGCAGGATTCGATCCATGCCGTGACGGCAAAGCGCGAAAGGGACCGCGACCATGACCGGCCAAGGCTTTAGGCGCGTCCCGTCCAGGTTGTCGCGCGAGGAGTTCCTCGCCGTCTTCGACGGCGTCTACGAGCATTCGCCCTGGATCGCCGAACGGGTCTACGACGCGGGCCTGACAGCGGCGCATGACCACCTGAATGGCCTGCACGCGGCCATGGCCGCCGTCGTGGATGCGGCCGGGCCCGAGTGCAAGCTGGCCCTCCTCCGCGCCCATCCGGACCTTGCCGGGAGGCTCGCCATCCAGGACGCGCTCACGGCCGATTCGACCGCCGAGCAGGCGAGCGCCGGTCTCGACCAATGCACGCCGGAAGAGTTTGCCCGGTTCCGCCGCCTGAACGAAGCCTATCGAGCGAAGTTCGGCTTTCCGTTCATTCTGGCGGTCAAGGGGCGGCGGCGCGCGGAGATCCTGGAGGAGTTCGAGCGCCGCCTGCAAAACGACCCGGCGCAGGAGTTCGCAACGGCCCTGGCCGAGGTCCATAAGATCGCGCGCCTGCGCCTGCATGCCCTCTAAGCCGAGACAAGCGCGCGGCCTTCATTATTCCGCCCGCCAACTACCGGAGCCCGAGGAGACGGCTCGCCCCGTCGATCGGCACCGGCGCGAGCCGCGTCCCGGGATCAGAAGTACCGCTCGAACACCGTGACGACGTCGTCCGGGCGCACCTGGGTGTCGCGCTCGGCCCGCCATTCCATCGGCCGGCCATTCTTCTCCCGCACGATCGAGAAGCGATCGGTTTCGGCCCGGTAGGTGAACCCGCCGGCCATGGCGACCGCGGTCAGCACCGTCATTCCATTGACGTAGGGATACTGTCCGGGCGCCTGCACCTCGCCGAGGATGTAGAAGGGCCGATAGGCCACCACCTCGACGCTGACGCGCGGATTCACCAACGCTTCCTGCGACAGCCGCTCGCTGATCGCGTCACGGGCTTCCGACACCGTCCTGTCGCGAACCGAAACGGGACCGATGAGCGGGATCGCGACGTGGCCGCTGCCGCTGACGGTGTACTCGCCGGAGAACTGGGGCTCGTTGAAAACGGTCACCCTTACTCTGTCGCCGCTGCCGAGCGTGTACTCCGGCGCGGCGGTCTCCTCCAGCGGCGGCAGGCCGCTTCCGGCGCCGCAGCCGGTCACGACAAGAAACACCAGGAGCACCAGCATGCTACGCAGATTCTGCCGAGTCATCCTCGATACTCCTCCCCGTTTAGCGCCCTTGGACCGAAACGAAGGCGAGGTCGTCGATTTCTGTATTGCGTTCAGTATTGCAGCGTCAGGACAAGGCTGACCGAATTGCTCGTAAAGTCCTCGTCTGGTTCCTCCGAATCCCGTTGACGGTACTCGTAGGCGACGCTCAACCGAAGATAGCGGTTGGCGAGATAGAAGGCCCGAACACCGAGCTCAAGGTCGTCCTGGTCCCGGTCGCCTCCCTGAAAGTCGTTGTTGCTGAAGGCGATGCTGCCCTGCAGCAGCAGATTGCGCAGCAGTTCGTGCTCGACCGATCCGCCGAGCGTCGTCTGCACGTAGCTCGAAACGTCCTGCACGCTGGTCTCCTGCACCGACCGCTCGGCGAGAAGCCGGACGGAGGTCAGGCCGGTCACGTTCCACAGCACAGCGGCGCCGAAGTCGAAGCCTGAGGGGTCTTCGAGCTCGGGATCGTCGTAGCTCTGCTTGAAGTAGCCGGCAAAGACCTCCCCGGTGAAGTTCCCGGGGCTGCCAGGACTGACGCCGGTGAAATCCAGCGTGGTTCCCACGCGGGCGCGATAGCCGTCGGAATCGCGCTCGGGCGCGTCGTCGTGGCGCCGCGTGTCATAGGCGACTTCGAGGAACGGCCGGACTCCCGGACGCACCAGATAACCGACACGCGCCGCGGCGGTATAACGGTCGTAGTCGCGCTGCTCATTATCGATGAAGATGTCGCCCTCGTCCTCCACCTCTCCGTAATCGACGGTCTCGAACCCGCCGGAGAGGCGAAGGGAGAGGCGATTGAACTCCTGCGTGCCGCCGAGGGACAGCGCCAAGCTGGTGATCTCGGTCGGCTCGTCCCCTCCGACGTCGTCCGGGGCCCCGCGTTCCTCGAAGGAGCGCTCGAAGGCAGCGGCCCCGAACAGGCTCGTCTGATCCGTCACGTCCAGCACGCCTTCGAGAGCGGCGCCGTAGGAGGTCGTGTTCTCGTCCTTGTTGTCGAGAAACCGACGGTCGACCACCTCTGCGGATAGGCCCAGAGCATGCCGGTTCCAGTCGGATCTGACCGTCACGGTCGGCGCGGTCGTCACGATCAGGTCGCTTTCCGTATCGGAATCGGTGGCGAAGATGTTGTCGTCATAGGTGGCGCCGAGATCGAGCCTCGGCGCGACGACGAACGATCCAACCCGGATGTTGAGCGGATCGACCTCGGGCCGCGGACGCTCCAGGACGCTGAGGTTCCGCGACACCTCCTGGGCCCGCAGCGCCCCCATATCGAAGGCCAACGCGGCGGCAACCGCCCCGGCGCCAAACGCAAGCCATCGTGCCATGGACCCATCCCCAGTTCGGACGTGGCGATCCCCGACGCCACAGCACAACCATGAATAACGATGACCAAATTCACAAGAAAAGCCAAGCCCATGTCCGTAGCCCGGGCGAATCGCGACCGGTGTGCCGGTCGCGGCGCGAGAATCAGGCCAGGAGAGTAGGCCTTGACTGCCCGATATCTGTGTCGATGGGCGACGATCATCATCCTTCCGTGATATTGCCATTGCTTGCCGGCTCTTCCCCCAAACATCCCGGTCCGGGAGTGGACCGCCCCGGACCCGAATGACATCATGGACGGGGGCGACCGATCTCGACCCCGCCTCGCCGGCGGACGCGCATCGGATCCCGACGAGGTCACCAAGAAACGGGCGGGACGGACCGCTCCCGACATGTCGCCATCCGGATTGTGGAGATCCGCCCCGATGATGGCCCGCGTACTCGTTCTTGCACTTGTCGCATTCGCTCAATGCCGGTTCGCCTGGGCTGGCGAGGATTTGACCCTCGCGCAGGCCCGCCTCGGCAACATCTTCTTGAGCACCGAGACCGTAAGGATCCCGGTGCACAGCAGCGGAACCAGTATCGCCTGGTCGGCAAGCGACTTCTTCGGCACGCAGGTCGCGGAAGGGGTCGCGACGGTCCGCAACGGACGCGCGGTGATCGAGCCCGAGCTTGGGCGCAACGGATACTTCGAGATGACGCTCGCGGCCAAGCGCGCCGGGAAAACCTTCGCCGAAGCGAGAACCACCTTCGCGGTGATCCCCCCGGCCGAACCGACGGATCCGAGCCAATCGAGATTCGGCGTCATGACGCATTTTGCCCAGGGCTGGGGCACCGACATCGTTCCGCTGATCGCCAAGGCCGGAATTCGGCATATCCGTGACGAGCAGTACTGGAACTCCGTGGAAAAGACGCTCGGCGAATACCGCTTCTCCGAGAAGTACACCGGCTACATGCGGGTGCTTTCGGAGCATGGCATCGAGCCGCTCATCATCATGTCCTTCACCAACAAGCTTTACGACGACGGGCTGACCCCTTACACGGATGCGGGCCGCGAGGGTTACGCCAAATACGGCCGGGCGATCCTTGACCGCTATGGCGAGCAGATTCGCGCGCTGGAGGTCTGGAACGAGTACAACGGGTCGTTCGCGGACGGGCCCGCCGCCGAAGACCGGCCCCGCTACTACACGCAGATGCTCGAACGCGCCTACCAGGAGATCAAATCGGCGCGACCCGACGCCCAGGTGCTCGGAGCGGCCGTCGTGAAGGTGCCGCTCCCCTACCTCGAGCGCCTGTTCGACCACGGCGCCCTCGACTTCATGGACGCGGTGGCGGTGCATCCCTACCGAGGGGAGCCGGAAGGGGTGGAGCGGGAGATTCGTGCGTTGAAGGCGCTCATGGAACGCTACAATCATGGGGTGGCGAAGCCGATCTGGGTCACCGAGTACGGGCGGAAAGATTCGAGTCCCGGCGGCCGTCACGAAACAGCGCGATATCTCGTCCGCCTCTACACGCTGCTGCTCAGCGAGGACGTGGAGCGGATCTACTGGTATCTGCTGCGGGACTACGCCAACTTCGAGGCTATGGGGCTGCTCCACGACGCGGACAGCCCGCTCGGCCGGTACGTTCCGGCGCCGTCCTACGTCGCCTACGCGACGCTCATCCGACTTCTTGACGGCGCACGCTACGTTCGCCGGGAACCGACCGATTCGCGGACCCGCATCTATCTGTTCGAAAACGACGGAGAGGAGGTTCGGGTCGGCTGGTCGACGGCGCCGCCGTCGCGCGTCGTCTTCACGACGACCTCGCCGCTGACCGTCACCGACATCATGGGCGAGGACAGCGTTCTGTATCCGGTCAACGGCCAAGTGGTGCTGCACCTCACCGATACCCCCGTCTATGTCAGGGGAAGGGTAACCGCCGTGCAGGAGAGTCGCCGGGACGAGGTTCTCGCCGACTCCGCAGCCGATTTCGGCGGCGCACAAGGCGAGAATGGGTGGTACTACGGCCATTACGATGGCGACGGCCGGGGCGAAGGCGACGGCGCCGAGCCGAGCGGCCCCTACACCGACGACGATTTCGAGCAGCTCGCGTGGGACCATACGGAATGGGGGCACCACTGGACGGACGACGAGTTCGGCGAGTTGTCCCTGGCCCTCGACGTCGCTCATCCATCCGCGACGGAAGCCGGTGCCGTCTGGGCGGTACGGCGCTGGAAGAGCCCGGTTGACGGCACCGTTCGCATCGTCGGCTCGATCAGACGGTCCAGCAGCCGCGGCGACGGATCCCAGGCGCGGATTCTCGTCGGTGGTGCGGAGGTCTTTTCCGCTGATCTGGGAAGCGGCGACCGCCGATCCGAGCTTGAGTACGACCTGCGCCTCCAGGTCAGCAAAGGCACGATCCTCGACTTCGCCGTCACGCCCGGACCGGGCAGCGACATCCACTACGATGCCACCTCCCTGACGGCGCAAATCCTCTATCCTTATTAGCAACGGCGGAACTTCTCACGGGCCAGCGCTCTCAGCCCCGACATCCGCTTTTGCCATAGGCGATACCTCGACTGCATCCTTCGGGACGTGTCGCGTCTCCACTAACCTTTGAGGTGCGACCGCTCGATAAGGCCGCGACACATCCGGTGGCGGGCCGATGGTCGAGGACCGGACGCAACGGGATAAAAGCTGGGCCAGGAGGCGGGAAAGAAGTGCGGCTTTAGTGAACGGCACGGCGCGGTCCGGAAACGGCGTGCGCGCCGCGCCGTCTGGGCCGCCCAGTACAACCGGCTCCCAACCGCAGTGCAGGCGTCGGGTATGCATGGGGTCTCGGCACAGCCTAGCTGGTGCACGGGATCGCCCCGCCGGACGAGACACGATGGGAGCGACGGTGCTTCCGAGCCATTCGTCGAGCCGGACGGGAGGATGTTCGGCGCTCCTTTCATCCGTTCAGGAAGGACACAGCAATCGCCATGACCCCCCTGACGCCGCCTCAGCACTTTCCCGCGATCATCACGACGTCAACATCCGACTCGGACGACCTCGACATCCGCAAGCTCTTCCGGACGGTGTGGCGTCACAAGTTCCTGATCGCATTCGTGACGTCCATCCTTGTCACGCTCGGCTACCTCTACATCGGAAGCCTCACCCCGCTCTACACGGCCGAAGCGGTCATCGTGCTGGACATAAGGCGGGCCGACATCCTCGACATCGACCCGATCGTCGCCGACCGGGCAGCGACCGATACGGTCATCCGCAGCGAGGTCGACATCCTGCGGTCGCGTTCTCTGGCACGACGCGTGGTGCAGGAACTCGGCCTGATGGAAGACCCGGAATTCAACCCTCTGCTGCGACCGCAAGAGCCCGGTCTGATAGAGCGTCTCGGCACCATCGGATGGTTGCCGCAGGCCCTTCGCGACCGTCTTCCGACCTCTTCGGAGGAGGAGCCGCACGAGAGCACGGAGTCCCTGCTGGCCGCGGTCACCAGCCGGGTCCGGAATGGCCTGACGGTCGTCAACGACGGCCAGTCCTACACCATTCAGCTACGCTTCGAGTCCGAGGAACCGGAAAAGGCGGCACGCATCGTCAACGCGTTCGCCGAGCTCTATCTGGCGGGACAGCTCGAAGCCAAGTACGAAGCGGCGGAACGCGGCGCCGTCTGGCTCGAAAACAAGATCGGCGAGCTCCGCGACCGCGTCCAGAAAGCCGAGAACAGAGTTCTCGAGTTCGAGGTGCAGAACTCGCTCGTGAACTTCGGCGACGGCAATCCGCTCACCAAACATCTGTCGAATCTGCGAGACGAGCTGATCAAGACGAGAACGACCCTCCTGAAAGCCCAGGCCCGCATCACCGAAACCCGGGACATGGCGACCGGTGCGTCCGGGGATCCGTCCTCGGCGCCGGTCGGCTCCGCTCTGATCCAGACCCTGCGCGAGCAGGAGGCGGTCGCGGAGAGCCGCTTGGCGCAGCTGCGGAGCACATACCGCGCCACCTATCCGGCGGTGGTCCAGGCGGAGGCGGAGCTCCGCGAGCTCAAGGCCCGGCTGCAGATGGAGCTCGACCGCGCCATGGCCGAAATGGAGGGCGAGGCCCGAGTGTCCGGGCAGCAGGAGCGAGCCCTGGCGGCCCGGGTCGAGATGCTTGAGCAGCTCTATCTCGAGGCCTACCGCAAGCAGGTCGAGCTGACCCAGTTGCGGAGCGAAGCCGCCGCTGCCCAGTCGTTGTTCGATACCTTCGTCGGAAGCCTGGATCGGACGACCATTCAGCTCGATCTGCTGCAGCCCGACGCCCGTATCCTGTCGCACGCCGAGCCACCTTCCTGGCCGTCCTACCCGCAGCGCCGGATCCTTCTCGCGCTCGCCACCGTGGGGTCGCTGCTGGTGAGCCTCGCCATCGTGATCGCCAAGGAGATGCTGCAGAAGGGCTTCCACAACGCGGAGCAAGTGGAGAAGGCCTTCGGGGTCCCGGTCATAGGGATGGTTCCGCTGGTGAAGACCCGCGGCATCGGACGCAAGAATCCGTCCGGCTACGCCCTGCAGAGCCCGCTGTCCGCCTACACCGAGTCGATCCGGCTGATACGGACTCGGATCCAGGGCGTTCGAACGCACCACCGATCCCAGGTCGTCCTCGTCACCTCGGCGCTGCCGGGCGAGGGCAAGACCGAGCTGTCCTTGACCCTCGGGCGGATCAGCGCCGCGTCGGGCCAGCGGGTGATGCTGATCGAGTGCGACCTCCGCCGCCCCAGCATAGCGGCGCATCTCGGCATCGACGGCCGCAGCGGCTTGGCGCAAGTCCTGGCGGGCGAGAGGACGATCAAGGACGTTCTTCAGGTCGACGAGCGGTCGGGCATGCTGGTCATTCCCGCCGGTCGCAGCAGCGCCCACGCGATCGAGCTGCTGGTGTCCCAGGGCATGGACAAGCTGATCAAGGTCGCCGCCGAATTGAGCGACCTGGTGATCCTCGACGCGCCGCCGGTCACGCTGGTCACCGACCCCATCGTGCTGTCGGCTATTGCGGACACCACGCTGCTGACGGTCCGATGGGGGCGAACGCCGCGCTCGATCGTCGCCAGCGCCCTGAAGAAGCTGGCCATGGCCGAGGCGCCGATGACCAGTATCGTCCTGTCGCAGGTCGACCTGACGCGCCACGCCCGTTACGGCTTCGGGGACATCCCGCACGGATATTTGAAGAACTACCTGTCGCAGTGACGGATCGTAGGCCCGTGCGCCATCTGCGGATCTGCTGCATCGCCGAGACCGTCCGCTGCGGGGTCGGGCGCCATCTCGTGGACCTCGTCGAGGGCATGACCAGCCGCGGGCACGAGGTCCACCTGCTCCACTCGTTCGACCGTACGGACTCAAGCCTGCTGCGCAAGATCGAGCGCATGCCCGGCACCCGGTGCAGGGCCTTCGCCATGCGCCGGGAACCGCACTGGTCCGACATTGGAATCCTGTATGCGCTGGCGCGATACATGCGTCGATGGGGGCCGTTCGACGTGATTCACGGGCACAGTTCCAAGGGCGGCGCCTACGGCCGTCTCCTGGCTCCCTTCGTCTCCGGCAAATGCCTTTATACGCCGCACGCTTTCGTGACCATGTCCCCGCGGATGACCGCCCTTCGACGAACCCTGTATCGCTGCGTGGAACGCGGCCTGTCATTGCTGTCGGACAACGTCATCTGTGTGTCGGAACTCGAAAGACGGCACGCCCTCGGACTCGGGATCCGACCGGACAAGCTGCTCCTCGTACCGCCCGGTCTGTCGCCGCGTGACCCTTCCCTGCACATAGAGGCCGGCGAGCGCCTGGCGCCGACCGCGGATGCGATCACCATCGGCTTCGTCGGCCGGCTGGATGGGCAAAAGGCCCCGGAGCTGGTCGTGGAGGCCGCATCGCGCATCATCGAGCGGCGCCGGAGGATTCACGTCGTCGTGATCGGCGACGGCCCGCTCCGCAGCGATCTCGTCGCCCTCGCCCGGCGTCTCCGCATCGCCGACGCATTTTCCTGGCTCGGCGAGGCGCCGGCCCGCGACTGGCTGCCGGCGTTCGACATCCTGGCCATGCCAAGCCGGTATGAAGGATTCTCATACCTCCTGCTCGAAGCCCTCGATGCCGGCCTGCCGGTCGTCTGCACCCCGGTGGGCGGAGTCTCGGAGGCAATCGAGGACGGCGTCAACGGATTCGTGGTTCCGCACGAGGACGTCGAAGCCCTAGCGAACCGGCTGACCGAACTCGTCGACGACCCGGGCCTTCGGGCCGCCATGGGACTGCGGGCGCGGCAGCGTTCGGCCCGGTTCTCCCTGCCGCGCATGATCGACCGGACGGAAGAGATCTACCTCAGCTGAACGGCGGCGCCCCGCGGCGCCGGCCGAGGGCCGCCGGGGCGGGCACGTATGACCGGTTGATCTTGCTGCGGATCAGCGGATAGAGCGGCGCGGCCACCTGCTTCACACGCTGTGACACCGCCGTCTTGGCGATGCGGAAGATTGCCTCGGTCCGCGCCAGGCCGGGGGTGCGACCATGCGCCACGGCGATGGCCTCGACCTCGCAAATCGTGCGGACGTATTGGATGTTGGAAACGCCGTCATGCGTCATGTGGCCGACCAGGCCCGGCAGATGGACGCCGCGCCCCCCGGCCAGATGCAGGCGAAGGAACCAGTCGTAATCCATGGCGCAACGATAGCGGAGATCGAACAGGCCGATCCGCTCGAACGCCGTCCGGCGGACCAGCACGGTCGGGTGATTCAGCGCCGGCATGCGACGGCGAATGACCGCTCCGTAGCTCGCCTCGCCGAGGTAGAGGAAGCTGGGACGACCGTCCTGATAGAAGATCAGGTCGCCGAACACGAAATCGGCGCCCGTCTCCTCCAGGCCGCGCACCGCGACCGAAACCTGCTCCGGCGACAGCCAGTCGTCGGCATTGACGAACTGGATGTAGTCGCCGGCGGCGAGGGCGACGCCCTTGTTGAAGGCGTCGCTGATGCCACGATCCACTTCGCTGACCCAATAGTCGGACGGTCTGAGGCGATCCCTCAAAAGCTCGATCGTCCCGTCGGTCGACCCGCCATCCACGACGACATGCTCAATGCTTGGAAAGGACTGACCCTGGACGCTGGCGATGGTCCGCTCGAGGGTCGGCCGCGCGTTGAAGGTGACGGTGACGAGGGTGACCTTAGGCCGCCACGGGTCGGCCAAGACCAGCCCGCCATCGCCGAACCGCCGCCGATGCACCCAGAGATAGTCGTCCAGTGTCGGCGCCGCCACAGACCTGCTTTGAGCGGTTCGATCGGTCATGCAAGCCTGCATCCCGGACCGGCCGTTCAAAAGAGGCTCCGGCCGTGAAGGAGCTCGGCACGCCCGCCCTGAAAGCGGCGCTCGTCGAGAATCCGCCTGGCCTTGTTGACGAGCCGGGACGGCAGGGACTTCCGCCTGATGAACCGCCGGAAGGCGTATTCGTCATAGGCGTAGTCGCGGGTGACGATCGGCGGATGCCGCAGCGGGAAGTCGATGCCCTCGAGGGTGAGCTTGTCGAGCCCGCCACCCAATTTCGTATGGGTCGAGTCGGCGCCGAAACCAATGTTGCGCACCAGGTTCCGCCCGGGCATCGCCGTCAGACCGCCCAGCAGCCAACAGGACAGGATGAACGGATAGCCCCAGGAATCGAACCGTCCGCGATAGGTCGACTCCATGATCTGATGCCAGTACGCAGCTTGAGCGCGATCGGGAAAGACCTGGGACAGCAGGCCGTTGTCGCGCACCTCGGGCCACAGGCTCATCGTCGGGTCGAAGGCTTCCCAGCTTCGCCGCCAGCAGGCCCTCCCCCACCCACAGGCGAGGGTCGAGAACCCGTAGCTATATGCGGATACCGAAAGCGGCCGCAGGCACAAGCCGGTGATGGACATGACGCGGCGGTCGTCCCGGTAACGCCGCAGGAGCTCCTCGCAGAAACGGAAGAAGTCGGGATGCGGCACGGTGTCGTCCTCGAGGAATATGGCTTCCTCCACCTGCCCGAACACCCAATCGGATCCGCTGAGCATCCGGTCCCGACACCCCATGTTCGCGTCGGCCGCGTCCATCCGGACGTCGCAGGGCCAAGTCACCTTCTCGACGGCCGCACGGGCCAGCCGACACCGCTCGGCGTCCGTGGGATGGCCGGGCCGCGGCCCGTCCGCGATGATGAAAAGCTTCTTGGGCCGCGCCGCGGCGATAATGTCGAACACCGTCCTGGTGTGCGCCGGGCGGTTGAAGATGCTGAACACCACCGGCGTGTCGAGTTCGTATTCGGACATGCGCGCGATCGCTCCTGTGACCGGCTCGCCCCCCTTGTCCGGCCACGCCAGTACACCACCCGGAACGCGGCATGTCACAGGCGCAGGCGACATACCCATAAGAGGTAATTGCCGCCACGGGTGCGGATGATGGATCATCGCCGGGTCTCGAGGAGATCGGGGCAGCGGACGGCGAAGGCGTCGTCGCACTCCTGAACATCCGTCTCCACATCGGTGCTTGGCCGAGCTCGGCAAGGTGGTTAGCAAGGCATCCTTCGTAAAGGGCGTGGTCTGGTCAACGGCCGGGAGCTGGAGCGGTCAGATCATCGGATTCGCGACCTTCGCGCTTCTGGCGATCTTCCTCGGCCCTAAGGCCTACGGCCTAATGGCGATGGCGATGGTGATCGCCGCGGTCTCCGAGGTCCTTATCGTCGGCGGCCTGGCGGAGGCGCTGGTCCAGAGGCAACGGCTCGAACCGGCCCATATCGACAGCGTCTTTTGGCTGCTCGTCGGGTTGGGGGCGACCCTCGCCATCCTCGCGCAGCTCTTCGCCGACGGAATTGCGGCGGCCTTCGGCGAGCCGCTCGTCGCCCGGATGATTCGATGGCTCAGTGTCCTGCCGTTGCTGCACGCCTTGTCCGCCGTTCCCCTGGCCTTGCTCATGCGCAACATGCGGTTCGACCTGCTCATGCTGCGCACGATCCTTGGCCTCACCCTCGGCGGCGCGGTGGGAATCGGCATGGCATTGAGCGGCTTTGGACCGTGGAGCCTGGTGGGGCTTCAGCTTACCCAGCAGGGCGTCATCGTTCTGAGCCTGTGGCTGACCAGCGGCTGGCGCCCGCACTCCGGCGTCTCGCTCCGCCATCTGCGCGACCTCTTGGCATTCGGGAGTCAGATCATCGGGCTGAAGCTTGTCGTGCTCGCCGAGCAGCAGTTGATCCGAATCGTCGTCGGTGCCTGGCTCGGCCCCGCCGCACTCGGCTTCTTCCATATGGGATGGCGGTTGATCGAGGTTCTCCGGCTCAGCCTGCTCGTGCCGCTGGCCAATACGGCGATGCCGGCGTTCTCGAGAATGCAAACGGATCTGGTCCAAGTACGGACCGCGCTGCTCGGCGGAGTCCGCTTCAGTGCCCTGGTCGGCCTGCCGAGCTATCTGGGCTTCGCCGCGGTCGCTCCGGACCTGATCCCACTGCTCTTCGGCGAGCAGTGGGCCGGAAGCGTCCGCGTCACGCAGATCCTCGCCCTTCTGGGAGGGGTGTGGTCCCTTACCATCCTCTACGGTGCCGCGATGCGCGGATTGGGGCGACCCATGATGCAGCTGGCGCCGCAGTT
Source organism: uncultured Rhodospirillaceae bacterium (assembly GCA_964551315.1). GTDB lineage: Bacteria > Pseudomonadota > Alphaproteobacteria > Dongiales > Dongiaceae > Virgifigura. The sequence goes on along the minus strand of CAZKCM010000014.1, from coordinate 7,908 downwards.
CCTGGGAGTCATCCTGCTCGCGCTGATGCTGCTCGCCTTCGCCCGGCGGGGCGTGGAAGCGGTCGCCTGGTGCATGCTGGTCCAGGCCCTGCTGGTCTTGCCGCTCACCGCTCATCTGACGCACCGCCTGACCGGGTTGCGGCTCGTCACCCTGCTTCGGGGTGGCCTGCCCGCGCTGGGCGCGGCCGTCGTAATGACCGCCGCCGTGATCGGCTGGCGCTCGGCCATGGATGGGACGCTGAACAATGCCGCCCTGCTGGTTTCCGAAGTCGCCGTCGGCGTGATCGTCTATGCCGCTTGCGTTCTCGTTCTCGACCGACGCATCGCCCGCGAGATCCTCGATCTTGCAATGACAGCCGCGACGCGGAGGCCCGCGACCGGAGCGGACTCATGACCTCCGCCCATCGGCATCGCTTCGCCGGCCGAGGTACGCCGTGACGACGCCGGGCCTGCTCCTCATTCCCCTTTCGCTGCTGCTGGTGCTGCTGCCGTGGCGGCACAGCTTCGTCGTGCTCTTCATCTACATGATGCTGCCGGACGTTGCCGTTCTCATCGCCGGATCGTTCGGCGTGTCCGCCGCCTTCTTCTACGGCAACCTCATGATCGGGCGCTGCGCGGTCGAGCTCGTGCTCGGGAAGCGCGGCCTGAACCGGAAGATCCTCGAGGATCTCTATCCGCTGCTGCTGTTCTTCGCCATCGACATCGTCGTCCTGTGGATCGCGTTGAGCTCGTTTCAGGGGAAGGTCGACGTCGTCACCGGGACGATGGGATTCAACTTGAATCTGGCCCAGCCCTATCACCTCGCGCGCGAGAACTTCACGCAACTCTTCTATCTCGCGTTCCACATCCTTCTCATTTACGCGATGGCCCATCAGCTCATGCGGATGGAGTACGAGATGGCGGCCCGGATCGCGAATCGCGCCGTCACCGTGGGGGGTCTGGTGGCCGCCGGCGCCGTCTTCTGGGAAATGGCCGCCTTCTACGGCGGGGTCTACTTTCCCGACTGGTTCTTTCATTCCGACGCCCATTCCGGGGCCTGGGGCCAGGTGACGGGCGGCTCGATATTGCGGGCAAGCGGTTCGTTCTCCGAACCCTCGGGCGTCGGATTCGCCTTCGCGGGATTCCTGCTCTACGCCTGGAAGCGATACAAGCTGAGGTCCGGCTCGCGGGTCTTCTCGATGGCCTTCGTGCTGACCTGCCTGGTCGTGATGGCCGCATCGACGGCGACGACCGCCTTCGCCGCGATGGCGCTCTTCTTTGCCGTTGCAGCGAAGGATCTGCTCGGCGCTCATGTCCGGGTCCGCCGCACGCGGACCGGGCTCCAGCTCGGCGACTTCGCGGCGGTCGGGTTGCTCGCCGCCACCGTCTTCGGGATCGTGCTTTATCTCAGCGCCAACTGGGAAACCGTGAACCAGGTCCTCACCCGTGCCGTCTACGAGAAGGATCAGACCGGCTCGTTCACGGCGCGCACCTCGACCGACCTCATGGCAGTCGACATCCTGTTCGAGACCGGCGGCCTCGGCCTCGGTCTCGGAAGCCACAAGCCGAGCAGCGCGGTGATGACCGTTCTGTCGAACACCGGCATTGCCGGCTTCTTGGTGTTAGGGGCGTTCCTGTTCATGCGCATCAGGCGCTACCGCGGTCCGCGAATCGAGCCGGATCCCAACCTGACCCTGATCCCGCTGCAATGGCTTCTGATCGGGTACCTGTTCGCCCATACCATCTCCAACCCGAACCTCAGCAGCATGGGGGTCTGGATGGCCTGCGGGCTGCTGATCGGCCTGAACGCGAGCATAGAGAGACGCACGGCCGCTTGGGCAATCCCGCTGCGGGATGCGTTCGGCCGGCCGGGCGCCCCGGATGCCGGAGCGGCGGGCGCTACGGCCGGAGAGCGCCCCGCCCAGGCTGGCGCCTCGGGCCGCGTTCGCGAGTGGCGGCTGGGCGATCCGCCGCGGCCCGCGAGTTCTCAGGGGCAAGCATGAGCCGAGCGCCGGCCTAGGTGACCGTAGCAACGGAAAACGGAGGCCGCCGAATCATGATCCGAGAGAAACCAACCGTGAGCCTCGGGCTTCCCGTCTTCAACGGTGAAAGGTTCCTGGACGAGGCCATCCGATCGCTCCTGGCCCAGACCTACGAGGATTTCGAGCTGATCATCCGCGACAACGGCTCGACGGACGGGACCGAGGCGATCTGTCGCCGATACGCGGACCGTGACCCGCGGGTGAAGTACGTTCGAAGCGACCGCAACCTGGGCGCGGCCATAAACTACAACCGCTGCTTCGAGCTGTCCTCCGGCACCTACTTCAAATGGTGTGCGCATGATGACGTTTGTGCACCGAGCTATCTGGAACGGTGCGTCACCGTCCTGGACCGGCATCCGGAGGTCGTCCTGGCCTATCCCCGGACCGTGATCATCGATGAGTTCGGACGCGAGGTCTCCGAATATGCTGACAACATCGACCTGCGCAGCGAGCGGCCCGCGGAGCGGCTGCGGGCCCTTCTCGCCCGCGGTCCGCTGGAATGCAACGCCGTGTTCGGGCTGATTCGGTCCGACGTGCTGCGCCGCACGCCGCTCATTGGGCGCTATGCGGCCTCGGACGAGAACCTGCTCGGCGAACTGGCCTTGCGCGGACAGATCTGGCAGGTGCCGGAGCCGCTGTTCTTCCGCCGGGACCATCCGCAGACCTCCCTGAGGGCGAACGCCTCTCTCAAGGAAAGAGAGCGATGGTTCGATCCGTCCTGGCGCGGCCGGATCTATCTGCCCTGCTGGCGCTGGCTGATCGAGTACGTACGGTCCTCGCGGCGGGTGCCGCTGCGCGCTGGCGAGCGCCTGCGGGTCTATGCCGTTCTCCTTGGGTGGGCCTACCGGCGGAAGCGATCGCTGATTGGCAATCTGGTTCTGCTCGTCGTTCCGCGCGAATGGATCGAAGGGCTGCTCGGCCGCCATCCGGGACCCGTCCGGCCATGACCGCCGCACCTGGACCATCGAGCCGTGGCGAGCCGATCCTGACCATCGGCTTGCCGGTATTCAACGGGGCGCGCTTCCTTGCGAAGACGCTCGGATCGTTGCTCGACCAGAGATACCGAGCGTTTTCGATTCTCGTCAGCGACAACTGCTCGACGGATGAAACCCCCGCCATCTGCCGGCACTATGCCTCCATTGACCGGCGCATAAGATATGTCCGACAGGACCGGAACATCGGCGCGGTCGCGAACTACAACTTCACCTTCAGGGCCTCTGAAGGCCGGTACTTCAAATGGGCGGCCGCCGACGACGTCTGCCACCCGGACTACCTGCTGGCGTGTATCGACGCCCTGGAGAGCGACCCCGAACTGGTGCTGTGCCACAGCCGCGTGCGGCTGATCGACGAGTTCGACGAGCCGCTTCCCTACGTCGCAAGCTTCGGCCGCTATCGTGACCGAAGCGGCGGTTTGCGGATCGGTCCGAACGAGCGGCCGATGGCGACGGACGGCACCGCCGTCGATCGGTTCAAGGACGTCATCCGCAACACGCCGCCCTGCTTCGACGTCTTCGGCGTCTTCCGGCGGAGCGCGCTCGAACGGACGCCGCTGCTCCTCCCCTGGTACGGGTCGGATCGCGTCCTCCTCGCCGAGCTGTCCCTCCAAGGCCGCTTCCATCGCATCGACCGCGAACTGTTCTTCGGACGGGAGCACGCCGGGCAGTCGATTGCCCTGTCCCGACGCGAGCAGGCGCGATGGATCGGCTTTCGGTCGCGGAACCGGCTTTCGCCCGCCAGCCTGCAGTTTCGGCTCCAGCTGGCCCGCGCGGTGATACGGAGTTCCCTCGCCCCGAAAGCGAAGGTCGAATGCCTCGCCTTTCTGTGCGGCCGGAGCGGCTTCCGAAGGCTTCTGGCACCCTCCGGCCTGCGCCAGCGGCTCCTGCAACCGGGGCAGCGCCTTTGGCGGAAGCTCCAACTTTAGACGGGGCGCGACGGCCATCGGCGGCGGGCGCATGAACACCAGACGCGACGGAGACGCGGACGAAGGCCGGAAAACGATTCGGACGATGATTCTCCTGGCACTTTGGACCGGTTCGGTCGTCCTATTGAGTCTGTGGCCAATCGGGCCGCTCGCCACATCCTGGAACGAGTTCACCAGGGAACTCGCCTCCGGCATCGGACCGTCGGTCGGCTGGCCGATCTGGGAGACCGTGGCCGAGCGACTCCTCGCTTTCCTGCCGATCGGCTTCCTCCTGTACGGCTGGCTGGTCCGGCTGGGCGTTGGCGCGCCCGCGGCCCGGGCATTCGCCGTCGCGGTCGCGATCGCCGCGGCCGTGGAAATCGCCCAAGCGGCCGTCCTGCCCCGCCACCCGCGGCTGTCCGACCTTGCGCTCGCCGTTGTCGCGGCCGCCCTTGGGGTGATCCTGGGCAGGTTCCTTCGCCGGAACCAAGAGGGGAGCCGGATGCTGTTCGTCGGACTGTTCGCCGCCGGATCGTTGCTCGCCACCGCGATTCCCGCCCTTTCGCAATTCGGGTTGCGGATCGGCGGGTGGGACTGCAGATACCCTCTCATTCTTGGAAACGAGCTGACCGGGAACCGCCCCTGGCGCGGCGCCATAGAGGGGTTCGCGATTTATCCGCGCGCCCTGCCGGATACGGAGATACGGGCGATGGCGGCGGGTTCGAATGGCTGGAATGCCGCGCCGCGCATGGCGGCCGGCGCCGTTCTGGTCAGCCACTCGGCAGATGCTCCGCTTCGCTTCGGTTCCGGCGCAGCCGGTGTGCCGATCGTGACGCTGCCCCCGGCTATGTCCCGGACCGTCTGCGAGGCGATCGCGGAGAGCCGCGCGTTTACCGTGGAGCTGGTCCTTCAGAGCGCCGATCCCGACCAGCACGGGCCGGCGCGCATCGTCAGCATGTCGCGGGACACGATGCTCCGGAACTTCACGGTCGGCCAGGAAGGCGCCGAGGTCGTCCTGCGCGTACGCACGCCGCGAAGCGGACCCAACGGCATCGTCCTCGAGAGAAGAACATCGAACCGGGCGTTGCGTCCGGGCCTGCATCACATCGTCGCCCGCTACGACGACGCGGGCGGGGCGATCTTCGTCGACGGCGCGACCGCCACGCGACCGGTCCGTTACCGCGATGCCCTCTTCGTCCCGCCGTTCGAATACCGGGTTCCTGTCGGCTGGATCGTCGCGCTGGTCGGTCTCGGCGCGGGCGCCTGCGCAGCACTGGCCTTCCCCCGGCTCGGCCGGAAGGTCCTTCTCGCCACCGCCGCAACGGGTGCGCTGTCAGCGGCGATCGCAGGAACGGCCGCCGCGTGGCCCGGCGGCGGAAATGCCTTTCTGCTTGTTGCGGCAGCGGTTTCGCCGAGCCTGGGTGGTGCCGTCGCGCTCGCCCTACGGCCGCGCCGTTCAGCGCCGGCCGAGCAGAACTGACTTCATCCGATGACCTGCCGGACGACCTCGAGAAAGCGCTTGCCGAAAGCGTTCCAGTTCAGACGGTTCTCGTAGTCCGCGCGGCTTGATCGGGCGAGTTCGCGATACCGGACCGGGTCTCGGAACCACGCCTCAATCGCTTCGGCGAAGGCCTCGGCCGGACCGTCCGGCGGGAGGGTGAGGCCGGTGCATCCGTGCCGGACGATCGTCGGGATTCCGCCGACATTCGTGGTCACCGACGGAACACCGAAGGCGGCAGCCTCGCAGAACGCCATCCCGTAGTTCTCGGCGCGCGAGGGCACGAAGAAGAAATGCGCCCGGGCGAACAGCGCCTCGAGCCGGCGCCGGTCCTCGGCAATCTTCTTGTTGAGGAGACCATGGGAACGGGCAAAGGACGGCAGGTCGACGGGAGGCCGCTCGATCCCGACGATATCCAGCCGGACAGGCACCCCGGCACGATGAAGCCGATCGCAGACCTCCAGCACGAGATCGCCGCCCTTCCGGCGCCAGTCGCGGCCGACGAAGAGGAGGCGCAGGGCCTCGAAGGTGCGGGCATCGATCCAACCGCGTACCGTCTCGGCGTCGGGCGCGTCGATGTTCGCGCCGAACGGGATCACGTGGACCTTGCCGGGATCCGCGCCGTAGAACCCGGTCGCACGCTCCGCCGCCCAGTCGGACGGATAGATGGCGGCCGCGCAGTTTGCCAGGGCCTTGCGGTCCTGCGCGTGGCCCTGGCGCACGAATTCCGGCGCGCAGTTCGTGAAGGTGTCGTAGAAATCGAGCACGTTGGCGAAGGTCGCGTCGGCGCAGAAGATCTTCGGGTGCGGCGTATCGAGTTCTGCGATCGCGTGCGAGCCGGGCGCAAACAGGAAGTCGGCAGGAACGCCGCGCACCCGCCGTTCGATCTGGCGCGCAAGAGCCCGCAGGAGCATCGGCTCCCGGTCCGGGCGATAGACCTTGCCGCTCATCCTGTAGCGGATCCGCTTCCACAGGAAGAGGTGCCGCGACCCGAGACTTAAGGGAAATGCCGGAAAGATCGTCGTACCGTGCCGTGTCATCTCCCGAAGGACCGAGAACGGGCGGCCGGACTGGACATTGATGTCGCCTGCGTCGAATTCGTATGCGTAGATTGCCTTCATGGTTCCCCCGCGGTCTCGATGCCCGTGGTTCCGACGGCGGCGCGACGATGCCGCGCCGGCCGCGCGACCGGTCGCCGCAAGATTTCCCGGTAGACGCGCAGCAGCGTCTCCGCGTGACGCGCGCGATCGGGGGGATCTCGCCAGTAGGACTCGTAGGCGGCCTGCCCCATCCGATCGACGAGAACATCGTCTCGGAGTCGCTCGACGCAGGCCCGCAGGCCGTCCACGTCGCCCGGATCGACCAGCAGCCCGGACCGTCCGTCCGCGATCAGGTCCGCCGCCGCGGTTGCGCGGCTGACGACGGCAGGCACGCCGCGGGCGAGGGCCTCGGCCACCACCAGGCCGCTGGTTTCGAACCACAGGGACGGGAACAACAAGGCCCGCGCCGAGGCAAGCGCCTCCGCCACCGCATCGGCCGATCCCCATGGCACGATGCGCGCTTCGGGGCAGGCCGCGCGAATGGCCGGCTCCGCCGGGCCGCTTCCGAGGAAGGTGATCGGCACGCCCGCGGCGCGCGCCGCCTTCGCGGCCTGGACGCAGCCCTTCTCCGGCGTCAGGCGGCCGACAAAGAGATAGCTCCTGTTCCGGCTGGCCTCGACGGCCGGCCGCCACTTGGCGTCGACGGGGTTCGGAACGACGAAGCTGCGCACCCCTCTGGGCAGAAGCGGCTCCGCGACCCGCTTGGCGAAGGCGGAAACGTGGATCGCGTTGAGCGGAGATGCCACCCGCTCCAGCGCCCATCGGATCGCACCCTGGCGGCAGACACGGACGAGCTTGTGCGCATAGCTGCGGGCGTCGCAGTTCGTGCCGATGCAAGCCGGCGAGAGGGGCTCCACCCGGCACGGCACCTGATGTCCGAAATGGTAATAGGCACCGTTCGGGCAGACGGCAAAGTAGTCGTGCAGGCTGATGGCCACGGCGTGACCTGCCCTCCCCGCCGCGGCGATGGCGCTCGGGCTGAAGGACTTCGTCCACTGGTGGAAGTGCACGATCGCGTCTTCCCGACCGACGGCGCGCAGTGCCGCCGTCATCCGGCGGGCCGCCTCGGCGTTCCAGATGCCCTGCTTCATCGCCGCGAGGCGTGACGACCGCTCCCAGACGTTCCGGAGATCGAGGCAACGGACCTCGATGTTGCCGTGGGAGAGCAACGGATCGATCGGCGGAATCGCGCAAAGAAACATGACTTTGACCCCGCGCTCAGCGAGACCGCGGGCGCTGAGAATGGCCACCTTTGCGGCCCCGCCGGTGACGTCACCGAAGTCGCTGACGATCACCGCCCGCATGCCCTCGGGCCTCCGTCAAGTTCTCCAGATACCATTCGTAGGTTTGTTTGATTCCGTTTCGGAGCGAGATTTTGGGTTTCCAGCC
>CAZKCM010000013.1:38695-77036 GCA_964551315.1 uncultured Rhodospirillaceae bacterium | reverse complement strand
TCGGCGATTTCCAGCGCCTGCTCACCGGTGTCCGGCTGCGAGATCAGCAGCTCGTCGAGATCGACGCCCAGCTTGCGGGCGTAGGCGGGATCGAGCGCATGCTCGGCATCGACGAAGGCACAGATGCCGCCCCGCTTCTGCGATTCGGCGATGCAGTGCAGCGCCAGGGTAGTCTTGCCCGACGATTCGGGGCCGAAGATCTCGATGACGCGCCCACGCGGCAGGCCGCCGATTCCCAGTGCAATGTCCAGCCCGAGCGACCCGGTGGACACCGTCTCGATCTCGACCTCCTGGCCCTGCTTGCCGAGCCGCATGACGGACCCCTTGCCGAATGCACGCTCGATCTGCCCGAGGGCGGCGTCGAGAGCCTTGCGCTTGTCCATCCGATCGTCCTCTACGAGGCGCAGCGAGTTGGTGGCCATGGGTCCCGCTCCTTATTCCATACGCGCCATTGGGGTGCAATGTGCGAACAATTGTACACGGTTTGTTCTCTTCCGCAAGAGGAAATCAATGCGCGCGCGATTGTTTCGTTCTCTTCTTGTTCCTGGACGGCGCGATCGGGTGAAGCATCGGGCCGATCCAGGGAACCTGAGGGAGACCGGCCCTCACGGAAACGATTGCCTCCTGTCCTAACCGATTCTCAATCGCCCGTCGCTACAAGCTGTCGGAGACGCATTGCCCGGATGGATTCTGTCCCGATGGACGACATGAAGACCGACCTTGAGGATCTCGCGGTGCTGGTGGTCGAGGATCACCCGCACATGGCCGCGATTCTCACGTCGATGCTGCACTCCTGGCGCATCGGGACCATCCACGTGGTTGAAAACACCAGGGATGCCCTCGAAGCGTTGCGGAAGCACCCTGTCGACATCGTTCTCCTCGACCACAACATCGCCCCGGTGAACGGCATCGACTTCGTCCACCTGCTGCGCCGCGAACCGAACAACCGCAACCGGCGGGTGCCGGTCATCATGGTCTCGGGTTCCGCCGATCTGGCGACCGTGACACGGGCCCGCAACAGCGGCGTCGACGAATTCCTGTGCAAGCCGGTGAGCGCTGCCGACCTCTACGAACGCATCCGCAGCGTGCTGGATGCGCCGCGACCGTTCATCTGCACCGACGGCTATGTCGGTCCCTGCCGCCGCCGGCGCAACGATCCACCCCCCGACGGCATTGAACGGCGCCGCTGCGCCCACAATTCCCGCTGCTCCGTCGTCTACGTCTGACCGGTCGCCGCTCCCCCGTTCGCCCGTGCCGGGGGCTGGCACGCTCCTTGCTGATATCAGCTACGGCATCTGCTCGGTTCCCCAAACGGGCGACGATACGAGATGGCGGCACGCCCGCGGGACCGGTACCAGGGGCGTTGACAGCGGAGCAACCTCACCCATGCCATTGCGGCACATCACGGCCCATCACCACCAGTCGCCGCCGTACCACTACGGCACGATCGCGGTTGCCCGCGTCGACGGAACGAGGACCTCAATCGAACGCCGGACTGTCACCCTGCCCTCGACGGCGTCCGAACCGGCCGGCAGCGGGTCCGGACAGCCGGACCTGACCGTCACGATCACCCGCCACGACACGCTGGCGACGGTCGCTCCGCTGTGGCGCGAGTTCCAGGAACGGGCGCTCGGACATCCGTTCCAGCGCTACGAGTTCGTATCGGCATGGCTGGAACACGTGGGCGCCGGCTCCGTCGCCCCGTTCATCTGTGTCGCCGAAACCTCGCCCGGCGACACGGTGCTCCTGTTGCCGCTCGGGGTAGAGTCGGGCCGGTTCACGCGCCGCCTGGTCTGGCTGGCTCAGGACGTGAGCGACTACACTGCCCCGCTGATCGAGGCCGGCTTCGCCGAACGCCTCGACCAGACGGCCCTCATGACACTCTGGCCGAACGTGCTCGCGCTGGCCCCCCCGGTCGACTACCTCCACCTCGCCAAGCAGGTCGAGACGATCGGCGATGCGGCGAACCCCTTCTTTGCCCTCAACAGCCAGCCGCACACCTGCTCCGCGTACAGTGCGGAACTGGTCGCGCCCTGGGAGGACTACCACGCCGGCAAGCGCAGCGCGAAATCGCGCCGCCGCCTGCGTGAGAAGGAAAAGCGTCTCGCCCGTCACGGCGAGGTCCGCCTGGTGTTCCACACCGATGTGTGCGAGCGCGTGCGGATCATCGAGGACATCCTGCGTCTGAAGTCGGCGCAGCTCGACGAGATCGGCGGTCGGAACATCTTCTCGCGACCCGACGTGCAGAGGTTCTTTGCAGCTCTCGTCGCCGACCCGGCAGCAATTCCCGCGACGCCGGTGTTCACGCTGTATGCCGGCGATACCCCGGCGGCGGCGGGGTTCGGCCTGATCCACGCCAGGCGCTTCTACTACGTCATACCGACGTATCGGCCCGATGTTTTCCACAACTGCTCGGCCGGGGCGATCCTGCTCAACCGCCTCCTCGAGTGGAGCATCGATCAGGGCTTCACGACCTTCGACTTCACTCTCGGCGACGAGGCCTACAAGTTCGACTGGGCGGACACCGAGCTTGCCATCGGACACGCGCTCGTTCCGCTGACGATCAAGGGCCGCATGGCCGCCGCGGCAAGGACTGGCTGGATCGAACTGAAGCGGCGTGTCCGGGCCGATGCACGGCTGGCAGGGCCTGCCCGCGGCCTCATCCGCATCTCCCGCCGCATGGTCGGCAGCCTGTCTGCGTCGCGCATTGGACCGGATCCATCTGGCGGTCGGGGTCGCGACGATGGATGACGCGGCCACTCCCGAACGGATCGCATCACGCTTTCCCGCCGCCCGGCGCAGCGCACAGCCGGCGTGGCTCGTTCCGGCGCTCGCGGTCATCCCGCCGGCGCTCGTCGTCGCCGCCACATGGCTGCAGCCGTGGGTGCCCGCCGACGAGCTGCTGCGCGACCCGCTGGCCGTCGCCGCGCTGGCGGATCCCTGCTGCCAGGCCCACTTCGGGTTCGTTTCCAACCTCGGCGTACTGGTGTGGACGGCCGCTGCCGCAGTCTGCCTCTTCGCGTCGCTCGTCCTGATTGGGATGGCGGCTCCGTGGTCGGTCTTCATGCTCGCCTATGCAGGCGTGTTCACCGGCCTGTTCGCGCTCGACGACATGCTGATGCTGCACGAATACGTGCTGCCGGCATTCGGCCTGACCGAGCGCGTCGCCTATGCCGCGTACGGCCTCGCCGGGTTTCTCTACCTTCTCCTGTTTTACCGCCAGCTTCTGTCCCACCTGCCGGCGTTGTTCCTGTCCGCCTGCGGCTGCCTCGGGCTGAGCGTCGTCATCGACCAGGTCATCCACAGCGACCGGCCGCTGCGGCTGCTGGCAGAGGACGGCGCCAAGTTCTTCGGGTTGTGGATGTGGGCGCTCTACCATGTCGACCTGTCGTGGCGGCTATGCCGGGGCAACCCGTACCGGTCACTGCAACGGCCGGCCACCGCGTCCGGACCGGGATCGACCAGGCCATGACGGCGGAGACCGGCTTGCTGTCCAGGCTGCGGCGCGCCAGGAGCGGCGACGCCGCCGGCGCGCGTGAGGCCGTCCTTCTGCTCGGCAACTACCGTCCGGCCATCGTCATGGTGCGGGCCCTGAGCCGTACCGGCTATCGCACCGTACTCGGTGCCGGCGGCGAAGGCGGCGCCGAATACTCCCGGTTCATCGATGAAGTCTGGCAGCACCCGTCGGTAACGGCGGCACCGCAGGCGATGCTGCGTGCGCTGACAGAGCTGCTCGACCGGCGCCGCGACATCACCGTCATCTTCCCGGTGAGCGAGGAATGCGTGATGTTCTGCGCCGCATACGGGGAATACCTGGTTCCCCGCGTCGCGATCGCCTCTCCGCGGCCGGACATCGTCAGGACCTGCGTCGACAAGCGGGCGCTCCTGAGCCTTGCCGTCGCCAACGGCATCGCCGTCGAACCGTTCTGTACCGTCCAGACCCATGACGAGCTGGTGCTCGCCGCGCGCGACCTCGGCTATCCACTGGTCATCCGCCCCATAGGTCCCGTCAACCGGCTGTGCGGCCGCAAGGCGCTGATCGTCCGCGACCCGGCCGAACAGAAGCGCCTCCTGCCGGCCTGGCCGCAGGAACAGGAGGCGCTGCTGCTGCAGCGGATGGCGCACGGTCCCCGCCGCAATGTCTACTTCGCCGCCTTGGACGGGCGCGTCGTCCGCAGCCTCGAGACCGCCATCATCAGGACCGATGCCAGCGATGGCACCGGGCTTGCCGTAGAGGGCGTCACCTGTGCGCCCTCGCCCGGCCTGTCCCGCGACACGGCAACCCTTGTCGCGGCGCTGAACTACACTGGCATCGGGCTGACCCAGTTCATCGTCGACGAGGCGGCCGGCACCAGCTGCCTGCTCGAGCTCAATCCCCGCATCGCCGGCAGTCATGCCGTGCCCGAGGCCGCCGGCCTCGACCTTACCGGTCTTGCCGTGAGCCTCGCACAGGGCAGGACCGGGGATGCCGGCAGAAGCATAGTTCCGCGGTCGTTCCGCTATGCCTGGACGTACGGGGACCTGCGCGGCCTCGCGGCAGCGCTGGCCAATGGCGACGTTGGTCCGGCGGAGGCGGCCGTCTGGTTCGCGCGGGCAGCCCTGACGCTCCTCCGCGCCGACGTCCACATGACCTGGTCGGTGTCCGATCCCGCTCCCGCGCTGGCACTGTTCCTCCGCCATCTGCCGGGCATGCACCGGCTGTTGAACCTGGTTCCCGGTTCCAGGGCCCGTTCCGGTTGGAAACATGCTTCAGCGAAACGATAGCCCCGCGGTCTCCTCGCCGGCGGCGCCGCTGGTCGCCACCGTCGACACCCTCGACGGCGGCACCTGGGACCGCATGCTCCAGGCCTTTGCCGACGCCCGCTACGAGCAGACAGCGGCTTGGGCGGAGCCGCTGTGGGGCGCATCGCGGCTGAGCCGCCTGCTGGTCACCCGCGCCGGCATGCCTGTAGCCGCCGTCCAGATGGTTCTGCTCAAGCTGCCGGTGCTGGACCGGGGGCTCGCCTACGCCAAGTTCGGGCCGGTCTGGCGGCTGGCGGGCGGCATGCCCGATCCGGCCGTCCTGGACTTCACGCTGCGCGCCGTGAAGCAGGAGTATGCCGACAAGCGCAAGCTCCTGGTGAGCATGCTTCCGCCGCCGGATGCCGACGCCGCCGGACCGGTGACGATGGGCCTCGCCCGCCACGGATTCCGGCGCCGGCGCCCGTATGGCGATGCGTGCCGCTACCTGGTCGATCTGTCGTTGAACCCCGACGAGCAGCGCGCCAGCCTCGACCAGCGGTGGCGCTACAATCTGCGCAAGGCCGAGGCGCACGGTCTTGCGGTCCGCCGGGAACAAGGGGAACCGGCGCTCGCCGAGTTCATGGCGATCTACCGCCGGATGATCGCCCGCAAGGCGTTTGCCGATCGATCGGGCATCGCCACCCTGCCGGACCTCATCGACCGCCTGCCGCCACGGTGCCGCCCGGAGCTCGTATTCGCCCGCCACGACGACCGCGTCGTCGCCGCCGCCGCGATCGGCCGGATCGGCGACACTGCGACCTATCTCTGGGGAGCAACCAGCGAACAGGGCCTCGAGCTTCGCGCCGGGTACGTGCTCCACTGGTGGATCGTCGACCACCTTTCGACGGCCGGAGCCCGCTGGTACGACCTCGGCGGCGATGTCGGCGAACAGGGGCTGCGACAGTTCAAGAAGGGGCTGGTCGGCAAGCGCGGGACGATCCTCGAACTTGCCGGCGAATGGGACTGTTGGTCGAATACCGTGAGCCGGCTGGTGAGCGATGCGGCGTTCGCGGTGCGTGCATTCCGCAGCCGGCAAGGCGGGCCGCAGGAATGAAGGCGGCGGGTTTCATGCTGCTGTTCCGGCGCTCCGCGACCCTCATGCTGGCGCGCATCATCGGTTCGGTCCTGACCCTCGCCGCCCAGGTAGCGCTGGCGCGCGCGCTGGGTGCGGAGCAGCTCGGCGTCTACGTCATCGGCTTTTCGCTCGCCGGCGTGCTGTCGATCCTGTGCGCCTCCGGCTACCCGAGCATCGCCGCCCGCTATACCGCCGAGTACCGTCGCGACGAGCGGCCGGACATCCTCGCCGGATTCATCCGCGCTGCGCGCCTGCACATCGGCGTGATCTCCACGGTCCTCTTGGCAATTTCGGCCTGTATCCTGTTCGCCGTGCAGCGGGACATGAGCGACGACATGCGGATGGCGTTGCTCATCGGCGTTGCCGCCGCGCCTGCGTTTGCCCTGGTCCGCTTCCATGGTGCGTTCGCCAACGGCGTCCGCCGCTACTACGTCTCCTACCTCCCCGATCTGGTTGCCCGGCCTGCCCTGTTCCTTGCGCTCCTGATCGCCATCGTCCAGCTCACGGATAGCGCGTCGGGCACGCTGCTGCTCGCGGTCCACATCGTGCTCTGCGCGCTGCTTGCGATCGTCCAGTGGATCCTGCTGCGGCCGGTGCAGACCTATGGCCGCCGGCCGGCCGCATTCGAATGGCGCAGATGGACGGCGAGTTCGTCGCCGCTCATACTGGTCGTCATCTTCGGCTCGTTCTTCGGCGATCTCGACATCCTGATGCTCGGTCTCGTGCTGCCGGCCGGCGATGTCGCCGTGTTCAGCGTCTGCCTGCGCATCACCATGCTGATCGCCTTCGGCATCCAGCTGGTCCACCAGATCGTGCTGCCGGATCTCGCCGAGGCCCATGCCGGCAACGACCGGGCGAGCCTCGAGCGCGCCATCCTGAACGCCAACCGGCTGAACTTCTGGGCCGCCCTCGCCGCCCTGCTCGGGCTGTGGGCGTTCGGCCCGATCCTGCTGTCGCTGTTCGGCGAGGAGTTCCGCATCGGGCAGCAGGCGCTTGTCCTGCTCGCCGCCGCCCAGGTGATCCGGGCGGCCGCCGGCCCCTCGACGCAGCTCATGATCGTCGGCGGCGAGGAACTGCGCACCCTCATGGTGTTCGGCGTCAGCACGCTGGTGCTTGGCGCGCTCAATCTCGCCCTGGTGCCGGTCTGGGGGCTCGAAGGCGCCGCATGGGCGGTGGTCCTGACGACGCTGCTCTGGACGTTCTGGCTCGGCGGACTGTGCCGCGCCCGCCTCGACTACCGTTGCTGGGTGTTGCCGCCGCTGCCGCTGCGCCACTCCGCCCGTGGCTGGCGCCAGGATGCATGACCCGGGCAACGCGTTGCGGCGAGGCTGGCCCAGTTCCGGTCGGGTAAACGCCGGATCAACGCGGCCCTCTTGTCAGCCGCGGTGCCGGCGAAGCGCCTGTTCGAGCAGGTCCACCATTTCCCTGCGCAGCCGTTCGGGCGCCAGGATCTCCACCGTGTCGCCCCAGGTGAACAGATGATGCGCCAGCTCCCGCAATCCGCCGGCCCGGAACCGGACGGTCAGGCTGCCGTCTTCCCCCATCTCCTTGTCTTGTGAGGGGTGGAACCGGTAGCGGTCCGCGTCGGGTGCCGCCTCCGGCGAAAAGCGCAACACGATGTCGACCGGGTCTTCCTGGAACACGCCGAACGATCGCGCGGCAAACTCCTGCAGGTTGAAGTCCGGCGGCGGCGATCCCGGCTCGTCCTCGATCCGGAGGTTCCCGATCCGGTCGATCCTCCACATTGCCGGCCGCTCGTGCCTGACGTCGGGACCGACGAGGTAATCCACCTTTCCGACCAGGATCCCGTAGGGTACCACCTTGCGGCGAAGGGTATTGCCTTCCCGGTTGGTGTAGTCGAACGACACGCACTTCATCGCCATCAGCGCCCGGCGCAGCCCGGCCAGTGTGTCCGGATCGCTGGGCAGATGCGGGCCGGCCCGTTGCACCAGTGCCTGCGCCTGCGTCAGGACTTCGACATCGGGCGCGAGCCTGAACCGATCGCCGGCACGCAACGAGGCACGGATCTTGTTCGCCAGGTTGCTCAGCAGTTCCGCCCGCGCCTCGTTGCCCTTGTTGACCTGGTCCTTGACCGCCAGCTCCAGCTCGGCCATCTCTTCGTATGTCGGCGCCTGCATGAACCCGTGAAGCCCGCCGGGAATCCGGTACCGCTTGCGGGCGCCGTCCTGTACCGCCTCGAGCTGCGGAAACAGCGCCTGAACTTCGTTCCGCCACCGCTCGGCCGTACGCCGGCTGACGCCGAACTCACGGGCGATCTCCTCGAGTGTGAGCCCTTCCGCGTTGCCGGCGAGGCGAATCGCAAGCCGAATCGGGTCGAGTTTCATCGCTTCCTCCCGCATACGACAGAATATGACGTACCGGGACGATAGCATGCCGGCAAAACAGGGAGAACCGGCATGGACAAGTACGAACGATACATTCTGCAGTTCTGCTTCCTTCGTCTGCTCGGGGTGCACACCAGCCAGCGGGCGAGGCGCGGGCCCGAGCCGCTCATGGAGTGGGCACGCGAGAACATCCGCCATCTGCTGGGGCGCGATTGTCCGGACATCGTCGACGGATGCACGGTCATCAGCGCAAGCGAGCTGCTAGCACACCTCCGTCCGCCGGCCCGCAAACCCGCCCCCTCGGCGTTGGAGAAGCGGCTGCGGTGGCTGGGCGACACCCTCAAGCTGACTCCGGTAGATCGCGAGATCCTGGGCCTCACCGTGCGCCTCGCCATGCACAAGCCGTTGCAGGAACTCTGCGAGGCAGGCTTCTCCAACCAGGTCGCGAGCGACGAACTCTGCCCCGCCCGCATTTCGGCGCTGACGGGAAGGCAGCAGTGGAACATCCGCGAGCGACTGAAGCCCACGTCGCCGCTGCTCCTGCAGCGGCTCCTCGAGGATCGTGGCGGCGGCGACATCGCTGCTTCCGAACTCGTCCGCCGGATCGTTCAGATACCGACGACGAGGCCGGACAAGCTCAGGGAGTTCCTGATCGGTACCCCGGCCACGGCCGAGCTCGCCTGGGACGATTTCGCGCATCTCGGTGACGAGCGGGAACCGGTCGAGGCCCTGCTCCGGGCAGCGCTCGAAAGCGGCAAGCCGGGGGTCAACATCCTGTTCTACGGCGACGCGGGAACCGGAAAGACCGCCTTCGCCAAGACCCTGGCGGAGCGTCTGGGCGCAGCCGCCATCTTTGTCGGCGAGGTTGACGAGGACGGCCGCGAGCCGGGCCGCTACGAGCGCATAGCCGCCTTCGCCGTGACCCGCGCGCTCGCCGGCCGTGCCGGACGGACGATCCTCGTGGTCGACGAGGCCGAGGACATCTTCTGCGGCGTCGACGAGGCCAACGCGGGCTCGCGGCGCGGTTCCAAGGTGTTCATGAACCGCCTCGTGGAATCGACCGAGGCGCCGACGATCTGGATCACCAACCATCCAGAGCTGCTGGGCTCTGCCGTGGTCCGCAGAATGTCGACGGCGATGCGGTTCCCTACCCCGTCGCGCACCGTCCGCCGGCGGATGCTCCAGCGCATGCTGGATCGTCACGGCGTGGCGTTCGGGGACGAGGACATCGAGCGCCTCGCCGGCCTCGATGCGCCGCCGGCGATCCTCGACACGGCGATCCGGACCGCTTCGGTCGCCGGTTGCGAGCCTGCGGCCGCCGAGCGGGCCGCCACGGCGTTGATGCGGGTGATGAACGACCGCGCATGCGCCACCGTGTCGGTTCCGCCCGTTCTCGACTTCGACCCGGCGCTGTCGTCTGCCGACACCGACCTCATGGCGCTCGCCGACCGGGTGGCGCAGTCGGACTACCGGGCGCTGTCGTTCTGCCTGTCGGGTCCATCCGGTACCGGCAAGAGCGCCTATGCCCGCTACCTCGCGCACCGCATCGGTCTCGACGTGGTCGAGAAGACCGGCGGCGACCTCCTGTCGATGTGGGTCGGCGGCACCGAGCAGGCAATCGCTGCCGCTTTCGCGGAGGCGCGCGATCGCGACGCGATGCTGATCGTCGACGAGGTGGAGGGGCTGCTGGCAAGCCGTGCCGGTGCCGATCACCGCTGGGAAATGACCCAGGTCAACGAGTTCCTGACGCAGATGGAACGGCACCCCCTGCCGTTCGTGTTCACCACCAACATTGCCGAGGCACTCGACCCGGCGAGCCTCAGGCGCTTCCTGTTCAAGATCCGGTTCATGGCGATGACGCCGGACCAGGCGGCCGAAGCATTTCGCCGCTCGTTCGGTCAGGAGCCGCCGGCAGGCCTTGCGCAACTGGAGGGGCTGACACCGGGGGATTTTACCGTCGTCGCCCGCAAGGCGCGGATCCTCGGCGAGCGCGACCCGGCCCGGCTTCTCGGCTGGCTTGTCGAGGAAGTGTCCGCAAGGCCGGGCGCTGCCCGCGCGCCGATCGGGTTCCGGCAGTAGGCCGGCAGGCCCCTGCCGGCGGCAAGGTCAGGGCGCAGGTCGCGGCCTCCTGATGCCGGCATCGTTGCGGCCATCGCCGGGCTCGATTCGGCGATGGCCCGGATTTGTGATTCTTCCACAACACGATGGCGGAGGATCCTGTGACACCGCCTCAACATGCCGAAGATCAGTTGCGCGCCGGCCCCCGCGAACACCGAGCCGCAACAACCGACGTTTGTGCGACCCGTCTCCGGTTCAACGCGGGCGCGGCAGGGCGGTGCGGACCACCGCTTCCACGGTCGCTCCCGCGGACAGCACGTGTCGGTCCCATCCGTTGAGGCCGGCCACCATCAGTCCCGCCGGCGGGGTTCCCGGCTCATGCATCGGGATCGACAGCGCACAGCCGTCGAGGAAGTTGAAGACTGCCGTGTTGCGAAGCGTCAACGCATTGGTCCGGAAGTACGTGTCGTCGTCCTCCAGGTCGGAGAACGCCGGCGGCAGGATCGCCACCGTCGGCATGAGCAGTGCGTCGATGCCGTGCACACTCCGGCCAACTTCGGCGATCATCCGCCGCCGCGCTTCGACGAAGTGGATGTAGTCGCTCGCCGAATGAGCCTTGCCGAGGGTGATCCGTTTGGCGACCCGCGGGTCGTAGCGGCCGAAATGCGCCTCCAGCATCGGCTTGTGCGAGGCGTAGGCTTCCGCCGACAGCATGCCGCCGTTGGCATAGAGTGCCGGGATCTCGGCGATCGCGGGCAGGTCGATGTCGACCAGCGCGATCCCCGTTGCTGACAGCTTGGTCAGTGCTGCCTCGAACGAGCGCGCCACGTGCTCGTCGAGGTCCTCGAGAACCAGCGTGCGGAGGACTCCGAAACGCAACCGTTCCGGCGCCGGCGGATCGATGTCGCCGTCACTGTCGCCGGCCATTGCCGCATCGAGTATGGCGCAGCAGTCGACGGTATGGCCGAACGGCCCGACGGAATCGAGGGAGAACGACAGTGGATACACCCCGTCGCGCGGCACCCGCGATTGGGTGGGCTTGTAGCCGCAGATGCCGTTGAACGCGGCGGGTATGCGACATGAACCGCCCGTGTCCGTGCCGATCGCGCCTGCCGCCATGCCATCGGCGACCGAGATGGCGGCTCCTGACGAAGAGCCTCCGGGAACCCGTCCCGTGGCCCGGTCCCAGACACAGGCGGGCGTGCCATAATGCGGATTGGCGCCGATCCCCGAATAGGCGAACTCGGTCATGTTGGTCCGCCCGATGATGATGAATCCGGCCGCCTTGAGCCGCGCCATCGAAGGCGCATCCCGGACCGCGGGTTCGTTGTCGCTCAGAAGGAGTGAACCTGCGCGCGTCACCTCGCCGGCCAGGTCGAACAGATCCTTGACGGATATCGGTATCCCGGCGAACCGTGACGGGTGGACCCCGCGCCGCCTGAGGCCGTCGACATGGTCGGCCGTCATGCGGGCGCCTTCCCGATCCACCGCGATGAACGTGCGCGCGCCCTCCCCGTCCGGTTGATCTATGGCCGCAAGGCAGCTTTCCACCAGCGTGCGGCTCTTCGTCCGCCCGGATTCAAGGTCAGCCGCAAGCTGGCGAAGCGCCTTCATCGTGTACCCGCACCCTCCGTCAGTTCCCCAGGACGTCCTTCACCGCCGCCACCAGCTGCTTCAGGCTGAACGGCTTCGGCAGGAACGCGAATTTCTCGTCGTTTTCGAGGTTCTTGCGGAATGCATCCTCCGCGTACCCCGAGATGAAGATGATCTTGGTGTCGACGCCGCGCTTGCGCAGTTCCTTGAGCAGCGTCGGGCCGTCGATCTCCGGCATCACCACATCCGAAACCACGAGATCGATCTCGCCCGGATGCTGGTCGATCAGCTCCAGCGCCACTTCGCCGCTGTCTGCCTCGAGCACCGTGTAGCCGCGCGACGTCAGGGCCCGCACGGCGAAGGCCCTGACCGCCTCCTCGTCCTCGACCAGCAGCACCGTGCCCTTGCCGGTCAGGTCTTCCGGCTTCTCCGCCTCGTCGCGGCTGCGCCTGGGCTGGGCCTCGGCGCCGCTCTCGGTGACCTCGTAACGCGGAAGGTAGATGCGGAACACGGTTCCCTTGCCGAGCTCGCTGTCGCAGAAGATGTAGCCGCCGGTCTGCTTGACGATGCCGTAGACGGTAGACAGCCCCAGTCCGGTGCCCTTGCCTACCTCCTTGGTGGAGAAGAACGGCTCGTAGATCTTCTCCATCACGTCCTTGGTCATGCCCGTGCCAGTGTCCGACACCTCGCACAGCACGTAGTCGCCGGCCGGCATGAGCTTCGGATCGATGGATCGCGATTCCTCTTCCGGCACGTTGGCGGTGCGAATGGTCAGGCTGCCGCCGTCGGGCATCGCGTCGCGCGCGTTGACCGCCAGGTTCATGATCACCTGCTCGAACTGGTTCACGTCCACCTTGACCGGCCACAGCTCGCGGCCGTGGATGATGTTGAGTTCGATCTTCTCGCCCAGCAGGCGCCCCAGCAGGTTGCCGAGATCGGCGATCACGTCGGTGAGCGACAGCACCTCCGGGCGCAGGGTCTGCCGCCGCGAGAAGGCGAGGAGCTGGCGCACGAGGTTCGCCGCCCGATTGGCGTTCTGCTTGATAGACATGATGTCCTGGAACGACGGGTCGGTCGGCCGGTGCCGGGCGAGCAGCAGGTCCGAGAAGCCGATGATCGCAGTGAGCACGTTGTTGAAGTCGTGGGCGACCCCGCCGGCAAGCTGGCCGATCGCCTGCATCTTCTGGCTTTGCGTGAACTGGACCTCGAGCGCCTTGTGCTCGGTCGTGTCGATCGCATAGACGATGAGGGTCGGCCCGTCCTCGCCGTGCTCCTCGATCCGGCTGATGTAGAACTGCCCGGTCCGGATCGGCTCGCCGGAAAAGGTCACGTCCACCGGCGGGATCCCGATCCTGCCCTGCCTCGCCGATTCCAGGGCCTGTGCCACCGCCTCGCTGCTGGCGTCGCTGACGAAGTCGAGCACCGACTTGCCGCGCACCGCCGCCTGGCCGATGACTTCGGCAAACGCACCGTTGGCTTCGCGGACCTGTCCGTTCGGGGCGAGCGTGGCGATGCCGATCGGGGCATTGTTGAAGAACCGGGCGAAACGCACCTCGGCCGCCCGCAGGTTCTCGGCGACGTCCGTGCCCGGCGACCGGTTCAGCACCAGCGAACGCGATGCGGCCTTGTTGCCGCGGCCGTCGAGCGTGACGCGGTGGATCACGCGGGCCGGCACGATGTGGCCTGCCTTGCTCACGAAATCGATGTCGAACACCTCGTCGGTCGACCCGCCGGCCGGTGCCTGCACCGAGCCGATTAGCCGTGCTCCTTCCGGTCCCATGATGTCGGAAAGCTGCAGCACTCCGCCGGTCGTCTCGGCAAGGTCGAGACCGAGCCATCCCGCCAGTGTCGCGTTGAGATACTGGATATGGCCCTGGGCGTCCGCCGAGAAGAATCCCGCCGGGGCGTGGTCGAGATAGTCGATGATGTGCTGCAGCTGCTGGAAGGCCCGTTCCTGGCTTGCCCGGTCGGCCGTCATGTCGGCGACGGTCCACAGGGTCAGCTTGCCGCGACGCGGCGTCTCGACAGGCCGCACGGCGATCCTCAGCCACGCCGCCCGATCGGGATGGGCGCCCGGCGCGGAGCTGCCCTCGACCAGCCGCAGGTCCTCATGCGCCGGGACGCCCTTTCGCGCCGCTTCGGCAAGCCTGTAGATGTGATCGGCGACGTCGGGGTATCCGGCATACAGGACTTCGATCCCGCTCACCCGCTCGCCTTCCGCCGCGTCGGCAAGGACGCGGTAACCGGCATTGGCGGCAATCACCCGGCCGAGGGAATCGGTCACCGCACAGGCTTCGGGCAGGCTCTCGAACAGATGTTCATGAAGGTCGTCGGCGTCGCCACCGGAGCCGACCCTGATCAAGCCGGCGATGCCGGCTGCCAGCGCCAGCACGCCGACGGCGGCAAGCCCTCCGAGCACCGCCTGCAGCCAGGGTTCGGCCAGCAGCTCGCCGGTCAGCGCCAGCATCACCGCGGCTCCGGCCACGAACGCGATGCACGCGCCACCGATCGCCGGCATGCGATGCAGCCAGCTGCCTTCAGTCGCCACGCGCGGCTCGCCTTTCTGGACGCCGACATTGCTCATGCGTTGGCGCCGACCCTCATCTCCAGCATCACCATCCCAGACGATAGTCCCTTCAGCGCGTCAGGTCATGCGGCGGCGGGCGCGACCGCGCAGCTGCATGACATAACCGATGACCTGCGCCACGGCGCGGTAATGTTCCGGCGGGATTTCCTCATCGAGTTCGACTGTATCATGCAAGGCTCGTGCTAGGGGCGGATTCTCGATCACCGGAATCCCGTTTTCGGCAGCAATTGCCCGGATTTTCAGAGCAATCGAATCGATACCCTTGGCGAGGCAGACCGGCGCATTCATCCCCTGCTCATACTTCAGCGCGACCGCGAAGTGCGTCGGGTTGGTGATCACGACCGTGGCTTCCGGCACCTTTGCCACCATCCGCCTGCGGCCGCGCTCGATGCGTACCTGCCTGAGCTTCGCCCGGACCGACGGGTCGCCTTCCATCTGCTTGTATTCGTCGCGCAGCTCCTTCACGCTCATGCGCTGCTTCTGATACCAGCTGTGCCGCTGGTAGAGGAGGTCGAGGCCGGCGATGATGGTCAGCGCGACGACGACCGCGGTCAGCATCCTGAGCGCGAGCTGATGGACCGACGGCAGGAGAAGGTCCACGTCGGTCCCGACCATTCCGTCAAGCCTGTCGCGTTCGGGCCACATCACCGCGAACATGACGGCGGCGACGATGCCGAGCTTGGCGAGGCCCTTGGCGAAGTTGACCAGGCTCGAGACCGAGAACAGCCGCTTCCAGCCGGCGGCCGGAGAGATCTTGCTGAGCTTCGGCATCATCCGCTCGCCGGTGAACACCGGCCGGTGCTGCAGTAGGTTGCCGGCGACGGCCGCCGCGAACAGCAGCGCCAGCGGCACCAGCAGGGCCCCGAACACGGCACTGCCGGTAGTCGTGGAGATGTCGCGCAGGTTCGCCCCGTCGACCGTGATCGCGTGAGGATGGGCGAGGAAACCCTTCAGCGTCGCCGCAAGCGAGGCGGCCATGTCCTTCGAGAACACCAGCACCACCACCGTGGCGCCGAGGATGACGAACCAGGTGGTGACCTCCTGGCTCTTCGGCACGTCGCCCTTGCAATGGGCCTCCTCGAGACGCCGCTGCGTCGGTTCTTCCGACTTTTCGTGGTCGTCCTGGCGGTCCTCGGCCATGCGCCCCTCACCGGATGAAGGCCGAGAGCGTGGTCTCGAAGTAGTCGAGGTACCACAGCATCATCGTGCTCAGGAGCAGCATCAGCAGCAGGAAGCCGAGCAGGATGTTGGCCGGCATCGCCAGGAAGAAGATCTGAACCTGCGGCATCAGCCGCGACAGGATGCCGAGTCCCATGTAGAAGATCAGGCCGAACACCAGGAACGGCGCCGCGAGCTGGATGCCGATCTGGAAGATCCCCGCCGCGATCTCCACCGCGAGCCGGCTGAAGTCGTCGAACGGCAGCGCGCGGCCGGGCGCGAACAGGAGGTAGCTGTCGTGCAGGGCTGCAATCAGCAGATGATGCAGGTCCAGCACGAAGATCAGGGTGGTCGCCAGCACCGCGAGGAAGCTCGAGAACAGCGCGCTCTGCGTGCCCTGGGCCGGATCCACGTTCTGCGCGAACCCGAGTCCGGTCTGGAACGCGATGGCTGTGCCCGCCACGTGGACGGCGCCAGTCACCATCCGCGCGGCGAGCCCGATGAAGACGCCGACGACGATCTCCCCGAGCAGCGCCGCGACCAGCGCCGGAAACGTTCCCGGCACGCCCGAGTACGCGCCCTGCACCACCGGCAGCATGACCAGCGTCAGCACCAGCGCCAGCACCAGCCGCAGCCGTGCCGGAACCGACGCGTCGCCGATCCCCGGCATGGCCATCACCATGGAGCCGAGCCTCGCGAATATGAGCAGGAACACGAATGCGGTCTGCGCGTCGAAGGTGACGGTCATGCCAGGCCGGCTGCAGCCCCGCGATACCCCGGCGTCATCCGCCGACGATGTAGAGGCTGATCCGCTCCATGTAGCCCGCCATGACCTGGCCCATGAACGGAAGCATCGCCAGCATGGTCAGGAAGATGGCGAGGATCTTGGGCACGAAGACGAGGGTGATCTCCTGGATCTGCGTGAGCGCCTGCAACAGCGCGATCGCGACGCCGACCGCCAGCCCGACCAGCATCAGCGGGCTCGCCACCTTGATCAGTGCCCAGATGGCTTCCCGGGCGACATCCAGCACCTCGGCTCCGCTCACGTTCCCCTCCCGATCCGCCTGGTCCGTTCGATCGTCAGATCGGCATCCGCATGATCTCCTGATAGGCGGAGATCACGCGGTCGCGCACGCTGACGAGGGTCTGCACCGCCACTTCGGTCTCGGCGACGGCGGTGACCACGTCGACGAGGTCGGCCTTGCCGGCGGCATGGGCGAGCGTCGCCTTGTCGGCCCTGGCACCGGCGGCGGAGACGTGATCGAGCGCCTGCTGCATCAGCGCCGCGAAATCCTCGCCCGACTGGGCCGGCTTTGCGGCGCCGCCGGTCGCCGTTCCGACGGCGTGGCGCGCCGCCGCCGCATAGGCGTTCGCCGCCACGGTTGCCAGTGCGCTCATCGCTGTCCTCCTCGATCAGCCGCCAGCCGGCGTCAGATGTTGATGATGTCGATGGTGGCGAGCGCCATCCGCCGCGACGCCTGCACCACGTTGAGGTTCGCCTCGTAGCTGCGCTGCGCCTGCCGCATGTCCATCATCTCGATCATCGGGTTGACGTTCGGCATCTCCACGTAGCCATTCTCGTCGGCCGCCGGATGGCCGGGCTCGTAGCGGCGGACGAAGTCAGACTGGTCGAACTGCACCCGCCCGAGGCGGACCTCGTGGGCGCCGAGCGCCCGGCTGTAGACGCTCTGGAAGCTCACCAGCCGGCGCCTGAACGGTTCGCCGTCGGGGCCGTTGGCCGTCGAGTTGGCGTTGGCCAGGTTCTCCGCGATCACCCGCATCCGCCCGCTTTGCGCCTTGAGGCCGGAGGCGGCGATGGCAATGCTGGTCTTGAGGTCCATGGATCAGGCTCCTGTGTGCGTGCCGTGGTCGCTACTCGGGCCGGCCGAGCGCCATGCGGATCAGGCCGATCGACTTGCGGTACAGCGACACCGCGGCCTGGTGGTCCATCTGGTTGGCGGCAAGCTTCATCATTTCCTCCTCGAGGACCACCGCGTTGCCCGACGGCGTGGTCTCCCAGCCGTCCGCCTTCTTGACGTCGAACCCGTCGCCCGACCGCCGTGCCGCCGCCGGTGCGATGTGGGCCGCGTCGGTGGTCACCGCGGCGACCGTGGCACGTCCCT
This sequence comes from uncultured Rhodospirillaceae bacterium, assembly GCA_964551315.1. Taxonomy (GTDB): domain Bacteria; phylum Pseudomonadota; class Alphaproteobacteria; order Dongiales; family Dongiaceae; genus Virgifigura. The sequence continues at coordinate 59,315 of CAZKCM010000013.1, read as the reverse complement.
CCGCCCCGCTCACCAGTTCCTCGAACCGCGGCGTCGCGAGCTCCCGCGCCCGGTAGCCGGGCGTGTCGGCATTGGCGACGTTCTCGGCGAGGACGCCCTGGCGCACCTGGTGCCAGCGCATCTTCGTGCGCAGCACGTCGAATACGGGAATGTCGGTGAGTGACATGGCTCCCCCCAGGCCTTGCCCGGCATCGAGGGCATCGCCACCGGCACGTGCTTTTCCGGCCGCCCCTCGGTCTCAATCTGGTATTGATTGGTAAATGGAACGTTAATTCTGGTAGGATTTGGTTAACCTTGAATTTCCAGCATTTCTGCGGCCTTTAACGATTCGTTAGCCTTATGCTAGGCAATTTGTGCCCAATGATTGGCCGGCACCCGGCGCCAGGCGGAGATCGGAGCCGATGGAGATCAACCAGATAACGCAGATCGGGCTGGCGCTGGTGCTGGTCCTCGCTCTGATCGGAATCCTGTTCTGGCTGTTGCAGAGGTTCGGCGCCGGCGGCGGCGGCCGCGGCCGCCGCGGACATCGCCTCGGCGTGCTCGAGTTCGCCTTCGTCGACAAGAAGCGCCGCCTCGTCCTCATCCGCCGCGACAACGTCGAGCACCTGTTGCTGATCGGCGGCCCGCAGGACGTGGTGGTCGAGTCCGGCATCGGCGCGACGCGCGAGCCGGCGCACGACGAACCGCGCCTCGAGGCGGCACCCCGCGCACCCGACGTCGGCCTCGCTCCGGTCCCGCCGCCCGTCGACCGCGTCGGGCCGCCGCCGCGGCGGCCGGAGCCGGCGCCGCCGAGGCGGCTGGAACCGCAGCTGCGGCCGACGCCCCGCGAGTCAGCACCCGAGCCGCAGTTGTCCCCGGACCTCCCGCCCGAACGGATGGAGCCGGCACCCGAAGCCCGCCCTGGCCGGCCCGACGACCGGTACGAGATGCCGGCGCCGGAGGACGATCGCATCGACACCCGCCAGCCGCCGCTGGACGAGGATTTCGAGCCGGCTCCCCCGCCGCGCGATCACGACGACGCCTACGAGGACGATCGGCTGTGGCCCGAGGATGACCGGCCGCGCCGCGTGCCGCCGCAACGGCGGTGGCCCGAGGCGCCGGAGCCGGACCCGGACCGCAGGCCGGTACGCGACGACATCGAGGACGACCGCTTCGGCCGCCGCCGGCCGTTGCCCGACGACGACGGCGACTACCCGCGGCGGCGGCCCTATGCCGACCGCCACGAGCCGCGCGAACCCGACCGGCCGGATCCGCGCGACGTCGATCGCCGCGCCGATCCCGGCAGCATCAGGCCCCGCGAGGAGCGCTGACATCCATGCGGAGCCGGGTTGCCGGACCCCTCAAGCGACTGTTCCCCCTGCTGATGCTTACCGCCGCCGCCGCGGTGAGCGGCGATGCCGCGTCGGCCCAGGAGATCTCGATCAGCCTCGACGGTGGCACCGGCGTCACCGAGCGGGCGATCCAGATCATTGCCCTGATCACCGTCCTGAGCCTCGCCCCCTCGATCCTCGTCATGGTCACCTCGTTCACGCGGATCGTGGTGGTCCTGTCGCTTTTGCGCACAGCCCTCGGTGTCCAGCAGTCGCCGCCCAACGCCGTCATCATCTCGCTTGCCCTGTTTCTCACCGCATTCGTCATGGCGCCGGTGTTCACCAAGGCCTACGACGACGGCATCCGCCCGCTGGTCGGCGCCGAGATCGAGATCGACGAGGCGTTCAGCCGCGCATCGAAGCCGTTCCACGCCTTCATGATGCACAACGTCCGCGAGAAGGATCTCGCGATGTTCGTCGACATGGCCAGGGCCGAGCGCCCCGAGAGCCCCGACGAGGTGTCCCTCACCGTCCTCGTCCCCGCCTTCATGATCTCCGAGTTGCGCCGCGCCTTCGAGATCGGCTTTCTCCTGTTCGTGCCATTCATCGTCATCGACATGGTCGTCGCCTCGGTGCTCATGTCGATGGGCATGATGATGCTGCCGCCGGTGATGATCTCCCTGCCCTTCAAGCTGATCTTCTTCGTCCTGGTGGACGGCTGGTACCTCGTCTCCGGCAGCCTGATCCGCAGCTTCGGCGGAGGGTGACGCCTCGCGCCCCGGGGCTCCGGAGCAATCCACATGATCGGGATCAAGAGACGTTTGCGCGTGTCTTCGGCCGGCGCCGACGAGGCGCCGGCCGCGTTTCGCGCCGGCGAAGAGGCGCGCGCCGCCTCCGACCCCGTCCGGGCCTGCGACCTGTTCGAGACCGCGGCGAAGGGCCGGGCTTGCCGCCGCGCAGCACAGCCTCGCGACCTGCTACTACACGGGGGTCGACCGGCCCCTCGATTACCGGCTGTCGTTGGAATGGTGCCGGCGGGCCGCCGATCAGGGGCTGGCCCGCTCCTACCTGCGCACCGCCCTCGCCGCGGCGGCGCCGAGCCTCGAGCGCGAGGCCGCCCGGCAGATCGCGGCCTGGCGCGCGGGTGATCGGGGAGGCTTCGCAATCCTGAGCCGAGCGCCGGCCCCTGCGCTCGTTCCGGTCCGTCACGCGGGCTGCGCTCCCAGAGGCGCGCCGAGTATAGAGAAGCAAAGCGCTGTACAATTCCTTGATTCCCCTTTGTATTTCCCTCTACCCTTGGCGAACTGTCCGAAGTAGGGGAAGGGGAACAGCGCGGTGGCGAAATATTCCACGGAACTAATCGTGCATGCGAATGCCGACAATACGATAGCGGTCGGGTCGGCCATGCTGGCGAACAAGGGTGGCAAGCAGCCCATACCGATCGTCGTCTTCCCGGGAGGGAAAGACCGCAAACCCACGGCATTGGCGACCCTGCGCAGACATTTGGAAAAGCTGGATGAAAATTCGCGCCTCTATGTCAGAGGGCATGGCAATGCGACCAAGCAGACGGTTGGCGGCATAGGCTGGCAGGAATGGGCCGACACCCTCGTTTCCTGCGGGCTCAAAAAGGTCGGTCTCATCAGCATATGCGCTTGCCGCGCCGGGCAGGATGCCTCCGTAGCCGACAGCACCGAGCAGCTGACGGCCGACGACGATTTCCGAACGATGGGGCCGAACGGCTTGATGTTCGAGCACGCGGCCGACAGCTTCGCGTCCAAGTTCCATCGGCGCTTGGGGGAGCAGGGCGTCCGAACCGTCGTCTATGCCCGGGTGTTTCGGGTCATAGTGAAGCAGAAGGCCGGTGCCGGCTTTGTTGCCGGGGCAAAGACCACCGGGGCCAACAAAGAAGGCATTGCCCATATGCATCACCGACCACGATCGAAGCTGGCCTATGACTGGAAAGGCCCGTTGCAGGTGCGCCGCTGGGTGCTTTATGGCGAGGACGCGGTGCTGGCGGCTGTCGCCGACCTACTCGCCTGACTTTCCGGTTCGCCGCGACAGGCGTGAGCGCGGGCGAAGGTCCGCGCTCACGCCCCCGCGGTCGCCTTCTCGACCCTCGGCGCCTCTGGCCCTGCGAAGCGGCGGTCGTGCGTTAAGAGCGCCTAACAGAACCGCTGGAGCTGTCGGAAGCAGATCATGCAGCAGCCGAGGGTGAGGACGGCCTGATGGATATCGGCGCGGCGTTCATAGCGGATGGTGAGCCGGCGGAAACGGTTGAGCCAAGCCAGCGTGCGCTCGGCCACCCAGCGGTGGCGGCCGAGCCGTTCGCTGCTGTCGAGGCCGCGGCGGGCGATCCGCGGCGCGATGTGCCGGCGTCGGCAGGCACGCCGGCAGAAGCGATGATCGTAGGCCTTGTCACCGTGCAGCTTGGCCGGGCGCTGGCGCGGCCGGCCGCCTTTGGGTTTGGGACGTTTGGGTTGCAGCAACGGCGCCACCACCGCCCAGAGGTCATCGGAAACAAGCGGTGCTGCCATGCCCCCACAGGTAGGGCACGATAGCCGCCTGTCCAGGTTTTGTTAGGTGTTCTAAGCCGGACCGATTACCGCTCGCCCCTTCTCGCGCGTTGGCGGACCGGCGGGGCCTCAACCGGTGAGGGCGGACGCTTCGACCGCCTCCGCGCCTGGTCGGCGCTCGCGAGGCGGAGCATCCGGCGGAAGGTCGGGCATTCCATGTGGCTCGGGGCCGGGCACTTCGCCGCGTGGAGCAAGCCGTCGCGCAGGGCAACGAGCTTCCGGATCGTTCGATCGAGTTCGCCCGCCTTGGCGGCCAGTTGCCCGCGGTCGATCCGAGGGCGGCCGTCCGGGGCGAACATGGCGCCGATCTCCTCGAGCGAGAAACCGGCTTTCCGCCCAAGCGCGATCAGGGCCAGGCGCTCGAGCACGCCGGGGTCGAACAGCCGGCGCATTCCGCGCCGCCCCACCGCCCGGATCAGCCCCTTTTCGTCGTAAAACCGCAGGGTCGAGGCGGGAACGCCGGACCTCCGCGCGACCTCGGCGATGTCGATCAACGTCATGCTTGACCTCAAGTTCACTTGAACTGGCATGCTCGCATCGCCCGCCGGCCGAGGCAAGGCGCGCCGACCGAATCGCCGCGCCGCGTCCGCCCGGACGTCGGGCGTGCGCTCCCATCCTGGAGAAGGCCCGTGTCCAACCAGAATGCGCCAGACGTGACCGTCGTCGAGCGGACCGCGAAGTCCGGGTCCGCCTTACAAGGACAACGTGCGGGAGACAGAGGATGAATGCCGCGCTTTCATTCGGCATCGCCGCGCTCCTGATCGGAGCCGGCGCCACGCTCTTCATGGACATGCTGGCCGCGTTGCAGAAGCGCCTTCTGGGGGTGCGGCCGCTGAACTATGCGTTGGTCGGCCGCTGGATCGGCCATCTGTGGCGCGGCCGGTTCTCGCACGAGAGCATCGCCGCCGCACCGGCCATCAGAGGCGAAGCCGCGCTCGGCTGGCTCACGCACTATGCGGTCGGGGTCGCCTTCGCCGGCCTGCTGCTCGCCCTGTGGGGTGTCGAGTGGGTGCACGAACCGACGCCCGGCCCGGCGATCCTCCTCGGCATCGCGACCGTCGCGGCGCCGTTCCTCATCCTGCAGCCGGGCATGGGTGCCGGGATCGCCGCGCGCAAGACTCCGCGGCCGAACATCGCGCGCCTTCGAAGCCTCGCGACTCACATTTCGTTCGGCATCGGCTTGTACGTTGCGGCGCTCATCGTCGCCCCGCTTCTCCCGGACTGACCGAGACCCCGCCGACGCATGCGGGCCCCCATATCTCAAGGGACCAGCGGGGCCTGGATGTACCCCGGCAGCGCTTCGCCGTGCCGACCGGTCCAGCCGCGTTGAGCGCCGCCGTGCGCGTCGAGAAGGAAACGGGCGCCGGCGGCCGGGTTGCGGCCGTCGGCGCCCGTTCGGTGGTCCTGGCGATCGGTGGCGTTACGGGGCGACCACGACGCCCCAGGGCGCCTGACCGACGGTGATGGACTTGATGACCTCGAGGTCCTCGACGTCGATCACCGAGACGTCGTTGCTCACCCCGTTGGTCGTGTACAGCCGGCTCTGGTCAGGGTTGAAGGCAAGCTGCCACACCCGCTGCCCGACCAGCAGGTAGTCGAGCACCTCGTAGCTCTTCTGGTCGATCACCGCCACCCGGTTCGCCGGCCCCAGCGCCACGAAGGCGTAGCGCCCGTCGTCCGTCAGGGCCACCCCGACCGGCTGGATCGCCTCCGCCTGCACGCCGGGAATCGCGAACTCGATGGTGTGGAGGATCTCCTTGGTGTCGCTGTCGATCACGCTCACCGTGCCGCCGATCTCCGCCGACACCCACACCTCGCTGCCGTCCGCCGTGAACGCCGCGTAGCGCGGCCGGCTGCCGACGAGCACGTTGGCCACGATCTCCAGCGTCTCCGTGTCGATGAAGTGCGCCATGTTCGAGGTCTCGGAGGTGTTCACCAGGATCGCCCCGTCCGGGCTCACCCCCATCCCCTCCGGCTCCACCCCGACCGGGATCTCGGCCACCGCCTGCCCCTTCTCGACGTCGACCACGGTGACGAAGGCGTTGTCCTCGTTGGCCACGTACAAGGGGTTGCCCGACGGGTGCAGCACGAACAGCTCCGGGTCGGGCCCGGAGGGCAGAGTCCGGACCACCTTCCGGCTCGCCAGGTCCATCACCTCGATGTGGTCGTCGTCGCTGGTGCAGATGTAGAGCAGCGTGTTGTCGTGGCTCAGCGTGATCCCGCGCGGCCGCATGCCCACCGGCACCGTCGCCACCACCTCCAGCGTCGCGCCATCGATGATCGTGATGTCGTTGCTCTTCTCGTTCGAGACGTAGATCGTCTCCGCCCCTGCCGCCGTCGCCCCGGCGACGGTCAGAAGACCGGCCAGGATCAGCCCCTTCCGCATGTCCGTGCTCCTCTCAAAGTTGCTCTGCTCCGACGCGCCCGTTTACTCCAGCCGGCAGCTCGACTCCGGCCGGTCGAAGCCGAGCGTGTCGAGCTCGCTGTACTGATGCAGGAAGCCCTCCTGCGGCGACACCGAGACCAGGGACCGCGGCGCCGCCAGCAGGATCGGCTGGCGCAGCTGGCCGTTCCAGTCGCGGTAGGTCAGCGCCACCCCCTTGAAGCCGGCGAGCTGGAACTTCTCGCCGCGGATGTAGGCGGCGATCGTCTCGTAATCGGCCGACTGGGTCCGGCTCGCCGCCTCGCCGACGCTGCGCACCGCCAGCCATGCCGTGTAGTCGCGCTCGCCCATCCACCGCCCGGCGAAGTCCTCGAACCGGTTCTGCATCTGCGTCCCGGCCCACTGCTCGTGGCTGCGGTGCCAGGCGGTCGGCACCAGACCCTGGGTGCCGACGACCGGCCGCGGCAGCCAGGTCCGGTAGGGCAGGTACTCGCCGAACAGATCGCTTTCGTCGGCCACCACCACCACGTCGTAGCGATCCGCCTGGGTCATCACCGGCATCTGCTTCTGGATCAGCGCGTGCCCGGTCTCGGTGCGGCGCGCGGTGGAGCCGGCGTCGTAGGACTTCTCGGCCACGATCTTGGCGCCGAACTTGTTCGCCGCCCGGCGCACCGCGTCGGCGAACAGCCGGTCGCCTTCGCCGGTGCCGGCGATCAGGTACCACTCGGTCCAGCGCTTCCACAGCAGATACTGGGCCAGCGCGTCGGCGCGCATCGCCCGGCTCGGGATGACGTGCAGCACGTTGGCCCGGCAGTCCTCGTTGCGCAGCGCGTCGTCGGTGGCCCGGGTGTTGAAGAGCAGCACATCCTGCGCCTCGGGCAGATCGGCCAGCGCCAGCAGTTGCCCGGCCGGCAGGTCGACGACGACGAAGCGCGCGCCCTCGTCCACGAGCCCCCGGAAGGCCGCCGCCAGGTCGCCGCCTTCTTCGACGATGGCCTCGGCGAGCACGAAGCTCTGGCCCATGAAGCGGCCGGTGGTGTTGTTGTCCTCGATCCCCAGCCGCGCGCCCTGAACGCCCTTGTCGGTGACGATCGGCTCCACCAGCGACAACGGCGGCGGCTCGGCCACCCGCTCCGTGATGTAGCCGATCCGGATCTCTACGGTCTTCTGTTGGGCGGCCGCCGGCGATCCCGCGAGCCACAGGGCAGCCGCCAGCGCGAAGACGACTCCGAGCGTCTTCGCCCCGATGTTCGGCATACGCACTGACCTCCTCCCGATCCAACTTCGCTCCCCTCGAAGGGAAGCGCATTTTGGCCCACTGTGCCACGGGCATGCGCGGCGGTGGGTTAGAAATCGGAGAGAATATGGTTAAAGTTTGGACCGCGTGCCGCCGGCCGTGCGCCGTCCGGTCATTCCGCGATCATGTAGCCGAAGCCGCGCACCGTGTGGATCAGCGGCTTCGCCGCGCCCGCGTCGATCTTCTGCCGCAGGTAGCGAACGTAGACGTCCACCAGCTTGGTGCCCGGATCGAAGTCGTAGCGCCAGACGTCGCTGAGCAGGCGCGCCCGGCTCACCACGGTTCCGGCGTTCGCCATGAGATAGCGGAGCAGCGCGAACTCCCGGACCGTCAGCGGAATCTCGCGCCCGTCGCGGATCGCCCGCCGCGAGGCCGGATCGAGCGTCAGGTCGCCGACGCGCAGCACCTCCGGGGCCGGGCGGGACCGCCCGCGCCGCAGCAGGGCAACGACCCGGGCCAGCAGCTCGTCGAAGGCGAACGGCTTCGTCAGGTAGTCGTCAGCCCCGCTCTGCAGGCCTTCGACCTTGTCCGGCAGCGCGTCCCTGGCCGTCAGCATCAGGACCAGGCTCTCGCACCGCTCCGCGCGCAGCCTGCGGCACAGCTCCAGCCCGTCGAGCTGCGGCAGCATGCGGTCGAGGATGATCAGCCCGTATTCCTGCGTCCGCGCGCGGGCGAGGCCGTCCCGGCCGTTGCCGGCGACGTCGACGACATATCCCTCCGCCTCCAACCCGCGCCGCAGGAAGCCGGCGACGCGCGGATCGTCCTCGACGAGCAGCAGCTTGGGCACTCGTTCTCCTCCTCGGCCGTCCCGCCACCGATCGCCCCCCTTACCGGGAAGAACGGCGCGGTGCCGTGATCGGTTCGGCCGCACCGATCCTATTCCGACCCGCCCCCGGCAAGGGGCAGCCGGACCCGTACCGCCGTGCATGGCCCGTCGCTGGCCAGGGCGATCGTGCCGCGATGCTTGTCGACGATTCTCTTGGCGATCGCGAGGCCAAGGCCGCTGCCGCCCGCCGATCCCTCCGGATCGTGCTCGCGTCCGCGGTAGAACCGCTCGAAGACGTAGGGCAGGTCCTCCGGCGCCACGCCGACGCCGCGGTTGCGCACGACGATCTCCGCCTCAGCGCCGTCGGCCGCCAGCGCGATCGCGACGACGCCGTCCCGGTCGGAATACTTCACCGCATTGTCCAGAACAATGGCAAGGGTCTGCTTCAGGCGCTGCCGGTCGCCCTCGACGATCACCGGGCTTTCCGGCGCGTCGAGCGCGATCGCGACCCCCTTCGGCCGGCCCAGCGCCTCGGCCTCGCGCGCCGCCTCGGCGACGAGAGGGACCAGGTCCAGGTCCGCCCGGTCGAACCGGACCGTGTCCGTTTCCGACCGCGCCAGGAAGAGCAGATCGTCCACCAGCCGCCCCATGTCCGCGGCCTGGGCGACGATGCGCGCCAGCGTCTCCCGATAGTCGGCCGCGGCGGCGTTCCGCGCCCGCAAGGTCACCTCGGCCTCGCCGCGCAGCACGGTGAGCGGCGTGCGCAGCTCGTGGCTGATGTCGGCCAGGAACTGCACCCGCAGACGGTCGAGATCGCGCAGCCGGCGGTTGGCCGCCTCGAGCTCCGCCGTCCGCCGGCGCACCTGCTCCTCGAGATCGGAGCGCGCGGCGAGCAGGCGGCCGTGCTGCTCCTTGAGCTGTTCGGCCATGTCGTTGAACCGCGCCGCCAGCAGGCCGAGCTCGTCCCGGCCGGCATAGGCGATGCGCCGCGACAGGTCGCCGCGGCCGAGGGCGACGGCGCCCGTCGTCAGCTCGCGAACCGGACGAATGATGAAGCGGTCGAGCCGGCGCCCGGCGATCGCCGTCACGGCCAGGGCGAGGATCGTCGCTGCGGCGATCAGGGCGGCCAGCCGCCGTGCCGTCGCCGCCGCCTCCCGCTCCGCCTCGTCGACCTCGCGGCGCTCGCCCGCGACCGCTTCGGCGATCAGGATCTCGAGCTCGCGCTCGAGCCGGTTCTCGATGTCGCGCAGGAAGAGCCCGACGGCCGCCTCCCGGCGCCCCGCGTCGCGCAGTGCCAGCAGCCGCTTCACCGACGCGTCGATCTCGCGATAGATCCCGCGGATCCGCTCGATCCGGTCGAGCTCCGCCAGCTCGCGGCGGCGCACCTCCGGCTGCCGCGCCGCGGCCACCTGGCGATTGGTGGCGTCCTCGAGCTCGTCCAGCGCTGCGCCGATCCGTGCCCGGGCGTCGTTGAGCCCCGGCCTCGCCGTGTCGCCGATCAGCAGCAGGGCCGCGAGGCTCGCCGAATGCCGGTTCGCCTGAACCGCCAGGGTCGTGATGGCGTCGAGCTGCCGGTGCGCCCAGCGCACCTCCTCCCTCTGGTCATCGACGCTGCGGGCCGCGAGGAAGACGGCCGCGGCCATCAGCAGCACGGCGCCGCCGACCACCAGCTGGAGCAGCCGGATCCGGGCCCGAATGGTCATCGCCATCCCCGATGGTCTGCCCGGAACCGCCGTGGCGGTCAAGATTTGGCGCCGGCGGACATAGCGGCGGCGCCGATTCTTCGTTCCTGCCGATCGGGGAGCACGGGTCCGGTGACCCGCGGCCGCATGCCCGTCTTCTTCGCCCGTCGGGGAGGCTAGTCGTGGAGACGGTGCCCTGTCGCGACCCGGCCGTCGGGGGCTTGCCTTCCGATGAAGGCGACGACACCTTGGTTTGGCCGCCGGCATCGCCGGACGAGGTAACCGGTTCCGACCGAGGCGCATGACCCAGACGTCCGTTGCCGGCACGCGCGTATCGATCGCATCATGTCCTCTGCGCCGAAACGGATCGATGGACAGCGATGAGTGAGACGGCGATCGCGAGACGGTTCTCCCTGCCGGCGATCCACCGCGGGAACCGCGGTCGGGCCATCCTGCTCGGCGGCCTCGCGCTGCTCGTGCTTTACGGTATCCCCGTCAAGCTTCGCCTGGGTCAGCCGCGCTATCTCGACAACACCGTCGTCGACACGGCGATCCCCTTTCTCGAGTGGACGATCTGGATCTACCTGTCGCAGTTCCCGTTCCTGTTCCTGGCGCTCTGGGTGACCCGCGACGACGTTCGGCGCAGCCACGCCTTCTATGCCATGCTGCTGTCGGCGGCCCTCGGGCTCGTCGTCTTCGCGCTCTGGCCGACGATCATCGGACGCCAGTCGCCGGACCTGACCGGCGCGACGGGCTTTCTGTGGTGGCTGCTCTATCTGGTCGATCCGCAGGTCAATGCCTTCCCGTCCCTGCATGTGGCGAATGCCTGCCTCGCGGCCGCCGCCCTGTATCCGGAACGGGGGGCGTGGCGGCTGATTGCGCCGGTCTGGGCCGGGGCGATCATCCTATCGACGCTGACCACCAAGCAGCACTATGCGATCGACGTGGTGGGTGGCGTCGCCCTGGCCGCCCTTTGCTACGGCCTCGTGCGCCTGGGGCCGCCCTACCGGTTCGGCCCGGGACGCGATCGACACCGGGTGTGACCGGCACCGGGGCCGGCACCTGGCCGGGTCGGCCGGCGGCGGGGTCTCGAACGGCTACGGCGTGGCGATCGCCACGGCCTTGATGACGGACCGCCCCGAGCGCCGCGCCATCGCCAGGGGAAGCGAGCGGCCCTTCGGCACCGGCATGGCCGCGTCGCGCATGGCCGCCACGCGATCGGCAACCAGCCGGCGCGCATTGGCCACGGCCGCTTCCGCGCTTGGCCCGTCGGCGATGCAGCAGGGGAAGTCGGGAACCTCGGCCCTGAAGCGCCGGTCGTCACGCTGTTGGACCAGAGCGAAATAGATGCCCATTGCACCCTCCTGACCTGATCGGCCCCCGCCCGGCACCCCGCCACCTAGGCACCGCGGTACCGTGTGCAAGTGGCAATACTGTGGGAACTCCGTGTCCCGAGCGTGGCCGCCATCCGTCGCCGCGGCCACGCGGCGATCGAGGATCAGCCGCCCTCGCCCCGGCTGGCGGTCTGGAGGCGCTGGCGGTAGGTGGCCATGAGGTTGGCGAGATCGCCGGCGCCGGCAAGCCGTTCGGCGATCGTGCGGGGCGTATCGAACGCATCGGTCCCGGCGGTCAGCAGCCGGAATGAGTCGCCCAGGGGGTCCTTTGCCATGAGCGCGCCGTAGCGGTCGGCGAGGGCGGCGAGGCGCGCGCTCTCGCCGGCAAGGGTGAGTGCGATGGCCCGGTTGAGGACGAGTCGGGCGACCGACGGTTGGGCCTCGCCGCGGGCATCCTCCGGCCCGGCCCCGGCTTCGACCTTGTCGAGCAGGACGGCGAGGGCCTCGGCCGCGCCGGGCCATTCCCGCAGGCGCCAGAGCATGTCGGCGCGCAGCAGGGCGGCGTCGTAGCTGTCATCGCCTTCGAGCAGCGCCAGCGCCTCGGTCCCGCGCTCGGAGTCGAACAGCGCGCGGGCCTCAAGATGCCGCCGCTGCCGCTCCAGCGGCTCCGGCAGGTCCGGCACGGCGCTTGCGGCCAGCGCCTTCAGGGCGGCCTCCGGCTGCCGGTCGAGGAGGCGGACCGCCGCGAGCCGCGCGCCGACGCGCGCCTTCTCCGCGCCGGACAGGCGGTGGATCACCTGGTCCTCAAGCAGGATCGCCGCGCGGTCCAGCAGGTCAACGGCGACAAGCCGGTCGGCCAGCGCCGCGATCATGGCGTCGCCCTCCTCGCCCGGCGGCGTCAGCTCCCGGAACTCGTCAAACAGCGCGACCGCGACCAGCGGCGACAGGCGGTCGGCGCCGCCCTCCAGATAGAGGACGCGGAAGGCTTCGGCCATCTCCTGCGTCGCCGCGCCGGCGCGCGGGTCATCGGGGAAGCGCGACACGGCCTGGCGCAGGGTCGTCAGCCCGTCGCGCATCTTTCCCTCGGCCAGGTAGAGCTGCCCGAGGCGGTGCAGAACGGCGAACTCGAACGGGCCGCCGCGCCACAGGAAGCGGACGCGCTCCAGCCGCTCGATCGCCTCCGCCCGGGCGATCAGGCCCTCCTTCAGCAGCGTATCGGCGAGGGCGAAGCGGGCCCGGGCCTGAGTCGGCTGGTGCGGGCTGTCGGTCAGCCGCTCCCAGATCGCGATGGCCCGCGACAACCGCCCCTCGACGGCCGCCCGCCGCGCCTCCAGGAAGGCGATCTGGTCGGCCTGCTCCCGGTCCGGGGAATCCGCGCGCATGGCGTCGAGCGGCGCCAGCGCCGCGACCGGATCGCCGGCCTCGATCATCGCCTCGGCGGCCAGCAGCCGCAGCCGGAAGCGGACGGATTCCGGATAATCGTCGATAAGCCCGGCATGCCGCTGGAACGCCCGGGCCACGTCGTCCCAGGCGCCGGTCCGGGCGGCCGACCCGGCGGCGAGCGCCGCGCGCCACAGCTCCGCCTCCGGCTCGCCGTCGAGCGCCGCGCTCGCCAGATAGCGCTCCGCCTCCGCGTCGTCGCCCCGCAGGAGGGCGCTGGCGCCGGTCAGCAGCAGGAGCTCCGGCTCGTCCATGCGCTCCGGCGATTCCCGCCGGATCAGGTCGAGGACGCCCGACGCCTCCACGGCCAGGCCGTGCGCGAAGAAGAACCGCGCGAGGTCGAGCCGGGCAGCGGCCTGCCGGTCGGCGGGAACCTCGACGACCGCGCGCTGCAGGGCCTGGCGGTCCATGACGAAGGTCGAGGGGCCGTTGCGCCGCCAAGCCGGCAGGTCGAACAGGCGCGGCTCTGTCTCCTTCGCCCGCGCAGCCGCCGCCCCGGCGCGCGCCGCCGCCCCGCCGTCGGCGACCGCCAGGCGCCGCATCTCCTCCGAGGCCAGGAGGCCGCCGGCGCGGTCGATCAGGACGCGGCCGGCCTCGGCGCGGACGACGAGATCGTCCGCCCGCGGAACCACGGCGATGCCCTGCAGCGTCGGCAGCAGCCGGAACTCCGGCCATTCCTGCCCGCGGGCGACACCGAGGCCGGGCTCCAGCAGCGGCGCCACGACCAGGCTGTCGCCGACCTCCGGATCCTTCACCGGGATCGCGGCGCCGACCATCGGCGCCTCCAGCCGCAGGCGCACGCCGGCCTGCGCGCCGCCGCGCTCGATCCGTTGCGGAAGCGCCGCCTCGGGCGCGTCGGGCCGCGCGCGCAGATCGACGAGCCAGTGGGTGCCGTCGCGGCTCAGCCGCGGCACCGCCTCCGGCGGGCTCTTGAGCTGAAGCACCGTGGCGGCCTCGTTCCGCCACTGGAGCGCGTCGCCGAGATAGGGGTGGTCCACCGCCAAGACCTCCTGCAGATCGAACTGGGCCGGCCGGGCGAACAGCAGCCAGACGGCGCCCGCGCGGCGGAACGCGGCAGCGGGCACCGCCTCGGCCCAGGCGAAGCGCAGGGTGACGCCGTCCCCATCGGCCGCGACCCGGACCGGAACGCGAACGGCCGACGGCGCCTGGGCCTCGCGCCCCGCGGCCGTGCCATCGCGCGGCGCCTGGGTCGCCGGGCTTGGCGGCGTGAGCGGCGTGGGTGCGCCGGTGGCCGCCGGCCGGCGCGGCTCCGCCTCCGCGGGCATGGCCGGCGCGCCCAGCGCCGGCTTCGCCGCGGCGGTGGGCGCCGCGGGTTCCGGCGGCGCGGGCCGCACCGCGGCGGTGGGGGCGGTCGGCTGGGCCGGTGCCGGCTTCGCCGCGGCGGTCGGGGCGGCCGATCCGACCGGCGCCGGCGTCGCCACGGCGGCCGGGGCGCTGCCTTCGGGGTCGCGAATGTCGAGGACCACCTTCGGGCCGACGCGGAAATCGTGCAGCCGGAAGCCGCCGTCGCGCAGAGTGATCCGCACCGCGACGGTGCCGCTCTCGGCCGCCGCCCGGATCGCGCGGACGCGCCTCGGCAGGTCGGCGCTGACCGCCGCGAGATCGAGCGCGCGGGACTCCTGGAAGCGCAGCAGGATCTCCTCTCCGTTGCGGGACAGGATGTAGGCGACCGGCGTCGTCCAGTCGAAGACGATGCGGCTGAAGCCCGGATGCTCCCCCGCCCGCACGCGGATGGGAGGCTCGGCCGGCGGGCCGATGAAATCGATGACGACGCTGTCCTGGCTGCGGAAGTGATCGAGCCGCGGATCGCCGGCGAGCCGAAGGAGGACGCGGCGCCCGCCCTGGCCAACCTCCGCCGCACGGATATAGCCGGCGAGCGCCCGCAGCGCCGGGTCGAGCGCGAACTCCGCCGGCCGCGCGAAGGTGATGGCCAGGGCGCCCCCCGGCTCGCGGTGAACGGCGTAGTCGACGGGGCTCTGCCAGTCGAACACCAGCCGGCCGAACCCGGCCGCGACGTGGCCGCGTACGGCGACCGCCTCGGCGCGCCCCTCCTCGGCCGCCGCCGGATCGACGAGCGCGGCCGGCCGGGGCGACAGGGCCGCGATCGCCACGGCGACGGCGGCGAGGAGCAGGAACGATCCAGCCTTGCGATGACGCTTCATGAGCGCGAGTTCCCAGCCTCGTGGATGACGATGTCGACCCGGCGGGCCAACGCGTAGCGGCGGCGCGGGTCGAGCCGCGGCGACAGCGCCTCGAAGCGCGACGCGCCGTAGCCGCGCGCGACGATCGGTCGCGAATAGCCGGCCCGCTCCAGCGCCGAGCGGACGGCAAGCGCACGCCGCAGGGACAGATCCCAGTTCGAGGCGTAGCGCGCGGCGTTCGGCGGGTCGGGGTCGGTGTGCCCTTCCACCTCGATCCGGTTCGGCAGGTTCCGCAGGAGCCCGGCCAGGGTGAAGAGCGGCGCGGCCGACCGGGCGTGCGGGGTCGCGCTGTCCGGCGCGAACAGAAGCCCCTCCGGCAGCGAGATGACGATGCGGTCGCCGCCGCGGCGCAGGATCGCCTCGGCCAGACGCGGCTCCGCCTCCATCTGGCGCGTCAGCAGCGCCGCCAGGTAATCGAGGTCGCGGCCGGGCGCGGTCTCCGCCGCGGCGATGTTGCGCGCGGCCGAGGCGGCGGGCGCCGCGTCCTCGGACCGCCGGTCGCCGTCGGGCGACAGCGCGGCGGCGACGCGCCGCCACTTCGCCTCATCCATCGTCGACATCGAGAACAGCATGACGAAGAGGGCGAGCATCAGCGCGGCGAGGTCGGTGAAGGTGATCAGCCAGGTGCCGGCCCCCGGACGGGTCGCGCGGGCCGGCCCTTCCGGCGCGAGGGGCGCGGCCGCCACCGGCCCGGACCGGTCCACGGCGCCCGTCATTCGCCGGCCCTCTCGGCAAAGAGGCCGGCCGGTGCCGGGCCGCTCTCCAGCCGGATCGCGAAGAGGATGCGGTCGGCATCGACCCCGCCCCCGACACCGGCCGACAGGCCGGCCGCCCCGGCCGCCGCCAGGGCGCGGACGAGGGCGTCGGCGCGCGCGACGGCAAGCTGCGGGTCGCCGTCGGGCAGGCGGGCCTCGAGCTCGTAGCGGTAGCCGGACGGCCGCCGGTCCAGCGCCGCGACGAGGCGCTCGAGAAAGGCCTGGCGGGCCGGGTTCAGCCGCGCCTCGCCGGGCCGGAAGAACGCCTCGACGGGCAGCGCGATCCGCATCGCCTCGGCGTCGTCGCGGGCCCCGGTTTCGACCCGGGTCAGCGGGATCGCGGCCCGG
This sequence comes from uncultured Rhodospirillaceae bacterium, assembly GCA_964551315.1. Taxonomy (GTDB): domain Bacteria; phylum Pseudomonadota; class Alphaproteobacteria; order Dongiales; family Dongiaceae; genus Virgifigura. The sequence continues at coordinate 43,205 of CAZKCM010000013.1, read as the reverse complement.
ACGAGCCGACCGACCTCCTCACGGAAGGCGCGGAGCGCGGCCGCCTCACCCGGCCACCCGGCGGCGCCCCAGGGTGCGAGGCCGGCCGGCCGGCGGCCCGCCGGATCGGCCGACGGGCCGGCGAAGGCCGCCTGCACGCCGTCGATCACCGAGCGGGTCCGGTCCCCGTCGAACCGGGACATCGCCGTCAGCAGAACGAAGAACGCCAGCAGCAGGAGCTGGAGACTCAGAAGGGTCGCGAGATGGATGTCGCCCTGCCACCGCCTGAGAGCGCCCAACATGGCGGCAACCGGCGCGCCGGCGGGCTCAGTCGAGGCTCGCGAGCAAGGCGTCGATCTCCGCCTGCTTCGCGGCCTCGTCCGGAAGCTGGGGACCGTTCAGCAGGGCGCCGTCCGACGCCCGCTCCTCGGCCGGCACCGGATTCGCCCTCTTGTACGCCTCGATCTCCTCGCCGAAGGCGGCGAGCAGGGCATCGACCTTCGCCTCGATGTGCTGCAGCGCCTTGACGATCTTGGTGATGCGCTGGCCGGTGATGTCCTGGAAGTTGCAGGCCTCGTAAACGCGGGTCACCGCCTCGGTGACCCGGCCGGAAACCTCGGGCTCCATGCGACCGGTCATCGCTTCGATCGTTTCCGCCGCCTCCAGGATCGAGTTGGTCGCCTGTTCGGTCGCCCCGACGATCGCCTCCAGCTCGTCCGTCGCGGTCGGCAGGTGCCGCTCGCGGATCTCGTCGGGCCGGAGCGCCGCGATCTCCGCCTTCGCGTCGGCGATGTAGCGCGCCAGCCCCTCGAGCTCGGCGTAGAGCTTGAGGTTGACGGCCGAAAGATCGCCCTCCATCGAAGCCATGACGCTTTCGACCACCGCGGCGATCGCCGCGGCGTCGACGCCGCTGCCGCCGCGCCGCTTGAGAAGCGCGTCGACGCGCCTTGCCGTTTCGGGATTCAGACGGGGCGCGGTCATGGTCGCAGCCTCAGAAGTTGCCGATGATCGAAGTGAGCTTCTGCTTCAGCGTCGCCGCGTTGAACGGTTTGACGATGTAGTTGCTGACGCCGGCCTCCTTCGCCGCAATCACGTTCTCGCTCTTGCTCTCCGCCGTGATCATGATGAAGGGCAAGTCCTTCAGCCGGTTGTCCGCCCGCACCTCGCGCAGGAGCTGCAGGCCGGTCATCGGCTCCATGTTCCAGTCGGAGATGACGAGGCCGTAGTTCTTGTCCCGGAGCTTGTGCAGCGCGGTGCTGCCGTCCGTCGCCTCGTCCACGTTGTCAAAGCCAAGCTGCTTCAGCAGATTCCGAATGATCCGCAGCATCGTCTTGTAGTCGTCGACGATCAGGATCGGCATGTTCATGTCAACGGCCATGAAATCTTTCCTCCTCGCGAGATTCGGAACCGCCGGGGCGATGCGATAAATGCCGGCAGACTACCGGGTCATTGGTTAAGCCGAAGTAAAACAAGGGAAATTCGTCATCGCCCCCGGCCGCCGGGAGGCGGTTCGCGGCGCGCCGGCATGCGCCGGCGGCGCTATCGGGGGATGGGGAGGTTGTACTGCTCGGCGAGCTCGTGGGTGACCTTCATCGCCTTTTCGGGATTCATCTCCGCGAGAATCTGCGCCGATTTCTGCTGGCGCATGCGGCCGACCACCTCGAGCAGGACCTCCATCTCCAGCCGCTCGAAGATCTTGGCCGCGTCCTTCGGCTTCATGTTCTCGTAGATCTTTACGAGATTCCTGTACTTCTCGTCTTCCTCGGCGTCGTACTTCTCGACCAGGCCCTCGATCGTCGATTGCAGGGCCTTCAGCTCCGCGATCTTCTGGTCCATCCGCCGCTCCGCGGCGTCGAGGAGCGCCGCGCGCTCCTGCAGCTCCCGCTCGCGCGCGTCGAGCTCGTCGCGGCGCTTGGCGAGCGCCTGCAGGACTTCGATCTCTTCGTCGGTGTAGGCGAAGGGGTCCGCGCGCCCGCCCCCGGCCGCGGAGCCGGAGGCCGAGCCGGACGCCACGGGGGCGGCCGCCGACTGGGCGGAACCGGGCGCTTCCGCCGGCCCCGCGGCGGGGGCCGCCTCTTCCGTCATGGTCTCGGCGACGGTGCGGCTGCCCGCGGTCACCGAGATGTCGTGCCACAGATTGCCGACCCGGATCGTGAGCAGGAGCCCACCGGCGAAGAGCACGACCGGCAGCAGGCGCGGACGGAAACGCATCGGGACGCCGCTCGGCCGCCAGACGTCTCAGCGGACCGAGGAGAGGGCCCGGAGCAGGTCCCTCTCCCCGTCGGACAACGGCTCGCCCCGGAACGCCGCCCGGTTCTCCCGCGGGGGCTGGCCCGGCGCCTTCCCCGAGGCGGGGCGGCGGACCGGCGCCGGCTTCTCGTCGGTCGCGGCCGGCGGCACCCGCGCGGCGACCGCGCCGCGCGCCCGCCCGATCGCGGCTTCGAGCTGGTCCGCCAGCCCGTTCGCCTTGTCGGCGAGGAAGGCGAGGTCGTCGCGCAGGCCGCGGCTTCGATCGATCGTGGCCTGCAGTTCCTTGCCCTCGGCCGCGGCGGCGGCCTTGACGCCGGCGATGCTCCGGTCGGCCTGCGCCGTCGCCTCGGCGAAGCGGGCGATCAGCGCCTCGAACTCCTGCCGCGCGTCGCGGATCTGTCCCAGCCGCCGGTTGAGGCGGGCGACGTAGACGAGGGTCGCCAGCAGCAGAACGGCCAGCAGGCCGTCGGCGACGAGAGCGAATTCAGGGTCCATGCGGCCCTCCCTATCGCATCAGGCGCTCGGAGACGCGGACCGCGATGAAGCCCGACTTGCGCCCCATCTGCCCGCGCAGCATCTCCACGTCGCCGCAGCGCAGCGCCACCGGCGAGGTGGGGGTGCAGTTCAGTTCCAGCCGCGTGCCGACCTTCCAGTTCAGGACGTCGCCGAGCGGCAGTTCGAACTCGTCCAGCACCGCGTCGATCTTGACCTCCGTCTGCCAGAGCTCGGCCGTCAGGTGGCTTTCCCAGATCGAATCGCGCCCGAACTTCTCGCCCATGAACATCTGCAGCAAGAGCTCGCGCACGGGCTCGAGCGTCGCGTAGGGCAGCAGCAGCTCGAGCCGGCCGCCGCGGTCCTCCATATCGACGCGCAGCCGCGCGAGGACGGCGGCGTTGGCGTGGCGGGCGATGGTCGCGAAGCGCGGATTGGTCTCCAGCCGCTCGAAGTGGAAGGTGACCGGAGAGAGCGGGTCGAAGGTCGCCGACAGGTCGTTGAGCACGACGTTGATCATGCGCTCGACCAGATTGCGCTCGATCGTCGTGTAGGGGCGCCCCTCGATCCGCATCGCCGCCGTCCCGCGGCGGCCGCCGAGGAGCACGTCGACGATCGAGTAGGTGAGCGAGCTGTCGACGGTGATCAGCCCGAAATTGTCCCACTCCTCGGCCTTGAAGACCCCCAGCATGGCGGGCAGCGGGATCGAGTTGAGGTAGTCGCCGAAGCGGATCGAGGTGATGCTGTCGAGCGACACCTCGACGTTGTCCGAGGTGAAGTTGCGCATGCTGGTGGACAGCATGCGCACCAGGCGGTCGAAGACGACCTCCAGCATCGGCAGGCGCTCGTAGGAGACGAGCGCGCTGTTGATGATGGCCTGGATGCCGGACTTCTCGTCCTCCTGATCGGAGTTGTCCTTGAGCCCGAGCAGGCTGTCGATCTCGTCCTGGTCGAGGATGCGCGTGGAGCTGCCGCCCGGATATCCGCCGATCACCGGCTCTTCCGCCGGCCCCTCCTCCGCGGCCATCGCCTCCCACTCGGCCGCCGCCCGCTCCTCCTCGCTGAGGTCGTCGGTCTCCGAAGAGTCCGTCATCGCCGCACCGCTACTGAACCAGCATTTCCTTGAACAGGACGTCCTCGACCTCGACGGGCTCCGCCACCGCGTTCACCCGAAGCAGCAGCTCCTCCCGAAGCCGATAGAGGCCGGCGGATCCCTGCAGGTCCTCGATGCGAAGCTCGCGCAGATACACCTGGAAGGCGTCCACGATCCGCGGCAGGACCTGCTTGATGTGATGCACGGCCTGGGCGTCGGAGAGCTCGAGGCTGACGCGAAGCTTGAGGTAGTTCCGCCTCTTGTTGCCCGCCGAGTTCAGGTTCACGAGCAGCTCCGGAAGCTCGAAGAAGACGCTGGGGCCGGCCTTCGCCGCCTGCCGCTGCTGTCCGACGCCGCCCAGGAACCCGTCGAGCGCGCCCGTGACATACGCCGTCCCACCGCCGCCGATCAGCAGAAGCAGCGGGAGGAGAATCAGAAAAACGAGCTTCTTGCCCGAAAGACCGTTGGGTCGCGGCCGGGTTTCAAACTCAAGATCCTCATCGACCGCGTCCGTTGTCGCCTGCGTTGACATTCTTATCGTTTCCGTCGTTTGGGCCGGCATCACCGGCCCTTTACCGGGGCAGGCTGCACGTTAGCGCGGGTTGGTTAAGATCTCGTTGAGACGGGCGCGGACCGCCCGGCCGCCGCCGCCGGCCGGCAAGAAGTACCGGGCAAAGCCTGCCCGACGCGCCCTTC
>CAZKCM010000013.1:16768-38595 GCA_964551315.1 uncultured Rhodospirillaceae bacterium | reverse complement strand
TTCCGGCGAAAACACCCGCGGTCCGCCGCCGGCCGAGTTGGCACGCGGGCTGCAGGGGACGGGTCGAGGCGGCGCCGCGAACGCCGCCGGCGAGAGCCAACCGCCACGGAAGATGCCGTCCGATCATGGAGAACACAACCTACATCGCCTTGTCCCGCCAGATGGTGCTCCGTCGCGAGATGGACATCATCGCGCACAACCTGGCCAACGCCGAGACGCCCGCGTTCAAGGGCGATGACATGCTGTTCGTCGAGTACCTCTCGCGCCCCGAGCGCCGGAACCCGCCGATGTCCTTCGTCCAGGACTTCGCCGTCATCCGCGACACGACGGAGGGGCCGATGGCCACGACCGGCAACGACCTCGATTTCGCCCTCCACGGCGCCGGCTATTTCGTCGTCGACACGCCGGAGGGCGAGCGCTACACGCGCGTCGGCCGCTTTCAGCTCGACGCCGACGGCCGGCTGGTGACCGCCCAGGGCCACCCGGTCCTCGACACGGCCGGGGCGCCCATCTTCATCCCGTTCGACGAAGGCGAGGTGGACGAGATCGCCGTGGCGCGCGACGGCACCGTTTCCGTGGACGGCGTGCCGCTGGCCCGGATCGCGGTCGTTCGTTTCGAGAACGAGCAGGCGATGGAGAGGCTGGCCGGCGGCCTCTACGGCACGGACCAGCCGCCCCTGCCGGCCTTCGACACCGAGATCGTCCAGGGCATGGTCGAGGAATCGAACGTCCAGCCGATCCTGGAGCTGACCCGCATGATCGCCGTGACGCGCAACTACCAGGCGACCCAGAACCTGGTCGACACGGAGCATGAGCGGCAGCGCCGCGGGATCAGCACGATCGTCTCTGCGAACGCATAGGATTAGGAGAGGAAAGGAAGTCGGCCGATGAGATCGCTCAGCACCGCGGCGACCGGGATGCTGGCCCAGCAGCTCAACGTCGAGGTCATCTCCAACAACATCGCCAACATGAACACCACCGGCTACAAGCGCCGGCGGGCGGAGTTCAGCGACCTTCTGTACCAGAGCCTGCGCCGCGTCGGCTCCGCCTCCTCGGACGCCGGGACCATCGTTCCGGCCGGCGTGCAGATCGGCGTCGGCGTCAAGCCGACCGCCGTCTACCGCATCGCCGAGCAGGGCAACGTGATCATCACCGACAACCCGCTCGACCTCGCGATCAAGGGGCGCGGCTACTTCCAGGTGGAGCTGCCGAACGGCGAGATCGCCTACACGCGGGCCGGTGCCCTGCAGCGCAGCGAGGACGGAACGATCGTTACGCCGGACGGCTACGTGGTCGTGCCCGGCATCACCATCCCCGAAGACGCCACCAGGGTGACGATCAACGCCGCCGGCGAGGTGTTCGTCGAGATCGCCGGGAACGTCGACCCGCAGGAAATCGGCCAGTTCGAACTGGCCGCGTTCGCGAACGAGGGCGGACTCGACGCCATCGGCGACAACCTGCTGCTGGAAACGGCGGCCTCCGGCCCGCCGATCGTCGGGACGCCCGGATCAGCCGGATTCGGCACCCTCGAACAGGGCTTCCTGGAGACCTCGAACGTCAACATCGTCTCGGAGATCACCAACCTGATCACCGCCCAGCGGGCCTACGAGATGAACTCGAAGGTCATCCAGAGCTCCGACGAGATGCTCGGCTCGCTCACGCAGATACGCTAGGACCATGGCACGGCTGATCCGATCCTTCCGATACGCGCTCGCCCTCCTCCTCGCCGGCCCGGCCGCCGGATGGATGGCCGGAGCGGCGGCGGTGCCCGCGGCCGGCGCCGAAACGGCGATTCCGGCGGCGCCGCTCACGCTGCGGCCGTCGGTGCTGGTCGAGGATCCGGTCATCCGCCTCCGCGACCTTTTCGCGGGGCCGCTGGCCAACGGCGCCACGCCGATCGCCCGGGCCCCCGCGCCCGGCGAGAGCGTCGTCCTGGACGCGCGCTGGCTCGCCGCCCTCGCGAGCGCCTACGAGCTGCCCTGGCGGCCGGCCTCGCGCTTCGAGCAGACCGTCGTCGCCCGGGCGAGCCAGAAGATCGGGCCGGCGGAGATCCGGCAGGCGCTGCACGCGGCCGTGGCGGCGCGCGGCATCGAAGGCCCCGTCGAGATCGCCCTGGACGGCGGCGGGGCCGGCTTCCACCTGCCGGTCGACCTGCCCCCGACGATCAAGGTCGAGAAGCTGTCGCTGGACCGCGCCAGCGGCCGCTTCGTTGCCCTGGTCACCGCCCCGGCCGACGGACCGGCCGTCGCCCGCAACACGGTCTCCGGCCGGCTCTTCCCGCTCGTCGAGGTCCCGGTGGCCGCGCGCCGGCTGAGCCCGGGCGAGATCATCGGCCGGGACGACCTGGAGTGGAAGGCGGTGCGCGCCGACCGGATCACCCGGAACACGGCCCTCGACGCCGACCAGCTTCTCGGCAAGTCGCCGCGCCGCACCCTGCCCCCCGGCGAACCGATCCACCACACCGAGGTCCGGAGGGCGGTGCTGGTGGCGAAGGGCAGCACCGTGACGATGACGCTGGAGAAGCCGCGCATGTCCTTGAGCGTGCGCGGACGCGCCCTGCAGGACGGCGCCCGGGGCGACGTCGTCCGGGTCATGAACACCAACAGCAACCGGATCGTCGAGGCGGTGGTCGTGGAGCCCGGCCTCGTCGTCGTGGCCGCGGGCGGTCCGGCCGTCAGCAAGTAGGAGCAATCAGATGCGCCATCCCTCCCGCAAGACCCTGTGCCTCGCCGGCGGCCTGGTCCTGCTCGGCACCGCGCTGTCGGGATGCGGCAACACGCTCTCGCGGCTGTCGCAGGTGGGCGAGACGCCGCCGCTGACGCACATCACCAACCCCGTGGCGGTGCCCGGCTACCAACCGGTGAGCCTGCCGATGCCCTCGCCGGTGACCGAGGAGCGCCAGGCGAACTCCCTGTGGCGGCAGGGCAGCCGGGCCTTCTTCAAGGACCAGCGGGCCGGCCAGGTCGGCGACATCCTGACGGTCGTCATCCAGATCAAGGACGGAGCGACGCTGACCAACCGCACCAGCCGGAGCCGGGGCGCGGCCGAGGACGCCGGCCTGCCGTCCTTCTTCGGCCTCGAATCGAAGCTCGATACGATCCTGCCGGCGGCGGTGAACCCCGCGAACCTCGTCGAGGCATCGAGCGAAAGCAGCTCCGTCGGGGCCGGGGCCGTCGATCGCGAAGAGGAGATCGACCTGCGCGTCGCCGCCCTCATCACCCAGGTCTTGCCGAACGGCAATCTGGTCCTGTCCGGCCGCCAGGAGGTCCGGGTCAACTACGAGGTCCGCGAGCTGTTCATCACCGGCGTCATCCGCCCCGCGGACATCACCTCGACCAACACGATCGACTTCGACAAGATCGCCGAGGCGCGCATCTCCTATGGCGGCCGCGGTCACCTCTCCGACGTGCAGCAGCCGCGCTACGGCCAGCAGATCTTCGACATCATCGCCCCGTTCTGACCCCCGCGGCCCGGACGGAGCGGCCGGGACAAGGCCTCCTCTCTCCGGGCTCCGGGCCGAAAACCTTCCGGGAACCGGGACCGTCCCCGCGGGCGGTCCCGGCTCGCCTTCCGGCGTCGTATCAAGGCCGGTGACCGCGTCCGCGACGGCGATCGGCCGCGATCAACTTGGACATGTCTTTTGACGGCCCGCCGGTATTGCTTTTGCCGGCCGCCTCTACAGTTTTTCTTCTATGCAGATCAAGTGCGCAACGGAGACGCCGATGAAGATCGCGCCCCTTACAGCGCCCTTGCCACAGGGGGATCAAGCCCTCGCAACCCGCGAACGAGATCGGGCGAGACCGGATGGCCGCCAAACCGGATGGCCGTCGGACGGCGTACGGTTCCGGCCCCACCATCCGCTTTTGCGCCGTTGCCGGCGCAGGTTCACGCGCTCCGGCAGAGACCCGACGCCGTAGCGCCGTCGGACGCGACGGCGGACGGGTTTCGCGGTCCGCCCCGGCCGGTCCCTGCCCCGCGGCCGCGGTTGCGCGGTCGCCCGACCGGGCCGGGACCGGAGAACGGACGAGGACGGGAAGAGAGGAGATCCCATGGCGATCTACGACGAACCTTCGGCAGCGGACCGCCCGGAGGACGTTGCCGATCCGGTGCGGGAGGACGATCTCGAGCGCGTCCTCCAGGAGGTCCCCCGCGGCGCGCTCGCCGTGTCGGGCACCGCCGTCGGGATCATGCTGATCTGTTGGCTCGCCATCTATTTCGGGGTGTTCATCCCGCGCGGGCCGGTCGGGTGAGCCCATGGCGATGGACGAACGCGGCATCCTCAAGACCGAGCTCAAATGGAGCGCGGTCGTCGCGGCCGCCATCGCAATCATCATCGCCGTCATCGTCTTCTCGAGCGCGACGATGCTGCTGCACCCGCCGAGCAACGTCGAGACGATCGATCCCACGACGATCCATCTCGAAGGCGAATTCGTCGAGAGCAACCTCGGGACCCGGGTCGGCCCGGACGGCGCGGTCGTGACGCGGATCGTGGCGACCCAGTTCGCCTTCGTGCCGCGCTGCATCCCCGTGCCGGCCGGCCGGCCGGTCACCATCCGCGCGACCAGCCCCGACGTCATCCACGGCTTCATCGTCGCGGGCACCAACGTGAACACCATGGTGATCCCCGGCTATGTCTCGGAGGTGCGAACGGTCTTCCCCGAGCCCGGCGACCACTTCATGCCGTGCCACGAGTTTTGCGGCCTCGGCCACAGCGAGATGTGGAGCATCGTCCGCGTCCTGCCGGAAAGCGAATGGACCCCTGACGAGAACGGACGGGTGACTTGCGATGCACCGGATTGAGAGGCTCGTCCTCGCGCACATCTGGGTGGCCTTTGCGGCGTTCGCCATCGCCGCGGTGATGGGGGCCGGGCAGATGCTGTCGCGCAGCCCGCTGACGGCCCCGGACGAGGCGCCGGAGCCCTACTACATCTCGGTCACGGCGCACGGCACGCTGATGGCCTACGTCCTGCCGACGCTGTTCGCCATGGGCTTCGGCTATTTCGTCGCGGTGACCGCGCTCGACCGCCCGCTGCCGAGCCTCAAGGCGGCCTGGGCCGGCTTCTGGATCGCCGTCGTCGGCGTCGTCATGGCGGCGGTCTCCATCTTCAGGGGCGAGGCATCGGTCCTCTACACCTTCTACCCGCCGCTCGTCGGCAGCGCCTTCTACTATCTCGGCGTGCTTCTCGTCGTCGTCGGGTCGTTGGTCTGGGCCGTGCTGATGATCCTGGCGATGGCCGGCTGGAAGCGCGAGAACCCCGGCCGCCCCGTGCCGCTCGCCGTGTTCGCCTTCGTCGGGACCGCGGTCCTCTGGCTCTGGACGGTCATCGGCGTGGGCCTGGAGCTCGTCTTTCAGATCATCCCCGCGGCCCTGGGCTGGAAGCAGACGATCGATGCCGGCCTCGCCCGCACCCTCTTTTCCTGGACCCTGCACGCCATCGTCTATTTCTGGCTGCTGCCGGCCTACATCGCCTTTTACACCCTGCTGCCGCCGGCGGCGGGCGGGCGGCTCTACAGCGACACGATGGGGCGGATCGCCTTCATCCTGTTCCTGCTCTACTCGCTGCCCGTCGGCATGCACCACCTGCTGATGGACCCGGGGCACGGCACCGGCTTCAAGTTCCTGCAGGTCATGCTCACCACCCTCGTCACGGTGCCGACGCTGCTCACCGTCTTCACCATCGCCGCCTCGCTGGAAATCGCCGGGCGGCTGCGCGGCGGGACCGGTCTGTTCGGCTGGATCCGGGCCCTTCCCTGGGAGCGGCCGATGGTTCTCGCCTCCGGCTTGGCCTTCGTCATGCTGGGCTTCGGGGGCTTTGGCGGCGTGGTCAACATGGGCTACGGCATAAACGCCATGATCCACAACACCTCCTGGGTCACGGCGCATTTCCACCTGATCTTCGGCGGTTCCGTGGTGATCATGTACTTCGCGATCGCCTACGAAATCTGGCCCAAGCTGACCGGGCGGCAGCCGCTCTCGGTCCGGCCCATGCGCCTTCAGCTCTGGCTCTGGTTCGTCGGCGTGATGGTGACCACGCTGCCTTGGCATGGCCTCGGCCTGTTCGGCCAGCCCCGGCGGGTCGCGAACTTCGACTTCGCCAATCCCGAGATCTCCTATTGGGGCCCGTGGATCCTCGTCTCCACCGCCGGGGGCGCCATCATGCTGGCGGGCGCGCTTCTGTTCATCTGGCTTCTCGCGGATCTCTTCCGCGGCCCCCCGACCGTCGACCGGCGCATGCGCTACGCCCTCGCCGTCCATCCGCCGCGGCAGCTGCCGAGCGCCCTGAACGGGTTCGCCCTTTGGAACGGTCTCGTCCTGTTCCTGATGGCCGTCGCCTACGGCTACCCGATCGCGCAGTTCTTCCTCTTCGAAGGCGAGCCGGCGCTCGTTCACCGCGCCGCCCTGGGAGGGTGAGATGATGCCGGATCGCCCGGCCGTTCCGGCCGAACAGGAAGCGCTCGACAGGCCGTGGCGCGTCTGGGCCAGCATCGCCGTCGGCGGCTTCGTGCTGGTCAGCCTCGGCCTGGGTTTCGTGCTGCTGCCGGCAAGCAAGGAGGCCGGCTTCGATCCCCTGGCCGCGATCTGCCGCGCCGCCGGCATTCCGGGATTCCGCGAGCCCCCTCCGGCCGCCGCGCCGCCGACCGCGGCCCCGGCGTCGCAGGTCGCCTGGACGGGTGCCACGCGCGCGCTGATCGGAGGCGGCGACATCGAGCGCGGCGCGACCATCGCGGCGGAGGTCTGCGCGGCCTGCCACGGCGAGGACGGGATCGCCGTCGATCCGAGCTACCCCAACCTCGCCCATCAATCGGCCGCCACGATCTTCAAGCAGCTTCAGGACTTCAAGGCCGGCAGCCGGCAAGGCGGGCAGGCCGAAGTCATGGCGCCCTTCGCGCAGGAGCTCGACGAGCGGCAGATGGCCGACGTCGCCGCGTATTACGCGTCTCGCGCCCCCCGGCGCGGTGTGCCGGCCACCACGGCCGTCCGGCCCGACATCGTGCAGTTGGCCACGATCGGCGACACGGGGCGCGGACTGCCGGCCTGCGATTCCTGCCACGGGGCCAATTACAGCGGCCCGGAGGGGGCGGCGGTCCTGCTCGGCCAGTCCGTGCCCTATCTCGAACAGCAGCTTCGGCTCTTCGCCACGGGCGAGCGCGACAACGACCTGTTCGGCCGAATGCGAACGATCGCGAGCCGGCTGACGCCGGAGGAGATGCACGGCCTCGCCATCTATTACGGCGGCTTGCCGGGGCGGTGAGACAGGCCCGGACGGGACGCCCCCTCCCCAAAACCCCCCTCCCGTCCGGCGGGCCGGCCGGCCCAAACGGGATGCGGAGAAAGAATCGGTGATCGGGGCGCTTATGGGCGCCCCCGTGTCTTGCGCCTGTCACGGGCGCATGGGATGATATTCCCTGTAATCAACGAAAATGCGCCCAATATTTCCATCGAACAGGGAAGGCAGTCATGAAAATAGGAATTGCGGCCGTGGTGGCGGCTCTTTGGCTGGTCATCGGCTCCGCGGCCGAGGCCGTGCCGATCAACTATACGACATCCGGCTTTGGCACGGTGACGTTCTTCCCCGGAATGCCGCAGGAAACGGAGATCAAATTCTGGGGATGCCCCGGCGACCCCTCCTGCAACACGTCGCTCGACCTCACCGTCGGCGTCCCGGTGGTCGCCAGATCGCATGGCTTTGAATACCTCGTCGGCACAAGCGACGGGAGCTTTCCGGGGCCTGACGACACCCAGGTCATCGAGACGATCTTCACGGTCGGCTCGCAGAGCGTTGTGCTTACGCAGGAGGTCCGGTTCCAGCAGATCGGCAGCAATCAGTTCATACTTCGGATCTCGAACAGCGAGACCGTTACGCTCGATTTGGGGCCGCTCGGGCTGCTGGACATCACCGCGAATTCCTCGACTGGCCAGCCCCGCTCGGGCGCATGGGGGGGAGGCTACTTGCGAACGACCTTCCTCTTGCGCGAGCCCGTGGCCGCGGTTCCGGAGCCGGCCAGCGCGGTGTTGCTCGGCGGCGGCCTGGTCGGCCTCGGCGCGCTGTGGCGCCGGCGGCGCGAGCGCCGCTGACGACCCGGGCCACCCACCCCCGCGCGTCGAGAGCGGCGTACCGCCGGCAAGACATGCCGGCGGCCGGTCGCCGCCTTGGACCCCTCCGGCTATCCGGCCTTGACGGAGAGCGCCGTCCCGGTCGAGATGCGGTGCGCCCCGCCGGGCGCATCCGACCGGACCTGAGGGAGCCGCCATGCCGACCATCCTGTTCAGCAGCGACATCGACAACCCGGCGCTGTGGCGCGCCATGATCGAGCGGGAGTTCCCGCATCTCACGTTTCGCGAGTGGCCGGACATCGGCGACCCCGCGGATGTGCGCTACGCGCTGGTGTTCCGCATCGCGGACGGCGTGCTGAAGACGCTGCCGAACCTGCGCGCCGTCGTGGCGCTCGGCGCCGGCGTCGACCAGATCCTCAAGGACCCGGCGTTCCCGCGCGAGGTGCCGCTCATCCGGCTGCTCGGCGCCGGGCTCGCCGAGCAGATGAGCGAGTACGGCATCTACGCCGTGCTGCACTTCCACCGCCGGATGGGAGAGTACCTGCAGCAGCAGGCGCGCGGCGAATGGCGCATGCTCGAGGCGGTGCCGCCGTCGGAGCGTTCGGTCGGCGTCATGGGGCTGGGCCAGCTCGGCGGCGACCTCGCGCGGAAGCTGGCGCTGCTCGGCTTCAAGGTGCGGGGCTTCAGCCGACGGCCCCGGCGGATCGAGGGCGTCGCCTGCTTCGACGCCCGGGAGCGCGACCGGTTCCTCGCCGGCGCGGAAATCCTGATCAACCTGCTGCCGCTGACGCCGGAGACGCGGGGCGTGCTGTGCCGGGAGCTGTTCGACAAGCTGCCGCACGGCGCCTATGTCGTGAACATGGGGCGGGGGCCGCATCTGGTCGAGGAGGACCTGATCGCCGCCATCGACGCCGGCCAGATCGCCGGCGCGATGATCGACGTGTTCGCGGAGGAGCCGCTGCCGCGGACCCACCCCTTCTGGGCTCATCCGCGGATCATCGTCACGCCGCACATCGCCGCGCAGCCGGTCGCCGAGGCGGCGCTGTCCCGGGTGGCCGAGACCCTGCGGGCGCTAGAGCGCGGCGAGATGCCGGCCGGGCGCGTCAATCCGGCCCGCGGATATTGACGGGGCGGCCCGCCGGCCTCGTCCGCGAAACAGAGACGACCCCTCGTGCAGTCGCCCCCTTCGGTCAGTCGTCGCGGTGCGTGCGCTCCATCCGCTCGTGGCGCTCCTGCGCCTCGATGCTGAGAGTCGCGATCGGCCGCGCCTCCAGGCGCCGGAGGCTGATCGGCTCGTTCGTTTCCTCGCAGTAGCCGTAGGAACCGTCCTCCAGCCGACGCAAGGCCTCGTCGATCTTGGCGATCAGCTTGCGTTCCCGATCGCGCGTCCGCAGCTCGAGCGAGCGGTCGGTCTCCAGCGAAGCCCGGTCCGCAACGTCCGGCTCCGCCAGGCTTTCTTCCTGCAGATGCTGAAGCGTCTCGGTCGATTCCTGCAGGAGCTCCGCACGCCACCTCAACAGCTTCTGCCGAAAGTACTCCTGCTGCATGGGGTTCATGAAAGGCTCGTCCTCGGAGGGACGATAGTCCGGGGGAAGCAATGGCTTCATTGGGCGGCTCAACCCTCAGGCTTATCAAACCGCCGCGGAGTATATGGAATTTCGTTCATTCCGCAAGCCCGACAAATTCGAGGCGATATCGAACATCCGTTTGATATCAATGAAAAAAACGGCCACGTTTCCCTATCGTGACAGCTTCGCGAGCTCGACCGCGGCGCGCAGCTCGATCGCGTCCAGGATCTCGTCGAGGCGCGGATCGTCCACCCGCTCCCGCGCCGAGCGCAGCATCTGCGCGAGCTGATGGAGCCGGGCGAGCGGAATGGCGCCGAGCAGGAGGCCCAGACGAATTTCCTCCAGACGGTCGAGGATGTCCTCGCCGCGCCGCAGCGCGCGGCGGCGCCGGCCCGCGGCCGCGTCCGGCACCTCCTGAACCTCCTGGGCGGCCAGGACCGCGCCGACGGCGCTGGGCGGCGCCGCGCCGCTGACGCCCGGCACGGCCGCGCCCTCTTCGGCCAAGGTCTTCGCGAACCCGCCCGACCGCGCCGGGGCGGAGCCGCCGGCGCGACGTGCGGTCGCCGGTCGCTGGGGAGCAGCGGGATCGATCTTCATAGCGGGTTCAGACAACCAATGGCGACGGCATGAAAAGCCTTAGAGGACGGACGGTTAAGAGGCTCTTAAGAGAAAGACCCTGAGGCCGGCCGGGACCGGCAATTTCTGCCCGGTCCCGGCAGGCTTTGCCGGACGAAACGGCCCCGGCCGCCCCGCCCGATCGACCGGAAGGAGCGGTTTTCCGCGGCTTCCGCCGGCCCCGCGAACTGGCACGACCTTCGCTAGGAAAGACTCGGGTTCAACCACGCGGTCGCCTTGGTGAATCGGAATGCTTGTCGCCGTAGCCTCGTTTCTTCTTCGGACGCTGCCTCGCCGGCTGCTGCCGCTCGCCGCGGTCCCCGCCGTGGTCCTGGGCGGGCTCGTTGCGGCCGGGCCGGCCGAGGCCGTCTCGCGGATCAAGGACATCGCGGATTTCGAGGGCGTGCGCGACAACCAGCTCGTCGGCTATGGGCTGGTGGTCGGCCTCGACGGGACGGGCGATAACCTCGACAAGGCCATCTTCACCCGCGAAAGCCTGATCGGCATGCTGGAGCGGCTCGGCGTCAACGCCCGCGACGCCGACCTCGACACCAAGAACGTGGCGGCGGTCATGGTAACCGCCGTGCTGCCCCCCTTCGCCCGCCAGGGCACCCGCATCGACGTCCAGATCTCCGCGCTCGGCAACGCCAAGAGCCTGCTGGGCGGAACCCTGCTGGTGACGCCGCTGATGGGCGCCGACGGCGAGGTCTATGCGGTGGCGCAGGGGCCGGTCGCGGTGGGCGGGTTCAGCGCGCGGGGCCAGGCCGAATCGATCACCAAGGGCGTCCCGACGAGCGGCCGGATCGCCAACGGCGCCATCGTCGAGCGCGAGGTCGATTTCCGCATGGCCTCCATGCGCAGCGTCAACGTCGCGCTGCGCAACCCCGACCTGACGACGGCCCGGCGCATCGCCGATGCCATCAACCGGGTGATCGGCCCGGGAACCGCGCAGTCGCTCGACCCCGGCACGGTGCGGGTCGACCTCCCGGCGAGCTACCCGAACAACATGGTGGCCCTGCTGACCGAGATCGAGCAGCTGCCCATCGAGCCCGATCAGGTCGCCCGGGTGGTCATCGACGAGCAGTCCGGCGTCATCGTCATGGGCGACGACGTGCGGATCAGCACCGTGGCGATCGCCCAGGGCAACCTGACCATCCGGATCACCGAGACGCCGCAGGTCTCGCAGCCGGGCCCCTTCGCCGACACCGGCGCGACGGCGGTCGTGCCGCGCACCGAGATCGAGGTGGACGAGGAGGCCGACCGCAAGCTGGCCGTCCTGCCCGCGGGCGTGAGCCTGCAGGAACTGGTCGACGGCCTCAACGCCCTCGGCGTCGGGCCGCGCGACATGATCTCCATCCTGCAGGCGATCAAGACGGCGGGCGCCCTGCAGGCGGACATCGAGGTGCAGTGATGGACCTTGCCCCGCCCCTCGACCCCGCCCTGCTGCGGAGCGCCGCCCGGCCGCCCGTGCCGGCGCGGACCGTCGACCCGGAGGAGGCGCGCCGCGCCGCCGAGGCGTTCGAGGCGTTCTTCCTCTCCCAGGTCATGGAGCAGATGTTCGCCGGGCTGGACCCCGACCCGCTGTTCGGCGGCGGCCCGGCGGAGCAGATCTACCGCTCGATGCTGTTCCAGGAATACGGCGCGGTGATCGCCCGCAGCGGCGGCGTCGGCATCGGCGACCTGGTGCAGAGGGAAATCCTGAAACTTCAGGAGGTTCAGCCATGACACGAACAGACCGGATGAGCGAACTGCTCGCGGTCACCGAGCGCCTCGTCGCCTGCATCGAGCGGGAGGTCGAGCTGCTGCGCGCCATGCGACCGCAGGACCTGGCGGCGCTGCAGCGCGAGAAGACCGCGCTGGCCGACGCCTATGAGGGACATCTGCGGGCGCTGCGAGCCACCGCCGCGGAGGCGGCGGACGCCGACGACCCGGCGCTGCGCGACCGGCTCCTCCGCGCGACCGAGCGGTTCCGCGGCGCGCTGACGGAGAACGCGCGGACGCTGAAGGCGGTGGAGGCGGCCAACGACCGGGTGCTGCGGGCGATCGTCGACGCCGTCGAACAGCGGCGCGGCCGGCCGGCCGCCTACACCGCGACCGGCGCGAGCCCCCGGGCCGCCGGCCCCGCCGCCGCGGCGACGCCGGTGAGCATGGCCCTCGACCGGCGGCTGTGACGGCGCGGACCGCGAGGACAGAGACAGATCGGACGGCCCGTCATGAGCCTCAACATCACCCTCTTCAACGCGCTGAGCGCCCTGCAGACCAACCAGGCGGCGATCCAGGTGACGTCGAACAACGTCGCCAACGCGAACACCGAGGGCTTCACGCGGAAGATCGCCCGGCAGGAAAGCATCGTGATCGCCGGGACCGGCGCCGGGGTGCGGCTGTCCGGCATCCAGCGCCAGGTCGACGAGTACCTGCTGCGCGAGCTGCGCGGGGTGTCGGGGTCGCTGGGCGGCCTCCAGGTCCAGGACACGTTCTTCCAGCGCATGCAGGACATGTTCGGCGCCCCGGGCTCCGACAGCTCGATCAGCGCCTCGATCGACCGGTTCGAGGCCGCGCTGCATGGCCTGGCGGTCACCCCGGAAGGCATGTCGGAGCGCCTCGAGCTGATGACCGCCGCCGAGGCCCTCGTCCGCCAGTTCAACGCCATGTCGCGCGACATCCAGACGCTGCGCCTCCAAGCGGACCAGGAGATCGCGCGGGCGATCGAGATCGTCAACGCGCAGATCAAGATCATCGACGAGCTCAACAGCAAGATCTCCAGCGCCCAGGCGCTGGGCCAGCCGACGGCCGAGCTCGAGGACAAGCGGGACATCGCCCTCAACAAGATCGCCGAGCAGCTCGAGATCAGCTACTTCACGAAGGACAACGGCGAGGTCGCCATCTACACGCGCGGCGGCCGCGCGCTCTTGGACAGCGACCCGCAGCCGCTGAGCCACATCCCGGCGTCGTCGATGACGGCGGGCTTCACCTATCCCGGCGCGGTCGACGGCATCCACCTCGACGGCACCGACATCACGACCGAGATCCGGTCCGGCCGCATCGGCGCCCTGATCGCGCTGCGCGACGGAACGCTGCCGGACATGACCGCCGAGCTCCACAACCTGGCGACGACGCTGCGCGACGAGGTCAACCGGATCCACAACGAAGGCACCGGCCTGCCGGCGGCCACCCGGCTGACCAGCAGCCGGCCGCAGACGGGCACCGCCGCCAGCCTGTCCGGCACAGTCCAGATCACCCTGCTGAACCCGGATGGGACCCAGGCCTTCACCGCCACCGTCCCGGCGCCGGGGACGCTCGACGCGGCGGGCTTCGCCGCCGCCATCGACGCCGCGCTTGGCGGGTTCGGCGGCGCCTCGGCCAGCGAGAGCGGCGGGGTCGTGACCATCGACGGCGCCGGCTTCGGCGTCGCGATCAGCGGCGGCACGATCGACCCGGGCGGCGGCGCGCCCACGACCAACCTGTCGGACTTCCTGCATCTCAACGATTTCTTCGTCGGCGGCGACGGCACCGGCACCGACTACGCCGGCGTCATCGCGATCCGCGACGACATCGCCGCCAACCCGCTTCTCGTCTCCCGCGGCGCGGTCCAGCAGGACGCGGTGACCGGCGACTACTACGTCTCGACCGGCGACAACAGCGTCGTCCAGCGGCTCGCCGAGCTGTTCTCGCAGACCCTGAGCTTCCCCGCCGCCGGCGGGCTGGCGCAGAGCGGCACCACGCTGGCCGGCTACGCGACGGAGATCCTGTCGCGCAACGCGATGCAGTACGACAACGCCCTGACCCAGAAGGCGTCCCAGCAGGCGCTGTACGACGAGATGAAGTTCCGCGCCGATTCCATGAGCGGGGTCAATGTCGACGAGGAAATGGCGAACCTGGTGATCCTGCAGAACGCCTACGCCGCTTCGGCGCGCCTCGTCACCGTCGCGGACGAGATGTACCGAATCCTGACCGGCATGGGTGCGTAGGAGCTTGCCGATGAACCGGATCGCCACCTTCCCCCAATACCAGCTCGCGCTGGGCCACGCGCTCCAGTCGCAGCGCAGCGTCCTCGACCTTCAGATCCAGATCTCGAGCGGCAAGGTCTCGCGCGACTACGCCGGCATCGCCGGCGACGCCCACACCCTGGTCAACCTCGAGACCGCGCACGCCCGCGCGCGGCAGTACATCGCGAACAACGCCACGGTGAACCGCCGGCTGCAGACGATGGAGACGAACATCGCCGCCATCTTCGACGGGCTCTCGACGTTCCGCACCTCGCTGATCAGCGCCCTCAACGCCGACAACGGCGAAGACCTCGCGATCGCCGAGGAAGCGACGCACCTCAAGCAGGAGATCGCCAACCTCCTCAACGTCAAGCAGGACGGGCGCTATCTCTTCGCCGGGTCGCGCACCGATACGAAGCCCGTCGAGCTCGCCGGCTGGACGCCGCCAGTGATGCCGCTGACGCCGCCGCTCGACACCTATGAGGACGAGTACTACAGAGGCGACCAGGTCAAGCTCTCCGTCGAGGCGGACGCCGACCTGACCGTCACCTACGGTATCACCGCCGACGAGCCCGCCTTCGAATACGCGCTGCGGGCGATGTATTACGTCGAACTCGCCGGCAACCCGCCCGACCGGGACACGCTCCAGGTGGCGCTGGCGCTGGTCAACACCGCGCTCGGCACCGAGGAGGGCAACGTCGATCTCGGCGTCGATCCGATCACCCACGACATCGCCGACCTGCGGACGCTGGTCGGCGCTTCCATGCGCTCGCTCGATTCGACGACCAAGCGCCTCGACGAGTTCATGCTCTACACCGAGCAGACCATCGGCGACATCGAGAACGTCGATCCGGCCGCGGCCATCGCGCGGCTGGCGACCTACGAGACGCAGCTTCAGGCCTCGTACATGACCCTGACCCGGCTGAGCCAGCTCACCCTCGTGAACTTCCTCAGATAGCCGCCATCCACCCGCCACCGGCCGCCCGCAACAACAGGAGATCCCGTCATGACCGCTCCGCACGCGATGATGTCAGCCTCCGCCCCGCAGCCCCCCGCGGGGGCGGGACCCGCGGCGCCCGAAGCGTCGGAAGAGATGACCGTTGAGACGCGCTTCGGCCCGCTGACCTGCACGCCGCAGGCGGTGATCGACATGCCGCAGGGAGGGCCGCTCGGCTTCGCCCAGCACCGGCGGTTCGCCCTCCTCGACCTGCCGAACCCGCAGCTCGCGCGGTTCCGCCTGTTGCAGAGCCTGGCCGACCCCGAGCTGTCCTTCGTCGTCGTGCCGACGGACCGCGACGGCGGCCTGATCGCCCCGAAGGACGTGGACGAGGCCTGCGCCGCGGCCGGCATCCAGCCGGCGGACGCGGTCATCCTGCTGATCGTCACCGTCCGCCGCACGCCCAAGGGCACCACCATGACGGCCAACCTTCGCGCCCCGGTCATGCTCGACGTCAAGCGCCGGACGGCGCGCCAGATCGTGCTGTCGAACCCGGACTATCCGATCCAGCACGCGCTGTGAGTGCGGGCGCCCCGGCGCAATCGGGGTGCGGGCGGAGCGGATGAAGCGGTGCTTACCGAACGTGATTAAACGGTTGTTAAGCGCGGGAGGGGAAGATGCCGGCCATGCGACCCAGCGACGCCGATAGACGCGGCCCGGAGCGGTCCCCGGACGCGCAGCCGGTGATCCGGCTGCACGAGATGACGGCGGTCATCCTGTGCGGCGGGATGGGCACGCGGCTGCGCGAGGAGACCGAGTTCAAGCCCAAGCCGATGGTGGAGATCGGCGGGCGGCCGATCCTTTGGCACATCATGAAGCACTACGCCCATTTCGGGGTGCGCAACTTCGTGCTGTGCCTCGGCTACCGCGGCGACGTGATCCGCGACTACTTCCTGAACTACCAGGTCCGCAACTGCGACTTCGCCGTCGATCTGCGCACCGGCGGCATCGAGACGCTGTCGAACGGCATCGCCGAGGACTGGCGCGTGGTGCTGGCCGAGACCGGCCAGGACACGCTGACCGGATCGCGGCTGCGCCGGGTCCTGCCCTATCTGCGCGGCAACAGCTTCTTCGCCACCTATGGCGACGGGCTGTCGGACGTCGACCTCGACGCGCTGCTCGCGCATCACCGCCGCTCGGGCCGGGCGGCGACGGTGACGGCCGTGCACCCGTCCTCGCGCTATGGCGAGCTGTCGATCCACGGCGGCCTGGTCAAGTCGTTCCACGAGAAGCCGCAGGTCACCGAGGGCTGGATCAACGGCGGCTTCATGGTCTTCGAGCGCCGGGCCTTCGACGGGCTGAGCCCGACGGACAACGTCGCGCTGGAGACCGGCGTCCTCGAGGCCCTGGCCCGGCAGGGGGAGCTGGCCGTCTATCAGCATGACGGCTTCTGGCAGTCGATGGACACCTATCGCGAGATGTGCCTGCTCAACGAGCTCTGGGCAAACGGCGAGGCGCCATGGCGGATCTGGGAACGACGTCGCCTGTCGGCATAGACGCCTCGTTCTGGCGCGACCGATCGGTCTTCGTCACCGGCCACACCGGATTCAAGGGCGGGTGGCTGAGCCTGTGGCTCGCCCGGCTCGGCGCGCGGGTGACGGGCTATGCCCTGGAGCCGCCGGCCGAAGGCGTCTTCCGCGCGGCCGGGCTGGAGCGCGACGTCCGCACGGTCATCGCCGACATCCGCGACGCCGGCCGCCTGACCCAGGCGCTGACGGCGGCGCGGCCGGAGGTCATCTTCCACCTCGCCGCGCAGCCGCTGGTCCTGCGCGGCTACGCGGCGCCGGTCGAGACCTTCGCCACCAACGTCATGGGGACGGTCCATCTGCTGGAGGCGGCGCGGCGCCTGAAGGGCCTGCGCGCCATCGTCGTCGTCACCTCGGACAAGGTCTACGACAACCGGGAATGGGTCTGGGGCTATCGCGAGCGGGACGCGCTCGGCGGGCACGAGCCCTACGGCGCCAGCAAGGCCTGCGCGGAGCTGGTCGTGGACGCCTATCGCCGCAGCTTCTTCGCCGGCGGGGAGCGCGGCGCGGAGGTCGGCGTGGCGACGGCGCGCGCCGGCAACGTGATCGGCGGCGGCGACTGGGCCGAAGACCGGCTGGTCCCGGACGCGATACGGGCGTTCCGCGCCGGCGAGCGGCTGCGCCTGCGCAACCCGCTGGCCACGCGGCCCTGGCAGCACGTGCTGGAGCCGCTGGCGGGATACCTCCTCCTCGCCCAGCGGCTGGCGAGCGCGCCGGAGGCCGCCTCCGGCGCCTGGAACTTCGGGCCCGGCCCCGCGGACACGCGGTCCGTCCACTGGGTCGCCGACGAGCTCGTCCGGCTTTGGGGCGACGGGGCCGGCTGGCACCTCGACAACCGCGCCATGCCGCACGAGGCGCGCCTGCTCGCCGTCGATTCGACGAAGGCGACGACCGGCCTCGGCTGGCGCTCGCTGTGGTCGGTGGAGCGGGCGCTCGACCGCTCCGTCTCCTGGTACCGGGCGCAGCATCACGCGGCCGACCTCCGCAGCCTGACCATCGATCAGATCGAAGAGTATTCCGATGCGGCATAGCACCCGCAGGTCCAACAGCAAGGGTTTCGTTCAAGATCCAATCCGGGTGTCACCCCCGGGCGCGATCCGGGGGTCCAGCGCCCGGTGCCCCGGATGCCCGGGTCAGGCCCGGGCATGACATTCGAGGCAAGGTCCATGGCTTCAGTATCCCAACCCGCCTCCGACACCGCCGCGCGCGAGATGGCGGCGCCCTCCGGAGACGCGTTGGCCGGCGATGCGCCGGCCTGCCGGTTCTGCCGCGCGCCGCTCACCCACCGCTTCGCCGACCTCGGCATGACGCCGCTGGCGAACGCCTACCGGACGGCCGCGCAGCTTCGCGAGCCGGAGCGGTTCTACCCGCTGCGCGCCGCCGTCTGCGACCGCTGCTTCCTCGTGCAGCTCGAGCATCTCTGCGCCCCGGAGGAGCTGTTCCGCGACTATGCCTACTTCTCCTCCTTCTCGGAAAGCTGGCTGCGGCACGCGGCGCGCTACGCGGCAATGGCAACCGAACGGTTCGCGATCGGCGGCGAGAGCCAGGTGGTCGAGATCGCGAGCAACGACGGCTACCTGCTGCAGTACTTCCAGGAGCGCGGCGTTCCGGTGCTCGGCATCGAGCCGGCGGAGAACGTCGCCGCCGTGGCCGCGGCCAAGGGCATCCCGACCCTGACGCGGTTCTTCGGCGTGGAGACGGCGCGCCTCCTGGCCGAGCGCGACCAGCGGGCGGACCTGCTGATCGCCAACAACGTGCTGGCGCATGTGCCCGACATCAACGACTTCGTCGCCGGGCTCGCCATCGCGCTGCGGCCCACGGGCGTGCTGACCGTGGAGTTCCCGCACCTGCTGAACCTCATCCGGCAGGGCCAGTTCGACACGATCTACCACGAGCACGTCTCCTACCTCTCGCTGCTGACCGTCGAGCGCATCTTCGCGGCGCACGGGCTGACGGTGTTCGACGTGGAGGAGCTTCCGACCCATGGCGGCTCGCTGCGAGTCTTCGCCCGCCACCGCGACGCGGCGGGCGCGGTCGCCCACAGGGTCGGCGAGATGCGGGCGCGCGAGCGCGCGGCCGGCCTCGACCGGATCGCGACCTACGGCGCCTTCGCCGAGCGGATCAAGGCGATCAAGCGGGGCCTGCTCGCCTTCCTCATCGAGGCGAAGTTCACCGGCAGGCGGATCGTCGGATACGGCGCCGCGGCCAAGGGCAACACGCTGCTGAACTATTGCGGCATCCGCGACGACTTCCTCGACTACGTGGTCGACATCAGCCCGCACAAACAGGGGCTGTTCCTGCCCGGCACGCACATCCCGATCCACCACCCCGACCGGGTGCGCGAGACGCGGCCGGACTACCTTCTCGTCCTGCCCTGGAACCTCAAGGACGAGATCATGGAGCAGATGGCCTTCATCCGCGACTGGCGCGGGCGGTTCGTGTTCCCGATCCCCACGGTGCGGGTGGTGGCGTGATCTTTCGCGAGACGGGGCTGCGCGGCGCCTATCTGGTGGTGCCGGAACGGCTGGAGGACGAGCGCGGCTACTTCGCCCGCACCTGGTGCGCGCGGGAGTTCGGCGAGCTTGGCCTCGAGACCAGCTTCAGCCAGTGCAACACCTCCTTCAACCCGCGGGCCGGGACCCTGCGGGGGCTGCACTACCAGATCGGCGAGGGCGCGGAGGCCAAGCTGATCCGCTGCATCCGCGGCCGCATCTTCGACGTCATCGTCGACCTGCGCCCGGACTCGCCGACCTATCGCGGCTGGTTCGCGACCGAGCTCAACGAGGAGAACGGGCATATGGTCTATGCGCCCGGTGGGTTCGCGCACGGCTTCCAGACGCTGGCCGACGGCTCCGAGGTGTTCTACCAGATCTCCGCGCCCTACCGGCCGGAGCTCGCCCGCGGCGTGCGCTGGGACGATCCGTCCATCGGCATCGTCTGGCCGCCGGCCGAGGAACGCATCATCTCGGCGCGCGACCGCGCGCTGCCGCTCCTCGCGGCGGAGGCGCCGTGCTGACCATCGACGAAAGCGCGCGCATATCGCCGCTGGCCGACATCGAGGAGTCGGTGCGCGGCAGCCGCATCGTCATCGAGGCGGGCGTGGTCATCGATTCCTTCGTCAAGGTCAAGCCGGCCGGCGGCAGCGGCGACCTGCGCATCGGCCCCAACAGCGTCATCAACTCCGGCACCGTGATCTATCTCGGCAACGGCGTGACGATCGGCCGCGACGTGGCGATCGCCGCCAACTGCACCCTGGCGCCGGTCAACCACGAGTACCGCCGCCGCGACCGGCCGATCCGCGAGCAGGGATTCCAGCCCAGCCGCGGCGGCATCGTCATCGAGGACGATGTCTGGATCGGCGCCAACACGGTGCTGCTCGACGGCGCCCGCCTGCGGCGGGGCTGCGTGGTGGGCGCCGGCTCCCTGGTCCGGGGCGAGCTGCCCCCCTACTCCATCAACGTCGGCAGCCCGGCGCGCACCATCGGATACCGGACATGAGCTTCACCGTCCTCGGCGCCTCCGGCTTCATAGGCTCGCATCTGGTCCGGTATCTGCACGAGAGCGGCGAGAGCTGCTTTGCCCCCGACCGCGGCGACCCTTCGGTCTTCGCGCGGCCGCTGGGGCACGTGATCTTCTGCATTGGGCTGACGGCCGATTTCCGGACGCGGCCCTTCGACACGGTCGAGGCGCATGCCTGCGTCCTGCAGGAAGTGCTGCGCCGGGCGAAGTTCGACTCCCTGCTCTACCTCTCCTCGACCCGCGTCTATCGCGGCCTGGCCTCGGGCGAGGAAGACGCGCCGATCACCGTCAACCCGCAGGACGCCGACGACCTCTACAACCTGTCGAAGCTGACGGGGGAGGCCCTGTGCCTGGCGTCCGGCCGCCCGGGGACGCGCGTCGTGCGGCTGTCGAACGTCTATGGCCCCGGCATGCCCGGCGAGAACTTCCTGGCCGCGATCACGCGGGACGCGGTGGCCCACGGCGCCGTTCGCCTTCGCACGGCGCGGACCGCCGCCAAGGACTACGTTTGCGTCGAGGACGCCGTCCCGGTTCTGGCCCGCATCGCCGTTGCCGGCCGGCAGCGGCTCTACAACGTCGCCGGCGGCGAGAACGTCGAAAACGGGGTCCTGGTCGACCGGCTGCAGGCGCTTACGGGCTGCCGCGTGTCGGTGGAGGCGGACGCGCCGGCGCCCGTCTTCCCGCCGATCTCCATCGAACGGGCGCGCCGCGAGTTCGGCTTCGCCCCGACCGGCCTGCTGGCCAATCTCGACCGGCTGGTGCGGGACATCCGAGAGGAGCTGATCGCCCGTGATTAAGATCGACCTCGAAGCCGGAACCGTGACCGTCGCCGAGAACGGCGAGGAGCGGGTCTGGCCGATGGACAGCCGCGAGGCGTTCTCCGTCGTCTCGCGCGCCTGGCTGCGCTGCGGCTGGGACAACAAGTACGTCTACGGCTTCTCCTGGATGGGCCGGCCGATCATCCAGCTTCCGGAGGACATGATCCGGATCCAGGAGGTGGTGTACCGGCTGAAACCCGACGTGATCGTCGAGACCGGCGTCGCCCATGGCGGCTCGCTGATCTTCTACGCGAGCCTGTGCAAGGCGATGGAGCGCGGCCGCGTCATCGGCATCGACATCGAGATCCGGCCGCACAACCGCAAGGCGATCGAGGCGCACGAGCTCGCCGGCTTCATCACGCTGGTCGAGGGCAGCTCGACCGATCCGGCGATCGTGCAAAAGGTGAAATCGCTGGTCGCGCCGGGCGAGACCGCGATCGTCATCCTCGATTCCAATCACAGCAAGCAGCACGTCCTGGACGAGCTGGAGGCCTATGCCGATCTGGTCTCGGTCGGTTCCTACATCGTCGCCTGCGACGGCATCATGGGCCAAGTCGTCGGCGGGCCGCGGACGGCGCCGGACTGGAGCTGGAACAACCCGACCGAGGCCGCGGCCGCGTTCGCCGCGCGCCGCGACGACTTCGTGATCGAGCCCCCGCCCTTCCCCTTCAACGAAGGGAACGTGACCGAGATGGTCACCTACTGGCCGGGCGCCTGGCTGAAGCGGGTGAAGTAGCGCGAC
>CAZKCM010000013.1:0-16668 GCA_964551315.1 uncultured Rhodospirillaceae bacterium | reverse complement strand
AATTCCGCATTAGCGCAGCCCGTGCCGCTCGACGAGCGTTTCCATCGTCTGCTGAAAGGCCGGCACGAAGCGATCGCGCCGGAACATGTCCGAGTCGAGCAGGGTCTGGCGCAGGGTGCGGCGCAGCGCGGCCAGCCGGTCGGAGTCGCGCGCCAGGGCGGTCGCCGTCGCGACGTAGTCGTCGATCGTGGTGCGGCTGAGATCGCCGAGCCCGGCGTGGTTGAGGATGGCGTGGCTGATGCGCTGGTGGAAGCTTTCGCCCGCCAGGCTGACGACGGGCACGCCCATCCACAGCGCGTCGCAGGTCGTGGTGCCGCCGGTGAGCGGGAAGGTGTCCAGCGAGATGTCGATCTCGTTGTAGGCGTGCAGGTGGCGGCCGGGTTCGTTCCGCATGAAGAACAGGCGGTCGCCCGACACGCCGTGCTTGGCGAACTCCGCGACCAGGTGTTGGCACATCAGGGTCGAGCCGTCGCGCGCGCGGACGACCAGGAAGCGTGAGCCGGGGACCTCGTTCATCACGCGGGCCCAGACCGCGACCGCCTCGCGCGTGAACTTGTAGGGGTTGTTCAGCGTGCCGAAGGTGACGGCGCCGGTCTTCACGCAGGGCGGCGTCGGATCGACCTCGGCCCGCCCCATGTCGGTGAAGCAGATCCAGGCGCCGGGGAGCTCCAGCGGCGTCTCGACGAGCAGGTCGTCCCGCGTCGGGCGGATGAAGCGGTCCGTCACCATGTAATCGATCTGCGGCATGCCGCAGGTGAAGGGATAGCCGAGCCATTCGATCTGGACCGGCGCCGGGCGGTAGGCGAGCACGGCCGTTCGGCTGTGCTGGGTTATGCCGTTGAGGTCGAACAGGATGTCGATGTCGTCGGAGCGGATCGTCGCGGCGATGCTCGGGTCCGGCTCGTTCTCGACGAAGCGGAAGGCGGTGACCAGGCCTTCGATCCGACGCTCGACCGCGTCGCCCGTCTTGCGGGGCGAGTAGCA
Organism: uncultured Rhodospirillaceae bacterium; assembly: GCA_964551315.1. Taxonomy (GTDB): domain Bacteria; phylum Pseudomonadota; class Alphaproteobacteria; order Dongiales; family Dongiaceae; genus Virgifigura. The sequence continues at coordinate 15,684 of CAZKCM010000013.1, read as the reverse complement.
GAAGACCTCGAACCGGTCGCGATCATAGGCCTCCAGCAGCGGCATCATGCACTTCGCCACGGAGTGGCTGTTGAGATCCGACGACAGGATGCCGAGCCGGATGCGCCCGCCCGGCCGCCGGTCGGGAAGAGGCGGCAGCGGGTTCAGCTTCGCCTGTTTCTCGTTGGCGGCACCCCAGCGGCGATGCAGCCGGACCAGATGGTCGCTCCGCTCCGGCGTGTCCGCCATCGGCAGCATGTGGAGGAAGGCCTGCGGCAGCATGCGCGCCGGGATCTGGTCCGCCAGCGCCCAGACATCGCCCAGGCTGGCGATGCCGTCGAAATCGCAGGTGTGCCGGAAGGCCTTCAGCGGAAAGGCGAAGTTCTGCGGACGATAGGTTTCCAGCATCATGGCCGCGTGGGCCCGGATGTTGGCTTCGTCCGGCCTCCTGAGCAGCTGGAGGATTTCGCAGATCACCAGATGCGCCTCGAGGTGGCGGGGGCGCAGTTCGAGGACCTTCCGCAGGACCGCGTAGGCCTTGGCCGGGTCGGTCGAGAAGAAGCAGCCGCTCAGCGCGTGATAGACCTCCGCATTGTCGGGATCGAGCTCGATCGAGCGCAGGAAGGCCTCCTGGGCGGCGTCGATCTTCCCCGCCATGAAGAGCGCCAGCCCGAGCCGGTACCAGAGCCCGGGCTCGTCCGGATGCAGGTCGAGCTGCTCGCGCAGCAGCGCGACGGCCTCCTCCCCCTTCCCGAGATCGAGCAGGACGCCGGCGAGATTGGCGGTGGTGCCCCACCGGTCGGGCGCCAGCGCCCTGGCCTTCTTCAGCATTTCGAGCGCCTGGTCGAAACGGCCATGCGCCCGTTCCATCAAGGCGACGTTGTTGATGTAGTCGGGGTCCTCCGGCCGCAGCGCCAGCGCCTGACGGTAGCAGGCCGCCGCGACCTCCAGGTTCCCCAGCTTCTCCTCGGCGTGACCGAGATTGTTGTGGGCGTTGTGGGCTTCCGGATCGTCGGGCGCCTGATCCAGATAGGCGCGGTAGCTGTCGCGCGCCTCTGCGTAACACTCCTCCTCCAGATAAAGGTCGCCGATGGACTTGTGGAGATGGACGGCCGTGGGATTGAGCCGCAGCCCGGCGCGATATTCCTCGATCGCCGCGAATGGCTGCCCCAGCCGGCGCAGCGCCACCGCGAGGTTGGTGTGAAAGCCGGCGTTGTTCGGGTTGAGGCGAAGCGCGGCGCGGCACTCCTCGGCCGCCTCCTCGTTCCTCTCCGCCTTGAGCAGGGCCGCCGCAAGGTTGCCGTGATAGTCGGCGTTGTTGGGCTTCTCGCGAACCGCCCGCGCGATGAGATCGACGGCCTCCGCGAACCGGCCCGTCTGCAACCGGACCACGCCGAGCAGATGCAGGGCGTCCGGATTCCGGGGCGCGGCCTCCAGGACCTCGGCATAGGCGGCCTCCGCGGCGGCGAAATCGCCGGCCATCTGGCGGCGCAGCCCGTCCTGCAGACGCTCCGCCAGGTTCGGCCCGGCCTGCGGCCCCTCGGCACCCCGGCGGGGCTTCCGCGTCTTCTTCCCTGCCGTCTTCCGGCCGGCGAGCGGTCCTGCCATTCCCCTCTCCCGAATAGCGGGCAGCCGGCCGATCCCGCCGGCAGCCCGGCAGAAGCTGGCAGAACATCCTTAGCAAAGCCTTTAAGGAGCGATTTCGCGCAAAAATTGCGGATCGGCAGGTTCTGCCGTCCCGGCAAATTCTGCCGGGCAAGGCGGGCGCGGCCGGGAAGGATTTTCCCGGTGTCCCGGCCCGCCCGGCCGCCTGCGGCGCCTAACCGCTTGACGTTCCGGGCGGGGCGCCCCCGGCGGGCGATGGCACGGCGATTGCGAGAGATCCGGCGGGATCGTGCGTTCGATCCCGCGGGGCAGGTAGCCCCGGATAGCAGGACGCTATGTCAACCATCCAAGTAGGAGATTCCGAAGATGGCTCTTAACGTTATCTCGAACTACGCCGCCAACGTTGCGCACCGCAACCTGACGGCGTCGGACGCGGCGGCCACCTCGTCGCTGGCCAAGCTGTCGTCCGGTACCCGCGTGGTCACGGCCCGGGACGACGCGGCCTCGCTCGCCATCGGCTCTCGCCTGAACCTCGAGGTCAACGCCCTCAAGCAGGCGAGCGTGAACGCCGGTCAGGCGATCTCGATGCTGCAGATCGGCGAAGGCGCCATGGGCAAGGTGCAGGACATCCTGACCCGGATGAAGACCCTGGCGGTGCAGGCCAGCTCCGGCCAGCTCTCGGCGACCGAGCGCAACATGCTCGACACCGAGTACCAGGCCCTGCTCGCCGAGGTCGATCGCATCGCCGAGGACACCGAGTTCAACGGCAACCAGCTCGTCAACGGCGTGACCCAGATCACCAGCGGCTTTACCGGCTCGGCCGGCGTGATCAACGTCTCCGCCACCGGCTTCTTCGAAAACGCGGGCGGCGACGACGGCACGCTGGCTTTCACCTTCGACAGCGCCGGCGGCGGCACCTTCACCCTGACCGCCAGCGACGCGGCGACGGGCACGGCGAGCACCTACCAGGCCACGCTGTCGATCGACGCCTTCGATGTCGATACCGTGGGCTCGACGGCCTTTCTGGTGACCGGCACGGCCGTCAAGCTGCAGTCGACCGACGACGGGGTCAAGGGCTTCCTGACGATCACGTTGAACGACGAGTTCGACGGTTCCAACAGCACGTTCTCGGGCGCGGCGGTCAACTTCGCCACCGAGAACGCGAACTCCTACAGCTTCAAGATCGGCTCCGGCACGCGGCAGCATGACCAGATCACGGTCGCGCTGGACGGCATCGGCAGCCAGCAGCTGGGCATCGCCAACACCGACGTCACCACGCAGGCGAACGCCGACGCGGCGTCGGAGGCCCTGTCTCTGGCCGTCGACACGCTCAACAACTCGCGGGCGAATGTCGGCGCCTCGCAGAACCGTCTCGACTTCGCCGCGGCGAACATCGCGACGGCGACGGAGAACGCCGAGGCCGCCCGGTCGAGCCTCATGGACCTCGATATCGCTGCGGAGATGACGAACTTCACCTCCAAGCAGATCCTGGTCCAGGCCGGCGTCTCGATGCTGGCCCAGGCCAACCAGATGCCGCAGAACCTGCTGCGTCTGTTCCAGTAGGCCGCTCAACGGGACCGGAGAGGGGACGATCCTCCCTCTCCGGGACCCCGTAGGGATAACACGATCTTAAGGGATCACGTGCCATGGACATCAAGCTCGTGTCACAGCTGTCGCCGGCCGCAACGGTGGCCGACGCTGCGCGCGCGCCGGTGGCGGCCAAGCACCCGCAATCCGAGCCACGGACCCAGATCGACGGCGACGGAAAGCGGATCGCGGAACGAGCGGCCGAGATCGCCGCCCGGGAGCGGGCGGAGGCGATCAAGGCCCTGCAGGGTCCGGAGGTTCCGCGCCTGGTCGCGGTACGGGCGGAGCTGAACGTCGACGAGGCAAGCCGCCGCATCTTCGCGCGCATCTTCGACCGGGAAACGGGCGAGTTCGTGCGCCAGATCCCGGCCGAGGAGAAGCTGCGCCTCCTGGGCATCACGCGTGAGCAGTTCAGCCGGATCTTCAAGACGGACGTCTAGGAGACCGGGAGGGAGTAGCCGGTATGGTCGAAGGCATCAATCTCAGCAATCTCTCGGTGGACAGCCGCGGCCGGGTTTCCTTCTCCGGCATCGGTTCGGACATCGACTGGGAGTCCGCGATCAACAACATCATGGCCGCCCGGCGCATCCCGGTCGACACGCTCGAGAAGCGCATCACCCAGAACGACGAGAAGATCGCCGCCTACAAGGACCTGCGCACGCTGCTCCTCGGTCTCCAGGACTCGCTGAGCAAGCTCCGCGGCGCGGTCACGCTGGACGGCACCGGAAGCATCTTCAACGCGAAGCAGGCCTTCGCTTCGGTCAGCCGCACCGACGGCGGCACCCCGACCGCCGCGGCGAGCCTGATCGGCGTCACCGTGACCAACGCCGCGGCCGCCGGCAGCCACACGATCGAGATCATCCGCACCGCGACCGCCCACAAGGTCGGCAGCGGCGCCTTCTCCAGCCTGACCGACGATCTCGGCACCGCGCGCGGCGGGGCCGCCGGTTCGATCGCCGGCAGCTTCGACATCAACGGCGTGACGATCGAAACCTACGGCACCGACAGCCTGCAGGACCTGCGCGACCGGATCAACGCCGCCAACACCGGCGCCAACGCGACCGGCGTCACCGCGAGCATCGTCTCCGTCGGCGCGAACGAGCATTACCTGATCCTCACGGCGGACAAGACCGGCACCCCGATCACGATCGACAACGAGGTGGGCGGCATCCTGAGCGGCATCGGGATCTCCGGCGACGGCGGCGCGACGTTCCTCAACGAGCTGCAGACGGCGCAGACGGCGCAGCTCTACGCCGACGGCCTCCTCGATCCGTCGCGGTACCGGTCGGGCCTGGTGGCCAGCCACACCGCGGCCCTCGGCGACTTCACCTCTGTCACCGGCGGGCCGCACAGCTTCGAAATCCGCGACGCGGGCGGCGCCCTGCTGAAGACCGTGTCCTACGACGACACGGACACGCTGCAGTCGCTGGCGGCCAAGATCACCGACGCGGGCGCGGGCATCACCGCGAGCGTCGTGCAGGAGAACGGGCGGTACCGCCTGGAGATCGCCAAGGACGACGGCGGCGCCATCACCCTGGGGAACGACACGGGCTCCCTGCTCTCGGATCTCAACGTCGCCAAGAAGCCGTTGCTCATCGAGCGGGCCAGCAACACGATCAACGACCTGTTTGCCGGCGTCACGCTCAGCCTCTACCAGGCGGAGCCGGGCACGCAGATCAGGCTGGACGTCGAGCAGGACCTGACCTCGGTGAAGACGGCGATCGCCAAGTTCGTGGACGCCTATAACGCGGTCAAGGCCTTCATCAACGCCCAGAACCAGGCGCCGCGAACGGCCTCCTCGGCGGACGAGACGCCGGACGGCGTCCTGCGCGGGTCCCGCACGCTGGCGAACATCGAGGCGAGCCTCAGCAGGATCCTCGGCGCCGGCGCGGCCGGAACCAAGGGCGCCTATTCCGTCCTGGCGCAGATCGGAATCACCTTCGTCAACAACAACACCATCGACGACCCGCGGCTCGAGGACACCCTCGTGATCGACGAGGCAAAGCTGGACGAGGCGCTGCTCAACAACCCAAGCGACGTCCGCCGGCTGTTCGCCTTCGAGATGACGTCCTCCGATCCGCGGGTGACGCTGCTCGGCTTCACCGGGGCCACGGCCTATAACGGCGACGGCTACACCCTCAACCTCACCCATGACGGAACGAGCCTGACCGGCGCCGACTTCAACGGGGTGGCCGGATCGGCCACGGTCAACGGCAGCATCATCAGAGCGACGGATGCCACCGGCGCCGCCGGCCTGACCCTGCACTACTCCGGCAACGGCGACGCCTCCGGGATCCGGATCGACGTCACGATCGGTCTCGGCGCGCAGCTCTTCTTCGAGCTCGAAAGCATCCTCGACAGCAGCACCGGCTCCATCCAGGCCGAGATCGACACCCTGACCGATCAGAACGACGCGGCCGAGGAGCGCATCGACGCGATGCTCCAGCGCCTGGACTATCAGCGCGAGCAGCTGACGGCCCGCTTCATCGCCATGGAGACGGCGCTCGCCACCATGAGCAGCATCATGGACAACCTCCGCCAGACGGTGGACGCCTGGTACGCCGACAAGTATTGATCGCCGGCCGTCCGGCACGACCCGCCTTCGTCCGACCGAAACAGCAAGCGGAAACGATCGAGCACCATGACTCCCGCGATGGCCTACCTGTCCCAGCAGCTTGCGGGCGCGTCGCCCGCGCGGCGCGTCGCGATGCTGTACGATCGCGCGATCGGCGCGCTCCGCGACGCCGTGCAGGCGATCGAGGCCGGCGACATCCAGCGCCGCTGGAACGCCAACCGCCAGGCCGGCGAGATCATCGAGGCGCTGTGGGTCACCCTCGACATGGAGCGCGGCGGGGAGATCGCCGCCAATCTCGATCGCCTTTACGGCTTCATGCTGAACCACCTGATGGGCGTGGACCTGCGGAACGACCCGAAGCCGGCGCAGGACGTCATCGACCTTCTGGAGCCGCTGCGGCGATCCTGGCATGAGCTCGCGGCCCGCGAGGACGGCGCCGGAGCGCCGACCCCACCGGAGGGCCGGCCGGCGGCGGACGGGAACCGGACCTCGGACCAGGGCCCGGCGGCGCCGGGCGCGCCGACGACGAAGATCACCCTCTCCGCCTAAGGCGGGATTCGGATCGCACCGGAGTCACGGACTCTCCGGTCATGCCCGGGCCCGACCCGGCACCCCACGAACCGACGGCACCGCCGGCTGGATGCCCGGGTCGAGCCCGGGCATGACAAGAGGGAGCGCCCCTTCCACAGCCGAGCGGGCTCCGCCGTAGATCCTCTCCGACACAGCCCTCCTCCGCGCCCGGGTCCTTCGCCCGGGCGTCTTGCTTCCCGCCGCCCCGTCATTCCTGCCGGTCCTCGGGCAGAAACTTCCGGGCCCCGGCAGAAAAATTTGCCTCGAGTTGCATCCACCGCCCGCGAACGCAGGGACGCTTCGCGGTATTTTTCGTTTTATTTCAATACGTTATCTCATCATACCCGGTTTGGCCCACCGCTTGCCTAGAGCTAAGGCACGGGAAAGACCGTCCGCGATCGCCCCGATGGCGGTCGCCCGGGCCGAGGACGCCCGGTCGGTCGAACGGAATTTTTGCGCCGAGCCATGGAACGGCCGATCTGGATCGGTCGATCGGCGTCGAACAGGGGATGACATTATGGCTCTTAACGCGATCTCCAACTACGCCGCCAACGTTGCGCACCGGAATCTCACGGCCTCGGACGCGGCGGCCACCTCGTCGCTGGCCAAGCTGTCCTCCGGCACGCGCGTGGTCTCGGCGCGGGACGACGCGGCCTCGCTCGCCATCGGCTCGCGGCTCAACGCCGAGGTCCATGCGCTCCGGCAGGCGAGCGTGAACGCCGGTCAGGCGATCTCGATGCTGCAGATCGGCGAAGGCGCCATGGGCAAGGTGCAGGACATCCTGACCCGGATGAAGACCCTGGCGGTGCAGGCCAGCTCCGGCCAGCTCTCGGCGACCGAGCGCAACATGCTCGACACCGAGTACCAGGCCCTGCTCGCCGAGGTCGATCGCATCGCCGAGGACACCGAGTTCAACGGCAACCAGCTCGTCAACGGCCTGACCCAGATCACCGGCGGCGTTACCGGCTCGGCCGGCGTGGTCAACGTCGCCGCCACCGGCTTCTTCGAAAACACGGCCGGCGACGACGGCTCGCTGTCCTATGCCTACAACAGCGCCGGCGGCGGCACCTTCACCCTGGTCGCCACCGACGCGGCCTCGGGCTCGGCGGCCACGTACCAAGCCACCCTGTCGCTCGACTACATCGACACGGCAACGGGCCTGATGGTCACCGGCACCGCCGTCAAGCTGGAATCGGCCAATTCCGACGACAAGGGGTTCCTGACGATCACCTTGAACGCCTCGTTCAACCCCACCGCCGGGTTCACGAACGACCCCCTCAATTTCCAGACCGTCAACACGAACTCCTACAGCTTCAAGGTGGGGTCGGGCACGGCGCCGCAGGACGAAATCACCGTGTCGATGAACGGCATCGGCGCGCAGCAGTTGGGCCTCGTCAACACGGACATCACCAATCCGGAGAACGCGGACGCGGCGTCGGACGCGCTGTCGCTCGCCGTCGATACGCTGAACACCCTGCGCGCCGAGATCGGCGCCTCGCAGAACCGTCTCGACTTCGCCGCGGCGAACATCGCCACCGCCGTCGAGAACGCCGAGGCGGCGCGCAGCGACCTCATGGACCTCGACATCGCGGCCGAGATGACGAACTTCACCTCGAAGCAGATCCTCGTCCAGGCCGGCGTCGCCATGCTGGCCCAGGCCAACCAGATGCCGCAGAACCTGCTGCGCCTGTTCCAGTAGAGACTTAGGAGAATCCGAATCATGAACGTGATCACCGGCTACCGCCTGGAGGAGCTGATGGCGGCCTCGCCGAGCCGCCTCGTCGTGATGCTCTATGACGAAGCGATCGCGGCGCTGCGCGTGGCCATCGAGTCCTGCAAGGCCGGCGACGTCGAACGGCGCTGCAACGCGGTGACCGCGGCCACGGAGATCGTCGGGTATCTCTACATGCATCTCGATCTCGAGCGCGGCGGCGAGGTCGCGCGCAATCTCGGCGCGATCTACGGCCACGTCATCGGCCGGCTGCCGATGGTGAACCTCTACAACGACCCGGAGGTGGCCGAGGAGGCGATCGAGCTGCTCGAGCCGCTGCGCCGCTCGTGGGACCAGCTCGACCTGCAGCTGCAGGCGGAGGCCGCCGAGGCCGCCCCGCTGGACCCGGCGGTCGCGCCGGGCGCCGTCGCCCACGACCCCGTGGCAACCGGCGCCGGCGACTGATCCCCTTCGCGACCGACCCTTACGCAATCAGCCAGGACGGCGACAACCGCAATGGATGCGATCGCATTCGATACCGTCTTCGCCGGCGGCCGGACCGCGTCGCCGCGCGGTGCCACCGGCGGATCAGGCTCCTTCGCCGATCTCCTGCCGCCGGACGAGCCCGACCGCGCCCCGCCTGCATCCAAGGAACCGCGGAGCAGCGACCCGGACCGGCCGCGCCCGGAGTCTTCCCGCCAGACATCCTCCCGCTCGGACGGATCGCGCCCGCGGGACGGCGCGCCGGCCGACGAGCCGGACGCCGCCGACGCGACCGCGACCGAGGGCGCGGCCCCGTTGGCCGCCGCCGCGGCGCAGACGGGGACCGGCACGCCGCCCGCCGGATCCGTGCCGGGCGGCGCGGCCGGCGGCCCGATGGCGGCCAATGGGGCGGCCAATGGGCCGGCCGAGGCCGCGCCGGACGCAGCCGCCGCGCAGACGGGCCAAGAGGCGGCGGCAAAGGCCGCCGCGCGCGGGCAGCCGACCGGCAGCTCCGCGGCAACAAGCCCGGCGACGCCGAACCCGGCCGCCACGACCGCATCGGCTCCGCCGCCGGGATCCGGAGCGGCCAAGGAGGCGCCGACGCTTCCGGCGACCGCAGGCGGACCGCACGCGGCCGAGCCCGACCTGCCGGCGCCCCCGGTCATGCAACCGCAAACCCGCCCGGCGATGCCCGCGGGCGATCCCGCGGCGGCCGGCCAGGCACCGCAGCCGGCCGCGCGGATTGCGGGCCGGCCGAACGGCGCCGACCGGCCCGCGGCCGGCGAAGCGATCGCCCGGACCGGCCCAGCGGCGGCGACGGACCAGACGCGGCCGGATCGCACCGCCGCGTCCGCCGCAACGCAGCCGACCCCGGCCGCAGATGCGCCCGCCGCCGCGCCGGCCGGATTCGCCGACGCCCTCGCCGCAACGAACGGCGATGCCGCCGGCACGCCGACGCCCGGCGGATCCATCGGCAGCGGCCCGCTCGCCGGGACGTCCTCCGCCGCGCCGTCGGGCCAGCCCGGACCGATGGCGGCCACCGGCGGCGACCGGCCGATGCCGGCGCATCCGCCCGTGCCCGAGCAGATCGCCGTTCAAATCCACCGCGGCGTCCAGCGCGGCGCCGACCGGATCGAGATCCGACTGACCCCCGCCGAGCTCGGGCGCATCGAGGTGCGGCTGGAGCTCGCCCAGGACGGGCGGGTGCAGGCCGCGATCGCGGTCGACCGGCCGGAAACCCTGGACCTACTGCAGCGCGACGCGCGCAGCCTCGAGCGGGCCCTGCAGGAAGCCGGCCTGAAGGCGGAGAGCGGCGGCCTGACCTTCAATCTCCGCGACGGCGGGCGGCAGGACCTCGGCCCGCAGCCCGGCGCCGCGGGCGGCCAGGCGGGCGACCGCGGGCCCGGCGACCGCTCCGGACCGACGCAACCGGCCTCGACCGGCGCCGCCGAAGCCGGCGCTCCGCGGCTCCGAGCCGACCGCGCGATCGACATTCGTGTGTAGGAGGATTCGACGATGGAAGTGAACGGCCTTACCGGCAACGCGGCGCCCTCGGCCGGCCAGAGCAAGAGCGCGCTCTCCTCGCTGACGGACGACCTCGACAACTTCCTGCTGATGCTGACGACGCAGCTCCAGCACCAGGATCCGCTGGAGCCCCTCGACAGCAACGAGTTCACCGCGCAGCTCGTCCAGTTCACCGGCGTCGAGCAGGCCATCCGCACCAACCGGAACCTGGAGGAGCTGATCGGCCTGCAGATGAACAACCAGGCCATCGGCGCCCTGTCCTTCCTTGGAAAGACGATCGAGGCGGCCAGTCCGCAGATCCTGCTCCAGGACGGGACGAGCGAGATCAAATACGAGCTGGGCGAGGGCGCGGCCCAAACGGTGATCACGATCCTCGATTCGTCGGGCAAGCCGGTGCGCGTCGCAACCGCTTCGGGCGATGCGGGCGAGCATAGCTTCACCTGGGACGGCAAGGACAACGACGGCAAGGCGCTGCCCGACGGCGTCTACAGCGTGCAGATCACGGCCGTCGACGCCCAAGGGAAAACGATCGACACCGCGAGCCCGATCGTCACCGGCAAGGTGACCGGCATCGAGGTCAAGAACGGCGAGGTGGTCCTCAGCATCGGCGACCTCGAGATCCCGGCGAGCCGGGTTCTGGCGGTCCGGGAGCCGCCGGCCGCCTGAGACGCGGTCGCTCGCCGGACCGTGAGGGCCGGCGGATCGACGATCGAAGGACAAGGAGCCGAAACGGCGCGGGCGCCCCGCCCCGCGCGGCGATGAAGGAGCGAGACGATGAGTATCTACGGCGCGATGTTCTCGGGCATTTCGGGCCTGGCGGCCCAGAGCCAGGCGCTCGGCATGATCTCGGACAACATCTCAAACGTGAACACGGTCGGCTACAAGCACACCACGGCGACCTTCCACACCCTGGTGACCACCGCCGCGAGCACGACGCATTACTCGCCGGGCGGCGTCCGTTCCCGCCCCTTCCAGCACGTGGATCGCCAGGGCCTGCTGCAGGGCTCGTCCTCGCCGACGGACATCGCCATCGTCGGCAACGGCTTCTTCATCGTGAACGAAGCCGCCACGCCGGGCGTCGGCGACAACTACCTCTTCACCCGCGCCGGCAACTTCTCGATGGACAGACAGGGCAACCTGGTCTCGAACTCGGGCTACTATCTGCAGGGCTGGCGGCTGGACGCCGACGGAAACCTCCCGGCCAACACCAACCTGCTGAACAGCCTGGAGACGGTCAACGTCTCGAACCTGACCGGCAGCGCGCGCGCGACCTCGCGGATCGAACTGGCGATGAACCTGCCGGCGCAGGACCCGGTCAACAGCACCCACAACTTCGAGGTCCAGATCTTCGACAAGCAGGGAAAGCGGCAGGAGATGAGCCTGACCTGGGTCAAGACCGCGAACAACACCTGGGCCCTCATAGCCGGCCTGCCGGGCGACGGCGCCTTCGCCACCGACGACACGACCGGCGCCGCGCTTCTGGAGGGAACCACGAACTTCTTCCCTTCGGCCACGCTGGCGAACACCACCCAGTTCAGCCTCGACAGCGCGGCGGGCGACATCAGCGGCCCGGTCGGCGCCTTCGACGCCAGCACCACGCCCGGCACCATCACGGTAACCATCGGCGGCATCACCTACACCGCGACGCCGGGCACGGACGGCACCCCGGCCGCCGACGTCGGCACGGGTGACACCCTCACCTTCACCGACGGCGGCGGGCGGACCTTCACGCTCAACGTCAACGGCGCCACCACCTATGACCTCGACGATCCGGCGGGACAGGCCGCCCTGGAGGCCGACCTGAATTCCGCCTTCACCGGCGTCGCCTTCAACAACGGCGCGGTGAACGGTCTGCAGATCGCCACGGTGACCTTCAACGCCAACGGCACGATCGGCTCGGTCGTCGGCGTGGCCCCGGCCGCGATCAACGCCGGAAGCCAGCTCGAGTTCTACGTCGATTACGACAACGACCCCCTGACCACCTCGACCCAGGACCGCCAGCTCATCACGCTCGACCTGGGCACGCCCGGCATCGACGACGGGCTCACCCAGTACGAGAGCGAGTTCTTCCCGTCCAAGATCGACCAGGACGGCCTGAGCTTCGGCGCGTTCATCGGCATCACGATCAACGAGAACGGCATCGTCACGGCCCTGTTCGACAACGGCCAGCGGCGCGACATCTTCAAGCTGCCGATCGCCACCTTCCGCAACCCGAACGGGCTGCAGGCGGTGAACGGAAACGCCTATCTCGAGACCATCTATTCGGGTAACGTGCTCCTCCAGCAGGCGAACACGGGCGGCGCGGGAGCGGTGGCGCCGAGCTCGCTCGAAGCCTCGACCGTGGACCTGGCCGAGCAATTCACCAACATGATCATCACCCAGCGCGCCTATTCGGCGAGCGCCAAGATCATCACGACCTCCGACGAGATGCTCGAGGAGCTGGTCCGGATCGCCCAGTAGGCCGGGCCCGTCGATCGGCGGCCCGTGGGCCGCCCGCCCGCCGTCCCTCCTGCGGCGGGTGGGCGGCCGTCCGCACCCGGACCGAAGAGAAATGGTTAACCCTTTGATTTAGGGCTTTTTTAAAGGCGCGGCCCTATCCTGCCCATCGCTGGAAAGCGGCGTATTGACGAATGACGGAGAGAGGTATGTCGTCCGACCGTCCAGGTAGGTCAACATCCGCGATCGGGCCGGAAGGCCTGCCGATCACGCTTGAGGACCTGCCGCCGCCAGGTACCAAGCGCTGGGTCATCCGCCGCAAGGCGGAGGTGGTCGCGGGCGTGCGCGCCGGCCTGATCACGCTGGAAGAGGCCTGCGAGCGCTATACCCTTTCCGTGGAGGAGTTCCTGTCCTGGCAGCGGCTGATCGACCGCCACGGCCTGCGCGGGCTCCGCGTGACGCGGCTGCAGGACTATCGCGGAAGCGAGCGGCGCGGCGACGCGCACCAGAATCGCGGCAACGACACGCATCAGAACTGAGCCCCGCCGCTCGGGGGCGATCCACACGACCACGATCCCACCGGAGCACGACCGACGCGCCGGCCAAGGATAAATTGGCCGGAAATAAGTATTGTTAATTTTAGTATAATAATTCTGCACGGATCTTCTCGGCAATTATTGCCGGATCGCTAGGAAAAACTTTCCCAGCGTTAACCGCTTTTTCACCGCCTTTTCATAGCGTTGACCTGCGATCGCCCGCGGCAATCCCGCCGCCGGCGCCGTGTCGGTGTCCGAAGCAGGTTTTCCGGTGAACGCCCTCGTCCAGACTTTGCGCAATCTCGGCCCGCTGCGTCTCGCCGCCCTGGGCGGGGTCGGCCTCGCCCTCATCGGCTTCTTCATCTATCTCATCGCGCGGTTCACCACGCCGGAGATGGCGCTGCTGTACGGCGACCTGGAGATGACCGACAGCGCGGAGATCGTGGAGCGCCTGGAATCGATGGGCGTGCCCTATCGCCTGCGCCGCGACGGCAGCGAGATCCTGGTCCCGGCCGATCAGGCCCTGCGCCTGCGCATGGCGATGGCCGAGGAAGGGCTGCCGAGCGGCGGGTCGGTCGGCTATGAGATCTTCGACCGCGTCGACAGTCTCGGCACGACCAGCTTCGTCCAAGAGGTCAACCGCCTGCGCGCCCTGGAGGGAGAGCTGGCCCGCACCATCCGCTCGATCTCGCAGGTGAAGTCGGCGCGGGTCCATCTGGTGATCCCGCGGCGCGAGCTGTTCTCGCGCGAGCGCTCGGAACCGAGCGCGTCGATCATCCTGATGATGGAGCGCGGGGCCGCGCTTGAGCGCTCGCAGGTCCTCGCGATCCAGCACCTCGTGGCCGCCGCCGTACCGCGCCTGAAGCCGGGCGCCATCTCGATCGTCGACGACCACGGCACGCTGCTTGCCCGCGGCACCGAGGACGACCCGACGACGCTGCTCGCCGGAACGCGGGCGACCGAGATGCGCGTCGCCTACGAGAACCGGATGGCCCGGTCGATCGAGAACCTGCTGCAGCAGTCGCTGGGCTACGGCAAGGTCCGCGCCGAAGTGACCGCGGAGCTGGACTTCGACCAGATCACGAGGAACTCCGAGACCTACGATCCCGACGGCCAGGTCGTCCGCTCCACCCAGCTCATCGAGGAGGAATCGCGCTCCACCGACGGCCAGGGCGAGGCGCCGGTGACCGTCGCCAACAACCTCCCCGATGCCGAGCTCGCGCTGCCCGGCACCGGGCCGCAGAGCATGAGTGAAACGCTGCGCACGGAGGAGACCATCAACTACGAGATCTCGCGGACGGTCGAGACGCATGTCCGCGAGACGGGGAAGGTCCGCCGCCTTTCGGTCGCCGTGCTGGTCGACGGCACCTACGAGACGGGCCCCGACGGCACCGTCACCTACCTGCCGCGCAGCGCCGAGGAGATGAGGCAGATCGAGACGCTGGTCCGCTCCGCGATGGGCTACGACGCCGCGCGCGGCGACACGGTCGAGATCGTCAACATGCGCTTCGCCGATGCCGCCCCCTCGGCGGAGGACGAGACCCTGTTCCTCGGCCTCACGCGCGACGACCTCATGAAGATCGCCGAGCTCGGCGTGATCGGCCTCATCGGCGTGCTGTTCCTGCTGCTCGTGGTGCGGCCGCTGGTTCTGCGGCTGCTCGAGGCGGAGCCCGAGCCCGAGATGGAGCAGCAGCGCCTGCTGACCGACGAGAGCGAGCTGCCGCCGGCCCTTGCCGCGCCCGACGAGACGCCGGAGTCGGTCACCGACGACGAGGAGGTCGCCCGCGAGATCGACCAGATGATCGACATTAACCAGATCGAAGGCCGTGTCCGCGCCTCCTCGCTTCGCAAGATCAGCGAGATCGTCGAGAAGCACCCCGAGGAGGCCGTCAACATCATGCGCGGCTGGATGTACCAGCAGGGCTGATCGAAACCCGGGACCAGGACGACGACCAGGACGACCATGAGACTGCGTGACGACTACCGCACCCTGACCGGCACCGAGAAGGCGGCGCTCATGCTGCTGTCGGTCGGCGAGGAGAACGCCGCGAAGCTCTTCGCCTTGATGGACGACGAGGAGATCCGGGAGATCTCGCAGACGATGGCCAATCTCGGCCGGGTGAGCTCCGCGCTGGTCGAACGGCTGTTCGTCGAGTTCGCCGAAGAGATCACCTCCACGGGATCCCTGGTCGGGACCTACGAGAGCACCGAGCGGCTGCTCATGAAGGTGATGGACCGCGAGCGGGTCGAGCAGATCATGGAGGAGATCCGTGGGCCGGCCGGGCGGACCATGTGGGACAAGCTCGGCAACGTCAACGAGGTCGTCCTCGCCAACTACCTGAAGAACGAATACCCGCAGACGGTCGCCGTGGTCCTTTCGAAGGTCAAGCCGGAGCACTCCGCGCGGGTCCTGAGCCTCCTTCCCGAAGCCTTCGCCATGGAGGTGATCATGCGCATGCTGCGGATGGAATCGGTGCAGAAGGAGATCCTCGACGACGTCGAGCGGACGCTGCGCAGCGAGTTCATGAGCAACCTTGCCCGGACCAACCGGCGCGACTCGCACGAGCTGATGGCCGAGATCTTCAACAACCTCGACCGCAACACCGAAAGCCGGTTCATCGCCGCGCTGGAGGAGCGCAACCGCGACGCGGCCGAGCGCATCAAGGCGCTGATGTTCA
>CAZKCM010000012.1:0-81625 GCA_964551315.1 uncultured Rhodospirillaceae bacterium | reverse complement strand
AACAACAGCATGCCGATGTCGAGGCTGTTGAGCAGCGCGGCAACGAAGGTGGCCATCGACCAAACCTGCAGGAGACGCCCCGCCCTCTGCCCCGGGAGCCAGAGGGCGGGGTCGATCGAAGGTGGCTATTGCATCGTGCAGCCGGTTTCGGATGGCGCCGGCGTCACGTCCGCCGCGGCGAAGACCCGCACCGGGTCGAGCGTCCGGATCGGCGAATCCCCACGGGCCTTTGTGACGCCCCAGAAATCGTCGACGAGGGCCTGATGATCCTCGGGACGCAGCGTGTAGGTGCCGATTGGCGCCTTGACGGTCAGACCCTTCATGGCCGCCGCCACCGCCGCCGGCTCGACGCTGCCGGCTTCCTCGATCGCCGCTTTGAAGGTGTAGACGCCGGCATAGGCGTTCTGGGCGTTATAGCTGGGATACCGTCCGTAACGCTCGTAATAGCCGTCCACGAACTGGCGGTTGATCGGCGTGTCCTTCGCGTCATACCAGTACCGGGTCCCCGCCCAGAGCCCCTCCGGCATCTGGTCGCCCAGCGCATACAGCACCTCGGTCGCCGCACCCAGGGTCAGAAGGATCTCGAAATCCTGATCGAAGAATCCGAGATCGTTTGCCTGCCGGATGAAGTTGACGAGATCGCCGCCCCAGACCGAGATCAGGATCCCCTCGGGCTTCGCGGCCATGATCCTGTTGATGAAGGGAGTGAAGTCCTCGGCCCCGAATTGCGGAAACGCGGTCTCCGTCATGAACTCCGCGTCGGGCTTCACCTCCGCCAGGTATTTCTGGAAATACTCCCAGGATTGGTGACCGAAGGCGTAGTCCGGGCCGATCGTCGTCCACCGTTTCGCCGGCAGGTCCTTCGCCAGGAGGGCGGCGCCCTTCATGTGCTGGTTGACGTTGACGGAGTTGCGGAAGAGCCACTCGTTGCACAGCTTGCCGGTCACGTCCGGCGTCGCGGCATGGGTGATCAGGAAAGGCCGCTGCAGTTCCGACACAACCGGCGCAATGCCGTTGGCAACCCCGCTGGAGTCGATGCCCATCAGCAGATCGACCTCGTCCTGGTAGACGAGCTTTCGCGCCGCCTGGATCGCGATGTTGGCCTTCCCTTGGCTGTCCTCCATTCGCACCTCGAGCTTTCGCCCGAGGAGGCCGCCTTGTGCGTTGATCTCGTCCACCGCCATTTGGATACCGTCGCGGGCGAACTCGCCATAAGTCGCGGCGGTGCCGGAAAGAATATAGATCGCGCCGATCTTGATCGGCTCGGAGTCCTGGGCCAATGCTGGACTGCCGATGGCGGCGGCCAAAACGGCTGCGGCCCCGATCGCGGCGCTTCTGATGGTTGCCCTCAAAACGCCCTCCCACTTTGTTGTTTCTCGGCAACGGCGAAAGACGCGCGCCGCCGAGAACTTATTCACGATTGGTCGACCACTTAATGATCGCGCCGATCCGAGAAAAAGCAAGGTGAAATGGCCGGCAGTAACCAGCGTCGGCGTTAGAGACCATCCAGAGTCTTGAGAAATGCCAGAACCTGGTCACGCCGCGGGATTGGAGCCACCGCACCATAGCCCTGTGTCGACAGGGCCGCAGCGGCATTGGCGTAGCGCGCCGCTTCGAACGGGTCCCGGCCCGCAACCATCATCGCCAGGAATGAACCGTCGAACGTGTCACCTGCCCCCGTCGCATCCACGACTTTGACCGGATTTCCGGGAACGCGGCGGCGCTCCGACACCGTCGCGACGAGCGCCCCCTCCGGGCCGAGCTTCAAGGCCACAATCGGCGCGCCGAGCTTCAGGTAGAAATCGGCAATCGCATCGGCGTCGGTAAGCCCCGTCAGGGCCTCGGCATCCTCGAGGCTCGGCAACAAGACGTCGCAAAGCGGAACCGTCGCGTGCATGATGGCCCGCGCGCGGTCGAGCGGCCAGAGCTTCAACCGCAGATTCGTGTCGTACGACACTCTCACCCCGTTCGCGCGGGCATGCCGCACGGCGGCGAAGACCGCGTCGGCGGCAACGTCGCTGATCGCCTGACTGATGCCCGAGACATGCAGGAACCTGGCTCTGGCGATGTAGTCGAGCGGCAAGCTTCCCGAACCGAACCGGCTCGCCGCGGAGCCCGCACGCATATAGGTGAAGACGTGCCCCTTGGGGCCGTGCGAGACGAAATAGATACCGGTATGCGCGGCCGGGTCTCGGACAACCCGGCTCGCGTCGACGCCCTCGCGCTGCCAGAGCGCCAGGAGCGAGTCGCCGAAGGGATCCGCACCGAGCGCGGTGACGTAGCCGGTCTTCGCGCCCTGGCGGGCGGCGGCAATCATCGCGTTCGACGTATCGCCGCCGTGGCCAAGGCGGTAGATCGGCTCGTCCGTCCGGCTCGGGACTTGGTTGAATTCAAGCAGCGGCTCGCCGAGCCCGACGATGTCCGGTGCCATCGCCCCCCTCAGATGCTGCCCTGTTCGGCGAGGCCTTGTCGCAATGCGCTGGCCTTCACGATCGGTATCTCCTGTTCAGGCGCGCTCGATCTGCTGGCGCACGCGCCGGGCCACCGTGGCGATCTTGGCGCGATCGTTTGCCGCCAGCGCGGCCTCATCGACCAGCTTACCGCCCAGACCGACGATCGCGGCGCCCGCGGCGCGATAGACCGGAATGTCCGCCACGTCGATGCCGCCGGTCGGCACCAGCGTCGCGTCCGGGAAGACGGTATGCAGCGCCTTGATATGGGCGGGCCCGCCCACGCTGCTCGCCGGGAATATCTTCACCGCGTCCGCGCCCGCTGCGAGCGCCGCCACCACTTCGGTCGGGGTGAGCGCACCCAGCATGGAGACGACGCCTGCGCTCCGACAGGCTGCGGCGACCGGGGGCAGATTTGCTGGCGAGACCACGTAGCGGGCGCCCGCGGCGATGCAGCGCTCCGCGGTTGCGGCATCGAGGACGGTGCCGGCGCCGACGAGAAATCCGCGCCCGGCCGTCTCCTCGATCAGCTCGATCGCCTCCGGGATCGTCATGGTGATCTCGAAGGTCCGAAACCCCTCCTCGGCAAGCCAGTCGATGGCGGTGCGCGCGAGGCGGCGCTCCGACGTGCGCACCACGGGGATGACGAACGCCTCCGCAAGCCGGCTCAGCACAGGATTTCCGGCCACTGCCATCTTTACCCCTTCAAAGGGTTGGCATCCCGGCGATCACGTCAGCGACCTCGTGCTCCGATTTGCGAAGCCGGTCGCGGAGAGATGTGATCCGCTTGAGCAGCATGCCGGGACGCCCTTCGCGAGAGGCGCTTCAAGACAGCCTTCGATGAAGCGCTACTACATCGTTACCCGAGCGTCAACGCAGGCATCCGCCGCCCGGGGCCGCGGTCACGGCATCGGCAAATGGGAGTTGCCACCGGATCCGCCCGGCTCTACCGGTCAGGTGCCCGTGCGCGAAACCGTGCAGACAAGCCGAGGGTCGCCGGGCCGGCAACTCGCGAGAAACCGATCGGTTTGAGCGGAACGGATGTCGGTCAGAGGCAGGTCGGTCGCGGTTCCCTGCCAACGCCCCGCCTCTCCACACAGGATGTTCTCCACCATCATCGGCTCGCCCTTGTGTTGGCCGAAGCCGAGCACCCCTTGTCCGCCGCCGCGCCACAATCCGAGGCGCGTCGTTCCGTTCGGACGGATCGGTTCGAGATCGCGGGTAACGAAATGCGCCAGGACAACTACGCAGCGCAACGGCCCGCCCGTTCGGTTCTGGATCTCGAGAAAGACGGTGTCAGACTCCGGCGCCGGATCGCGCAGTTGTCGCGTCTCGGCGCAACCGCCCAGCATCAGGGTCACCGCCAAGATGCGCGGTAGGACGCCATGCCTGACCGACAGGAATCCGGCCGGCAACCCGATCTCACGAACCGGCATCGCACAGCACGTCGGGGCGGGTTGGTGGAAGCGGCGTGCGGCCACCGATCAGATCGGCTGCGCGCTCCGCCATGGCGATGATGGCGGCGTTGACCGGCCCCGTGGTGATGGACGGCATGACCGAGGCATCCATCACGTAAAGCCCCGCAATGTTCCGCACGGAAAGGTCGGGGGTGACAACGGCCTCGGCATCGGACCCCATCCGGCAGGTTCCGACCGGATGGTGATGGGTATAGGCGGCCCGTTCCAGGAAGGACTGAAGCGCCAGAGGCGACGCGAGATATTCGGCGCTCGGCAGGACTTCCTCCGCGCGCCAATCATCCAGGGCCGGCGAGGCCCCGACGGCGCGGGCCCAGTCCAGCGCGTCCTCGTAGATGCGCCGGTCGTGCTCCTCGCGCAGATAACCGGGATCGATCGACGGGGCGACCCGGGCGTCCGCCGAGACAAGCCGGACCTCCCCTCGGCTGCGCGGATGGGTGAAACCGTACATGATGGTGTAGCCCTCGCCCGCCGGTGGGCCGGAAAAGAATTCCGTCGTGATCGGCGCGACCACGCAGGCCAGAACGATCTGGGGTGCGGCGCTTGCCCCCGAACCATCGATGTAGCACAGGGATTCCGAGTGCTGGTAGCGGGACGGAGGGACGGGGCGCTTCGATCGGTAGACGTTGCCGCCGGCCAGCAGGTGGTCGTGCAGGTTGCGGCCGACGCCGGGCATGTCCTGCCGGCAGGCAATGCCGAGCGCGTGCAGGTCATCGGCCGCGCCGAGCCCGGACCGCATCAGAATGGCCGGCGATCCGATCGCACCCGCACAGAGAATGACCCCGGCGTTGGCGTGGATCTCCTCCATACCGCCCTTCCCGAGGACTCGAACGCCCTGGCATTCCCCTCCTCCCGGCGCGAGAACGACGCTGTCGACCAGCGCGCCGGACAGGATGGACAGATTGGACCGAGCCCTGACATCGGCGGTCAGATAGGCGTCGGCCACGGTCTGTCGCTTGCCATCCTTGATGGTCAAGGTGTTCACGGTCGGGCCCGTCATGCGCGCGCCGTTGTGCTCGTTCGTTGGGTCGAGGCCGCAGAGCGCCGCGCCTTGCATATAGGCCCGCGTGATCGGATGCGGGTCCTTTGGCTGGATCAGGTGGATCGGACCGTCGGTCCCGTGATAGAGCGACGGGCCATGCGGTGAAGTTTCGGACTTAATGAAATAGGGAAGCAGGTCGGCGTATGACCAGCCGGTGCAACCGGCCCGCGCCCATCGGTCGAAATCCTCCGGATGGCCACGAACATGGGCCATGGCGTTGATCAGGGTCGACCCGCCGATCCCGCGCCCCCGCGGCCAGGCATGGGAGCGGCCGGCGCAATGGGCCTGGGCGGTGGTGGCGTAGCCCCAGTCATAGGCCCGCCCTTGCAGACTCGGCCATTTCAGAGGATCCCAAACGTCCGGATCCGTGATCTCCCCGCCCGCGTCCAGCAGAATCACCTGGGCATCGAGATTCTCCGACAGCCGCGCGGCCAGCACGCACCCGGCCGTTCCCGCGCCGACGACGATATAATCCGCCTCCAATGCCCCTCCCCGCCCGGCGGATCGCCCGTCCCCCGGACTCAGATAATCTGGAATCCTTCGACGAACCCGGCCACCCTCAACCGGCCGCGTCGTTGATCACCGCCATGGCGGCGGCGACACCCGTGGCCGGATCGGCCGGAAAGCCGAGCTTGCGCAGCGCGCCGCCGAGGGCCGCGACGGCAACGACGGCATAAATCGGTTCCGCCGTCGGCCCCATATGGCCGATCCGCAGCAGCTTCCCCAGGGTTTCCCCTCGCCCGATCGACAACGTCACGCCGTAATCGTTGCGAACGGTCTCGATGATCTGGCGATCGGTAAGCCCGTCCGGCACCCGCACGGCCGTCGTGGTCGGCGAGGCAATGGCCTCGCGCGCGGCCCACAGCTCCAGGCCCATGGCCATAACCCCGGCGCGGCACGCCTTCGCGGTCAGCGCATGGCGTTTCCAGACCGCTTCCGGCCCTTCCTCGAGATAGCGGTCGATCGCGGCGGAAAGGCCGCTGATTTCGGCCACCGAGGGCGTGAAGGGAAATGGTTCCGTGCGGCGCCAGGCGTTCTTCCAATCCAGCAGGCTGAGGATCGATGCCCGCGGCGCATCCGGATTCTTCTCCATGTGCTCCCAGGCGGCCTGGCTGATGGCCATGAACGTGACGCCCGGGGTGCCGCCCAGGCACTTGCCGGGGCCGGTGATGAACACGTCGGCATGGCAATCGCCCGGGTGGACATCCATGCCCCCGAAGGACGAGACCGCATCCACGAGAAGCAGGGCGCCGTGCTTCTTGACGACTTCGCCGATCTCGACCAGCGGGTTGATGGTGCCCGACGGCGTGTCGTGGTGAACCACCGAGACGACGGAGATGTCGGGCCGCTCCTTGAGGGCCCGCTCGACGGCGTCGGGCGATATCGCCTCGTTGAAGGGCACCTCGATCTCGACCATCTCCTTATGGTACCGCGCGGACCAGTATCCGAAGCCCTTTCCGTAAACGCCGGACGCAAGGTTGAGCACCACATCCTGCTTCGAGATCAGGGAAGCCGCCGCCGCCTCGATCCCGACGGCGGGCTCGGCCTGGATGATCAGCGCGGGCTCTTCCACCCGCATCGCCGCCGCACATTTCTTCGCCACCTCCTCGTAGAACGCGAGGAAGGCGGGGTCATAGTCGTAGCCGAGCGGCCGCGCCATCGCCTGGAGCACTTCCGGGTATCCCTGGACGGGTCCGGCCGCCAGCGTGATCACAGGGTTCTTGATCATGTCACGCACCATCCCTTTCTTGTTCGGCCGCGCGCCGCATCAGGAGTAGTACCCGGGCGCCTTGATGTAGTCTTTGAACGACTCCGCGTCGTGCGAATAGAACAGCTCCGCGTCGTATTTCTCGGCGAGGTCCTTCAGCCGCTGCATGGATTTCAGGCTTGCTGTGGGATCCAGGTGGAAGCTGGAAATGCACATCAGCTCCATGTTCTTCCGGCTGTAGCAGGCATCGGCGGTGAACAGCATCGGCCGACGGTTGGCGAGTTCCACCATCATGCTGTAGTGACCGGCCGTGTGGCCGGGCGTCTCGAACAACCAGAGCCCCTTGGCGATCTCCTGGTCGCCGGTCACGGTTTCGAACTTGGGCGTGTAGATATCGAGCGGCGGATCGCCGGCGTCGCCGGACCCGTTCCCGCCCTGTCCGGCGCGGTTCTTCGCAAGATCCGGGGCGAAGCTCATGTCGGAATAGCCGAGATGCTCGAACGGCTGGTGACATGTGCAAGCCTCGAGCTCTGCCGCGTGGCAGACCGTGCAGGCGTTCGTGAGGTACTTGTTCCCGCCGCAGTGATCGAAGTGGTAGTGCGAGTTGATGACGTAGTTGATGTCTTCCGGACGCTTGCCGATCTTAGCGAGCGCGCCCGGAATGGTCTGGTCCTTCGACTGGATCGGCTTCTCGAACGGCAGGACACGGTTGACGTGATCGAGGTCGTATCCGGTATCGAAGATGTACAGGCCGTCCTTGTGCTCGACGAGAACGGAGTAGCAGGGAAAGCGCACCTCGCCGCCTGGCCCCCGGTTCCAGAACACGTGGAACCCGTCAATCACCAAAGTACCGCCGTCAAGCAGGTAGACTTTCGTATCCGACATGAAGACTCTCCTTCTCGAGCAACCGGGGCCTACTGTCCTCTTCTAGCGTGCGCCCCGATGGTATGGGCTGCCCAGGGCCGGTGGCAGGTAGCTGTTTCTTGCGAAGACGATCAGAACCAGGATCACCATCGCGAAGGGCAGCATCTGGATGACATCGGTCGGAATGTTGACGCCGGCCACCTGCAGGGCCGTGGTCAACGACAGGCTGCCGCCGAACAGGAAGGCGCCGAACAGCACCCACATCGGCTTGCCGCGCGCCAGCATCGCCAGGACGATCGCGATGAAGCCGGCGCCGCCGGTCATGAATGGGAGGAACAGCCCGCCGCCGATCGTCGACATGTAGGCGCCACCAAGACCACTCAGGAATCCTGTGCTGAGCACCGCCAGAGACCGGGTCAGCGTGACGCTGACCCCGGCGGCGTCCAGGGCCGCGGGCTTGTCGCCGGCCGCCTGCAGGTTCAGCCCGATATGCGTCCGCCGGAAGACCCAGACCATCGCGATGGCCAGCAGCACGGCGCCATAGACCAGCGGGTTCCGATCGAAGAACGCCGTGCCCACGACCGGCAGATCGCTCAACCCCGGGATCGCCAGCGTGTCCGCCCTGCCGAGGCGCGGGTAGCTGCGGCTGAACTGGAAGTGGTGCAGCAATGCCGTCAGCCCCTCGCCGCCCAGCGTGATCGCGATTCCGACGACGATCTGGTTCATGCTGAGCACGACGCAGAGCGCCGCCATCACCGCGGCCGCCGCGAGGCCGGCAAGGCCGCCGGCCAGGAACCCCAACGCGAAGGACTCCGTCTGATAGGCCGTCGCGAAGCCTGCGTAGGCCCCCATCAACATCATCCCTTCGATCCCGATGTTGAGCACGCCGGCCTTCTCGGAAATCTGCTCGCCCAGACCGCTCAGCAACAGGGGCACGCCAGCGGTCACCGCTCCGAACAGAAGCGACCCGAGGAACACATCGGTGAAGAGGCCCTCCATCTCTCAACCCGCCTTTCGCCGCCGCCAGTTCTGGTCCAGAAACTCGGTCAGCGCGAGGAACAGCATCAGCAGCGCCACCAGGACCAGTACGAAGTAATGCGGAACCGCCAGCCGCCGGGCCGCGCTTTCGCCGCCGATCATCAGGACCGCGAAGAAGAACACGAAGCCGATCACCCCGTAGCCGTTGTACCGGGCGAGGAAGACCAGCGGGATCACCAGGATGCCGTATGCCGGATTCCAGTCGGCCTGGATCGTGCCCCTGACGCCCAGCACCTCGACGGCGCCGCCCAGGCCGGCGAGCCCCGCGCTCACGGCGAAGGCGACGATGGTCAGCAGCTCCAGATTCAGGCCGGCATGCTTGGCGGCCCTTGGGTTGCTTCCGACGATCTGGAGACGCAGGCCCAAGGACGTGCGTTCCATGACGTAATGGACGGCAATCACGGCAGCGACCGCCAGCAGGACGCCCCAGTGAATGGTGGTGTCGCCAAGCCGCGAGAAGCGGTCCGCGACCGCCAGCGTCTCCGTCTGCGGAACCGTCGTGCTGGGATCGCTGAAGGGGATCTTGACGAGGACGTTGGCCAGGCTGACGCCCAGGAAACTCATCATCAGGCTCGAGATGATCTCGTTGATCCCGTGCCTGGCCTTCAGATAGGCCGGGATGAACGACCACGACGCCGAAACCAGAACGGCGACGAGAAAGCAGGCAAGAAAGACCAGCGCCGACGGCAGGTACCGCGCGAGCGGCGGGGCCAGCGCCGCCACGCAGACGGCAGCCAGCAGAAACTGCCCGTCTACGCCGAGGTTCCACAGCCCGGCACGGAAGGCGACGATCAGGCCCGCGGCGATCAGCAGAAGCGGCGCCATTCGCGTGATGGATGATTGGAGCCCGGTGCCGCTCAACAGGCCGCGCTTTACCACATAGCCGTAGTAGGCAAGCGGATCCTTGCCGAAGGCCAAAAGGATCAGCCCACCGACGATCAGCGCCAGCACCACGGGGACGAGGATGCGCATAAGGCGCAACAATGCTTCGGCCATCGCCCGGTCCCTCATGGCGTCACGCATGCAACGGGCCCCTTGCGCCGGTCATGAGCAGACCGATCTCGGTCTCGGCGCCCTTCCTGTTGTCGACGATCCCGCGGAGCTCTCCCCGATCCATCACGGCGATCCGGTGGCTGACCTCCATTAACTCATCGAGCTCCGTCGAGATGACGATCAAAGCGGCGTTCTCCGCTCCCGCGCCCCGCCGAATGCGCTCCCGGGCCAATTTCGTGCTCTGAAGGTCGAGCCCGTATGTCGGCTTGTTGAAGATGACCAGCTTGGCATCGGGCGACAGCTCCCGCGCGAGCAGCACCTTCTGGATGTTGCCGCCCGACAGCTTGCCGATCGGGGCGTGCTCGGACGGCGTTCGCACGTCATGCGCCTTGATCTGGCCACGCGCATGCCCGTGTATCACGCCCCACCGGGTGAGGCCCTTCCACCAGAACGGCGGCTTCCCGGTCTCCTTGAGAACCAGATTGACCGAGACCGAATGCGCCGCCGCCGTCCCCTCGCCGAGACGTTCGTCCGTGATGTAGCGCACGCCGCGCATCCGCCGTGCGGGCACGCCCAGCCTGGTGACGTCCTCGCCGTTCAAGATGATCGATCCACCCGATACCGGCCGCTGCCCGGCGAGGACCTCGGCCAGGTGCTTCTGGCCGTTGCCGTCGACCCCGGCGATGCCAAGGATTTCGCCGGGCCAGACATCGAAGGTGACGCCGCGCAGCGGGCATTCGCCAAACTGCCCGGTGGTCGAAACGTCGCGCAGCGTAAGGGCGGGCGGACCGGAGCGGTCCACCGGTTGGACATCGTCATGATCGGAAGCCACGCCGACCAGAGCCGCTTCGGCGTCCTTCGACAGGTTGTCCCGACCGAACATCATGGCGATGACGTCATCGATCACCTGCTTCTCGGTCATCGCCGTGAGTCGTTGCTTCGGCAGCTCGCCGACGACGCGCCCGAGACGGAGCACCGAGATGTGGTCGGCCAGCTCATAGGCTTCGCGCAGCTTGTGCGTAATGAAGATCACCGCGACGCCGTGGTCCCGCAACCGGCGCACGACCGCCGCCAGTTCTCTGACGCCCTCGGGCGTCAGCATCGAGGTCGGCTCGTCCAGGATCAGCGCCCGCTCGCCGTGCCAAAGGGCGCGCATGATCTCGACCTGCTGCTGCTCGCCGAGGGACAAGCGCCCGACCAGCGCGTCGGGATCCAGGTTCACGGACAGGAGCTTGCTCAACTCCCTGTACCGGGGCAGAACCCTTTTCGGGTCGCAGCGGCGCCACCAGGGGGAGCCAAGCATGAGGTTTTCCAGAACGGTCAGGCTGGGGACCAGAAGCACGTGCTGATAGACCGTGCCGATCCCAAGCTTGAGCGCGTGGCGCGGCGATGACAGCCGGACGGTCTCCCCGCCGACCGCGATCGTCCCTTCGTCCGGCTGCTGCATGCCGGCGATGATGCTTATGAGGGTCGACTTGCCGGCGCCGTTCTCCCCCAGCAGGGCATGGACCTCGCCGTGGCGGAAGGTCAGCGAGATGCGATCATTGGCGAGGACGCCGGGGAACCGCTTTGTAATGCCCGACAAGGAAATCGCGATATCCTTCGGGCTCGCGGTTGACGCATCCATGGGTCCGCTCCGTTGGCGGCGATGATCGACGGATGAAGAAAGAAGGCCAGCGTACCCGATGTGGCGACGGTGCGTCAGCGAAACATCGACCGCCACATCGGGCGCGCCACCATCGGGCGTGCCACATGGGCGCGCTGGCCCGGACCCGTCTGGATTCGACCGCTACTCCCGCGACTCCACCGAGGTCATCAGGCCACGGACCTCCTCGGCGTCGGTGATAAGCTCGACGGAGATCTTCCCCGCGACGATATCCTCGCGGATGGCCATCAGGTTGGCCCAGATATCCGCCGGGATATGCGGACTCTTGAGGAGACGAACCGAATCGTCGGCCAGCTGGATCTTGTAACCGACGGTCCCGAACCGGTCCGCCCGCAGATCCTCCACCATGGCACTGTAGACCGGCACCAGGTCCCAGATCACCGAAGACAGAAGATGTCCCTTGTCGAGTTCCGACTTGTCGCCGATGACGTCGATGAACCACACCTTGCCACCGTCCACGGCCTTGGTCGTTTCCACGGCCTGGATCATGCCGAAGCTCGACCCGTTGCCCTGCCCGAAGATGATGTCTGCGCCCGCCGAGATCACGGATTCGGTAACGCGACGTCCGCCCGCGGCATCGCCGTAGGCGGCCGGACCGATGACCGCGTAGATGATCTTGACCTGAGGATTCTCCGCCCGGACGCCGAGCGCGAAGCCCGCCGACTGACTGTTCCACGACGGCGGCTCTCCCGAAACGACGATACCGACCGTCCCCGTGCGGGTCATCTGCGCCGCCATGCGGCCCGCGAGATAGGAGCCTTCGTGGCCTGAAAGCGTGTAATCGGCGACCAGACCGGCCTTCATGTCGTCGGGCCGATCGACGATCGCGACGGGGACATCGGTTTCGGCCGCGATCTCAGGCGCCGCGGTGTTGTATCCGCTCGCGTGGGCGATCATCAGATCCGCTCCGTCCTCCGCGATCTCGCGCAGCGCCGGCCGAACGTCCCCGTAGCCGAGGCCTTCGGCCGCGATGAACTCCAGGCCGTACTTCTCCGCCACCTGCCGTGCGGCCTCGACACCCTGCTGGTTCCAGCCGTAATCCGTTCCCTGCTCGGGCGTGAGAATAGCAATGGTCTTGACCTCAGCCGCCACCGACGACCAGGCCACGCCGGCCCCGAGCACCAGCCCGGAAACCATTATCCCAAACTTAGTCCTCCAAC
This sequence comes from uncultured Rhodospirillaceae bacterium, assembly GCA_964551315.1. GTDB lineage: Bacteria > Pseudomonadota > Alphaproteobacteria > Dongiales > Dongiaceae > Virgifigura. The sequence continues at coordinate 69,229 of CAZKCM010000012.1, read as the reverse complement.
GAATCACATTTGCCTCCCAATTCGTATCGCTGCCGAAGGCGGGGATTCGCGGCGCCGCAAGAGATGCGCCCGCCGCGGCCTATTGGTTCCCGGAAACGCAACGGCTTCCCCGAATTGCGGCCGACCGGCGATCTTCCGCGCAAGTGCTGAAAACCCACCTCCGTCACGCCCGGTCAACCGGTCGCAGGACGTGACGTCGCGGTGTCAAGATGACACCAATTTGCAATAACTTGTCAACGCTCCTCGAACTGTCGAACCATTTCGTCCGATTACCGGAACCATTAAACCCGACAGCGAACCATACAATCGCCAAGCCGTCGCCGGGCCGTTGCCGTTCGGCCACGCGGAACGAAACATCCGAGCCGAATGGAACTCGAGGCGCATCGCGCCCGAAAACATCGCGTCCGGCGTACCGTTTCTTCTCTCCTCTGTTGAGAAAAGCTGCCGAATCAACTATTTTTTTGGTTCCTCTCGGGAACCATAGCCCCCTCGCTCGGTTTCCGCGGGATGCAGCCGGGTCGACAGGATTGCGCTTTGCGAGACGGGCAAGCCAAGCCACTGCGCGCAATGCCTTCGCAGCATCCGGCGGAAGACGACCGGCGCTTCGATCCGTTCGGCGTTCGATGGGCGCAAGCGCCAATGACCCGGAATGCCTTGAGGGGACTGGCTTTCCAAGTATGTGACGGTTTTTCTAGGTACGGTGTAAACGACATGGACCGCTATCAGAGTACTTTGGAGAAGCTTCGGCATATGCTTGAGGGCTGGTCTGTCGACAACGGCGGGCGATTGCCGGCCGAGCGCGAGCTGGCGGACCAACTTGGTGTCGGTCGCCGCGTTCTTCGGCGGGCCCTCAGCGTCCTCGAAGCCGACGGGCTGATCTCTCGTCAGCAGGGGCGCGGCACCTTCATCACAAAGTGCCCGGAACCTTCGGCCAACGGATCTTACGAACCGGCCGGGGACGTGGCCGCCCCTGCCATGATCATCGCTCATCCGAGCGTCAATTGGCTGACGCAGCGGGGCACGCCCATGGAACTTATCGAGCTGCGTCTCAACATCGAGCCGATCATGGCGCGTCTCGCGGCCCTGCGCTCCTCCCAGATGGATGTGGAAGATCTGCGGATGCTTGCCCGAAGAACCCGTGAAGCGCGGAGTCACGAAGATTATCAGCTCGCCGATCTGGCCTTTCACAGAAAGATCGCCGAGCTGTCGCGGAATTCGCTGTTTCTGATCCTGTTCGACTCGCTGTGCGGCGCACTGCGGGACGAAGCCATGAGGCGCTTCGGCGAGAATGGTCACTGTTTCAAGCGCCAAGCGAACCATGTCCGGTTCCACGAGTCCATTGCCGAGGCCGTGGCGAAACGGGACCCCGAATTGGCGGAACGGCTGATGCAGGATCATCTTGCCGACGTGCATCAAAGCCTGTTCGTAACGGCGATGCCCGCCGGGTATCGCCAGTGGCGCGAGGCGCAGGCGGGATAAGGACGGGGCGCCGCGCCGCCCTCTCTCCGTCTCCGGTGATCGACGCTTCGGTTCGGACTCAGGCGGCGACCGCGGTCCTGAGAAACCGGGTGTCGGGCGCCAGGGTCGGCCGCCCGCGGATCAGGTCCGATGCCCGCTCCGCGATCATGACGATCGGCGCGTTGATGTTGCCGCGGGTCAGCTCCGGCATGACCGACGCGTCCACCACCCTGAGTCCCGAGGTTCCCCGGACGCGAAGCTGGGCATCGACCACCGCCATCGAGTCCGAATCCGGACCCATGCGGCAGGTTCCGAGAGGATGGTGGACGGTGATCGAGGTCGACCGGATGTAAGCATCGATGTCCGCCACCGAATTCGCCGTCGGCCCGGGCGCGATCTCCCGCGCGATATAGGGTCGCATCGACGGCTGTGCCGCGATGTGGCGGGCCATCTCCACGCCCCGCCTCACGATTTGCCAGTCGGATTCCGTTGACAGAAAGTTCTGCCGGATGATGGCCGGCGACAGGGGATTGCCATCGGCCAGCTCGACCACGCCCCGGCTTTCCGGCCGCAGCATGACGATCCGGCAGGCGAAACCGTCCTTGAACGGCTCCTTGAACGGCTTGAAATAAGGCCAGGCATTAAGCGGCGCGGCCGTCAGGAGCAGTTGGATATCGGGCAGATCCAGCCCGTCCCGGCTCTTCAGGAACGCGGTGATCCCGCCGGGAACGTCCGCGGCACCGCCCTTGCCGAACAGGTAGGCCTTGGCCATCTCCCGCCCGATCCGGTCGAACCGCATCATCCGATGAAACGGGCCGGGTTCCTTCCGCTCGTACATCAGGATCACCGAGACGTGGTCCTGCAGGTTCTTGCCGACCCCGGGCACCTCGGCCCGCACCGGGATGCCGTGCCGGGCAAGCTCCGCCGGGTCGCCCACGCCCGAAAGCATGAGGAGCTGCGGCGAATTGATCACGCCGCCGGACAGAATGACTTCCCGATCGGCGCGGACGCTCTCCCGCTTTCCGCCTCGCAGATATTCGACGCCCACGGCCCGCTCGCCCTCGAACAGTATGCGCGTCACATGCGCCTTGACGCGAATCTCGAGATTGGGGCGCGCCAGCGCGGGTCGAAGATAGGCGGTCGCTCCGCTGCAGCGGCGGCCGTTGCGGATGGTCATCTGCAGCCGGCCGAAGCCGTCCTGTCGCTCCCCGTTGTAGTCGTCGGTCCAGCCATGGCCGGCGTCCTTGCCCGCCTGGGCGAAGGCCTCCACCAGCGGATCCTCGTATCGGCAGAACTGAGTCCCGAGCGGACCGGAATCACCCCGAAAGCTGTTCGCGCCTTCCGCCCAGGTTTCCTGCTTGCGGAAATAGGGAAGCGCGTGGGCATAGGACCATTCCTCGAGGCCCTTGGCCGCCCATCCGTCGAAGTCGCCGCGGTTGCCCCGTACATAGGCCATCGCGTTGACGGATGACGAGCCGCCGACGACCTTGCCGCGCGCGCATTCCACGCGGCGCCCGCCGACGCTGTCTTCCGGCTCGCAAAAGTACATCCAGTCGTGCAGCCGCTTCTGCAGGATCTTTCCCCAACCCAACGGGATGTGGATCAGGGGATCGCGATCCCAGCCGCCGGCCTCCAGCACGAGGACCCTGGCGTCCGGGTCTTCCGAGAGCCTGTTCGCCAGGGTACAGCCGGCGGATCCGGCACCGATCACGATGTAATCGTAACTGCTGTGCCTGGTCATCGAGAGTCCCTGAACAATTCACCAGTCCAAGCCATTGGACCCGCGCGGGCCATGGAGAGGGAGGCGCTCATGGCGGCGCCTCCCTATACAGGATCAGTACCGGACCATCCCCGCGTCCACATTCAGCGCTTGACCGGTGATCCAGTGCGCCTCCTCGGACGCCAGAAAGGCTATGGCCGGCACGATGTCGGGCGGCGTCCCGCGGCCCTTGATGGCCTGCAGCATGTTGACGATCTCGAAGCTGTTCTTGTGCTCCGTCTTCTGAACGCCTTCGGTGTCTGTCAGGCCGGGACAGACGCAATTGACGGTGATCCGGTCGGCGCCGAGCTCCGTGGCCAGCGCGCGCGAGAACGTCAGCACGCCCCCTTTCGAGGCGACGTAATGCGCCATGTTCGGCGTACCGGCAAAGATGGAGTTGGAGCAGAGCGACACGATCCGGCCGTAGCCCCCCTTGCGCATTGCCTCCGACGATGCGCGGCACATGAGATAGAGGCCGTCCAGATTGACCCGCATCACACGGCGCCATTCCTCGAAGGTCAGTTCCGACCAGGGAACGAACGGCACGATGGCCGCGGCGTTGACCAGGATGTCGATCTTGCCGCAACGCTTCAGGACCGCCTCGTGAAGCGCCGCGACGGACTCGGGATCGCCAATGTCGCATTGGACGGCAAAGGCCGATCCGCCCGCCGCCGCCGCCTTTGCCTTCGCCCCCTCCTCGTTGATGTCGACGAAGGCCACGGTCCCGCCCTCGTCCGACAACCGCTTCGCGACCGCCGCGCCGATCCCCTGGGCAGCGCCGGTAACGATGGCCACACGGCCGACAAATCTCTTCATCTCAACCTCCCTGTTGTGCGGGGTTCATCCTATGGCCAGGGGCAAGGTCACCCCCGCTTCTTGCGATCGGGCGACGACAGCACGCATTCGGCCTCCCAGCCACCCGGCATTCCTTCGAGGCGTCCGAGCACAGTCCCGGACCCTCCCGCGATCGTCACCGCTTCTCATCCACGACCTTGGTGAGCAGCGTGTACTCCTCGGCGACTTCGGGGTCCTCGGTGAGGATTCGTTCTCCGACCTCCCGGAAGACCGACATCATCCGCGCGCGGTCTTCCTCGCTCAGCGTCAGAATCTCGCCGCCGTTTTCAACCCAGGCCCCGTTCGACCGCTCCAAATTGTCGATACCCCACTGGAGAACGGCCTCCTCCGCCGCGCGGCCGGCCTCTATGATCGCGTTGCGGACGTCCTCGGGCTGCGACTGAAACCAGGTCTCGTTGATGACGTTGATCGACACGATCTGCGAGAACGACAGATCCGTCACGTATTTCGCCACGTCGTAGTAGCGGAACGCCGTCAGGATCGGCATCCCGGCAAGCATGCCATCGATATTGCCGGATTGCAGGGCGGGTACCACCTCGGTCAGCGGCAGCGGGAGCGGGTTCGCGCCGATCGCCTTCATCGGCTCGATCTGCAGCGGCGACGCGAAGGTGCGGATCTTCTTGCCAGCCAGATCATCCAGCTTCGGCGCCGGATCCTTGGTCAGGACGAGGAACGGGCTGTTGAAGATGACGCCGATGATGCGAAGGTCCTTGTCCAGCGCCAGGGTCTCCAGATGATCGCGATAGGCCGGGTCATGAATCACGCGGCCAACATGCTCCGGCGAGTCGAAGAGCCCCGGCGCGTCCAGAACCTGCAGCTTCGGTTCGGTGCCGACCAGGAAGGCCGTCGGCGTAATGAAGGATTCGATGGTGCCGAACAGCACCCCTTCCACCATGCGTGGGATGGAACCGAGCTGGCTCGCCGGATAGATCTCGACCTTCACCTTGTCGCCGACGCGCTCCGCCAGCTCCTGCGCGAAGGTCTTCTGCCATTCGTGCTGAACGTCGTTGATGGTCGCGCTGGCGAGCTTCATGACGGTCTGGGCCTCGGCCGGGCCAGCGGATTGGCCCAGCAGGACCGCCAGGGACAGCGCGGCACCGATCGCGGTGCCTTTCCAACAGCGGATGCAAGAAGACATGGACATCGTCCTTTCCTTCTAAACGGCGTCGACAAGGTAAAGGGAAAGCCCCGGAACATAGGTAATGATCAGCAGGGCAATCACCTGCGCGACAAAGAACCCGAACAGGCCCCGATAGATATCGGAGAGCTTCGCGTCCAGGACCGATTGCGCGACGAATATGTTCAGGCCGAACGGAGGCGTGAACATGCCGATGCTCAGATTGACCGTCATGACCACCCCGAAATGAACGAGGTCGATTCCCAGGCTTTGCACGATGGGCGCAAGAATCGGCGTCAGAACCAGGATGGCCGACGTCGGGTCGATGAAGCACCCGAGAACGAGAAGAAGCACATTGACGGCGAGCAGGAACATAACGGGCGTCAGCTGCGCCGCCTCGACCCAGGCAATCAGCGATTGCGGGATGCCCTGGACGGTCAGGATCCAGGCAAAGACGGCGGCGCTCGCCACGATCACGAGGACCTGCCCCGTCAGGAAGGCGGAGTCCGATGCCGCCTCCAGGATCTGGCGCCAGGTCACGCTGCGATAGACGTAGCGACCAAGCAGCATGGCATAGAGGCAGGCCACGCCGCCCGCCTCCGTGGGCGAGAAGAAGCCCAGATAGATGCCCAGCAGCACGATCACGGGCATGGCCAGAGCGCCCGAAGCGCGAACGGTCGCAGCGCCGAGGCCGACATCCGCGTGACCGTCGCCCGCACCCTGTTCCGTCGCGGCGGCAGCCCCACGGCGCCGGATCCAAAAAAGGACATAAAGGCCCATCAGAAGCGCGATCAGGAAGCCCGGCAGGATCCCCGCGATGAACAGCTTCGGGATCGACTGCTCTGCGCTCGCGCCGTAGAGGATCATCGCGATGCTGGGCGGGATGACGATGGCGATCGACCCGCTGGAGGTGACGAGGCCGAGCGCAAAGGGCTGTCCGTAGCCGCTTCTCAGAAGCGGCTCGTAAAGGGTCTTGCCGATCGCCGCGACGGTGGCGGGGCTGGAGCCGGACACCGCCCCGAGCATGGTCGAACTGGCGATCGTGGTGAGGCCGAGACTGCCGCGGATATGCCCGGTGAGACACATCACCCACTGGACGAGCCGTTCGGTCACGCCGCACCGGTTCATCAGCTCGCCGGCAAAGATGAAGAAGGGCACCGCCAGGAGCGCGTAATTCGCGACCCCGCCATACATGATCTGATGGATGACGAGCGGCGGCACGTTCATGACCGCCAGAACGGTGACCGCGCTGGCGGCCAGCAGAACGACATAGATCGGGAAACCCAGCAGGAACAGCCCGACGGGCAGAACGATCAGCGACCACATGTCAGTCCGACCCCTCGCCCGCTTCCGCCTGCCGGACCACGCCCGCGGCGGTGAGCAGCGCCATCACCGCCAGAACGGCGGATATCAGCGCGATCAGGGCGAAGCCGACGAAGACCGCGGCATGAGGCACCGTCATGGGCACCCCCATCGCCATGCTCTTCTGCCCGATCCGCCCGAGCTTCGCGAGCGCGCCCCAGGATTGGAGACAGACGAACACGGCCAGAGCCGAGACAATCGCACATCTGACCGCGTCGAGCAGGCACCCCAGGCGCCGGGGCAGAGACATCACGAGCAGGTCGAAACGCAGATGTCCACCGCCGGCCATCGCCAGGACGGCACCGAGGAACACCAGCCACACCATCGAGAAGACGAGCAGTTCGTCGGCACCCGGAATCGCCCAGCCAAGCACGTAGCGGCCGAACGCGTTGGCGACGTTCAGCACCACCATGGCGATCAGCAAAAGGCCGATCAGGTATCCTATGGCCGTGCGTGCCACCGCCCATGCCCGCCGCATTCACCAGCTCCCTACGACCGCGGCGCCGTGCACCGGTCACATCTCCTGTTCGAGCGCGCGGCGTACGGCCACGAAGCGCCGCGCCCTCTCGGCGCGGAGGCGCTCGATTTCCTCCGGCGTATACCGGAAGATTCCCGCGCCGCTCTTGATGCCCAGATCGCCTCGCGCCGTCCGGTCGGTCACGTAGCGGGACACGTCGTCGCGCGTGCACAGGTCCGCGTTCAGATAGCTGCCGACGGACTGGTAGATGTCGAGCCCCGCCATGTCCAGAAGCGCCATGGGCCCGATGATCGCCAGCTTGTAGCCGATGCCCCAGGACACGCAGGTATCCAGCCCCTCTGGCTCGATGACGCCGCGCTCCACGAGGTCCACCGCCTCGCGCATGATGGCATAGAGGATGCGGTTCTCGACGAAGCCGGGCACATCCTGCTTCACCACGACCGGGCGCAGGTTGAGGCCCTTGATGAACTCGACCAGCCAGTCCCTGGTTTCCGCGCTGGTCTTGGCGCCGGCGATCACCTCGATCATGGGGATGAGATGCGGCGGATTCGACCAGTGCATGCCGATCACCCGCCCCGGCGCCGAAACGGCCTGCTGAAGCTTGGTGATCGGAATCCCCGAAGTGTCGGACGCAAGAACGCAATCCGCCGACACCAGCCGGTCAAGCTCCCGGAACACCTCCAGCTTGAGGTTGAGATTCTCCGGTACGTTCTCGATGACCATGTCCGCCCCTGCGACCGTTTCCTCGACGGTGCCGGGAAAGGCAACGGCCGTTGCGTCGCCCTTGTCGGGCATGGCAAGCGCGTCGAGGATACGGGCAATGGCCGGCAGGCTGTCGCGCGCGGCCTGGATCGCTTCGGGCTTGATGTCGTGGGCCCGCACGGTGATGCCGGCGCGCGCGATCGTGGCGGCCATGCCGGCCCCCATTGTCCCCAGTCCGATGATCGCCACGGTTGTCATGGATCCGCCCCTGAACCTGTTTGCGCTTTTGCTTGGGCCCGGCCGGGCCGTGGGGCGGGCCGGCCTTGCCCGGCCCGACCTCGCCCCGCGTCATCTCAGGCAGCCACCGCCTTCTGGAAGGCCGGCCGCTCCGAAACGCGCCGATGCCAGCCCCGAAGGGCCGGAAGGTCGGGCAGATCGACCGGAAAATTGAGGCAACGGTGAACGATCGGCGCCAGACAGATGTCCGCGATCGTGAACGTGTCGCCGGCGAGATACGCGTTCTTGGCCAGGTGTCCGTCCAGGATCTTCAGGCAGTCCACCATGGTCTTCGCGGCGCCGTCCGGCACGGCCCCGCCGTCCTTGGCGGCTTTGAAGACGGTGACGTAGCTGTCGTTGAGGCTGGCCAAGAGCCAGTCCATCCAGCGCTCAACCAGGGTTCGTGCGGCCAGATCGGTCGGATAGAGGGGAGAGCCGGCCTTGGCCGCCAGATACCGCAGGATCGTGTTGGATTCCCAGATCGCGAGATCACCGTCGACGACGGTGGGAACCTTGCCGTTCGGGTTCAGCGAGAGATAGGCCGCGTCGCCCGTGTTGCCGAACTGTCGACCGTAATCTTCTCGAACGTAATCCGCCCCCAATTCCTCCAGAAGGAACAGGACCTTCTGCACGTTTCCCGAGGTCTTTCGGCCGAGGACTCTCATGTGTTTTCTCCGTTTCGCTGCCCGGAAGCCGAGGCTTCCAGGGTCGTTCGTTGCTGCGCTCTCAGGGATTGGCCGGTCTCAACTCTTGACCGGCTTGTAGGCGATGGCGTCCATCTCGATCTTGGTGTCGATGACGGCGCGTGCCTCGACCGTCGTGCGCGAAATGCATCCGTCGGGAAAGTATTCCGCGAACACCCGGTTATACCGCCCGAAGTTGCGGGCGTCCTCGAGATAGACGGTGATCTTGACCACGTCGGAGAGGTCGGCGCCCGCGGCGTTCAGGACACGCCGGATCGATTCGATCGTCCAGCGGGTTTGCTCCTCGATCGTGCCGCCGCACATGTTCCCGTTTTCATCCTTGGCCACCTGCCCCGATACGAAGATGAAGTCGCCAGCCCTTACGCCCGGGTGGAACGGCAGGTTCGGGTTCTTCTTTCCGATCGGAGTGATGTTCGGATTTGCGCCGGTCGCCGACTCGGCCATTGCTGTCTCTCCTTCTGCCTACAGAACCGTTGTCTCGATGATGTCGACGCCGCGCTGGCGATCGACCAAGTAGATCAGGCCCCGCCGGTCGAGCGTCACGTCGTTCGAGGATGAACGCTCGAAGCCCTGCGGCGCATCCGGCTCGAAATAGCCGACCTCCTTCGGGGCGAAGGGGTCGGCCAGATCGACAAGGCGAAGCCCCTGCGCGAACCAGGCGAAGGGCACGACCGTACCTCCGGCAAGCCGTTCGGAGGGCTGGTGGCAGCCGGTCATCGGCGGCTGCGGGCTGCCGTCCTGATCGAGCCCCGGCACCTGGAAGGTGGATATGGGCGTCGGATTGTATTCGTCGGTGATGTCATAGATCCAGGTGAAGGCCGGTGCCGACGGATAGAGCTTCGCCACGTCCTCGTCGGCGACGATCATGATGTCGCGCCCCTTCAGCTTCATCGGCATCCTGAGGCAGGTGTGAGTCGGATGCGGGAAGGCCGTGCTCGTATTGCGCCCGGATATCGGCTTCGGCTTGCTCATGTCGCTGATGTCCAGGATGTAGAAGCCGTGGTGCCAGTAGCTCACATAGAGGCGGTCGCCGACTCGCAACGGATGGTGACAGCGCGGCGGCACCCAGTTGGCCCAGGGATACTCCTCGCCGCCGGCCTCCCACTGGCCCGGGATCCACCAGCGCCCAACCTCCTCCGGCCTGGCCGGATCCTTCAGGTCGAGAATCATCGCGATGTTGCCGACATAGCCCTTGGCCGTGGGCGAGATGTAGGCGTAGCGACCATCGAAATCGTACCGGTGGACGCCCTTGCCCTCGGTCATCCATTTGCTGATCAGCTTTGGCTTCGCCGGGTTTTCGACATCGTAGATGGCGAGCCCGCCGCCGAATTCCGGATTGTTCGGCCCGAACCGCTCGTGGTTCACGACCATCACCCCGTCGGCGACGCGCACCTTGTGCGAGTGCCACCCTTCCGGAAGGTCGATCCGACAGAGGAGCTTCGGATTGCGGGGATCGGCGACGTCGTAGATCGACGTGCCGCTGGGGTTGCGCATATGGCCGACATAGAGCGTTTCGCCATCGACCCAGACCTGACCACCGCCCGGGCAGTCGATATGACCAATCAGCGTCGTATTCTTTGCTTTGCTCATGGAACTTCCGTTTCCTGGCACGACGACCGGCGGCCGTCCGAAATTCGCGCCGCCCCGGCGGGCCGGCCGACGGCCGCTTCCGGCATCCAGCCGACCCTACCTTTCAACCCTACCTTTCAGTCGAGTTGGATCGTGTCGCCGTCCGGGGTCTGCCCCCACCGCTTGAAGAGGCCGAGCTTGATCAGGGTCGGCTCGTCGCTGGCGACGAACAGCACAACGGGCTCGCTCGATTCGTTGACGTGCTGGCACCAGCTTCCACCGGGTACCGCGAGCGTGTCGAACAGCCCCCACTCGTGACGCTGGCCGTCGATGATGGAGTACCCCCGCGGCCCCTCGAAGGGCGTGACCAGCAGGCTCGCGGTCTGCTTCAGCGGCAGCGTCTTCTCGCCGGGCCGGAGCATCTGCGCAAAGAACGTCATGGTCTTGTAGACCGGCTCACCGTTGGTTGGATCGATATACTCGATCTTGAGCGCCTCATACGGGTCGCCGTCCCAATCCTTGTGTTCCTCCAGGAACTGGCGCATCGGCTCCCAGCGATAGACGTACATCGGCGAGGCCGCGCCGGTGCCGCGATGGTGGGAGACGAACCTCGGCATGTAGCCGCCGCGGCCATAGACGCGCCAAGAGTAGTCGGCGGTGAAGCGCGCCGACTGCTCCTTCTTCTTCACGAAGGAATCGCCCTCCTTCTCCTTGTAATCGTGCTCGAAGTAGATGGCGTTGAGTACCTCGACGAGCGGAAGATCGAGAACAGAAAGGTTGACGGCCGGCTCGTCCCCCTTGTTTCCGTGGTTGTGCCAGGTGTCGTGCGGCGTCAGAACCAGGTCGCCGGGCCCGAAGACGATGTCCTCCCCCTCCACGCCGGTAAAGTTCCGGTGCCCGGTCAGGCCGAACCGGATCGCGTTTGGCGAGTGGCGGTGCGGCGGCATCACCTCGTTCGGATCGTTCAGACGGTAGGAGGTGTACATGGTGGAGACGGTCGCCCGAGTCGGCGCCAACCCCGGATTCACCAGGATCAACGAACGGCGTTCGGAATCCTCCATGCTGATCAGCTCGGCCGATCGCTTCAGCAGCGGACCGATGAGTTCATCGTAACTCCAGACGAACGGAATGGCCCTCCGCGACCGCATAAGCTGCCGGACCTCGTCGTTCGGGACTTCGGTCGTCGTCGCCCAGAACGGAAACATGTTACCCTTGTGAACATCGGCGTAGAGCCGGTCCAAGGCCGTTTTCAGATTGCTTCTGTCCGCCATGCGATCCTCTGCCACAAGTCTGCGCCACGGCCGTAGGCGTACCGACCTACGCCAAGCAGAACCACTTGAACCGAATTGGTGCGCCACTCGATGCGCGGCGCGACGCATAGTAAACGCGTGCCGCGACCAGAGTCAAAAGGATTGCAAGGAAACGAACCACCGTTGGCCGGATTGGTAACGCTCGCGCACCGAGCCTCGTCAGATTCCACGATTGACAGAAGCACAATCTTCGAATTGCTGGCGCCGACTCCTCCGGTCACGTTCAGCCTGCGGGACCTATTGCTTGATACCATTCAGCATCGATCGAAACCACTTGGCCAGGATCGCGGGCTCGACGGGCACGCCTGTACGCGGGACGGCGGCCACGGCCGCGAACCTCGCGGAGAGGCCGCGGCGGCCCGACACCTTCTTGACGCCGCCCTTCGCCACCACGCGTTCCCGCGGGTCCGCTGCTCAGGGCCGGGAACAACACCGACCGCCGGATGTTTATTGGCGGGGACCACGAACACACGGGAGGATGGAACGCCATGGCGACGGGAACGGGATGGTTTTCCGCGCGGAGTATGGCCGCGTTTGCCGGCGGCGCGATGGCAGGCGTCATCGCCAGCCGGATCTTGCCGCCCTTCATGGCCCAGGCGACCGGGACGACGACTGGCCGCGATCCGTTCGACGCGCTCGCCCAGGACCACCGGGCCTTTCTTTCGCTGCTGCGCGAAATGGAAGAGAGCCCGCCGGGCGCCGTCTTCGGCCGGACGCAGCGCCTGCTTCGTCTGAAGAGGCGATTGACGGCGCACGCTCTGGCAGAGGAAGACGTGATCTATCCCTTGCTCCGCGAGCAGGCGAACGAGGTCGAAGACACCCAGCGTCTCTACGCCGAGCACGCCGACATGAAGGTACATCTCCACGCGCTGGAGCAGATGCCGAAGGATGACCCGCGGTGGCGCGACAGGGTCCGCGAACTGAGAATGCTGGTTGAGAGGCATGCGCGCCAGGAAGAAGAGGTCGATTTCCCGAAGCTGCGCGCCATGCTGGATGAACGGGCAGTTGCTCGGCTCGCGGGCGAGGTGCAGCGGGAAAAGGCCTTCGTGCTCTAGGCGATCCGCGAGCGTCAACCTCCCGAGCCGTTTCCGTCGCCAGCCGTCGTCGAGGCTGCGCCGGCCGCGGCACGAGGTGTCCCCTTGGGCGATTCGGCCTTGTCCTCTGTCGGGGAACATCCAGCATCACCGGGTCGAACCGGCCGAACTCACCCCAACAACGGCGATCCGGCGGCCCGGTACATTGCGCCGGAACCGTGAGGACGTTGCCGGTATTAACCCATTTGGGCGTCGGAACGCGCTCCGACGGCCGATAGACGCGTGTCGCCGCGGTCCTGACTGGCGATCGATTTGGAATGGACGATCTCATGCTTCGCCTTGACGGGCAGCCGGTCCAAGCGCGCAACGAACGCAGGGGAGAACGGATGGGCTCGATCCTGAACAGGGTATTCTCAACGGCCTTCGTGGCGGCGATTGCCTTTCTGGCATTCCTGGGCGGCTCCTTCGTCGTCCTCGGCAAGGTGTTTCCGTACGACTACCTTGACAGCGCCTACCAGGCTGCCCGCGCTCTCTACGCGCAGCGGACCCAATATCGTGAAGCGACGGCGACGGATCTCTATGTCCCGGCCCGAAGCGACAAGCGCGGCGTGACCATCCACGACCATGAGCGCGCGCAGAGCGGACTGACCCTATACACCTCGAGCCACGATCAGCGGGCCTTCCTGATCTCGATGGAGGGCGACGTCATTCACGAATGGCATCTGCCGTTCAGCGCCATATGGGACGAGACCGCGGCGGCGAAGAAGCCGTGGCCCGATTCCTTCGTCATATGGGACGACATCCACCTCTTTCCGAACGGCGATCTTCTGGCGATCTATGTCGGCATCGGCGACACGCCCTGGGGTTACGGTCTGGTGAAGATGGACAAAGACTCCCAGGTGGTCTGGAAGTATCTCGAGCGGGCGCACCACGATCTGGACATCGCCGGGGACGGCAAGATCTACCTGCTCACGCACGAACTCCGCTTCGACAAGATCGAGACGGCGCAACACCTGGTGCCCCCGCGGGTCGATGACTACGTGGTGGTCCTCTCGCCGGACGGAAAGGAACTGAAGAAGGTTTCGGTGCTGGACGCGCTGGTCAAGTCCCCCTACGGTCGGCTGCTGATCCGGATTCCCTGGTACGCGACCGGCGAAGCGCGGAACGGCGACTTCACCCACGCCAATGCGGTCGATCTGATTCGCCCGGAGACCGCCGCGCACCTGCCCTTTGCCAAGGACGGACAGGTTCTGGTGTCCCTGCGCGAACTCGACATGATTGCGCTGCTCGATCTCGACCGGGAGGAGATCGTCTGGGCGTTGCGTGGCCCCTGGCTGGGTCAGCATGACCCGGACGTGCTGCAGAACGGTCATATCCTGTTGTTTGACAACGCCGGAAACTATGGCGACGGCGGGCAATCGCGGGTGATCGAGTTCGACCCGCGGACGCTCGAAATTGTATGGAGTTATGCAGGCGACGCGCAGAATCCTTTCGAGAGCATCGTGCGCTCAGGCCAGGAACGCCTGTCCAACGGCAACACCCTGATCACCGAGTCCGACGGTGGCCGCCTCCTCGAGGTCGCCCCCGATGGCACGATCGTCTGGGAGTACGTGAATCCGGTAAGGGTCGGCGACGAAGACGAGTTGATCCCGATCATGAGCAGAGGGAGGCGCATCGATCCGGCATCGCTGGATCCGGGCTTCCTGGAACCGCAGGTCAGCTCAAGGTGAAAGAGAAACGGTGCCGCCCTCGGCCCGCCCCAACGGAATCCGGATACCCCACGGTGAAATCACATGTCCGAAGGACCGGACCCCGCCATCTTGAGCGAACCGTCGAGCGAGGGAACATTCACCTGCATTCGCCAAAGCTTTTCGAAGATGCCGCCACGGCGCCGCAATTCTGCCGGGCTTCCGTCCTCAACGATGCGTCCGTCGGCCAGGACGATAACCCGGTCGAATGACGCCAAGGTGGAGAGGCGATGAGCGATCGCAATGACGGTGCGGCCGCGCACCGCTTCGGCCGATGAGCGTTGAACGGCGATCTCCAGCTCGCTGTCAAGCGCGGATGTCGCCTCGTCCAGGATGATTATGGGTGCCTCCTTGAGGATGGCTCGAGCGATGCCGATGCGCTGTCGCTGGCCGCCCGAAAGCTCGAGACCGCGTTCGCCGACGAGCGTGTCGTAGCCTTCCGGCAGGTCTCGGATGAACTCGTCGCAATGCGCGGCCCGGGCGGCGGCGATCACCTCCTGATCGGAAGCCGTCGGCCGCGCATAGCGGATGTTCTCCTTGATCGAACGGTGAAACAGGGAAACCTCCTGAGGGACGCTGGCGATCATCGCCCTCAGGCTGTCCTGCGTTATGCCGGCCACCGGCTGACCGTCGATCAGGATCTGGCCGCCTTGAACCTCATACAGACGCTGAAGCAGGTTCACCAAGGTCGACTTTCCGGCTCCGGAGGGCCCCACCACCCCGACTCTCTGACCGGCCGGAATATGCAATGTGAGATCGTCGAATACGGGACGATCCTCACGATAGCCGAAACGAACGCGTTCGAAGCTGACCGCACCGCCCAGGTTGATGAGATGGCGGGCGTTCGGATCATCGACCACCTCGTGCCTCCGACCGATGATTCGGAGGGTCTCCGCGATGAATCCGAACTGTTGCGCAGTGCCGATCAGCGCAAGCGCAAGGTCCCGCGCACCGTGCAGGATCCGGAACGTCAACGTGCTGACCACAACCACATCGCCCGGCGTGATGCGGCCCTTGCTCCACAGGTTGATCGCCCAAACGAGCATAGCGCTGGCCATGCCCCAAAGCGCGATGTCGTGGAGCACCCGCATCTTTTCGAGATACATCCAGCTTCCCCGCTGGGCGATCGCCTCAGAACCGAACTTGCGGGCCAGCCTCTCGCGCTCCCTCGCGCGCGCGGAGAACGCCTTTACCGCCCACATGTTCGCGATGACATCGACCAGCTCGCCGCCGACCGCGTTGGCCTGTTCGGCGTAGGCCTGATGCAGCGGCCGTCCTCGGACACCGAGGAGGATGAGGCCTCCGGCAAGAAGCGCGACGACGCCGACGAGCGCCGCCGCCATGCGCCAATCCACGGTGACGAAGATGATGACCGCGCCGACGAAATCCGCGCAGGGGGGAACGATCTTCCAGACGAAGGTGTTGACCAGCGCCCCGACGTTTCCGGCCGTTGCCGTGATGCGGTTTCCCAGAGCCCCCGCGAACTGGCCGGTGAAGTAGCGCATCGGATGGCCGGACAGATGCTGGAAGAGGTCGAGCCGGATATCCACGCCGGCGCCGATCGTGGTCCGGCACCCGAGCCAGCCGCTGAGACGCCACAAGGCGTTCTCCACAGCGATCAGCCCGACGAACAGGCCGAGCGCCATCCAGACCGGAGCCATTGCCCTTTCCGGAGCCGTCATCGCGTCGACGAGCAGCTTCATGGAGTACTGCGCCACTACGGCGCAGCCGGACGCGCCGACCACGAGCGCTAACAAGCCGGCGAACGACCATTTTCTGTCGCGGACGTAATGCGCCAGAAAACGGGTCGGGCTTTCGAGGTATGCTCTGCTATCGGGCATCGATGCCGGCCATCGGACGGCCTGCGGCCTGTTCTCGTTCGCGCAGGCGAACGCGGCCCTCAGCCGTCTCCCCCGGTGACGACGATCCGGTCCGTCTTTTCCTGAAACAGGAGATTCATGATTGCCTGCTGCCGGTGCAGCTCGTCGGCAAGGGCATGGCACAGAGGGCGCCCGTGCGCGCCGTCGGCGGCGCCGTAGAGCCCGACCTCGCAATGCCGGTCATTCTCCCAGCCCGGGTAGTCGAGGATCGGATACAGGCATATGCCTTCCACGGGCACCCCGGCGGCAATGGCCGTTCGAACCTCGTCGCCGACATAATGAAGCCACGCCGCCCGCGCGCTTCCCTCGGCCCCCGTCTCCGCCACGAAGATCGGACGATTGTAGCGGCGATAGGTTTCCTCCAGCAGGTCTGAGAACGGGCGGTAAAGGTGATGCCCCATCGGAATCGCCCCGCCCCCGTAGAGCCACTGATTGTCGCTGTAATAATTGACGCCGATGATGTCGAGGTATGCGGGTCGCCCGCCAAGCTCCGGCTGGAGTCGACCGGAGAGCATGTCCCAGGCCTCGAACTGCGCCAGTCGATAGGCCTCCGCGTTGATCCTGTCCCGCTTCCTCCCGGATTGAGTGGTGACATGGATAACCGGGTCTACATGCACCATCCGTGCCCGCGGATCGACGGACCATACCGCCTCCATCCCCGCGATTGAGGCCCGGACGAGCTGCCGCTTCAGTTCCGGGCTTCGCCCCCGGGCATAAGGATTCAAGCGACCCGCTTCGCCACCGGCCCAGGCCCAGTAAGAGATTTCATTGACGGGGCAGTAGATGGGGACGCCTTCCGTCTCGTCGCGGACAAGCCGCGCCACGGCGCCGGCAAAGCGCGCGAAGCGGTCAACAAAGGCGGGCTCCCAGATGTCGATGTCGTTGGGCCAGCCGTAGTGGCACAGGTCCCATATGACCTGGACACCTGCCGCCCTCGCCGCCCGCAGCATGGACAGGAAGCTCGACCAGTCGTAGAAGCCTGCCCGGCGCTCGATCAGGTGCCAACGCAGGCCGTCCCGGACGGTCCGTATGTTGTGCATGCGTAGCCGCTCGTAATCCTCAGCGGCATATCGATCATGCATCGTGGCAGCCAGGAGATCGAGGCGCCGTCCGCTCCGGCGCCGGTGGCTCGAACACTCGAAGCCGCCTATGAAATAGCT
This sequence comes from uncultured Rhodospirillaceae bacterium, assembly GCA_964551315.1. GTDB lineage: Bacteria > Pseudomonadota > Alphaproteobacteria > Dongiales > Dongiaceae > Virgifigura. Next base: position 51,817 of record CAZKCM010000012.1, on the reverse strand, counting down.
GCTGAACAGGCTTGGGAAAAACGCGCCTTCCCCTGCGTGGTCCGGCTCCGCCAGAGACCGTTTCGAGGATCCTTCGACCAGCCCGTTCGGCGGCATTCCGCGCCTCCCTCAATTCACGACTCTGCCACCGCAATGCCCGTCGAGCCGCGGCTTGTGCTTGGATCCAGTACGGGCGACTGCGCAGCGGTTCGGCTGATCCGGCGGTAGAGCGCGAGCGCTTGCCCTACGACCTGGTCCATATTGTAGTACCTGTAGGACCCAAGGCGGCCCAGGAAATGGACGTTCGACATCTGATCGGCGAGGGCCTGGTACTTCTTGAAAAGCTGCATGTTCTCCGCGCGCGGCACCGGATAGTACGGATCTCCGTCGTCCGTCGGAAACTCATAAGAGACGCTCGTTCTTGGATGCACTTGCCCGGTCAAATGCTTGTATTCGGCGACCCGCGTGTATGGAACTTGCTCTGACGGGTAGTTCACGACCGCAACCGGCTGCATCATCTTCTGATCGAGCGTTTCGTGCCGAAATCGGAGCGAACGATACGGCAGCTTGCCGAAGCGGTGGTCGAAGAACTCGTCGATCGGGCCCGTAAAGATCAAATTCGCGAACGTCACGTCCCGCGCAACGTTCCGGTAGTCGGCCTCCAGCATGATACGGATATTCGGATGATCGAGAATGTTCTCGAACATCCGCGTGAAGCCGTGGAGCGGCATGTTCTGGAAGCTGTCCAGAAAGTAGCGATCGTCATCGTTGGTACGCGTGGGGACGCGGGACGTCACCGCCTTGTCGAGTTCGCTAGGGTCGATGCCCCATTGCTTGCGCGTATAACCGCGGAAGAACTTTTCATAGAGCTCCCGCCCGACCCGGCTGACGACCACGTCTTCCGAACTGCGCACGATTTCCACCGGTTCTGCTCGCGACGCCAGGAAGGCTTCCGCCTGCCCAGAATCGAGATCGAGGCCGTAAAGACGATTGATCGTCGTTAGATTGATCGGGATCGGAAGCAGCATCCCGTCAACATGCGCGCGCACCCTGTGTTCATAGGGCCGCCATCTCGTAAAGCGCGACAGATACGCCGCGACCTCTTTTGAATTGGTGTGGAAGACGTGCGGCCCATAGCGATGGACGAGGATCCCGTCCTCATTATGAAAATCATAGGCGTTACCGCCGATATGCGGGCGGCGGTCAATGATGAGGACGCGCTTGCCGAGGCCCGCCGCCAAGCGCTCGGCCACGACGCTGCCGGCGAATCCGGCACCCACGACCAGATAGTCGAAGCTTTCGCGATTGGGGATCCATCGGCGCCTCGGGCGCGCCGTGTCCTTCCCTTGACCGCCAATGTGGCGGCGACGGGGAGGCGCCGCTGACGGAGGCTTCGTTCCATTGACGCGTTCACCCGTCATGCGATGAGAGCCTTCATCTCTGCCCAGGTCGAGTCCCATGAAGTCTGCCGTAGGATGCGATCGACCTTCTCGAGCCAGAGATGTCTCTGATCGGCTTCGCTGAAGATCTCTTCGATGGCCCGGACGAAGCTGACCGGATCCCCGGCGATGCGGACGAGACCCGAATCGCCATAGGTACGCACGACGTCTGCAATCGGCGTCGAAACCACAGGCTTGCCGGCTGCAAGGTACTCCGGCGTCTTTGTCGGGCTGATGAAGCGCGTCGCATCGTTCAGCGCGAACGGCATCATCGCCAGGTCCCAACCGGCCAGATAGGCGGGCAGCTCGTCGTACCGTTTGGAACCGAGATAATGAATGTTCGGGCGGCGCGGCAGCTCACCGGGATCGATCTTCACCACCGGACCGACCAGGATGAAATGCCAGTTTGGCCGTGCCTCCGCGATCCCAAGGACGAGCGCGGTGTCGAGCCGCTCGTCAAGGACGGCGTAGTGACCGATTCTGGGCCGGGGAATCGCCGCTTGATCCGCCGGGTCCGGCATGCCATTGCGGGCCTTGTCGAAATGAGCGATGTCGATGCTGCTCGGAAACGCATAGACACGGGGGTGACGCGAGCGCTTCGCTTCGTAGAGGCTGTAGCCCCCGGTGAACACCACGTCCGCCCGGCCGAAGAGATGCTGCTCCTGCTGCAGGAGCGCCGGCGGAGCGAATCGAAACGCCGAAAGTTCATCCATACAGTCATAGACGACGCGGCTCGGCTCAAGATGCGCCGAAAACGCACCGCTCATCGGGGTGTAGTACCAAAGGATCGGACGCAGGATTCCACGCTCGTCGCAGAACTGGTCCAGGAGATCCCGCTGGCAGGCAATTCGGTCCGCTTCTTCGAGATGTGCCGGAAGCCGCGGGACGACGATCACGACGCCGCTCTCGGACACATTGATCTGAAGCGTCGGCGTCACGCCGTCGCCGAAGATTGGTTCTTCAAAGAAGAAGACCCGCATGATCCGCGCAAAGCGGGACATCAGATGCTGGGGGCGCTGATAGACGAATGCCCATCGAAGATGCGAGAAGCAGATGAGAGTGTCGGGCTCACGATCTGCTGCGGAACCTTTGAGACGCCGATCGACGGCCCGAACGCCGCGCAAGGCCACTTCCGGGGTGGTGGAACTTTCTTCCTCCACTAGATTCCCCTCTCAGCCTCGACTTATTGTCTAGCCGATTGTCTAGCCGAACAACATCAACAAGGTCTCCGGGCGCTGGTTCCCTCCCCGGCCTGTGGTATTCTTGGGGCATCGAGCCGGAGACCTGATCGGCTATGGGCTTCGCACCGAACGGGACCTCAGGGGGCTTCCTCTTGCTCGGGACCGAAGGATTCATGACGGTGATCAGCGAACCGCCCGCCGCGCAGGGCTGAACGGCAGAGGGCCGTCCCTATCGCCGGGCCGCACCGCAGGAGCCGAATCGAAAGCGGTGAAAGAGAGAAGGAGGCTGCCGAGCATCCGGCACGAGGTCACCGGACTCGGGCGCGGATCCACCTCGCCACTTTCTCTAGCTCGGCCGTCGCCGAGGGCCGCCTACCGGTTTCCTTGAGAAACCCGTGATCCATTCCGGCCGCGACGCTGAACAGGCTCGATGCACCATTCTGGACCAGCATTTCGTGGAGCCTGCGCGAGTCGTCGAATACGGCATCCAGCTCCGCCGCGAGGATATAAGTCGGTTCGGTGATCTCGGAGGCGAAGCCCAACGGGGAAATATCCTCGAAGGCGTGGAGCGCACGCTCGTCAAGGAGCCTCCGGTACATGATCCGAAGCGTGTTCGTATCGAGCCCGTTCGCCGGCGTACCGAATTTCGCAATGCTCGGGCTCTCGGTCAGGCCATAGCCGCCGTAAAGGAGGGCCAGACCGGCAACCCTGGCCCGCAAGACCGCCGGCAAACCACGCAATCCCCAGAGCGCGACGCAGGCACCCGCACTGTCTCCGCAAAGGACGAGCCTTGGCGCGCCCGCGGTCCGACCGGCCAGGTCGATCGCCCGTTCGAACGCCGCAACCGCGTCGTCCCGTTGCGCCGGATACGGGTTCTCTGGCGCCAGCCGATACCGCGCCGAGAGGACGCACACTCCCGAGAGCGCGGCCAGCCAGGACGTCACGCAACGGTGCGTTCGCGGGCTCCCGGCGACGAAGCCCCCGCCGTGGAAGTAAAGGACGGCCGCACCCGGCACCGGGTCCGGGGGCGTAAACACCAAGCCACCTTGAAAGACACCCTCAGGCGGCAGATCCTCCTCCCGCACCCCTTCGGCCGGGGGGCCTTCCTTTTCCAGAGCATCGGCCAAATGATGCGCACGCAGTGTCGCGGGGTCCGAGTACGCCCAGGATGGCTCGGCTGTGTTGGCGGGTTCCATTCTTCGCACCTGAACTGCTTCGGAGGTTGCGGCTGGGGTTGACCAACTCGACCACAGGCGAGAAGGATCGACTGTTTGCGCGTGTCGGGCGCGGTTGATAGCGTATGACCAGAGATCACACAATACGGGCCGTGCCGGACACGGCGGGCCCATCGCCGCATAGCCCTGTGCGATTCGCGGTCCTTGTCTTTCCCGGCTTCCCCATGATGGCGTTCAGCTCGGTCATCGAGCCCTTGCGCGCCGCGAACGTACTTTCAGGACGGGCTTGCTATTCCTGGACGATCGTCGGGCTGACGAACGACAAGGTCGTCGCATCCAACGGCGTGGGAGTCGAACCGAACCACTCCGTTCGCGACGCGCCCGTGGTCGACCGGATCGTCCTGTGCTCCGGAGGCGACGCCGACCGCATCATCGCCGAGGACGCGCTGGTCTGGATCCGGCGCAATCTGCGCTTCGGCGCCGAGCTCGGGGCCGTGGCCGATGCAGCGTTCATCCTCGCCCGCGCCGGGCTTCTCGATGGTCACGCCTGCACGCTGCACTGGACGAGCCAGCCCGCCTTCGAGGAGGCCTTTCCCGACATCGAGCTCAGGCGCGATCTCTATGTCCTTGACCGAAAGCGTTTCACGTCGGCCGGCGGCATCGGCAGCCTGGATATGATGCTCGACCTCATTGCGAGGGATTACGGCGCCGAGCTCGCGGCGGGCGTCGCCGAGTGGTTCGTTCACAGCCCGCTGCGTTCGAGCGTGGACAGGAAGATGATGCCCCTCCGGCTCCGCACCGGCATCCGCGACGAGCTCGTCCTGTCGGCGATCGCGATCATGGAGGATGCGGTCGAAGACCGCCTGAGCATTGCCGAGCTCGCGGCCCGGCTTCGGGTCTCCGCGGACAAGCTCGAACGGGCTTTCCGCGCGCAGCTGGGTGTCTCGCCGGCCTCTTATTACCGGACCTTGCGGCTGCGGCGCGCGCGGGACCTGCTTGCGCACTCAAGCCTGTCGATTCGCGACGTGGCCCTGGCCTGCGGCTTCTGGAGCGTCTCCAGCTTCTCGCGCGCATTTCGGCAGCAATACGGCCACCCGCCCCGCCAGGTGCGTACACGCTGATCGACCCGCCGTTTGCGGATTTTCGCACATCATACGCGGATTTTCGCACATTTTCTGTGCCCTGGTTCATGCATCCTTTGGTGAACTCAAGGGAGCGAACCAATGAGCATGGTCCTTTTCGATCCACACAAGATTGACGACGTAAACTTCGCCGACAGGATGCGTCATCCGTCGATGCGGGATCCCGCCGGCGGCATGTGGCTTTCGGATACGGAGCCGTCCTTCATCGATGCGGCGGCGTTGCGGAAAGGACGCTTGGCCAGGCTGCGGGAATGGATGGCAAAGGAGGACTACGGCGCCGTCGTTCTGTTCGATCCCTACAACCAGCGCTACGCCACCGGCTCGCGCAATATGTTCGGGTATTTTCTACGCAATTCGACGCGCTATTTCTTCGTTCCCACCGAAGGCCCGATCGTTCTGTTCGAGTACCCACAGAGCTACCACGTCTCGACGGTCCTCGACACCGTCGATGAGGCCCGTCCCTCGAAGCTCGTTTGGTCGTCCGTATCGGGCCGCGACGACGAAACCGCGGGCGCCTTCGCGGCTGAGATCGCCGACCTTCTGAAGACTCACGGCCGCGGGTCGATGAAGATCGGTCTCGATCGCTGCAGTCACCTGCATGCCCTCGCTCTCGAGAAGCACGGCTGTACCGTGAAGGATTGCCAGGGCGAGATCCTGGCCGTGCGCGCGGTCAAGACCCCCGAGGAAATCAAATGCCTTCAGGCCAGCATGGCCGGGGCCGAAGCCGCGGTCGCGGCGGTCCGCGATGCCATCAAACCGGGCGTTTCCGAGAACGAGCTCTTCGCGATCATGTACCACGAGGTCATTCGGCAGGGCGGTGAGTTCATCGAGACGCGCCTCCTCAGCTCCGGGCAGAGAACGAATCCGTGGTTCAACGAGGCGAGCGGCCGCAAGGTGAGGCCCGGCGAACTGGTCGCGCTCGATACGGACACGATCGGCTGCTACGGATATTTCTCGGACTTCTCCCGGACCTTCCGGTGCGGCCCGGGCAAGCCGACCGCCTATCAGAAGATGCTGTACCGGATGGCGTATGACCAGGTGCAGCACAACATCGGAATCGTCAAGCCCGGCATGGCCTTCCGCGAGATCGCGGAAAAGGCATGGAAGATTCCCGAGCGCTTCGTGGAACAGCGCTACACCTCGGTCATGCACGGGGTCGGCATGCATGGCGAAACGCCGTTCATCGCCCACGCGATGGACTATGAGACCTACGGGCGTGACGGACATCTCCTGCCCGGGATGGTCGTGAGCGTCGAAAGCTACATCGGTGAGAAGGGTGGAAGCGAAGGCGTCAAGCTGGAAGACCAGATCCTGATCACCGACACGGGGGTCGAACTCTTCTCCCGCTTCCCCTACGAAGACGAACTGTTGGACGGGCACGTGTGAATGAAGCGGGCGCTGACCATCCCGCGGACCAAGACGGCCGGGATCTTCATCGACTTGCAGGAGGAGCATCGACGGGACAAGCGCTACCTGGTCGAGGGCTTCGACAAGGTGATCGCCAATGTCCAAAGGCTGCAACGGGCCGCGCGGCTCAACGGCATTCCGCTCTATCACTGCGCCTACGTCGTGGACCTCGCCGCCGGAACCGCGCGCCCGTTCCATCCCGTCATGCCCGATGGGAAGTCGGCCTTCAGCGACATAAGCGATCCGCTGTCGGCGGTCTGTCCGGAGGTCGCGCCTTCGGGCGACGAGCCGCTCGTGATCAAGTCACAAGCCAGCGCCTTCGGTGCCGGTGACTTGTCGCATCAGCTCCGATCGCGCGGGGTCGAGTGGCTGATCGTCGCCGGGGTCTGGACCGAGGCCTGCGTGGACGCAACCGTCAAGGACGCGATCGACCTCGGCTTCAGGGTCATCCTGGTCAAGGATGCCTGCGGCAGCGGCACGGTCGCCATGCACCAGACCGGTATCCTCAACCTGGCGAACCGGCTCTATGGCGGCGCGGTGACGGACACCGCCGGCGCATGCCGCCTGATGGCCGGCGAGACCATCGAGGCATGGATGACCGAGACGCCGGTCCCGCTTCGCTTCACCTTCGAGAACGCGACGGAACTCTTCAACGGCCTTTGACCGTGAGCGAAGCCGGCCATCATGGAAACGATCAAATTCATCCATGACAATTTGGGCCTGATCGGCGAGCGCGCGATCGAGCACATATCGATCGTCTTCGTTGCGGTGGCCATCGCGATCCTTACCGCCGTGCCGATCGGCATCGCGATCACCCAGTCGAAGCGCGCGGCGGATATGGTTCTCTATGCGGCCTCGATGATGATGACCGTTCCATCGATTGCCCTCTTCGGCCTGATGATTCCGCTGCTGTCGCCGATCGGCCACGGCATCGGCTACCTGCCGGCCATGATCGCCGTGGTCCTTTACGCGCAGCTCCCGATCATCCGAAACACATACGCCGCCATCACCGATGTCGATCCGACGATCCGCGAAGCGGCAATCGGAATGGGCATGAGCGCCCGCCAGCGGCTTTGGGAAGTTGAGATCCCGCTGGCCGCGCCGCTGATCCTGGCGGGCATACGCATTGCCGTCGTGATGAACATCGGCATCACGGCGATCGCCGCCTATATCGGCGCCGGCGGTCTTGGCACCTTCATTTCGCGAGGCATAAGCCAGTCGGACCCACGGCAGTTGATCACCGGCGCGGTCAGCGTCTCGCTGCTCGCCATCGTTGCCGATCTCGCGCTGGCCTACGTTCAGAAGCGCGTCACGCCCCGAGGCCTTGCCCGGGAGGTCACCGGATGATCCGTCTCGATCGCGTCACGAAGGTCTTCGATACACCCTCCGGACCGATCACCGCGGTCGACGATGTCAGCCTCGAGATCGAGCGGGGGCAGATCTGCGTTCTCCTCGGCCCGTCGGGTTGCGGCAAGACCACGACCATGAAGATGATCAACCGCTTGGTCCAGCCGACCAGCGGCGAGATCTGGGTCGACGGCCGCGACACCAGCAAGGTCGATCCGGTCGAGCTGCGCCGGTCGATCGGCTATGTGATTCAGCAGATCGGCCTGTTTCCCAACAAGACCATCGGAGACAACATCTGTGTCGTCCCCGACCTCCTAGGCTGGGACCGCAGGAAATCGCGCCAGCGCGCCGCCGAGCTTCTTGAAATGGTGGCGATGGACCCGGCGGTCTTCATGAACCGCTATCCCAATGAGCTGTCCGGCGGGCAGCAGCAACGCGTCGGCGTGATCCGCGCGCTCGCCGCCGACCCGCCCGTGATGCTGATGGACGAACCGTTCGGGGCCATCGATCCGATCAACCGCGAGGCGATCCAGGACGAATTTCTCCGCATGCAGGCGGCCCTCAAGAAGACGATCATCTTCGTCTCTCACGACCTCGACGAAGCGGTGAAGATGGCCGACAGGATCGCCATCTTCCGCGCCGGACGGTTGGAGCAGTTCGCCACGCCCGACCGGCTCCTCGCGAACCCGTCCAGTCCGTTCGTCGAGAGCTTCCTCGGCACGGATCGCGCGCTGAAGCGGCTCCGGATTCTGCGCGTTCGCGACGTCATGCAGACGGACGCGGTCCTGCTGTCGGTCGAAGATTCGCTCGCCCAGGGGCGCGAGCTCATGGCGGCTTCGGGCTTGCCGGCCATGGTCGTGGTGGATGCACAAGGGCGCCCGCGCGGCATCGTCTCGGAAAGCGCGGTTGCGAATGGCGGCGGAAGCGTCCGCGAGCATTGTGTGGCCGTCAACGCGGCGGTTGCGATCGAAGATGATCTTCGGGCGGCCGTCTCGACGATGTTCGCTCATAACCTCTCCGTTGTTCCATGCGTCGATGGCGACGGCACGGTGAGAGGGGTTCTCACCTTTCAGGCGATCTCGCGGCACCTGGCGATCCCCGAGGCGAGGACATGACCTCCGGTGCGCAACAAGCGTCGCGCGCAGTTGTGGGCGGCGCACCTCTGCTTGCCGTATGGCTGTGGAAACGGCGCGGCGTCGCGATACCCCTTGCGGTCATCGCCATCGCGGCGTGGCTGCTGTCTCCGCGGATCTTTGAAGAGATCCTCATCTATCAGGAAGACATCATCTATCTGACGCGGCAACATCTTGAGCTCGTTGCCTGGGCCGGCGGGTTGGCAATCCTGACGGGGATTCCGGCCGGCGTCGTGTTGTCCCGCGCGGTCTTCAGGCGCGTGTCGGAGCTCATCCTCCAGACGTTCAATCTTGGCGCGACGATTCCGACGCTCGCCGTCATGGCGCTCAGCATGGTGGTGCTCGGCATCGGCACCGTTCCAGCCGTGTTCGGCTTGTGGCTCGCTACGCTGCTGCCCATCGTGCGAAACACCTATACCGGGCTGAAGGGAATTCCCGCGCATCTGCTCGAGGCGGCGCGCGGCATGGGGATGACTCCCGGCCAGATCCTCTGGCGCGTCGAGTTGCCCAACGCCCTGTTCGCGATCATCGCCGGCATCCGCACGGCCCTGACGATCTGCGTGGGGTCGGCCCCTTTGGCGTTTCTCATCGGTGCCGGCGGTCTCGGCGAGCTGATCTTCACGGGGATCGCCCTCAACGATTTGCCGATGATGCTGGCCGGGGCGATTCCGACCGCGCTGCTCGCGGTCGCGACCGACTTCTTCGTAAGCAAGCTGCAGTTCTACCTCGTGCCGCGGGGGATAAATCCGCTGCGCCAAGCTGGATAGAAACGACCTGACAGGAGGAACAGATGCCCATTTTCTTACCCTTCAGACGCGCCCTGCTCGCCATCGCCGTAATCCTAGGGGCAGCCGGCAATCTGTCCGCCGCCGAACTGACCGTCGGCGGCAAGAACTTCACGGAACAGCTGATCCTTGCCGAGATGACGAGGCAGCTGCTCGAGGCGAAGGGCTATGACGTCGAGAAGTCGGACGGCATGGGGACGACCGTCGTCCGATCCGCCCTGGAGAACGGGGCGGTCGACCTCTACTGGGAGTACACCGGGACCTCGCTCGTGACCTTCAACAAGGTGACCGAGAAGCTTTCGCCGGAGGAAACCTACCAGCGGGTCAAGGAGCTCGACGGCGCGAAGGGTCTCGTCTGGCTCGCCCCCTCGACGGCGAACAACACCTACGCCATGGCGGTCCGCAAGGGCAATCCGAAGACGGATGGAATGGAGACGATCTCCGACCTTGCGGCCGCGTACAAGAAAGGCGAGCAGCTGATCATGGCCACGACCGCGGAGTTTCCGAAACGAAAAGACGGGCTCTTGGGGCTTCAGGAGGTTTATGGCTTCGAGGTCGGCCGCGCCAACATCAAGCCGATGGATCTCGGCCTGGCCTACAACGCGCTCGCGAACGGCGACGTGGATGTCGTTTCCGCCCAGGCGACCGACGGCCTGATCGCGGCCATGGGCCTGACGCTGCTCAAGGACGACAAGAACTTCTTCCCCAACTACGCCCTCGTGCCCGTGGTGCGCCAGGACACGCTGGAAAAGTACCCGGAGCTCAAGGAGATCCTGGAATCGGTGTCGACCAGGCTCGACGACGCGACGATGCAGCGCCTGAACGGCGAAGTCGATGTGAAGAAGAAATCGATCGAGGAGGTCGCAGCAGGCTACCTGAAGGAGCAGGGCCTCCTTTGAACGACGCCCGTCCTGGGTGAGAGATCGCCGGCGGAACCAAGCCGCCGGCGATCTCGGCCGCGCTCAGGGCAATTGGCTCGCGAGTGCCCCAGGCCAAGGGCGCATCGCGCCGCTCGGGGCGGCACCCACCTATTCGCAGGCAGGAAATACCCGCCTGCGCCGAAGCCGACAGCCACAACCAACCGGACGGGAGGAACATATGGCTCGATTCTCACCACTTAAACGCGCCCTTCTGACGATCGCCGTGAGTCTCGGCGTCATCGGCAATCTTTCGGCCGCCGAAGTGACCGTCGGCGGCAAAGACTTCACGGAACAATACGTTCTTGCCGAGATGACGAGGCAGCTGCTCGAGGCGAAAGGCTTCGACGTCGAGAAGTCGGACGGCATGGGGTCGACGGTCGTTCGCGCCGCCCTGGAGAACGGGGCGGTCGACCTCTACTGGGAGTACACCGGAACCTCGCTCGTGACCTTCAACAAGGTCACGGAGATCTTGTCGCCGGAAGAGACCTACAAGCGAGTCAAGGAACTGGATGGCGCCAAAGGTCTTGTCTGGCTGGCGCCGTCCGGCGCCAACAACACCTATGCGCTGGCGATCCGGAAGAACAATCCGAACACCGACGGGATGACCACGCTGTCCGACCTCGCGGCGGCGTACCGCGCGGGAAAGCCCGTCGTTATGGCGGCGACGGCGGAGTTCGTAAAGCGGGAGGACGGCCTGCTGGGCCTTCAGAAGATCTATGATTTCGAGGCCGGCCGCGCCAACGTCAAGCCGATGGAGGTCGGTCTGGTCTATAACGCGCTGTCGAGCGGCAATGTGGATGTGGCGGTCGTCGGGGCGACCGATGGACGGATCGCGGCCATGGACCTGACGCTGCTCAAGGACGACAAGAACTTCTTCCCCAACTACGCCCTCGTGCCCGTGGTGCGCCAGGACACGCTGGAAAAGTACCCGGAGCTCAAGGAGATCCTGGAATCGGTGTCGACCAGGCTCGACGACGCGACGATGCAGCGCCTGAACGGCGAAGTCGATGTGAAGAAGAAATCGATCGAGGAGGTCGCAACGAACTACCTGAAGGAGCAAGGACTTCTATAAGTGGCATTTCACTGGACCGTGACCGTCAGCCGGAGCGTGAGCCCTGACGGTCGCACCGGTCCCCGGTCGGGAGGAAGTGGTGTCCCCTTCGAGGCCGTCCGCCGTGTTTCCGGCTCAGGGCGAGCCAAGCGCGGAGGTTCAGGCGGCCACGGCGTCAAAGCCGGCGCTCGACGCCTCCCTCGCCTCCGGCTATCGTGGCGGCCGGCCGTGCCGCGGTATCGGCCCCGGTTGCGTTCCGAGGGCATCCGTCGTCCAGACGCCGCGGTTCAGAGCGGCCGTCATATTCAGCAAATCCGGAGAAGGATGCCATGAAAGCACGCATCAAATGGGTCGAGAACCGAATCTTTGTTGGGCAATCCGGTACCGGCCACAGCATCGTGCTCGGCTCCGGCGGCGGTCCCGATGGCGGCAGCATTGCCCCCTCGCCCATGGAACTCGTGCTCATTGGCCTCGGCGGTTGTAGCGCCTTCGACGTCGTCCACATCCTTGAGAAGGGGCGCGAGCGCATCGAGGACTGCGTCGTCGAGCTGGACGCGGACCGGGCAGAAACGGAACCCAGGGTATTCACCCGCGTCCACCTGCGCTATGTCGTCACCGGCCGCGGCCTTGACCGCGCAAAGGTGGAGCGCGCGGTGCAACTCTCCGCCGACAAGTACTGTTCCGCCTCGGCGATGATCGCCAAGACGGCAGAGATGACTTACGAAGTCGAGGTGATCGACAGCGGTACGGCAACATAGCCACGCCCCACGCGTTTGGTCACGGCCCCACGAGCCCGCAACGCGAGCACGAGTTCAACGCCGCACAATCGTTCAAGACAGACGGCCGCGCCCTCGCTCAGAAAAGACGCCAAGCGCTTCGATATCGAAACGCCATGCCTGTTGAACAGGGAGAGACTCGGCGTGGAAGGGCTGCTTGGTTTCGTTCTGGCCGGGTTCGCGCTCGCCGGGAGCCCCGGCCCGGCCACGTTGAGCCTCGCCGCCACGGGCGCGGCCTTCGGCGCCCGCCGCGGTCTTGGCTACATGATCGGCATCATCATCGGCATGATCGTTGTGATGGCGATCACCGCGACCGGCGTGGTGGGCGTCCTCCTGGCCCTGCCGGGCGTAATGCCCGTCGTGACCGCCTCGGCGGCCGCGTACTTTGCCTATCTCGCCTTTCGCATCGCCACCGCCCCGCCCTTGGCCGAGGCGACCGGACGGTGCCGTGAGCCGTCGCTCGCCGCCGGCATTGTTCTGTCGCTCATCAACCCCAAAGGATACGCCGCCATGGCGGCCCTGTTCTCCGGATTCGTCTTGGTAAGAGGGCGTCTCGAGTTGGACGCGGCGGCAAAAGATGGTCGTTTTGGTCGCAATCATCACGATGGTCAACTTTGCGTGGCTCCTCGCCGGAACGGCCGTTACGCGCCTCTTTCGAGATCCCCGGACAAACCGGGCCATAAACATAAGCTTTGCCGTTCTTCTCGTCCTGTCCGTCGCCTTCGCGCTGCCATTCTGAGGCCTTTCGCCGGACGGTCTGGCGGGCAGGCTCGATCCGCCAATACGCGACAAACACAGCCTGCGGCGAGCGAAGTTGTTGACATGCCCTCCGGCGACCGCGCTGTTTGGGAGGCGGCGACACGGACCGTCGAAAGAGATTCCACTCGGCTGGGCGACGTCGATCGTGTAAAGTGAAAGACCCGAAAGAAAAAGAAGCCACGCCGCTTTTGGCGGCGTGGCCGAAGTCGGGGGAGGAAACATTGACGGCGGCTGGGACGCTGGCGAATGAAGGCCTCAGCCGCCGCCAACAACCATCATCATGACATGTTGCAGTGCGGCAAAACAAGTCCTTTCGGACTTCACTGCCGCTTTTTTTATCAACACTGAATTCATGTCATTTTGATGGCGCATATTTGGCCGTAATGCCCATTTTTTGGGCGTTTTTGGCCGGACATGCGACGGGCCCGTGCTGCACATTGAGGACCCATCGCGATAAACGACAGGGCCGATATTGCATCGCAGCGACAGACGGCCCGGAGCGCCGCGTCGGCACGTCCGGTTGCGTATTGCCCCCGCGACGGCCTTGTCGGCGCGGTGCACCGGGTGAAGGCCGCCCCCCGGAACACCCGCGCCCCCGCCGTCGGAAGGCAGACCAGTGGGGCAAAGGAATGCAGCGGACAAGTCTCTTCGTAGCTCTTTCCAGCATGCATCGCGCACGTCCTGCGGCCGGATCACAAGACATTGCGGTGCAAGCCGCGTGCCGCGCGTCGCGCCTGGACCGCGCGGTCGGCTTACCATCGCTTCACCCTTCGCGCCCTCGCGACCGCTCGCCTCCCCGACGCCGGCAAACGCTATTGGCATGCCGCTTGCGTATCCACGTCTGCATCCCTGAGCGCTTCGGGCAGTGGAGGTAAGCAATGCACGTCGGAAAGACTTCGAAACACGATTTGTCGATCGCGCGGCCGAGCCGGCCGCGCGCCGCCGGTCACGGCTGAGCGGAGCTGGCGTCATGGACAACGATACCTTAGCCTCGATCGAGGAGCTGCGGCGCCTCGTCGCAATGTCGGGCACCATCAACATGGAGATCTTCTATTGGTGGTGCACAGCACTGATGGTCATCATCCACGCGGGCTTCCTTGCCTATGAGATGGGTGCCTCGCGGGTGAAGAACGCGCTGGCCTCCGGCGTCAAGAACATCCTGGCCTTCGCTTTCATCATTCCGACATTCTTCCTTTTCGGTTGGTGGATCTACGTCGCCTTTCCGAGCGGCCTCGTGCCGAGCGCGACCGGCAATGCCGCGCTGCCCTGGAGCGACACGATGGGCCCCAACCTGGCAGACAACGCCACCGGCATCTTCTGGGCCGCGTTCGCGCTGTTCGCGGCCACCACGGCGTCGATCTTCTCCGGCGCGGTGATCGAGAGAATCCGGCTGAGCGCCTTTTGCATCCTCGCGATTCTGCTGGGGTCCGTCCTGTGGATCCTGGCCGCGTCCTGGGGATGGCATCCCGAAGGCTGGCTGCATACCGCGCTCGGATATCACGACGTTGGGGCGGCCGGCGTGGTTCATATGATCGCCGGGTTCTTCGCGCTCGGCGTTCTCATCAATCTTGGCCCGCGCATCGGGCGCTTTGCCGTCGACGGAACTCCGCAAGAACTCTTCGGCCACTCGATGCCGATGACCATCATCGGGTTGATGATGATCATCGTCGGCTTCTTCGGATTCCTCGGCGGCTGCATCATCTATATGACCGGCGAGCAATGGGTGAACATCTACGGGCAGCCGGCGACCCTGTCCGCCTTCGCGTTCAACACCCTGATGGGCTTTGCTGGCGGCATCATCGGCTGTTTCCTGATGACCCGGGATCCGTTCTGGATGATGTCGGGGGCGCTTGCCGGGATCATTTCCGCCGCCGCCGGGCTCGACGTCTACCACCCGGCGCTCGCATTTCTGATCGGCTTCGTCGGTGGCTGCCTGATCCCAAAGGTTCAGGAAGTTCTGCTTAAGCTGCAGATCGACGACGCCGTGGGCGCCTTCTCGGTTCATGGCGCGGCGGGCCTCTGGAGCCTCGTGGCGTGCGGCATCTTCGCGAGCGGCTACCCGAGCCCCAACGGACCGGACTCGAGCTTGTACGGACAGGTGGTCGGCGGCGCCGTAATGGCGCTGCTCGGGTTCGTGCCGGGCTATCTCGGCTCGCTGGTGCTCAAGTCCTTCGGCCTTCTGCGCATCACGGCGGGAGCGGAGAAGGCTGGGCTCGACATTGTCGAGCTCCCGGTCCGGCCTTATCCGGAGGGGCACACGCCTTCGACTCATCCCGTTGCCGCCGAATAGCCCAAGGAGACAGACATGAACGGCAGTCCAATTTCCGCGTGGGACGGCGTGGAAGCCTACTTCACCTTCGCCGACTCGCCCTTGCTGATCGGGCTCTTTCTTCTTTTCGTGGCCCTTGTGGTCGTCGGCGTCATCACCCATTCCGCCAAGCATGAGAGCAAGGCGTTCAAGCGTTTCCCCTAGGAACGCGTGACGGCCCGATCGGCCCCGCCGCTTGTCCGGGGCCGATCCGCCGCCGACCGGCCGGCGCGCTCTCGCAATGAGCCCTGCGACAGCGCGCACTTGACTCGCTCGGGCAGCGCCGAAGGAGGCCTGCCCGGGCAACACCGACGGATCGCCGCAAGTGGCCTGACCGAAACGACGGGCAACGTTTCGCCTCGTCGCGTCACAGACAAAGGGCGTGATTCGTCGAAGGGGTGTCTACGCCTCTTCGACGGAGCACCCCATGACCTCGCCACCTGGCTACCGGCCAACCGTGAAAACCTGGCTTGCGGTCCTTTCCGTAGCTCTTGGGATCTTCACCCTGATGACCACCGAGCTTCTGCCCGTTGGTCTGCTAACCAGCATCGGCGCGGCGCAACGCATTTCCGACGGTATGGCCGGCCTGATGGTGACGGCGCCCGGAATCATCGCGGCAATCGCTGCGCCTTTGCTGACCATCGCCGCGGGCCGACTGGATCGCCGTCTCGTCCTCTGTGCGCTGATGACCCTGCTGGCTTTGGCCAATCTGGTCTCCGCGGCGGCTCCGAACTTTCCGACGCTCCTGGCTGCGCGCGCGGTCGTCGGCCTGTGCATCGGCGGCTTCTGGGCGATCGCCGGCAGCCTCGCGGTTCGGCTGGTGCCGGAAAGGTCCGTCGGACTGGCGACCTCCCTCATCTTCGGCGGCGTCGCCGCCGCCTCCGTCCTCGGGGTTCCGGCCGGAACGCTGATCGGCGATTCGAGCGGCTGGCGCGGGGCTTTCCTGGCTCTTGGTATCCTGGCCCTGGCGGTCCTCGTCGCCTTGGTGATGCTGCTGCCCCGCCTTCCCGCCACGCAGGCCCCGACACCCCATATGCTCGCCGGGCAGCTCCGCAATGCCGGCATCGTCACGGGCTTGGCTGTCACCGCTCTCCTCGTTACCGGCCAGTTCACCGCCTACACCTTTGCCGACCCGGTCCTGCAGCAGATCGCCGGGATCGAGGTAGGCCGGATCGGCGGCGCGTTGTTCCTGTACGGCGTCGCGGGCGTCGCCGGCAACTTCATGGCCGGCCTGTCGGCCGACAGGAATCTGCGCCGGACCACCACCCTCATCATCGGAACGCTGGCCGCGACAATGCTGCTGTTCCCGGTCCTGGGCGGCGGTGTGGCTGAAGGCATTGCATTCATGGGCCTGTGGGGCCTCGCCTATGGCGGCGTGTCGGTGACCTTGCAGACCTGGATGATCAGGGCCGCGCCGCGGGCCACGGAGGCGGCGACGGCGTTGTTCGTGACCGTTTTCAATCTGTCGATCGCGCTCGGGGCGTTCGTCGGCGGCTTGGCCGTCGACGGCGCCGGGATTGCGGGTGCCTTGTGGCTGGCGGGGTCTCTCGTCCTCCTCGCCTTAGGGTTCGTGGGAAGCGCAGGAAGAATGACGCCCGTCGCCTCCCCCATCGCCGAGCGGTGAGACCGCGTCTTCGAGTCCACCATCAAAGGAGAAAGACTTATGCAAAGTGCAACAAACGCCAAAAGATCATCCTTCTCCCTGTCCAACCCCGCCGGGCTCTATGACCCCTCGGCGAATGGTTATTCCCATCTCGCCCAGATCGCAGCCGGGGCACGGCTGGCTTTCGTTGCGGGTCAAGGCGGCGAGAACGAGAACGGTGAGCTTCCGGCCGACTTCCGCCTACAGGTTCGCCAGGCGCTGAACAATCTCCGGATCGCCCTGGAGGCCGCGGGCGCGAGGACGCGCGATGTCGTCAAGCTCACGGTGCTCGTGGTCGATCACACGGAGGAGAAGCTGCGGATATTTGGTTCGGAGCTCGAGCGATCCTTCGGCGCCGGGCCGAAACCGACCTGCACGCTGATTCCGGTCCCCCGCCTGGCGCTCGACGGCATGCTGTTCGAGGTCGAGGCGATCGCCGCCCTGCCCGCTTAACGCTGGCACAGCGAGGCGCAAACTTGCATCGGGGATGAGTTCGGATGCGTTGCGGCTCCCGTACCGATCCTGCAGATTGCCGACGCAGTGCAACGGGCGGCTGCGATTCGGCCCCGGGGCCCTCTCGCAACCGAACTGCCGCCGCGCAAGGCGACGGATCGGTTCAAAGTTCCCGTGGTGCCGTGGCGCCGGCAGCGCGCCGGCGCCGCCGCTGCTCGCCGGCCCTGCCGAATCGCGGCGGCGGCCGTTCGCGGGTTGGCGCAGGAGCATCCGCGGCGTCCGCTTCGTCCGCGAGCTCCTCGAGAATCGGGCATTCCGGGCGATCGTCGCCGTGGCAATGCTCGGCGAGGTGCTGCAGCGTGCTCGCCATCGCCTCCAGCTCGGCGATCTTGGCCTTCAGCGCGTCCACGTGACGAAGGGCCAGCCGTTTCACGTCGGCGCTGGCACGGCTCCGGTCCCGCCAGAGCGCCAGAAGCTCGGCCATCTGCTCGACCGAGAAGCCGAGGCTGCGCGCCCGCCGGATGAAGCGGAGCGTGTGAACGTCCCGGTCCGTATAGACCCGGTAGCCGGCTTCCGTCCGCCCGGCGGGCGGAATCAGGCCGATGCTCTCGTAGTAACGGATCATCTTGGCCGAAACGCCCGACGCCCTCGATGCTTCGCCGATGTTCATGGAACCCTCATAGTCACCGTACCGTCCGCCACCGGCCCTTTCACGCCGCGGCGGGGAGCGCTCCCCGACCCGGCTTCACCATCCGGCGCCCCTCGCCCGTCTCCATCGGAAAAATTGGGCGGAAGCGTCGCAGACGCAAGGCGTTGGAGAGCACGAAGACGCTGGATAGCGCCATCGCCCCGGCCGCGACGACCGGTGACAGCAGGATGCCAAAATCCGGGTAGAGCGCCCCGGCCGCCACCGGGATCAGGCTCGCATTATAGGCAAAGGCCCAGAACAGGTTCTGCTTGATGTTCCGGATCGTCGCCCGGCTCAGCGCGATCGCGTTCGGGACACCGCGGAGGTCGCCCGACATCAGCACCACATCCGCCGTTTCGATCGCGACGTCGGTGCCAGTGCCGATCGCGATACCGACATCGGCTTGCGCCAGCGCCGGCGCGTCGTTGATCCCGTCGCCGACCATGGCGACGATCCGGCCGCCGCCCCGAAGCCGCGTCAGCGCCTCGACCTTGCCCTCGGGCAGGACCTCGGCCACGACTTCGTCGATGCCGAGCCGGCGCGCGACGGTCTCGGCCGTAAGCCGGTTGTCGCCGGTGATCATGGCAACCTTGAGCCCGAGCCGATGCAACGCCTCGAGCGCCGCCGGGGTGGTCGGCTTGATCGGATCGGCGACCGCGATCACGGCGGCAAGCCGTCCATCGATGGCCGCGTAGAGCGGAGTCTTGCCCTGTTCGGCGAGCCGGCCCGCCGTCTCGGCAAAGACATCGACGCCGAGCCCGAGCTTGGCCATGGCGCGGTCGGCACCGATCGTCACCCAGCGGCCTTCGACCCGGGCGGAGACGCCGAAGCCCGGCTCGGCCGCAAAGGCCTCGACCCGCGCCGCCGGATGCAGGCCGCGCCGTTCGGCCGCGCGGACGATGGCCTCGGCGATTGGATGCTCCGACCGGCTCTCGACCGCCGCAGACAACGCCAGAACCTCGGCCTCGTCGAACCCCGGGGCGGTGACGAAGTCGGTCAGCTCCGGCCGCCCTTCTGTCAGCGTGCCGGTCTTGTCGAGCGCGACGACCTCGGCACTCCGCAGTGTCTGTAGGGCCTCGCCGCGCCGGAAGAGCACACCCATCTGGGCCGCTTTCCCGGTGCCGACCATGATCGAGGTCGGCGTGGCGAGGCCCATGGCACAGGGGCAGGCGATGATCAGAACGGCGACCGCATTCACCAGCGCAAAGGTCAGCGCTGGATCGGGGCCGAAGACAAGCCACAGGCCGAAGGTGAGCGCGGCAAGGCCGATCACCGCCGGCACGAAATAGGCGGTCACGCGATCGACCAGCGCCTGGATCGGCAGCTTCGATCCCTGGGCCGCCTCCACCATCCGGACGATCTGCGCAAGTACGGTGTCGGACCCGACCCGGGTGGCACGGAAGGTGAAGCTGCCGGTCTTGTTGATCGTGCCGCCCACGACCTCGGCGCCCGCTTGCTTCTCGACCGGCACCGGCTCGCCGGTAATCATCGACTCGTCGACATAAGACGAGCCGTCCAGCACTTCGCCGTCAACCGGCACCTTCTCGCCGGGCCGCACCAGGACAGTGTCTCCAGGGACGACCGCGTCGATCGCGACCTCCAGCTCCCGGCCGTCGCGGAGCACGCGCGCGGTCTTCGCCCGCAGACCCATGAGCCGTCGGATCGCCTCGGAGGTGCGCCCCTTGGCGAGTGCCTCCAGGTAGCGGCCGATCAGGATCAGCGTAACGATCACCGCCGAGGCCTCGTAGTAGACGTGGACGGTCCCCGCCGGAAGGACATCGGGCAGGAAGGTCGCGACCACCGAATAGCCATAGGCCGCCGTCGTGCCGAGCATCACGAGCGCGTTCATGTCCGGAGTGCCGCGCCGGAGGGTCGGCCAGCCCGTCCTGTAGAAGCGCAGACCCGCGCCGAACTGGACGACCGTGGCGAGCGCAAAGAGCAGGTAGAACAGATTCTGGCGCCCGCCGAGCGCACCGAGAATCCCGTGATGGAAGGCCGGCACCAGATGCCCGCCCATCTCCAGGACGAAGATCGGCAGCGTAAACGCACCCGCAACAATGATGTTGCGCCGCAGGTCCTTTACCTCGCGGTCCCGGGCCGCGCGCTCGCGGTCTTCCCGGTCCGGCCCGTCCGCGGCCTCTACCGCCTCATACCCGGCCGCGCGCACCGCACCCTTGAACTGATCGATGCTGACCGCGCCGGCAAGGTAGCGCACCCTCGCCCGTTCGGTCGCGAGATTGACGGTCGCGTCGAGAATGCCGGGGAGTCTCCTGAGCGCCCGCTCGACCCGGGCGACACAGCTCGCGCAGGACATCCCCTCGATCTTGAGATCGGCCGTGTCGATCGCGGCCGCATAGCCGGCCTGCTCCACCGCCCGCGCAATGGCCGCGGGGTCAGCCTGCCCTTCCCCAAGGGTCACGTCGGCGCGCCCAGTCACGAGATTCACGGATGCGTCCGCCACGCCGGGCACGGCGCGAATCGCCTTCTCCACCCGACCGACGCAGGAAGCGCAGCTCATCCCCTCGACGCGCACCGACAGGTGGCCGCCGTGAGGGCCGGCGACAGACCGACCCTCAGCGGCTTCCGCCGCTTGAGGCATTCCGAAATCGGTCGTGGACATGCTTTCCGGCTCCTTGTCTCCGAAGCATGCACAAGGATGTAGGGCTTCCCATCATGGGAAGGTCAAGGGATTGAACTCCCTTCGGCGTGGTCGCTGGCGCCGGCCAAGGGACGGATCGTGCCGGCCGCGCCGCATCTCCCGGGCGCTCGGTGGCCCGAGCCGCTCACGATGCTCCTGCCACCAGCACACCGGGGCGCATCGATTTCCGTCAGGTCGAGGGTGGCCTATCCGCCTGTGGCGGCGTAACCTGCAACGGATCAGGAGCTCAAAATGTGACGACGAACCCGGAACTCGACCGCTGGAACGAGCGGTTTTCATCGAGGGACTATCTCTTCGGAACCGCGCCGAACGCCTTCCTGGTTCGGCAGCGGCATCTGCTGCACCCCGGACAGCGAGCCCTGGCCATCGCCGACGGCGAGGGGCGCAATGGCGTCTGGCTGGCCGAGCAGGGCATCGACGTGCTCTCGATCGACTTCTCGCCGGTCGCGCTGCAGAAGGCACGCGATCTTGCCGCTGCGCGAGGGGTTACGCTTCAGACCGGCGAGGTCGATCTGGCAAACTGGGTCTGGGAGCCCGAGCGGTTCGACGTCGTCGCCGCGATCTTCATCCAGTTCGCCGGCCCGGCGTTTCGCGCCGCCATCTTCGAGGGCATCAAACGCACGCTCGCGCCGGGCGGCCTGCTGCTGCTCCAGGGCTACCGCCCCGAGCAGCTGGGCTACGGGACCGGCGGGCCGCCATATGCGGAGAACATGTACACCGCGGAGATGCTCCGTGCCGCCTTTGGGGACCTCGAGATCCTCCATCTCGAGGAACATGATTCGGTGATTTCCGAAGGACAAGGCCACCACGGCATGTCGGCCCTGGTCGATCTCGTGACCCGCAAAGCCGGGACGTGACCGCCAACGGCCACGGGCGGGATCGCGTCCGTCACCGACCCCGCCTCTGTCCACCACGCCCGGAATCGCCGTTGAGGGACCCGTGGGCAGGTTCGCGACAGCACCGGCCAATTCGTGAACGGGCCCGGTCGCCTCGCTTCACCGGAATTCCACGCGCGCAACTTGAGTGCCCCTTGACCTTACAACGGTGGGAAGCTCCACCTTTCCTGCGGTTCACCGCAATCGAGATGGAGGCAGCCATGCGCTTCAAGGTCGAGGGCATGACCTGTGATCACTGCGTCGGCACGGTGAAGAGCGCGGTCCAGAAGGCGGTCCCGGGTGCGACCGTCGATGTTGACCTCGCGACCGGCTTGGTCTCGGTCAGCGCAAGTGGCACCGCCGAGCCCGGTCGGGTCAAGGCCGCTATTGAGGACGCAGGCTACACGGTCGAACGGCAGGTCGCCTGACGGCGGCCTCCGGAGGGCGGACGCTTGTGTGCATAGGTGACGGCTACGATAAGACCGGCCCGGCTCCCGGAATGGAGATCCGCGCGCATGATCGCCGCACCCTCCTTGCGCGCGGCGCGGCCGCTTCGGAGTGCGATCGAGGCCAGGCTGCCGCAGTGCACCCGCATCGTTCTTCCGTACGTCAGCTTCCTGCCTTGACCGGGGTGACGCCGTTCGGCTCCGGACCCGCGACCAGGCGGCGGGCGCGCTCCAGCAGCTTGGCATTGATCGCGACGATGACCGTGCTCGCCGACATCAGAGCCGCCCCGGCCGCGGGCGTCAGCACGATGCCCCAGCCGGAGGCGATGCCGGCCGCCAGCGGGATGGCCACGGCGTTGTAGCCGGTCGCCCAGAGGAGGTTCTGGACCATCTTGCCATAGGTCGCCCGCGACAATGCCAGGATCGCGAACACGTCCATCGGGTTGCTGCGCACCAGCACGACATCGGCGGACTCGATCGCCACGTCCGTGCCGGCGCCGATGGCGATGCCGAGATCCGCTTCGACCAGCGCCGGGGCGTCGTTCACGCCGTCGCCGATCATGGCGACGCTCAGCCCCTTCGCCTTGACGGCACGCACCTTCGCCGCCTTCTGGTCAGGCAAAACCTCGGCGAAGTAGTCGTCGAGGCCCAGTTCGGCCGCGACCGTGCGGGCGACGGCTTGCGCGTCGCCCGTAAGCATCATCGTCTGAAGCCCCATCGCCTTCAGCCGCGTGACCGCTTCGTAGGACTCCGGCCGGATCACGTCGGCCAGGGCAATCGCTCCGATCGGCTCGCCGCCGCGCAGGACATGAACCACCGTCTTGCCCTGCTCGGCAAGCCGCCGGATGCGGGAGTTGCCCTCATCGATGCCGTGCTCGCGCAGGTAACCGGGACTCACGACCTTGATGTCCTGCCCCTCGACGATCGCCTCCGCGCCGCGGCCCGTCAGGTTCCGGAAGCGCTCGACCGGCTTGAGCGGCAGGCCTCGCTCGGCGGCGCTGCGCACGATCCCTTGCGCGATCGGGTGCTCCGACCGGCTCTCGAGCGCCGCGGCCCAGGCCAGAACCTCGTCCTCGCTCGCCCCGCCCCGCGGCACGATGTCGGACACGCCGAAGCGGCCCTCGGTCAGCGTGCCCGTCTTGTCGAAGATCACCGCGTTCAGGTTGCGCGCCCGCTCGAAGGCGGCCCGGTCACGGATCAGCAGCCCGTTCTGGGCCGTCAGCCGGGTGCTCACCGCCACGACCAGCGGGACCGCAAGCCCAAGCGCGTGCGGACAAGCGATGACCATGACCGTGACTGAGCGGGCCAGCGCAAACTCGAAGCCGGCCCCGAAAACGAGCCAGACCGTCAGGGTCGCGGCGCCGGCGCCCAGCGCGATATAGGTCAGCCACGACGCGGCTCGGTTGGCCAGGTCCTGGGTGCGCGAGCGCGTCGCCTGGGCCTGGCGCACCATCTCGATGACCTGGCTGAGATAGGTCTGGTCGCCCGTCTTGCGCACCTCGAGCGTGACCGCGCCCTCGCCGTTGACCGCGCCGCCAACCGCCTCCGCGCCCTCGCCCTTTTCGACCGGACGCGACTCGCCGGTCAGCATGGACTCGTTGAAGCTCGAATGCCCCGCCACGATGACGCCATCGGTCGGGACCTTCTCGCCGGGCCTGACCAGCACGCGATCGCCCGGCTTGAGGTCGGCCACCGGCACCTCTTCCGTGTCGCCGCGCTCCGTCAGCCGGTGCGCGGTCGCGGGCAACAGCTTGACCAGCGCCTCGAGGGCTCCGGAAGCCCCCAGGACCGCGCGCATCTCGATCCAATGGCCAAGCAGCATCACGTCGATCAGCGTCGCCAGCTCCCAGAAGAAGGGCTCGCCCCACAGGGCCAGCAGGACGACGGCGGCGGAGTAGCCGTAGGCGACGGTGATGGCCAGCGAGATCAGGGTCATCATGCCCGGCCGGCGACTCTTCAGCTCGCCCACGAGTCCGGTCAGGAACGGCCAGCCGCCGTAGAAGAAGACGACGGAGGACAGGGCAAGCACCACGTAGTCCTGGCCGGCGAAGGCGAGCGCCCCCTCCATGCCGAGCCAGCGCTGGATCATTGGCGACAGCGCCAGGATCGGGATCGTGAGAACGGCACAGACCCAGAACCGCCGCCGAAAGTCGGCGATCATGGCCGCGTGGTCGTGAGCGCCGCCATGAGCGTGCCCGCCCGCCTCGGTCTCGGCATGGCCGTGCCGCGCTGCGGTGGCGATTTTCGCCTGTCGGGCGTGGTTTTCGTCGCCAGGAAGCCCGTGGTCGTGGTGCGAATGCGCCATGGGTCAGGTTCTTTCCCGAGATATCAGCTCACACGCTCAGTCGCTCAGGAGGCGTTTGCGTTCCTCGAATTCCTCCCGATCGATTTCACCACGGGCGAAGCGCTCCTTCAGGATATCGAGCGCCCGGTTCTGAGAACGAGCCGTCGGGCCGGCACCTGGGACCCCGCTTCCAAGCCATCGCACGAGCAGCACGATCGCGGCAATGACGCCGCCCCAGAAGAGGGTCATCATCAGCATGCCGAAGATCCCCCAGCTCCAGCCGTAATGCCAGGCGGCCGGCCCGTCGGCGTAGGGCTGCGCAACCGCTGACGTCGCGAGCGGGAGAAGGCCCCCGGCCAAACCCGTGATCGGTCCGCAGCTCTTCGACATGCGACGCTCCCTCTAATCAATATATGTCGGGGCATGGTTCCGTGGAGACAGCAGGGCCACGGCTCGCGCATTCCTTGAGGAGGGTGGCGCAATCTCGGCGTCGTCCACCCACGGACCCTGGCGGATCCGGGGCTGAGGCTGGTGATGGTCGAGGTCCTGCGCGGGTTGCCGGCACGGATACGCAAAGCCCCCGACCATCTCTGGCCGGGGGCCCTGCTATCTTGGCTGCTCTGGATGGGATGCGGTTTGGGTGCGACGGCCGGCGGACACCCATCCCAGCCAGTCTTTCAATGGTCGTGAGAACGAGCAACCATCTCGAATCGCGTTTCCGCGCCACTATGCCAAGGAAGTCGACTGACCCGATCTCCTCCGATTATCCGCATCCTCGCACCCCGAGTGCCTGTCGCTAGGCACCGCGACCGACCGCTTTCCAGGTGAGCGGCAGGATGGCCATGGCCAGCGCGATCTTAAGGGCCTCGGCCGGGAGGAACGGCAGCAGGCCGACCGAAACCGCCTCGGCGGCCCCGATCAGACCGGCGAGCCAGCCGACGCCAAGGGTGAACAGCAGCGCATCGGCGATGAGGAACGTCAGGAGTGCCGTGGACCAGCGCCGATCGAAGCCGCGCTCCGCGAGGAGGCCGGCCACAACCGCGGCCACGAGAAAGCCAGCAAGATAGCCGCCGGTCGGGCCGGCCATGTAGGCAAGACCACCGCCCGTGGCAAAGACCGGCAGACCGATGGCGCCCTGGGCCAGATAGAATCCGACGGTCGCCCCGGCCAAGCGCGGGCCATAGGCCGCGCCGAGCACCAGGACCACGAAGGTCTGCATGGTCATCGGCACCGGCCAGAACGGCACCTGCACCTTGGCCGACAACGTCAGCAGCGCCGTGCCGATCGCCGCCAGCACGATGCCGCGCATCAGGCCAGCGCCCCCTTCCGCCGGCCACAAGGCTCCCGCCAGTGTCGGCATTCGTGACTCCACAACGCTCATATCACGGATCTCCCCTTCCCATTGTCCAAGCATCTCGCGGCGCGCGCATCCGCCGGCTGTGCCGCCGGATCAAAGCCCTCTTGGCGTTGGCGTTTCAGTCGAGTGCCGCCCGAACCTTGTCGAGCAGTGCTCTGCGTTCCTTCCGGGCCTTCAGCGCCGCCGCCATATCGACCTCGACGAACCGCGTCTCGGTGTGCGGCTGCATCTGGCCGATCAGATCCATATCCGCAGAGATCACCGTCCCAAGCATGAAGTAGCCGCCACCGGACACCGCGTCCCGATGGAGCACGATCGGCTCGGTGCCCCCCGGCACCTGGATGGACCCGTAGGGATAGCACGCATCGACGATGTTGGAAGGATCGGAGCCGGCGCCGAAGGGCTGCTTACGCGGCACGAACTCCAGTGGCCGTCCGCTGCGGAACCGATAACCGATGCGATCGGCCTCGGGCGCCACCTTCCAGCTGTCGGCGAAGAAGTTGCGGCCCGACGCCTCGGTGATCCGGTGCCAGTACAGGCCCGGGATCACCCGCAACTCCGCCGGGCTGCCGGGCATCCGCCGTAACGCCAACGGCACGGTGCGGCCTTCTTTGCTGCCGCCCCCCCGCCCGACCGGCAGCACATCGCCGGCCTGCAAGGGCCGGCCCTCATGGCCCCCGAGCCCGCCCAGCGCGTAGGTGGACCGGCTGCCAAGAACAACCGGCACATCGATGCCGCCGGAGACCGCGAGATAGGCACGCGCACCCGCCTTCAGGAAATCGAAGGACAGCGTTTGGCCGGCCTTGATCGTGAAGGACGTCCAGGTCTCGCGCGGTTCGCCATCGACTTTGGGCGTCATCTCGGCCCCCGTCACGGCGACCGTCGCGTCGCGCGCAAACTCGAGTTCCGGCCCCATGAAGACGCATTCCAGGCACGCCGCGCCCTCGTCGTTGCCGACCAGCATGTTGGCGACGCGCAAGGCGAAGCGGTCCATGGCGCCGGACAGCGGAATGCCGAGATGATAGTAGCCCGGTCGGCCGAGATCCTGGACCGTGGTGGCGAGCCCCGGGGCGATCACCTTAATTCCCATAGAGGGCCTCCTCAAGCTTGCGGTTGTAGCCGTCTATGTCCTTGTTGAATTCGTCGAGATCGAAGGTCACCTCGCGGACGCGCGGCATGAAACGGTTGGCCTCGACCTCCGCAACCGCCGCGTCGTAGGCATCCCGGTCGATCGGTTTCCATTTCACGATGTCGCCCGGCCTGAAGAAGACCATGAAATCCCTGAGATAGCTGATCTCCTGCTTCGGGTCGTAGATCGGCATGGGCGTGATGCCGAACATCTGGTACCCGCCGGCCCCGCGCACCGAATAGATGCAGCCGAAGCAGCCGCCGATTCCGACGGTCAGCTTCGGCGTATCCGTGCGCGGCCTGAGATATTTCGGCACCTCGATCTGCCGGCTGCGGTCGACCATCTGATAGAGGAACGGCAGGCCGGCGACGAACCCGACCATGGAGACGAACCAGGGCGAACCGGAATGCGCCGCGATGAAATCCTCGACCGACGCGTAGCCGTTGATCCGTGCCGCATACTCGATATCGGTCGAGTTCGGGTCCTGATGGCGCTCGCGGAACCGCATCAGCGTCTCGGTCGTCCACGGATCGCGGTAGAAGACCGGGACCTCGATGATCCGTGTCCTGATCCGCGATTCGGCCTTGTCGGCGGCAGTTTCGAGCCGCTTGAGCTCGGCGAGCATGTCGTCGGGGCTGATGACGTCCGGGTCGAACTTGACCTGGAGCGACGCATTGGCCGGGCAGATCTCGGTCACCCCCTTGATGCCGGCGTCGCGAACCGCGTTGGTCAGCGACAGGCTCTTGAAGAACGCCTCGAGCGACATCTCCTCGTCCACCTCGACGAAGATATGCTCATCGCCGCCGAAGGAATATCTGGTCTTCATTGGTCGCGTGCCCCCCTTCAGGCCAGTCGGGATCCATTCAGTTCGAGCCAGCGCTCGAGCCAGCGGGTGTGAACGGCGCCCACGCGAACATCGCTGTCGTCGGCAAGTTCGGCATAGAGCGGCGCAGTGGTCTTCACACCGGAGATTTCGAGTTCGCGCAGGGCGCGCCTGAGCCGGTCGATGGCGTGGCCGCGGTCCTCGCCCCAGACGATCAGCTTCCCCAGCAGCGAGTCATAGAACGGCGGGATCGCATAGCCGGGATAGAGGAGCGTGTCGAAACGCACGCCCGGCCCGCCGGGAACGCGCACCTCTTCGATCCGGCCGGGGCATGGAAAGAAGCCGTTTGCCGGATCCTCCGCGTTGATCCGCACCTCGATTGCGTGGCCGCGCATCCCGATCTCTTCCTGCCGCAGCCGCAGCTTCTCACCGCCGGCAACGCGGATCATCTCGCGCACCAGATCGATGCCGGTCACCCATTCGGTGACCGGATGCTCGACCTGGATGCGGGTGTTCATCTCGATGAAGAAGAAATCGCCGCTGGCATCGTCGTAGAGATACTCGAGCGTACCGGCGCCGCGATAGTTCACGGATCGCGCCAGCGCCACCGCCGAGTCGCAGAGCCGGGCCCGGGTATCTGCGTCGAGCGCCGCCGACGGAGCCTCTTCCCAGAGCTTCTGCCTCCGGCGCTGAAGCGAGCATTCGCGCTCGAAGCAGTGCACCACATCGGTGCCGTCACCGAGAACCTGAACCTCGATATGCCGGGCCCGCTCGATGACCTTCTCGATATACAGACCGCCGTCGCCGAAGGCCGACTCCGCCTCCGTCTGGGCCAGCGCAAAGAAGTGATCGAACTCCTGCGGATCATGGGCGATCCGGATGCCGCGCCCGCCGCCTCCGGCGGCGGCCTTGATCATGACCGGGAAGCCGATCTCGGCCGCGATCGTGCGCCCCCTATCCAGGTCCTCGACGCGCCCATCGCTGCCCGGCACGGTCGGCACGCCCGCCTTGGCGGCGGCCGCCCGGGCCGCGACCTTGTCGCCCATGATCCGAATGGTGTCGGCACGCGGACCGACAAAGACGAGACCGGCCGCCTCAACCGCCTCGGCGAACCGTGCGTTCTCGGCGAGAAAACCGTAACCCGGATGGACGGCATCGGCCCCGGACTCGCGCGCGGCCGTTACCAGGGTCTCGATGTTGAGGTAGGACCGGGCCGCCTGCGGCGGCCCGATTTCGACCGCCCGGTCCGCCAGGCTGACGGCAAGCGAGTCGGAGTCAGCCGCGCTGTAGGCCTGGACGGTCTCGATGCCGAGCTCACGGGCCGCGCGAATGATGCGCACCGCGATCTCGCCGCGGTTGGCCACAAACAGGGTCCGGATGTCCATGGCTCCGCGCGGCGTCAGGACTCGATCTCGACAAGCGGCTGGCCTGCCTGAACGGCGGCCTCGTTCTCGATCAGGAACTGTGCGACCGTGCCGTCGACGTCGGATTTCACCTCGTAGAAGCTCTTCATGACCTCGACCAGACCGAGGACCTCGCCCTTGGCGACCGGATCGCCGGGCTCCTTATAGGGCGGCTTGTCCGGCGCCGGCCGGCGATAGAAGGTTCCCGGAAGCGGCGAGAGAATCTGCTTGTTGGCCATGCGTCGTCGTCTCCTGATCGTTCCCCTGCGTCGTAGACGGCCCGAAGGCCTGTCGGATACTCAAGCGTTCAGATATGGCTTCACGGCGTCGTGCACCGCGCGAGCGACCGCCACGGCGTTCGGCGTATCGGAATGCACGCAGATCGCGTCGGCTCGAACGCGCAGATCGGTCCCATCGACGGCCCTTGTCTTCCCCTCGCGGATCGCGCGCAGCGACCGTTCGGCAGCCTCCTGCGGGTCTACCGGATCGTGCTCGCGGGTGATGATCAGGCTTCCGTCGCCGGCGTAGGACAGATCGGCGTAGAACTCGGCGATGAAGCGATGGCCGCGCGCCGTGTAGACGGTCTCGTGGCATGTGCCGGGCATGCCCATAAGCGGC
Organism: uncultured Rhodospirillaceae bacterium; assembly: GCA_964551315.1. GTDB lineage: Bacteria > Pseudomonadota > Alphaproteobacteria > Dongiales > Dongiaceae > Virgifigura. Next base: position 22,038 of record CAZKCM010000012.1, on the reverse strand, counting down.
ACCTGAAAGACGTCGGCGGCATCGCACACCGCATGCGCCACCTCCTCCATCCGTGCGGCCATGCCGTAAAGTGCACCATGCGGCTTGATGTGGTTCAGCTCCATCTGCTCGGCCTTGAGGAATCCGCACAATGCGCCGATCTGGTAGATCAGGCAGTTGGCGAGCTCCTCGCGCGGTATCCGCATCTCCCGTCGGCCGAAGCCCTGCAGATCCGGCAGCGAGGGATGCGCGCCGACTTTGACGCCGTGCTTCTTGGCCAAGCGAACCGTCGCCCGCATATGGTTGAAGTCCGAGGCATGAAAGCCGCAGGCGACGTTCGCCACCGATATGAGCGGCATGAGCGCCGCGTCGTCGCCCATCCGATAGAGCGAGAAGCCTTCCCCCATGTCGCAGTTGATGAATGTCATGGTTCAACGACTCCGTTCTTGCCGCGCCGCGCGTTCAACGGCCTTCATACCGGTGCCATGCTCTCGCCTCAGTCCCGCGCGCTGGCGATGTAGCGAAGCCGGATCTGATCGGCGATCACCGCCAGAATCAGGAGCCCGCCAAGCACCACGATCTGCAGATAGGATTCGATCCGCGCCAGATTCATCCCGTTCTGAACGAGCACGATGAACAGCGCGCCGAGCACCACGTTCTCGACACGCCCGACACCGCCGCGCAGCGATACGCCGGCGATCACGCAGGCGGCGATGGATTCAAGCGGCATCGAGGCCCCGATGTTCGCCTCGCCCGTGTCGAGCCGGGCGGTCAGCAGCATGCCGGCGATGCTGGTGAGCAGGGCACAGAGCACGTAGGTGACGAAAAGCGTCACCCGGGTGTTGATGCCCGACAGGCGCGCTGCCTTTATGTTGCCGCCGACCGCGTAGAAGTAGCGCCCCTGCCGGGTCCAATTGACGAAGAGATAGGTCAGGATCGCGAGTAGCGCGGCGATATAGACCGGCACAGGAATGCCGAACAGCTCTCCAAATCCGAAGATCTCTCCGAATTCGACGGGCATGCCGTAGACCGGCACGCCGCCGGTCAGGTACAGCGCGATGCCGAATCCGACCGAGGACATGCCAAGAGTCATGATGAAAGGCGAGACGCCGAGAAGGGCAACCCCGATGCCGTTGCACAGGCCGACCGCCACGCCGGCGGCGATGCCGGCGAGGACGCCGATCAGAATGGCAAGCCCCACCGCATCCGGCATCATCGCGTAGGCAGACGCCATCGCGGACGCGCCGACGACGGAGGTGATGGCCAGGATCGTACCGACGGACAGGTCGAATCCGCCGGTCAGAAGCGCGAACATCTGGCCCAGCGAGACGATCATCAAATACACCGATTGCCGAACCACGTTCGTCAGGTTCCGCACCGTCAGAAAATTGTCCGACATCAGCGCGAAGATAACGACGGCGGCAATCAGAAGAATCGGGAGGATGCCGAGACGGACAAAGGAGAACCTGATCCAATAGCCGAGGTCGCGCTTCGGCGCGGCGATATCGCTGTCTCGACTGACCATCAGGCCACCTCCCTCTCGAAGAAACGGGCCAGCAGGCTCTGCTCGGTGATCTCCTGGCCCACGAGTTCGGCCTGAACGCGGCCGCGGTAGAAGACGTAGGCCCGGCAGGCGAGATTTATGATCTCCGGCAGGTCGGACGAGATGAGGACGACGGCGGCGCCGGCCTCGCACAAATCGCGGATGAACGCATAGATGGCGGCGCGGGTGCCGACGTCCACGCCGACGGTCGGTTCGTCGAAGACGTAAACATCGACCGAGCGGGTCAGGCATTTCGCCAGCAGTACCTTCTGCTGATTGCCGCCGGAAAAGTGGTCGACCGCTCGCTCGACGCGGCGCGGTCGCAGGTTCATCCGATCGCCGAGTTCGGCGACCTTACGCGCCTCGCCGGCCCGGTCGAGCAACGGACCGCGGCCAAAGGGCGGCACGTCCAGCGACGGCAGCGACATGTTCTCGCGGCAGCTGCGCATCATGACGAGCCCTTCTTCGCGACGATCCGGCGGCAGATAGAAGAACCCCCGACGCAGCAGCGCGCGCGTCGTCGCGCCGGTGACGTCCTCGCCTTTCAGATAGACACGGCCAGAGGCCACGGCCTCGAGACCAAAGACCGCGCGCATGACCTCGGATTTTCCGGAGCCGACCAGCCCCGCCAATCCGACGATCTCGCCTGCGCGCACCGAGAGCGAGGCATCAACCACCGTACGCCTGCCGGTCGTCAGCCGGTCGATACGCAACCGCTCCTCGCCCGGGGCGAACTTCACCTTGGGGAACAGCTCCGAGATGACCCGTCCGGTCATCAGCCGCACGAGCTCGTCTTCCGTGGCCGACCGGGCATCGAGCGTCGCCACATAGCGGCCGTCGCGGAGCACGGTGATGCGGTCGCCGATGCGCCGGATCTCCTGCATGCGGTGCGTGATGTAGACCACGCCGACGCCCTGGGCCTTGACCTGATCGATCAGCGCGAACAGGCGTTCGGTCTCTCGCTCGGTGAGCGAGGCCGTCGGTTCGTCCAAGATGAGGACCGACAGATCCGAGCGGAAGGCCTTGGCGATCTCGACCATCTGCTGCTCGGCCCGGCTGAGATGCTCGATCCGCTGATTCGGTCGCAGCGGGAAACCGAGCCGGGCGATGATGTCCTGGGCACGGCGATGCAGGTTTCCCTTGTCGAGAATGCCGCCACGGGTGATCTCGGCGCCGAGGAACAGGTTCTCCTCGACGGTCATCTGCGGGACCAGCGAAAATTCCTGGAACACCGCGGAAATGCCGAGGCTGCGGGCATGGTGGACCGATTGCAGGTCCACGCGCTCGCCGCGATAGCGGACCTCTCCCGCCGTCGGGCGCTGAACACCGGCAAGAATCGAGATCAAGGTCGACTTCCCTGCTCCATTCTCGCCGAAGAGAATGTGCACCTCGCCGGGCCGCAGATCGAAATCGACCGCGTCGAGGGCCAGCACGCCGGGATACCGCTTCCGTATCCCGACGGTCTGGAGAATGGGGGTCCCGGCATGGGCGGGACCCTCACGCACCAGTGCAGGTTCGTTCGTCACGACAGCGTCTCGGCGGCGACGCCTGTCTTCGCTACTCGACTCGGAAGACCGGCCTGAAGCCGTCCGGTGCCAAGGTAGAGCTCGAATCGAAGTCCTTGATCGTCTCCTGGGTCACCACGTAGAGGGCGGGCCCCACATGCTTCAGATAGTCCTTGCCCTCGAGGATGCGGACCGCCTGATCCATGGCGATACGGCCCTGAATGACCGTCGAGTCGGTCGGAGCGGCGAGGATCTGGCCACGCCGGATCCCCTGATGGACGCCGGGCGTGTAGTAGTAGGACACGACCTTGATCTCGTCCTGCAGGCCGCGATTGCGCAGGATCGGCACGGCCGCCTCCGCGGTCACCGCCGTTCCGACGATGTAGTCGAGGTCCGGGTACGCCTCGAGGGTATCCTCGATGAGCGTCGACTGGGCCTCCTTTCCGGTATCGCCGTACTTGGTCTCGACGACCTCGATGGCGCTGCCCTTGATCGCCTCAAGAAAACCCTTGTTGCCGGCTTCCACCCAACCAGCACCCGCCGGACCGGGAAACCACCCGACCTTCACCGGCGCGGAACCGGCCGGATGCAGGCTCGCCAGGAACTCGCCGGCCTTGGCCCCCATCTCACCGAACGACACGAGCGACTTGGCAGATAGCTCCGGCGACGAGACACCATTGATCACGTCGATCACCGGAATGCCTTTCTTGCGGATTTCGGCGACCAGGTTGTTGAGGCCGTCGTAGGAGATGGCGCCGATGATTACGGCATCGGTGCCGGCCGCCACGCAGTCCTCGATCTGCGAGATCTGCTTCTGCAGTTCGGTATACCCGCCCGCCTCGACAAGCTGCATCTTGACGCCGAGACGCTTGGCCTCCTCCGCAACGCCGTAGTCAACACCCAGCCAGTAGGCATCCTTCATATGCGGGAAGGAGACGCAGATCTCCCAGGGCTTCGACGCCTTCTCGAGCGGCACGTAATCGACCTTCGAGCGAGGGCTATCCATATTGAACGGCGGATCCCAAACCTCGACGGGATAGGGAAACCACTCCTTCGCTACGGCCGCGCCGGCAGCTCCGGTAACCACCGCCACCACGGCGGCGCTCATTAGCAACCGATTCATTATATGCCTCCCTGTTCGATCCGAAGCGGCGGCGTTTCGTGCCCCGCTGATCGACGCTATTGTTTGCGCAGCTAGACGATATTGTGAAATCGAAAATTATGCGGCCCGATATCAATTTATCTGATATCTGAAGGGTGGGCCTTGCTTCCGTTCCGGGACGACACCGGGTCCGGTCCATCGGCATCGGAAGCCAGAGCCCGCACCCGAGGAGGAATGCATGACACTATCGCTTCGGCATCTGCGCTACTTCATCACCGTCGCCGAGGTTGGCCAGGTATCGCGGGCCGGGATCGAACTCAACGTGTCGCAGTCGGCGGTGACGACGGCCATCAGGCAGCTCGAGCAGCAGCTCGGTACGCGGCTCTTCGACCGGCATCCGAGCGGTGTGAAGCTGACCTTCGAGGGAAGCTGGTTCCTTCACCATGCCCGCAGCATCGTCGCTTCGGTCAACGAAGCGATGCGCATCCCGAGCGCATCGACCTCGAAGCTGCAAGGGCTGGTGCGGGTCGGCGTCACCTATACGGTGGCAGGCTACTTCCTGCCCCAGCATTACGCGCGTTTCTCGCGAAGCTACCCCGGGGTGACCGTCGAGCTGCGCGAGGCGCCACGCGCCACGATCGAAGAAGATCTCATGGAGGGCCGCCTCGATATCGCCGTGCTCCTGACGTCAAATCTCGAAAACCACGCGGCGCTTGATCACGAGACGTTGATCCGCTCGCGCCGTCGCCTGTGGCTGCCCATCGACCATCCGATGACGCGCATGTCGGAAATCACCCTCGAGCACGTAGCCCAGGAGCCCTATGTGATGCTGACGGTCGACGAGGCAGGCCAGACGGCCGCGCGCTACTGGCAGCGGACCCCTTATCGGCCGCGCGTCATCTTCCGTACCTCGTCGGTCGAAGCGGTGCGCAGCATGGTCGCCAACGGCACCGGCGTGACGATCCTTTCCGACATGGTCTACAGGCCAATGTCGCTGGAGGGTCAGCGCATCGAGACGCGGGTCGTTGACAATGTTCCGTCCATGGATGTCGGGCTGGCGTGGCGCCGGAATGCGGAGCTGTCGCCGGCGACGCGCGCGTTTCACAATTTCCTGAGCCTGACTTTCAACGGGGGTGGGCCGGGCCTGACCAACTGAGCGTCGCCGGATCGCGCTCCTCAGCTCGCCGCCTTTGGGCGGGCTCTGTCCCGAGTCAAGCAGGCCCTCGTTTTACCCGCGCCCCGCTTCAGGCAATCGAAGATCGTCCGCGTCGGACAGGAGGAATCATATGACGGTAGAAGAGCGGGTCCCCTGAAGGCAACGCCCTCTTAGGCCTTGGCCATCGCGGCAAAGACCCGGCTGGTGGGGACGACGCCCAGCTCGTCCCGGCAAAACCGGGTGGCTGCACGAATTCCGTCGAGGTCGATACCCGTCTCGAAGCCAAGGCCATGCAGCATGTAGACCACGTCCTCCGTGGCCACATTTCCCGCCGCGCCCGGCGCAAAAGGGCAGCCGCCAAGCCCGCCCGTCGCCGCGTCGACCGTGCGCACGCCAAGACGCACCGCCTCGCGCACATTGGCAAGCCCCATGCCGTATGTATCGTGGAAATGCGCAGCGATGCGGTCGAGCGGAATGGCCGTTGCGACCGCGTCGACAACGGCTGCAATCCTGTTCGGCGTCGCCCTGCCGAGCGTCTCGCCAAGCGCGATCTCCGCGCAGCCCATGGCGTCAAGGGCACGAGCCACGTTCTTGACGGCATCCGGTTCGACCGGACCGGCATAGGGGCAGTCGGTGATGGTCGATATGTAGCCGCGCACGAACACGCCTGCGGACCGGGCCCGGGAGACGATCCGGGCGAAGCGGTCGAGCGAGGCCGCGACCGTGCTGCCGATATTGCGTTCGGCAAAGGCGTCGCTTGCCGCCGTGAACACGGCGATCGCCCGCGCACCATGCTCCAGCGCCTGATCGAGCCCGCGCTCATTGGCGATGAGCACCATGTCGCCCGGCTCCTCGCGCGATCCGACCGCCTCCATCACGGCGCCGGTATCGGCCATGCGCGGCACGCGGGCCGGCGAGACGAAGGCGCCGACCTCCAGCCGCCTGACACCGGCCTTGCGCAGAAGCGAGACAAGCTTGATGCGGGCCGCCGTTTCGATCGGATGGGGATGCGCCTGCAACCCGTCGCGCGGCCCCACCTCGACAATCGTGACGGCCCCGGTCACTTGCCGGCCCTGAGCTTCGCGAGTATCTCCTCGGCAAGGTCCTGGCGGACCTTGCCGAGCGCCTTCAGTTCGCTTGCCACCGCATCGATCTCCTCGCCGACGGCGCCGACCATCAGGGCCACGTTCTGCGCATGCAGCGCCATGTGCCCCTTCTGGATGCCGGTCGTGGCGAGCGCGCGCAGAGCGGCGAAGTTCTGGGCAAGGCCCACCGAAACGATGATGCGGGCAAGCGCATCGGCCGTCGTGACACCCAGCACCTTGAGATTCGCCTGCGCAGTGGGATGGATCTTCGTCGCCCCGCCAATGAGGCCGACCGCCATGGGCATCTCGAGGATGCCGACCAGATTGCCGTCCCGATCCTTCTCCCAGCGCGACATGGAGCGGTAGCGCCCATGGCGCGCGGCATAGGCGTGGGCGCCGGCCTCGACGGCGCGGGTATCGTTGCCGGTCGCGAGCACCACGGCGCTCACCCCGTTCATGATGCCCTTGTTGTGGGTCGCCGCCCGGTAGGGGTCGGCGTCGGCAAAATGATAGGCCGACAGTATGTCGTCGCGCACCTGGGGCCCGCCGATCTCGTCGAGCGGCCACACCGCGCGGGCGCGGGCGACGCGCCGATCGGCGAGGTTGGAGAGGATGCGCAGGAGCGTACGCGCGCCGGTCCATTCGGCAAGCTTCGGCGCGAGCGCCTCGGCCATGGTGTTGACTGCATTGGCGCCCATCGCGTCGCGGGTGTCGACGAGGATGTGCACGATGGTCATCGGGCCTTCCGCCGTCTCGATGACCCGCACATCGAGATCGCGGAAGCCGCCGCCGAACCTGACGAGCAGAGGGTCGGTCTCGTCACAGATGGTCCTGATTTCCTCGATGCGCTCAAGGACTTTCAGCCGAACGTTCTCGGGATCGCTCGCGCCCAGAAGCTGGATCTGGGCGGCCATGATCGGCCCGCTGGTCGAGGTTGAAAAGCCGCCCGTCGATCGGCAGCGCTTTGCGGCGTTGCAGACCGCGGCGATGACGGAGGATTCCTCCGTCGCCATGGGGACGAGCACGTCGCGCCCGTCGACGATCATGTTGGTGGCGATGCCGACGGGGATCGCCATGGTGGAGATTGCGTTCTCTACCAGCCGGTCGGCGAGCTCTATCTGGCCGGATGCGGCAGCCTTAAGGCTCGCCACCATCTGGCTGTCGAGGCCGGCCTGGCGCGCAACGGCTTCAAGCCTTTCCGCCGGCGTCATCCTGTGAAGGCCTTCGATACGGGATGAAGGGACGTCACTCATCGCAGAGATGTCCTGTCCGGGTTGTCACTGGATCATGGTTCGCGGAAGCCAGAGCACGAGCTCCGGAAAGAGGGCGCAAATGACAATGCCAAGCGCCTGGAGGAGGAGAAACGGCACGATGGCGCGATAGACCGTGCCCATGCCTATGCCGTCCGGAAGGACGCCTTTCATGTAGAACAGCGTGTAGCCGAAGGGCGGGGAGATATAGGCCATCTGGGCGGAAACCAGGAACAGAATCCCGAACCACAACCGGTCGAAGCCAAGGAAGTCGATCACGGGCAGGAAGACGGGCACGCAGAGCAGGATGATGCCGATCTCGTCCAGAAACATGCCGAGGAAGAAGAGGATGGCCAGCAGGACGACGAGGACGATCCAGCGATTGGCCTCCAGGTTCTCGATGAAGCCGAGCAGGAAGTCCGCGCCGCCCGTCCCCGTGAAAATCGCGACGAAGGCGCGCGCGCCGATGGTGATCCACAGGATCATGGTTGTCACCTTCACGACGTCGAAGCCGACGCCGGTGACCAGATCCCAGCCGAAGCGGCGCTCGATAACGGACGACACGAAGGCAAGCGCCACACCGACGGCGGCCGCCTCCGTCGGTGTGGCGATGCCCATATAGATCGTGCCGAGCACGCCGACGATGATCGCCGTGGGCAGGACGAGCGACTTCAGCGCCGCGATCCGCATGCCCCAGGTCGCATCGTCGTCGCCTTCCGGCCGGGGCGCGGCCTTGGGGTCGAGCGCGGCCTTACCGAGGATGTAGCCGATATAGAGGCCGGCGAGCAGGAGCCCCGGAACGATGCCGGCGATGAACATCTGCCCGATGGAGGCCTGAGCCGTCACCGCATAGACGATGGTAACGACCGAGGGCGGGATGAGGATGCCGAGCGTCCCGCCGGCGCAGATCGTGCCGATGGCGAGCCTAGTGTCGTAGTTGCGCTTGAGCATGGACGGCAGCGCGAGGAGCCCCATGGCCGCCACCGCCGCGCCGACGATGCCGGTCATCGCGGCGATGATCGTGCAGATCACGATGGTACCCACGGCGAGCCCGCCAGGCAGGCGCCCAGACCACAGCTCCATGGCCCTGTAGAGGCTCTCGATCACGCCCGAGCGCTGGAGCGTGCTCGCCATCATCACATAGAGCGGGATGGCCATGAGCGATTCCGAGCGCATCGTGTCGAAGAGGTTGAGCACGGTCACCGTCAACGCCGCCTCGCCCCACAGGGTGACGGTGAAGAAGAGCGCCAGGGCACCCAGCACGAAGGCAACCGGCATACCGGTCAGGAGCAGCCCGACGAGGCTTGCGAACATCAACGCGAGCACGGCCTCGGAGCTCATGAGCCGGCCTTCCCGGGCGCAAACAGGCGTCGCAGCGACGCCGCGCCCTCGACAAGCGCCTGCGCGCACAGCATGGCAAGCGCGAAGGGCACGATGAACTTCATCCACCAGATCGGCGGGTTCCAGGCGGAGAAGCTGGTCTCGCCCATCTGATAGGCGTTGACGGCGAGCGGCCAGGAGACCTTGGCGAGGACGGCGGCGAATATGGCGATCACGAGATAGGAGAAAACCTCCACCCACGCCTTTGCCGGATCTCTCAGCCGCTCGCTCACGATGTCGACGGCGACGTGCCCCTTCAGATGAAGCAGATAGGGGCCCGCCAGCATGAAATGAGGCCCGAAGACGAGCGTGCCCGCCTCCATCGCCCAAACGGTCGGCGCATCGAACGCATAGCGCGCGACGACCTCGTAAAGCAGCATCGGCACCACCGCGAAGATTATCGCTGCGGCGGCGATGAAAAGGGCGCGGTTGAACGCGGTTACGATGGCGAGAAGGGCACCGATCATGGAAACTTTACGAGAAGGCGCGGGCGGCGCGCACCGGGTGAGGCGCCGCCCGCTTGAAAGGGCGGTTGTCAGATCAGGCCGAGAGCGCCCATGAAATCGATCTGGCTGTCGACGATCCGGGTGGCCAGCGCGTCGCCCTTGGTGGCCTTCTTCCAGGACTCCACGGCCTTCGCGCGCGCGGCGGCCACGTCACCCGGATCGAGATGGATGATCTCGACGCCTTTCGCCCGGTATTTCTCGATAACCTCCGCGTCCTTCACCAGGTTGTGCTGGCGCAACGCGCTGGAGATCTCGCGCGCGGCCACCGCAAGCGCCGCCTTGAAGCTGTCCGGCAGCGCCTCGTAAGCGGCGGTGTTCGCCACATAGCTCGTGGCCGTTGTCGGCTGGTGTATGCCGGGCAGGATGATGAACTTCGCCACCTCGGCAAGCCCGGCCTCGTAATTGGCCGTCAGGTCGCCGCGGTCGGCAAGATCGATTAACCCCTTCTCGAGCCCCGAGTAGACCTCGGCCGTCGCCAGGGGCGTCACCGCGACGCCGAGATCGGCCATGACGGCCGACGCGAGGCCGACGAAACGCCCCTTCTTACCGGCCATGTCGGCGATGGTTTCCACCCTGACGGTGGAGTGGATCGGCTCCTGACCATAGACCGTCGGCGCGATGTAGGTGAGGCCCGCTTGCCCATATGCCTCGCGCGCCATATCGAGCCCGCCGAGCTCGTAGAACCAGGCCTCGTACTGGTCGGACTCGGGGAAGCCGAAGGGGATGGTGGAGGTGAAGGCAAAGGCCGGGATCTTGCCGGCCTCGTAACCGTCGAAGGTCTTCATCATCTGGAACGCGCCGCCGCGCACCGCGTCGAAGGCCTGGTTCGCCGGCACGATCTGGCCGGCTGAGAACAGCTTGATCTCGAACTTGCCGCCGGTGAGTTCGCTGACACGCTCCGCGAACTTCTTCTCGTATTCAAAGGGCGTCGTGCCGCCGTCCCAGAGAGCCTGCATGCGCCAGGTCACCGTGTCTTGCGCGCGCGCCACCGCCGGCATGGCGAGCGCCGCGCCGGCAAGCGCCGAACCTGCAAGGACCTGTCGCCTGTTCATCATGGTCATCGTTTCCTCCCGCACTTTGCTGCTTGATCATCTGCGCCGGCGGCGCGTCCATCTACTGATGTGAATAAAGGTTGCTCGCCTCGGCGAACGCCTGGGCGTGAAAAATCGTCGATCCCTCGCCCCCGTCCCAGTCGTTGGTCAGGATGAAGAGGTCCCTGGTCCCGGGCTTGATGGCAAGGCTCGTCGATCTGAGATTGTGACCGTCGTCGCGACCGGGCAGGAGGATCTGCCCGATCGGCATTCCGTTGCGGTTGAAGACCAGAACGCGCCCTTGGCCATACATGGCCACATAGACATTGCCGTCGGCGTCCGCGCGCAGCGAGTCCGGAGCCGGTCCGGTGAAGCGGTAAGGCACGCTGGTGCCGAAATGGGCGATCGTCGTCGGTCCGGCCAGATCGACCCGGTGCAACAGGCCCTTGCTGAACTCGGTCACCCACAGAGTCTTGCCATCGGGACTGAGGCCGATGCCGTTGGCGACGGAAAGGTTCTCCAGGATGGGCGTGATTTCCTTGAAATCCGGGGAGACGTAGTAGACGCCACCGGTCGGGTTCGTAGAGGTTCCCTTGAAGTCGGTAAAGTAGAACCCGCCGTTCTCGTCGAACACTAGGTCGTCGGCCAGATAGCCCGCTTCCGGCGGCACGATGGTTTCCATCCCGGAGCCGTCGGGTGCGAAAGCGACGACTGATCCCGTATCCTCGAAGTTTCCGAGGCCGGCGACGAAGATCCGCCCGTCCTTGTGAAGGGCGAGACCCGCGGAGCCAAGCCCGTTCTCCTCGACCACGGTGGTCAATCGCTTGTCTTCGGACAGACGGAACACCCTGCCGCCGAAAACCTCCACGAACAGAAGATTGCCGTCGCGGTCGAATGCCGGCCCCTCAAGCTGCAAGCCCTCGTCCGACACCTTGAACCACGGCGCCGCCACGATTGTCTGAAGCCCCTGTTCGGATGGCGGAATGGGCGCGGGCCCCTCGATGTCCTTCTCATAGATCAGAGCGGGCGCCTGCTGCGCTTGAGCCGGATCAAACGTCGCCGCAAGCATCAGGCCCGCAACCGCCACAAGGAATCGCGGTGAGCGCATCGTCATCCTCCCCTCGGACGTTCTTAAAACCTGCCGGAAGTCCAGGTCCCGTCGATGCAGCGCACGGGTTCTACCCTTGCTCCCGGCTCACCTCTTGACTGGGCGATGGTCGAAATTGTCCTATTTTGCATAGGACGATCAAGGGACAGTTCGGACACATCTCACGATGACTGTCCCAATCACAAGAGAGGGACAGATTTGGTCGACAACCGGCACGGGCGCGCAACACGCGTCGAGATCATCGTCGAGCGCGTAACCGCCATGCTCGCGGCCGGGGCCTACCGGCTGGGAGAGCGGTTGCCGTCCGTGCGCCAGGCGGCACAGGAGCACGGCGTGTCGAAAAACACGATGGCGGAAGCCTATGACCGCCTGGTCGCGCGAGGATTGCTCGAAGCGCGGATCGGGTCGGGCTACTACGTCGCTCATCGGGATCTGCCACGTGCGAGCCCGCCGTCGCCGCATGTCGCCGAGGCGGTCGACGTGGTTTCACTGTTGCGCGAGCAGCTCGACCAGCACTATGAGGTGCGCCCGGGCGATGGCCGGCCGCCGGCGTCCTGGATGGAAGGCTCCGAGCTCCGCCGCCAGTTCTCCAGCTTCAAGGTATCGGGACCCGACGCGGTTGATTTCGGCTACGGCAGCTCGCGCGGCTATGCGCCCTTGAGGGAACGGCTGCGCGTCCTGCTGCTCGAGCGCTCGATCGCGGTCGAGCCCGAGGGGCTCATCCTGACCCATGGCGCCAATCACGGGCTCGATCTCATCATCCGCCATCTGCTCGAGCCCGGCGACACGGTGTTCGTCGATGATCCCGGCTATTATCCGCTATTCGGTAAGCTGACCCTCGCGAAGGCGCGTATCGTCGGCATCCGCCGCGGGCTCGACGGGCCGGATCTCGACGATCTCGCCGCGAAGCTCGCCACGCACCGCCCTAAGGTGTTCTTCACCCAGTCGCATGCCCACAACCCCACGGGCGGCTCGCTGTCGCCCGCCGTCGCGTTCGGCCTCCTGCGGATGGCGGAACAGTGGGGGTTTCTTCTCGTCGAGAACGATGCGCTCGGCGATATCCTGCCGCCAACACTGCCGCGGCTTGCGGCCTTGGACCAGCTCAACCGGGTCGTCTATGTCGGAACCTTTTCCAAGACGCTCTCCGCAAGCCTGCGCTGCGGATTCGTCGCCGGACACCCCTCGATTATCGGGCCCTTGAGCGACATCAAGATGATCACCACCGTGGCGACGTCGGATTACGTGGAACGCTTCGTCTACAATCTCATCCAGGGCGGGCAGTATCTTCGCCACCTCCGCCGCCTGCGCGGGCGGGTCGAGGCCGCGCACAAGCGTGCGCTGACGGAGCTTGAGGCGGTCGGGCTCAGCGTGCGCGAAAGTAAGGTTCCGGGCTTCTATCTCTGGGCCGAGTTCCCCGAGCATGTCGACGAGGTCGCGTTGTGTCGCGCGGCGGTGAAGGAAAGCATCTTCCTGGCGCCGGGCCGCGTCTTCCGTCCCGGCCGCGCATCCGGGCACCCGGCGGCGATACGAATCAACGTCGCCTATGGTGCCGATCCGCGCTTCCTCACCTTCCTGAGGCGGTCACTCGCGGCACCACCGAGCGCGAGCTAGGGTTGGGACACATAGCCGATAACAAACGGGCCAATAGCAAACGGCCGCGACGAGGCAGACGGCCAGATCGTTTGGACGCAGCCGGTCGTACGATCCTGCAGAGGTCCTTGAGGCGGCCGAACGTGCGCCCGATGGCGTTACGGTCGCGGTAGAGCCAGGGCGAGAGGCTGTTCTTCCAGCGCCGGACGGCCTTGGGCGCGGTGTACAGGGCGCACTCCCCGGCTTCGATCCTTCGGCCAACGGCGCTGGTGAGAGCGTGGATCTTGTTCGTCCGTCGGCCGCGTCTCGGCGCGGAGGCACGCGGCGGCTGTGCGGCGCGGAGGTTTGTGAGGTTGTTGATCCGCGCGAAGATGCTTCCGCCCTGCTTCCGCGCGCATGCGCAAGGCCCCGGCCATCTCCGGTCGGGGCCTTGCTCTGATCTTGATCTGACTGGGATGCGTTTGGTTGCGGGGCCCACAACCACCTATACCGAACCCGAATGCACTGCCCTAAATCCCGGGATTAGGAGCCCTTCCAATAAAGACGCCCCGCACTCACGGCACCACGGCATAACAGGATCGACGGGGATCCGCGCCGCCCATGAGCAAGCCATCCTCCCATCGCCGGATCGCGTTCACACCGCCCATGAGGCGCGACCAGGGATCGAGCCTGCGCACTTTCCAGCCGGCTGCTTGAAGGGCACGGTCCCACGATGGCGGGCAACGTTCCTCAAGCATAACCTCGAGGCCGTCGTCATGGCGTAGACGAGGCCATTCGATGGCCGCCTGGATGTCGAGCCCCTGCTCGAAATGGCGCCTGATGACCTGGAAAAGCGCCTGAGGCTGGCCGTGGTCGCCAGGCGTAGCGATCGTGAGCTCGACACCGTTGGGTCCGGTCACTAGGGCCGGGCAGAGCGTATGGAATGGACGATAGCCGCCACGCAGCCCGCGGACCGGATGGTCGTCGAGGCGCTCGAGCATCGCCCGGTTATGGAGAACGATACCATGCCGGCGGCAGGTGACGCCCGAGCCGAAGGCATCGAACAGCGATTGCACCCAGGACACGGCGTTGCCATCCGCATCGACAACGACGAGCGTGGAGGTGTCGCCCCCGCCAGACCGGGCGATATTGGGTCCCGCAGCAAGCTCGATCGCGGAGAGCCGCTGAGGCGCCAAAAGATCGGACGGCATGTCGACGCGCCTCGGATCGGCGCAATAGGCGTCGCGCGCCGCGAAGGCGGCGACCTTGCGCGATAGATACGCGACCGGATCGATAAGCGGGTCCGAGCCGTCGGCCGGTGGAGCGGCCGGCTGCGCCTCGGCAAGTCCTAGCAGCATCAACAGCGCGAGGCCCTGCGAGTTCGGCGGCGCGACATGGACCTGCCGGCCACGCCAGGCCACGGCAAGCGCCGGCTCACAGACCGTGGTGTGCGAGGCCAGATCGGTGGCCTCTATGAGCACGCCGGCCTCCCGTGCCTCGGCCAGCCACGCCTGCGCCAGCGCCCCGTCGTAGAACGAGCGCCAGCCGTCGCGCGCCAGCATACGCAGCGTGGTCGCCGCTTCCGGCTGCTTGAGCACGCCGCCGAGGCGGTGGCTTCCCGGGGCGCCAAAAATCTCCGCAAGGCCGGGGAACTCGGCGGCGAGCCCGACATACTCCGTGCCATTGAAGAAGTCGAGCAAGGACCGGTCGATTCTTACGCCCTCTTCGGCAAGGTCGATCGCGAAGCGGAGGACTTCGGCAAAGGAACGCGTCCCGAACCGTTCGAGCGCCTGCCCCCAGGCGGCAACAACCCCGGGAACGGTTACGGTCAGTGGCCCGCGCGGTGGCATCTCGGTCCAGCCCTGCCGGCGCAGAGCATCAGCCGACAGGTTTCCCGCCACCGCGCCCGAACCGTTGATGGCGGTCACGCCGCCTTTTCGATCCGCCCACAGGGCGATCGCGTCGCCGCCGATCCCGTTCATGTGCGGTATCGCGATCGCGAGGGCGGCGGCGGCGGCGACAGCGGCATCCATGGCATTGCCCCCGGACCTCAGCATCGCGGCGCCCGCCTCGGCGGCCCGGTGATGACCTGCGACCACCATGCCGTGTTCGCTCATGACGATGGGACGGTGCGCCGCCGCGACGGGCAGGCTGGAACTGGCAGTCACGTTCTCTTACTCCACGTAGCTTGCTGCGTTCATCAGTTCGCGCACCCGTTCGGATGCCTCGAAGAATGTCGGGTTGCGCATGATCGAAAAGCCGCGTGGCCCCGGCAGGGGCACGATTTCCATTGTTCGTCCGGGCCTAGGACTCATGACGCCGATCCACATTGCGCCGGACGCCGTGCCAGGGCAGCAGGATGGGTGCCTGGAACACGACGGCCGTCCCGGGGCTCGGTCCATCCACCACCTTGCCGTCGATTTCCATCTCGCCGGCGGTCAGCGGGATGAGTCCGGCGATGAGCCGCAGCAAGGTCGACTTGCCGCAGCCCGACGCCCCGACGACCGCCATGACCTCGCCGGCCGTCACGTCCAGGTTGATGTCCGTGAGCGCCTCGATCGGCCCGACCCTGGTCGGAAAGGCCTTCGAGGCGCCCCGCAGACAGATTGCGTGCGACATGACCGCCTACGCTGCGACAAAGTCGTTCGTGAACAACCGGTCCAAGGGAACCTTGCTCGACAAGCCGCCATACTCGACGAGGAGATCCTGGGTGGCCGTCCAGTCCTCCTCCTCCGCCATGAAGCCGAAGGGCTTGTCCTTCGTCGCAGGCGTCTCGAGCGACGGGAAGCTGAGTTCGAGCTGCCGGATGAGCACCGACCGATTGCGCTCCTGCACGGGCAGGCGCTTGATCAGCAGGTCCACCGCCTTGGCCGGATGGGACACCGCCATCTTTACCCGGGCAATGCGGTTCAGGAATTCCTTACGCTCGAACAGAAGCATTCCAAAGCTTCTCCTTAACTCACTTGTTGGCTCAAACTCACTTGTTGGCTCAGGATTGCGACCTTCACCATCTCTGTCTAATGATTTCCTTTCCGAATTCCATAACCAAATGGTAATGACGTGGAATGCACCGGCTGAACTTCCGGCGTCTCGAAGTCTTCCGGACTGTGCTCGAGGCTCGGACCGTGAGCGAGGCCGCATCGCGCTCGTGCGTTCCGCCTTTCCGCCCTTGCAACAGCCCTTGAACGCGATGTTCGCGAGGAGCTTCGCGCAATCGCTTCGGAGACCGCTCTGGTGATCGTGAGTCGAGGAATCTCCTGAGGCTCCCGGGCTGCGAGACGTTATCCCGGCCTGCCTCCGGCTTTCTTTCGTAATTCGGTCGGGACCGCGGGTTCCGCAAACTCGGCAGCGGCGGCGCGGATATCGGCGATGAGGCGCTCGGTCAGGTCGGCGCTCGGCCAATGGGCCGAACGCAACAGATAGATGGGAAGACTGGTTTTCGGTTCGAAAGGACGAGCGACCAGCCCCTCCTTCCGATATTCGGCAGCCGTCAGCGCGTCGACGATCGCGATGCCGACGCCTTGGCAGGCCAGTTCGCATGCGACATGGGTCATGAAGGTATCGACGCGTCGGCGGAACCGCACGCCGTGCTCCTCCAATACCTGCTCCATGGTCAGCCGGAAGTGATCGAAATTTGACAGGGTGATGAGGCTCTCGCCTTCGAGATCGCCAGGCGCAATGCAGGCACGGTCCGCCAGCCGATGGTCGGGCTGCAATACGCAAACCAGCGGCAAGGCCATGAGAAGCTCTCTTACCAGGCCCGGCTCCTCGCCGCTCGACAAGCCTATGCCGAAATCGACGCGCGCGGCGGCCACCCATCGATTGATCCAGCGCGAACTGCGGACGGGCAACGACACGGAGACGTTCTCGTGCCGCGAGAGGAAGTTGCCGATGATGCGCGGCAGCCAGCGCTGCGCCAGCAGCGGCATCGCGGCTACCAGGATTTCGCCCTGACGATGGTGTGACATGTCGTCGGCGAAACGGCTCAGATGCTCAAGGCCGATATAGACGCGCTCGATCTGATCGAACAGGGCTCGTGCCTCCGGCTTCGGGCAAAGGCGGTTGCCAGTCCTCAGAAACAGCGTCACACCCAAACGATCTTCCAGAAGCCGCAGATGTTTGCTGACGGACGGCTGGGAGATGTTGAGCCGCCGGGCCGCCTCGGTGACGGAGCCGGACTCCATGATCGCCTTGAAGACCTCTACCTGGCGGATGTTCATAACGCACCCCTTATCATCTATAGCTTATTTTTGGCCTTCTCCGAAGAATTTGAATTACAGGATATGGGCATGGATGCGCTAGTGTGCTCAGCATGACACATCCCGCTAACGGCAACGTCACCGCTTTCGGGGGGGCCGGGAACGACCAAGCCGCCCCGACAGGACCGAAGGAAGACATGCTGCCTTTTGCCGCAGATATCTTTGCCGCCCGTCTTCGGATCGTGCAGGCCGACATCGAGGCGCGGGGCTTGGCCGGCGCCTTGCTATTCGATCCGGAAAACATGTTCTGGCTCACCGGCTATCAGACGATCGGCTATTTCACGTTTCAGACTATGTATGTCCCTCGCAGCGGCGAGCCGGTCCTCGTGGCGCGTGTGGTCAACCGTGACCTTGCGCTTGCGCACCCGACGATCGGGCGGTTCGTCGATATCGTCGATACGGCCGATCCCGTTACGGTGCTAGCGGACTTCCTCGAGTCGAGCGTAGGAACGGGACGGCCGGTGGGTCTGGAAACGCGCTCCTGGTATTTGACGGTGCGCGACTATCACCACCTCAAGAGCCGCTGCGCCCTAGAGCTGGTCGACTGGAACGGAGTCATCGAGCCGCATCGGATAGTAAAGTCGGCCGAGGAGATCGAGCGCATGCGCCAAGCGGCGCGCGCCGCCGAAGCCGGCCTGCGTGCCGCCATCAACGCGGTCGCACCCGGACGGACCGAGAACGACATCGCGGCTGCCATGTATTCCGCCAACATCGCCGCCGGCAGCGAATATCTGGGCCATCCTCCGCTGGTCGTGACCGGACGGACTACTGCTCTCTGCTTCGCGATGTGGCGCAGGCGCGAGATCAAGGAGGGCGACGTTGTCCTGCTCGAGGCCGCCGGTTGCATCGATCGCTATCACGCTATGCTGTCGCGACCCGTCGTCGTCGGCGCACCCCAAGCCCGGCATAGGGAGGCGGCGGACGCCTTGCGGGAAGTTCTCGAAACCGCCATCGCAGCGATCCGTCCCGGGCTGACCGCCGGCGAGGTCGACGAGGCATGCCGCCGCGCGCTCAAGGCGCGCGGTCTCGACACCTACTTCAGGCATCGGGCGGCCTACGGGATCGGGATCGGTTTCCCGCCGAATTGGTCGGAAGGCCACATCTATGCGATCCGGCCCGGCGATCCGCTGGTCCTTCAGCCGAACATGACGTTCCACGTCATCCCGACCCTGTTCCTGGAGGATTTCGGAATGTGCTTCAGCGACAGCGTCCGCGTCACCGATGAGGGGTGCGAGCCGCTGACCTCGTTCCCGCGCAAGCTGTTCGTCGCGGAATGACGAGCCAAGAATAGCAGTCGGACGGAGGAGGATAATCATGCTTGCAGGAAATGTCAGGAGTCTGGCGCTGACGGCCGCCTTCGCTGCGGTCACGTCAGTTGCGACTGCCGCGAACGCCGCAGAGCGGTGGGACATGCCCACCGCCTACGGCGCCTCGAACTTCATCACCCAGGCCTATGTCGCCTTCGCGGAAGACGTGAAGAAGCGCACGAACGGCGAGCTCGAAATCGTCGTCCACCCCGGCGGCTCGCTTTATCAGGGAGCCGAGATCCTGCGCGCCGTTCGCGAAGGGCAGGTTCCGATCGGGGCGCGCTTCCTCGGCGCGCACGCCAACGAAGATCCACTCTTCGGCCTCGACACCATTCCGTTCCTCGCCACCGACAAGGAGTCGGCCTGGAAGCTCTACCAAGCTTCGCGCACCGAGCTTGAGAAGGCGCTGGCCGATCGCGGATTGAAGTTCCTCTTCGCGCCCGTCTGGCCCCCGCAGGGCCTCTTCGTGAAGAAAGAGATCAACACCCTTGAAGACATGAAGGGCGTCCGGTTCCGCGCCTATGACACGAACACCTCGCGGCTCGCCGAGCTCATGGGGGCGAGCCCGACCCGGACCGAGGCGAGCGAGATCGCGCAGGCCTTTTCCACCGGCATCGCCGATGCCATGATGGCGTCCGCCGCGATCGGAATCGGTCAGGCGATGTGGGACTATGTGGACTACTACTATCTCGTGAATGCCTGGCTTCCCAAGAGCGTGGTCGTGGTCAACATGGACGTCTGGGACGGCCTCGATGAATCGACCCAGAACGCTCTCTTGGCCGCAGCCGCGGATGCCGAGGCCACGGTCTGGGATACCATGGAGGTCGAGAACCAGCGCTATCTCGCCACGCTTGCCGAGAACGGCATGAATGTGGTGAAGCCGAGCGACGAGCTGATGGCCGGTTTCCATGAGATTGGCGCGATCTTGACCCGCGAATGGCTCGACACGGCAGGCGAGCGCGGCGCAGCCGTCATCGACGCCTACCAGGCAAAATGAAATCTCGCATGAGCGGTCCGGACCACGCTGGCCCGGACTGCGCGTGCAGCACGGAGCAGTGATGTCGGCGTTGTTGCTTGCCGATCGGGTTTTGCGCCGGCTCTATGCCGCGTGCGCCGCGCTGGCGGCGCTTTCCGTCGTCATGATCGCGATCCTCGTCCTGATCAGCATCGTCAGCCGCGCCATGGGCGTGTACACCCCGGGAATGACCGAGGGCGCGGGTTACGGCATGGCGGCCGCCGGCTCACTCGGCCTCGCCTATACCTTCATGCACGGCGGACATGTCCGCGTCGACCTCCTGATCTCCCGGCTGACCGAGCGGACGCGGAGCCGAGTGGAACTGCTGGCGTTGAGCATCACGATGCTTCTGATCGGTTACGCCGCCTGGTATCTCTGCCGCCTCGTTCTCGTCTCCTTCCGGTTTCAGGACCGGAGCGCCGGCTCCGACGGCCTCCTCCTGTGGATGCCACAACTGCCGATCGCCTTCGGCTTTGTCGTCTTCACCGTCTCGATCGTCCACACCATTGCCCTTGGTTTCGCCGGACGCTCAGGCGAACGGACCGCAAACGAGAACGAGCGATGAGCGAGGCCCTTCTTGCCGTCCTGTTCGTCGCCGCTCTCCTCGGCCTGCTCGGCTCCGGTGTGTGGATCGGGGCAGCGCTGCTCGGGGTTGGCCTCTTCGCGATGGAGGCATTCACCTCCCGTCCGGTGGGGCCCGCCATGGCGACGACGATCTGGTCCAACATCTCCCTGTGGGGGCTGGCGGCCCTGCCGCTCTTCGTCTGGATGGGCGAGATCCTGTTGCGCACGCGGCTCTCCGAGAGTCTGTTCAACGGCCTGTCGCCAATGGTCCGGCGCCTGCCGGGCGGCCTTCTCCATGTGAATATCGCCGGATGCACAGCATTCGCCGCGGTTTCAGGCTCTTCGGCGGCAACGCTTCTCACGGTCGGCAAGCTTACCGTGCCGGAACTCCGGAAACGCGGATATCCGGACTCACTGTCATGCGGCACGCTCGCCGGCGCCGGAACGCTCGGGCTGCTCATCCCGCCCTCGATCACCATGATCATTTACGGAATCATGGTGCAAGAATCGATAGGCCGGCTCTTCCTGGCCGGCATTCTGCCGGGCCTGATGCTTGCCGCCCTCTTCTTCCTTTACATCTTCGCATGGGGGTTGCTGTCACCGAACGGGCGGCTCATGCGAGAAAGCGCCGCCTCGTGGCGCGAATGGCTGTCCGGGCTTATCAAGCTCGTTCCGGTTCTCTCGCTGATCGTCCTGGTCATTGGATCGATCTATACCGGGATCGCCTCGCCCAATGAAGCCGCCGTGATCGGCGTCCTCGGCGCTCTCGGACTATCGGCCGTGCAGGGTTCGCTGACGCTGCAGTCGATCGTCGATTCCCTGATGGGGACGGTCCGCACCACCTCGATGATCGTGCTGCTGCTTGCCGGTTCCGCCGTGCTGACGCTGGCCATGGGCTTCACGGGACTGCCGCGTGCGCTGGCTGACTGGATCGGCGCCATGGAGTTGTCGCCCATCGCGCTGATCGTTGTGCTGACCGTGTTCTATATGATCCTCGGTTGCTTCCTCGACGGCATCTCGATGATTATGCTCACCATCGCGACCGTCGAGCCGGTTGTGCGCACCGCCGGCATCGACATGATCTGGTTCGGGGTCTTCGTCGTGCTCGTCGGCGAGATGGCTCTCATCACGCCGCCGGTCGGCTTCAACCTGTTCCTGGTGCAGAACCTGACCGGCCGAGATATCGGCTTCGTCTCCCGGTCGGCTGTGCCCATGTTCGTGCTGATGCTGGTCGGAGTCGTCCTGCTGACGGCCTTTCCCGAGATCGCGCTGTGGCTACCCGGTACCATGACCGCGAAGAACTGACGGTGTCTCTCCATGAACGACATACCGGTTATGGCATTTGGATCCTGGTCTTGCCCCGGAACTTGGCCCACCGAGAGAGCCACCGTTCGGGCATCCCGAGCAAGAGAGGAGAATGTCATGACGCTGCAGCGGGAGGAGACGCGGGCGGAGGCCGTCGAGAGTCCGCATCCTCATCGACGCAATCACGCTCACGCCGGAGAACGGCCGGCTGCGCATCGACCTGCACGGCCAGCTCGCCGGCATTCCGGCGCTGAGCACGGACAGCCAGAAGCCCGCCACAGGAAACTGTGGCGGGCTTCTGGTGTAGATGGGATGCGAATGGTTGCGGGGGCAGGATTTGAACCTGCGACCTTCAGGTTATGAGCCTGACGAGC
>CAZKCM010000011.1:0-87230 GCA_964551315.1 uncultured Rhodospirillaceae bacterium | reverse complement strand
GGCGGCGGCGCCTTCTCGGGCAAGGACCCGACCAAGGTCGACCGCTCGGCCGCCTATGCGGCGCGCTATCTGGCGAAGAACGTGGTCGCCGCCGGCCTGGCCGACCGCTGCCTGATCCAGCTTTCCTACGCCATCGGCGTGGCGCATCCGCTGTCGGTCTATGTCAGCACCTTCGGCACCGGCAAGGCGGACGAGAAGAGGATTGCCAAGGTGCTGCAGGAGCTGATGAGCCTGTCGCCCCGCGGCATCCGCGAGCATCTCAAGCTCAATCGCCCGATCTACGAACGCACCGCGGCCTACGGCCATTTCGGCCGCAAGCCGGACAAGGACGGCGGCTTCTCCTGGGAAAAGACCGATCTGGTCAGGGACCTGAAGTCGGCGTTCAACGTCCGCTAAGTGTCGGACCATGACTCCGCGGCCGCGAAGCGGCGCCTGATCTACGGGCGCCGCCGCGGCCGCAAGCTTTCCCCCACCCGCGAAAACCGCTTCGCAGCCTGGCTGCCGCGCCTGCGTTTTGCCGCGCCCGAGCCGGGCACGGTCCTTGATCCGGCCAGTCTGTTCCCGGCGCCGAAACAGGCCTACTGGGTCGAGATCGGCTTCGGCGATGGCGGGCACATGTTCGAGCTGTCCGAGCGCCATCCCGAGATCGGCTTCATCGGCGTCGAACCCTACGAGCATGGCGTCGCCAAGCTGGTGATGCAGATCGCCGATCGCCATGAGCGGGGCGATACGCGCGACAACATCCGCATCCTGACCGATGACGCGCGGCTGCTGCTCAAGGCGCTGCCGGACAATTCGGTGGCGCGCGGCTTCGTGCTGTTTCCCGATCCCTGGCCGAAAAAGCGCCACCAGTGGCGTCGCATCGTCAATGCCGACACCCTGGCCGACTGGGCGCGGATCATTCCCTCCGGCGGCGAGCTGCGGCTGGCCACCGACGTGCCGGATTACCAGCGCTGGATGCTGTACCACATCCTCGCCGAGCCGCGTTTCGCGTGGACGGCCGAGCGCAGCCGCGACTGGCTGCAGCGTCCGGACGACTGGCCCGCCAGCAAGTACGAGCAGAAGGCCATCGCCGCGGGCCGGGTCCCGCATTACTATCGTCTCAGGCGCGTCTGAGAGTCGGGAGGAGGGGCATGCCGCTCCGTCTGATCGCCGCCGCGTCCATGGCGGCGGTCCTGGCCACCCTGTCGGTGATGATCGTGCGGGCCGTCGTCGATCCGCCGATCATGCCCGATATCGCCGCCCGCGAGACCTTCCTGCTGCAGCATGTCGGCATTGGCCTGGCCGGCGGGCTGGCGCTGCAGCTGGCCTACCGGCTGCACGGCCTGCCGAGCTACCCCCGCAGCCTGCTCTGGGGCGCCGGCGGTTTCGCCGCCGCCGTGCTGGCGCCGCTCTGGTGCCAGCCGGCGCAGCCGCCCGGGGTGATCCCGACCGAAGACGGCGGCGCACTGCTGTTCTGGATCTTCACCGTGGCGGTGACGGGGGCCGGCCTCTGGCTGCTGCTGGCGGTCGCCGACCGCTGGCGGCTGATCGGCCTGGCCCTGCTGGCCGCCCCGCCCCTGCTGGCGCCGGCCTCGGCCTGGCGGGAGCATACCGGCCTGGGAACCGACAGCCTGACCGGTGACATCGGCGGGGCGCTGCCGCTCGATGCACCGCCGGACGCGCCGCCCATCCTGCCGCCCTACCCGATGGAATATCCCGCCGGGGAGGATGCCGTCCTGCTGCTGGGGCTGAATCTGCTGTTCTGGCTGCTGCTGGGGGCGTTTTCCGTGCTTGCCGCCCGGCGGATCATGGACCGCTGAGGGCGCCCCAGGGGGGAGCCGGAGAGGCCGCCCGGACCGGTGAAAGGCCTTGCATTCATTGAATTTGCCGCTATAACAGCGTCCAACATTGCTGGCCGGGTCCTAGGTCGGATCGGGAGTTTGAAGATGGGCCGGTGAGGCCCATTTTTCGTTTCTGCCATTTGCTTCTGGCTGGCTTGCAAAAGATCAGCAACATCAAGGGTTTGTCGCCAACGCATGGATGCGGTGAGTAAGATTGCGGACATGATTGCGCCAACGCTGGACGCGATGGGCTTCCAGCTCGTGCGCGTCAGGCTGATGGGTTCGCAGCGTCCCGTCCTGCAGATCATGTTCGAGCGCGACACCGGCGGTGCGCCCCATGACGGCGGCATCACCGTGGAGGATTGCGCCGAGGTCAGCCGCGCCATCAGCGCCGTGCTCGATGTCGAGGATCCGATCAGCGGCGCCTACCGTCTCGAAGTGTCCTCGCCCGGTCTCGACCGCCCGCTGGTGAAGCCGGCCGACTTCGAGCGGTTCAAGGGGTTCGAGGCCAAGGTGGAGCTGGGCCGTCCGCTGGACGGGCGCAAGCGCTTCCGCGGCCGTCTGCGCGGCCTGTCGGGCGCGGAGATCGTGCTGCAGGACGAGGAATCCGGCGGCGAGCAGCGGCTGCCGGTGGCCGAGATCGCCAATGCCAAGCTGGTGGTCACCGACGATCTGATTGCCGCCAGCATGGCCGGGCGTTCGCCGGCCGGCGCGCATGGCGCGGCCGAATGAGGTTCAGGTAAAGAGTTCGAGGAACAGGAACAATGGAAACGGTAACCAGTTTCAACCGGCTCGAGCTGCTGCAGGCTGCCGATGCCGCCGCGCGCGAAAAGGCCATCGAGCGCGACGTCGTGCTGATGGCGATGGAAGACGCGATCCAGAAGGCGGCGCGCTCGCGTTACGGCCTGGAAAACGACATCCATGCCGAGATCGACCGCAAGACCGGAGAGATCCGCCTGGAGCGCCATCTGCAGGTCGTCGAGAAGGTGGAGAACGACGCGACCGATATCGGCCTCGCGGAAGCGCAGCGCCGCAATCCTGACGCCCAGATCGGCGACGTGATCGCCGAGCCGCTGCCGCCGATCGACTTCGGCCGCATCGCCGCCCAGACCGCCAAGCAGGTGATCGTGCAGAAGGTGCGCGAGGCCGAGCGCGAGCGGCAGTACAACGAATACAAGGACCGCATCGGCGAGATCATCAACGGCCAGGTCAAGCGCGTGGAATACGGCAACGTGACGGTCGATCTCGGCCGCGCCGAGGCGATCATCCGCCGCGACGAGCTGCTGCCGCGCGAGACCTTCCGCCAGGGCGACCGCGTGCGCGCCTATATCTACGACGTGCGCCGCGAGCCGCGCGGGCCACAGATTTTCCTGTCGCGCTCGCATCCGCAGTTCATGGCCAAGCTGTTCGCCCAGGAAGTGCCGGAAGTCTATGACGGCATCATCGAGATCCGCGCCGTCGCCCGCGATCCGGGCAGCCGCGCCAAGATTGCCGTGCTGTCCAACGACAATTCCATCGATCCGGTCGGCGCCTGCGTCGGCATGCGCGGCAGCCGCGTCCAGGCGGTGGTGAACGAGCTGCAGGGCGAGAAGATCGACATCATCAAGTGGTCGCCCGATCCGGCCACCTTCATCGTCAACGCGCTGGCCCCGGCGGAAGTCGCCAAGGTGGTGCTCGACGAGGAAGCCAATTCGGTCGAGGTCGTCGTGCCGACCGACCAGCTGTCGCTCGCCATCGGCCGCCGCGGCCAGAACGTGCGCCTGGCCTCGCAGCTGACCGGCTACGACATCGACATCCTGACCGAGGAAGAAGAATCCGAGCGCCGCCAGAAGGAATTCCGCGAGCGCAGCCAGCTCTTCATCGATGCGCTGGATGTGGACGAGACGCTGGCCCAGCTGCTGGTCACCGAAGGCTTCACCAAGGTCGAGGAACTCGCCTATCTGCCGGTCGAGGAACTGGCGGAAATCGAGGGCTTCGACGGCGACATCGCCAACGAGCTGCATGAGCGCGCGGTGGAGTATGTCGACCGCGTCAATGCCGAAATGGAAGAGAAGCGCAAGGCGCTCGGGGTCACCGACGAGGTGGCCGCGATGGACGGCCTCACGCCGGCGATGCTGGTGGCGCTGGGCGAGAAGGGCGTGAAGACGCTCGATGACCTCGCCGACCTGGCCGGCGACGAATTGCAGGAAATCGTCGGCGAGGGGCTTTCGAATGAGGATGCGAACGCCATCATCATGGCGGCGCGTCAGCATTGGTTCGGCGACGAGCAGGACGGCGGCCAGGAAGGCGGCGCCGAGGCCTGACCGGATGCCGGGCAGGCCGCAGCGCCGGTGCATTCTGACCGGCGTGCGGGCCGACCCGGACGCGTTGCTGCGCTTCGCCGTGGATGCGGCTGGCGTGGTGGTGCCGGACCCGGCGCGTGTATTGCCGGGACGCGGGCTCTGGCTCGCACCGGCGCCGGGGGCGGTGGAGTTGGCGAGGTCCAAGGGCGCGTTTGCCCGCGGTGCCAAGCGCAAGGTGCGCGTGCCGGAGGATCTGGCGGCGCGTAGTGTGGAAGCCTGGTCGGCGCATGTGGCCGAGCAGGTTGCCAGGGCCCGGCGTGCCGGATTGTGGCAGGACGGGCCCATGTCGCAGCAGACGCCGCTGACGCGTCGGGTTGCGGCGGATATGGCGCTGCTGGCGCGGCTGACTTCGCAGGGGTGAAGCGGTTGCGGCAGTGGCGGGACGAGTAGAGAGCCGCGTGGCGGCAGGCGGAAGCGGATTAGGTATGAGCGACGTGAACGAGCAGGACAAGGAAAAGGCGACGGCGCGGCCCAAGCGGCTGGAGCTGAAGAAGACGGTCGAGACCGGGCAGGTCCGGCAGAGCTTCAGCCATGGCCGCACCAAGGCGGTGACCGTCGAGGTGCGCAAGAAGCGCACCATCGTACCGCCCGGCGCCGCGAAGCCCGCTGCTCCCGCCGCCGAGCCGGCCGCATCGCCGGCTGCCCGGCCGCCCGCGGCGGCCCGCACCGCGGCGGCGCCCAGCGTGCATGTGCCATCGCTGGCCGAGAAATTCGCCGAGCATGAGGCCGCCAAGGCCGCCGAGGAAGCGGCCCGCGCCGCCGAGCAGGCGACTGCCCAGGCAGCCGCTCCGGCTGCTGCGCAGGCGCGCGCGCCCGAGCCCGAGGGCCGAACCGCCCCGGCCGCTGCTGCAGCCCCGTCGCCGGCCGCGGCCACGCCGCGCCAGGGACCGCGCATGACGGCGCAGCCGACCGGCGATGTGCGCCCGGGCCGTTCGGATCGCACCGCCCGGTCGCAGCGTCCGACCGGCATGGTGCTGAAGTCGCTGACCGAGGAAGAGAAGCAGGCCCGCGCCCGCAACGACGACCTCCGCAGCAAGCTGGGCGAGATGCGCCGCGTGGCCGAAGAGGACATGCGCCGCCGCCAGGACGAACTGTCCCGCGTGCATGCCGAGCGCGAAGCCGCGCTGCGCCGCCAGGCCGAGGAAGACGCCCGCAAGCGGGCCGAGGAAGAGGCGCGCAAGAAGGCGGAAGCCGAGGCTGCCCGCCGTCTGGCCGCCGCCGAGACCCAGGGAACCGCCGCCGCGCCGGGTGCGCCTGCCGGCCGTCCGGCGGACGACGATGAAGAGGAAGGCAGCGGCAAGCGTCGCCCCGGCGCCCGCACGGTGGCGCCGAAGGCGACCCCGGGTCGCGGCCGCGACGGCGCCCAGCGCCGCGCCGGTAAGCTCAGCATCACCAGCGCGCTCGACGAGAACGAGCGCGTGCGGTCGGTTGCCTCGTTCCGCCGCCGCCTCGAGCGCGAGAAGCGGGCGCATCACCAGGGTTCGGAGCAGCAGCAGAAGATCCTGCGCGACGTCGTCATCCCCGAGACCATCACGGTCCAGGAACTCGCCAATCGCATGGCCGAGCGCGGCGTCGACGTCATCAAGGCCCTGATGAAGATGGGCGTGATGGCGACGATCAACCAGACCATCGACGCCGATACCGCCGAACTGGTGGTGAGCGAGTTCGGCCACCGCGTCCAGCGCGTTGCCGAATCCGACGTCGAACTCGGCCTGGGCGGCGAGCAGGATGCCGAGGACACGCTGCGTCCGCGTCCGCCGGTCGTCACCGTCATGGGCCATGTCGACCACGGCAAGACCTCGCTGCTCGACGCGCTGCGCCAGACCGACGTCGCCAGCGGCGAAGCCGGCGGCATCACCCAGCATATCGGCGCCTACCAGGTGCATATGCAGTCGGGCAAGTCGATCACCTTCCTCGACACGCCGGGTCACGAAGCCTTCACCCAGATGCGCGCCCGCGGCGCCAAGGTCACCGATATCGTGGTCCTGGTGGTCGCGGCCGACGACAGCGTCATGCCGCAGACGGTGGAAGCGATCCATCACGCCAAGGCGGCCGGCGTGCCGCTCGTCGTGGCGATCAACAAATGCGACAAGCCGCAGGCCAACCCGCAGAAGGTGCGCCAGGAGCTGCTGAACCACGAGGTCGTGGTCGAGCAGATGGGCGGCGAGGTCCAGTCGGTCGAGGTTTCGGCCAAGACCCGCAAGGGCCTGGATGCGCTGGAAGAGGCGATCCTGCTGCAGGCGGAAATCCTCGACCTCAAGGCCAATCCGGACCGCAAGGCGGAAGGCGTCGTGGTTGAAGCCAAGCTGGAACGCGGCCGCGGCTCGGTCGCCACCGTGCTGGTGCAGCGCGGCACCCTGCATGTCGGCGATGTCTTCGTGGCCGGCAGCAGCTGGGGCCGCGTGCGCGCGCTGATCGACGACAAGGGCAAGAACGTCGTGTCGGCCGGGCCGGCGGTGCCGGTCGAGGTGCTCGGCCTGCAGGGCACGCCCGAGGCCGGCGACGAGTTCGTCGTGGTCGAGAACGAGGCCCGCGCCCGCGAGGTCGCCGAGTTCCGCGAGCGCAAGCAGCGCGAGGCCCGTTCCGCGGTGTCGGCGCGCGGCACGCTCGAGCAGATGTTCTCCAAGATCAAGGCCGGCGAGCAGAAGGAACTGCCGATCGTCGTCAAGACCGACGTGCAGGGCTCTCTGGAAGCGATCCTGGCGGCGGCAAAGAAGCTCAGCACCGACGAAGTGGCGGTGCGCGTGCTGCATGGCGCCGTCGGCGGCATCAACGAGTCGGACGTCGCCCTGGCGGCGGCCTCGAAGGGCGCCATCATCGGCTTCAACGTCCGTGCCTCGAAGCAGGCGCGCGACCTGGCCGAGCGCGACGGCGTCGACATCCGCTACTACTCGATCATCTACAACCTGATGGACGACCTGAAGGCGCTGCTGTCCGGCATGCTGGCGCCGACCATCCGCGAGAACTTCCTCGGCTACGCCGAGATCCGCGAGGTGTTCAACATCTCCAAGGTCGGCAAGGTCGCGGGCTGCATGGTCACCGAAGGCCTGGTCAAGCGCGGCGCCAAGGTGCGCCTGCTGCGCGACAACGTGGTGATCCACGAGGGTCAGCTCTCCACGCTCAAGCGCTTCAAGGACGACGTCCGCGAGGTCAAGCAGGGCATGGATTGCGGCATGTCGTTCGAGAACTACAACGACATCCAGCAGGGCGACGTGATCGAGTGCTTTGAACTCGAGAGTGTGGCGCGCGAGCTGTAAGCCGCGCGCCGGCCTTTTTTCCAGGAGCAGGCTGTATGGCACAGCGCAAGCGTGCAGGCGGCGGCCGTGACGAACTGCCCGGCGGGCGCAGCCAGCGCCAGCTGCGCGTCGGCGAGGAGCTGCGGCATATCCTCTCGGACGTGCTGCGCAACGGCCATTTCCGCGATCCCGATCTCGCCGACCTGGCGGTGACGGTGACGGAAGTGCGCGTCAGCCCGGATCTGAGGGCGGCCACCGCCTTCATCATGCCGCTGGGCGGCAAGGACGGGCCGAAGATCATCGCCGCGCTCAACCGCGCCCAGGCCTATATCCGCACCGAGGCCGTCAAGCAGATCAACCTGCGGGTCGCGCCGACCTTCTCGTTCAAGCTGGACCACAGCTTCGACGAGGCGGAGCGGGTGTCCAGGCTGCTGCAGCAGCCGACGGTGCGCGCCGATATCGAGAAAACCGAGACGCCCGAGGAATGAGCCGACGCCGCCGCGGCCAGCCGGTGCATGGCTGGATCAATGTCGACAAGCCGCCCGGCCTGACCTCGACGCAATGCCTCGCCAGGGTCCGCCATCTCACCAACGCCGCCAAGGCCGGCCATGGCGGCACGCTGGACCCGCTGGCCACCGGCATTCTTCCGATCGCCCTGGGCGAGGCGACCAAGACGGTCAGCTGGGTCATGGATGCCGGCAAGACCTACCGCTTTACCGCGCGCTGGGGCGAGGCCACCGCGACCGACGACATGGAGGGCGAGATCGTCGCCCGCTCGGACCATCGCCCCGGCCGGGCCGCCATCGAGGCCGTCCTGCCGCGCTTCACCGGCGAGATCCTGCAGAAGCCGCCGGCCTTCTCGGCGCTCAAGGTCGCCGGGGAGCGGGCCTACGATCTGGCCCGCGCCGGCCGGGCGCCGGATCTGGCGCCCCGCCCGGTCCGGATCGACGGGCTGCGGCTGGTGGATATTCCGGATGCGGATCATGCCGTGTTCGAGGTCGATTGCGGCAAGGGGGCCTATGTGCGGGCCCTGGCCCGGGATCTGGGCCAGGCGCTGGGCACCTGCGCCCATGTCACCGCCCTGCGGCGGACCCGGGTCGGGCGGTTCGATGAAAAATCGGCCTTTTCGCTGGATTCACTGGCCGATCTGTGCCAAAAGGGCGCCGCGCACGCGTATCTGTTGCCGGTTGAAACCGCGCTGGACGACATCCCGGCTCTGGTTGTGACCGGCCCTCAGGCCGACCGCCTCAGGCAAGGCCAGTCGATACGGATCGCGACTGCGGCTCCCGGACTCCCCCCGGAAGGCGAAATCCTCGTCATGGCAGGCGGCAAGGCCGTCGGCATGGCCGAGCGTTCCGCCGACGAGGTCCGCCCGCTGCGTTTGTTCAACCTGTGATGTCGCGGAGTTAGACGATGACGATTACTGCCGAGCGCAAGGCCGCGCTGCTCAACGAATACGCCACCAAGAAGGGCGACACCGGTTCGCCGGAGGTCCAGGTGGCCCTGCTCACCGAGCGCATCAACAATCTCACCGAGCATTTCAAGACGCACAAGAAGGACGTGCATTCGCGTCGCGGTCTGCTGATGATGGTGAGCAAGCGTCGCAGCCTGCTCGACTATCTCAAGCGCACCGACTCGGCGCGCTATGACACGCTGATCCAGCGTCTGGGACTGCGCAAGTAAGGAATATGGCCGCTGGCGCAACAGAGGACGCAGGCGGCCGTAGGCCGGACACGACTTTTCTCGCCCGTTCCCGGCAACAGCCGGGAACGGGCGTTGTTTTTACGGCGTGGTCCGGTCAGGCCGGTTGTCGGGATGGGCTCGACGGCCGGTTTGCCGCGCAGGGCTGAAAGCAGCCCTGCCGGCCGGGCGGAAGGCGATGGGCGCCGTTCCGCCGGGTGTCGTCCGTCAGGGACGGCGGCGCCTTAGAAGGAAGAAGGTAGACAATGTTCAACATCCATAAGACCGAACTGATGTGGGGCGGGCGCAAGCTCGTCATCGAGACGGGTAAGGTCGCCCGCCAGGCCGACGGCGCCGTCATGGTGACTTACGGCGACACGATCGTGCTCTGCACCGCCGTCGCCGCGAAGGCGCCGAAGCCGGGCGTGGATTTCTTTCCGCTCACCGTGAACTATCAGGAGAAGACCTTTGCCGCCGGCAAGATTCCGGGCGGCTTCTTCAAGCGGGAAGGGCGCCCGACCGAGAAGGAGACGCTGGTTTCGCGCCTGATCGACCGCCCGATCCGTCCGCTCTTTGCCGAAGGCTTCCGCAACGAGACGCAGGTGATCGCCACCGTGCTGTCGCATGACATGGAGAACGATCCCGACATCGTCGCCATGATCGGCGCCTCGGCCGCGCTCACCATCTCGGGCATTCCCTTCATGGGCCCGATCGGCGCCGCCCGTGTCGCCTACATCAACGGCGAATACGTGCTGAACCCGACCCGCTCGCAGATGGCGGATCCGAACAACAAGCTGGATCTCGTCGTGGCCGGCACTGCCGACGCCGTGCTGATGGTGGAATCGGAAGCCCAGCAGCTGCCGGAAGACGTCATGCTCGGCGCCGTGATGCACGGCCACAAGGGCTTCCAGCCTGTCATCGAGGCGATCATCGGTCTGGCCGAACGCGCCGCGAAGGAGCCGATGCCGCTGGCCGAGCGCTCGGGCTACGAGGCCTGCGTGAAGAAGCTGCAGGACTCGGGCATCGAGGCCGAGCTGCGCGTCGCCTACCAGGAGAAGGTCAAGCAGGCCCGCTATGCCAAGGTGGCCGAGGTGAAGGCCAAGGCCAAGGCGCTGTTCGCCGAGGACGAGGCCAATCCGGTCGACATCGCCGACGCCTTCAAGGATCTCGAAGCCAAGGTCGTGCGCTTCAACATCCTCGATACCGGCCTGCGCATCGATGGTCGTGACACCAAGACGGTGCGGCCGATCGTGTGCGAAGTCGGCGTGCTGCCGCGCGCCCATGGCGCCGCGCTGTTCACCCGCGGCGAGACCCAGGCGCTGGTGGTCACCACGCTGGGCACCGGCACCGATGAGCAGATCATCGACGCCCTCGAGGGTGAATACCGCGAGAGCTTCATGCTGCATTACAACTTCCCGCCCTATTCGGTCGGCGAAGCCGGCCGCATGGGCTCGCCGGGCCGTCGCGAAATCGGCCACGGCAAGCTGGCCTGGCGCGCGGTGCGTCCGCTGCTGCCCAGCAAGGAGGAATTCCCCTACACAATCCGCGTGGTCTCCGAGATCACCGAATCGAACGGCTCCTCCTCGATGGCCACCGTCTGCGGCAGCTCGCTGGCGCTGATGGATGCCGGCGTGCCGCTGAAGGCGCCGGTGGCGGGCATCGCCATGGGCCTGATCCTGGAAGGCGAGCGCTACGCCGTGCTGTCCGACATCCTCGGCGACGAGGACCATCTCGGCGACATGGACTTCAAGGTGGCCGGCACCGACCGGGGCGTCACCGCGCTGCAGATGGACATCAAGATCACCTCGATTACCCGGGAGATCATGAAGATCGCGCTTGAACAGGCGCGCGAGGGCCGTATGCACATCCTCGGCGAGATGGCGAAGGGCCTGGAGGGCGCGCGCGAGGCGGTCAGCCGCAACGCGCCGCGGATCACGGTCATCACCATCCCGAAGGACAAGATCCGCGAGGTGATCGGCACCGGCGGCAAGGTGATCCGCGAGATCACCGAGACGACCGGGGCCAAGGTCGATATCGAGGACGACGGCACCGTCAAGGTGGCCGCGGTCGATGCGGCCGCCTCGCAGGCGGCGATCGACTGGATCCGCGGCATCGTCGCCGAGCCCGAGGTCGGCATGATCTACACCGGCAAGGTGGTGAAGATCATGGATTTCGGCGCTTTCGTGAACTTCCTCGGCAGCCGCGACGGGCTGGTCCATATCAGCGAACTCGCGGCCCAGCGGGTCAAGCAGGTGTCGGACGTCGTGTCCGTCGGCGACACGGTGAAGGTGAAGGTGCTCGGCATCGACGACCGCGGCAAGGTCAAGCTCAGCATGAAGGCGGTCGATCAGCAAACCGGCGAGGATCTCACCCAGAAGGTCGAGGTCGCCTCTTAGCCGGCGGCCGCCGGGCACGGCCGATGGGGCAAGGGGCGGTGACGATGGGTGATGCGGCGAAGCCCCCTGGATCCGGGCGGACGGGACCGGCGCGGCCGTCGCCTCTCCCGCTCCCCAAGGTCATCGGGCATCGGGGTGCCGCCGCGGCGGCGCCTGAGAATACGCTCGAGGGAATCCGCGAGGCGGCCCGGCTCGGCGTCGGGTGGGTCGAGTTCGACGTCAAGCTGACCGCCGACGGAGTCCCCGTTCTGTTTCATGACGAGACGCTGGAGCGCACCACCGACGGTTCCGGCCGCCTTGCCGAGACGGCGTTTCGGGACCTTCGCGCCCTTGACGCCGGTGCCTGGTTCGGCGAGCGGTGGCGTGGTCTCCGGATTCCGGACCTGGAACAAGCGCTGGATCTGCTGGTTGAACTCGGTCTTCATGCCAATGTCGAGATCAAGCCCTGCCCGGGCCGCGAAGTCGAGACGGCGACCGTTGCCGTCGAGACGATCCGGCGCGCATGGCCCGAAGACCGGCCTTGGCCGCTGCTGTCGAGCTTCTCCCTTGCCAGCCTCGCGGCGGCGCGGGACGAGGCAGAGGACATGCCGCGCGGCCTGCTGACTTGGCGCAGGCCGGCCGATTGGGCGGCTGTCGCGGCTGATCTCGGCTGCCAGACGGTCCATTGCGCCGACTGCCATCTGACGCGCGACTGGGCGCAAGAGATCAGGCGCGGCGGCTATGGTCTTGCGGTTTACACGGTCAATGAACCGTCGCGGGCGGCCGAGTTGATCGGATGGGGGGTCGACTGCATCATTACCGACCGTCCGGATGCCATCCTCGAAACCGTATCGGGAAAATCCGGGACCGTTTTTTAACTTGCGCCGGGTAATGGTTTCTGTTTGGAGACCATCTTTATAAGCAGCCTGTGAGGGGCCGAGTTCTTCGGCTTCCGGCTGAGGCGAGGGAGGACGCGTGAAGGCGCTGAAGCCACTTGTGATCTCGGGACGCGAAGTGCTGCCGCTCGTCGAGGGTGGGAAGGGCATCTCGGTCTCCAACGGCGAGAGCTCGGGCGCCTGGGCGGCTTCCGGGGGGGTTGGCACCTTTTCGGGCGTCAACGCCGATTCCTACGACGAAAACGGCAACCTCATCCCGCAGATCTATCACGGCAAAACCCGCCGCGAGCGGCATGAGGAGCTCGTTGCCTTCGCGATCCGGGGCGGTATTTATCAAGCGCGGGTCGCGCATGAGACCGCGAACGGCGAAGGCCGCATCCACATGAACGTCCTGTGGGAAATGGGTGCGTCCGAGCGGATCCTTCACGGCGTGCTGGACGGCGCGAAGGGGTTGATCCACGGCGTGACTTGCGGCGCCGGCATGCCTTACCGGGTCGCCGAGATCTGCGCGAAATACGGGGTCTACTATTACCCGATCGTCTCCTCCGCGCGGGCGTTCCGCGCCCTGTGGAAGCGGGCCTATCACCGCTTCCGGGAGTGGCTCGGGGCAGTCGTCTACGAAGACCCGTGGCTCGCCGGCGGGCATAACGGCCTGTCGAACAGCGAGGACCCGGACCGGCCGGAACCCCCCTTCCCGCGGGTTCTCGAACTGCGCCGGCTGATGGCAACCGAATGCGGACTCGCCGACACCCCGATCGTGATGGCCGGCGGCGTGTGGTACCTGCGCGAATGGGAGGACTGGATCGACAACCCGGATCTCGGTCCGATCGCCTTCCAGTTCGGCACACGCCCGCTGCTGACCAAGGAGAGCCCGATCTCCGACGCCTGGAAGCGGCGCCTGCTGACGCTCAAGGAGGGCGATGTCTTCCTCAACCGGTTCAGCCCCACCGGTTTCTATTCCTCGGCCGTGAACAATCCCTTCATTCAGGAATTGCGCGGCCGGTCCGAACGGCAGGTGGCCTACAGCAGCTCGCCGGTCGGCGAGCATGAATGGCCCTTCGCCGTGGGGGCCCGG
This sequence comes from uncultured Rhodospirillaceae bacterium, assembly GCA_964551315.1. GTDB lineage: Bacteria > Pseudomonadota > Alphaproteobacteria > Dongiales > Dongiaceae > Virgifigura. Next base: position 73,803 of record CAZKCM010000011.1, on the reverse strand, counting down.
GGGCGTCTCGTCTATCTGACGGCGGCGGACAAGCTCCGCGCCGAGGAGTGGGTCGCCCAGGGCTACACCGAGGCCATGCGTACGCCGGACTCGACGCTCATCTTCGTGACGCCGGCCAAGGCGCGGGAAATCCTGACTGACCAGATCAATTGCATGGGCTGCCTCAGCGCCTGCCGGTTCTCCAACTGGGCGCAGAACGAGGCGGGAACGACCGGAAAGAAGGCCGATCCCCGGTCCTACTGCATCCAGAAGACGCTGCAGGCCATCAGCCATTCCGACGACACGGAGAACCAGCTGATGTTCGCCGGGCACAACGCCTATCGCTTCGCGAGCGATCCGTTCTACGCCAACGGATTCATTCCGACAGTGAAACAATTGGTGACGCGGATTCAGACGGGCGATTGACGATCGGGCGCAACCGGTTCCGGCAGTCTGGTCCGGGTTGACGGCCCGGTCCGGTAGATTCTAGTTGTTCCAGAAAGGCCGCTAGGTTACGGTTTCTAATCCACTACGGGAGAATTCGGCGCGTCCGATCGAACGATATGACGAACCGCCCCTTTACCCGTGCTCTCGACCGGTTGAAGTCGGTCGGCCTTCGGCCAACGCGTCAGCGCCTTGCCCTGGCTCGCCTTCTCTTCGAGCAGGGTGACCGGCATGTCAGTGCCGAGCAGCTTCACGACGAGGCAGTTCGGGCCAACGTCCGGGTTTCGCTGGCCACTGTCTACAACACCCTCCATCAGTTCACCGCGCTCGGCATGCTGCGGGAGGTCGTCGTGGAGCCGGGGCGCTCCTATTTCGACACGAACATCAGCGACCACCACCATTTCTTCTTTGAGGAAAGCGGGCGGCTGCAGGACATCCCGGGGGAACGGGTGGAGCTTGCCCGGCTGCCGGAACCGCCGGACGGTACCAAGGTGCGGCGGGTGGACGTGATCGTTCGCGTCAGCGAATCGCAAGACTAAGATCAAATCTTTCCGCTCATTGAGTTCTAGTTTGGAGCCGTTCCAAACTGTTGACAGCTTGGTGCCCCGCGCAATATAAGGGGCAGGCGAGGCGGTTCCTCCCCGCTTTGTTCCCTGTTTGGCTTGCGGGGATGCGGATCGCACTGGCCCATCGAATAGGGAGAGATTGCCATGTCGTCGTTGAAGGGGTCGAAGACGCTTGAGAACTTGAAGGCGGCATTTGCCGGCGAAAGCCAGGCCAACCGTCGCTATCTCTATTTCGCCCAGAAAGCGGACGTCGAGGGCTACAACGACGTTGCAGCCGTTTTCCGGTCCACGGCTGAGGGTGAGACCGGACACGCCCACGGCCATCTCGAGTTCCTTGAGGAGGTGGGCGACCCCGCGACGGGTGAGCCGATCGGCTCGACCGAGGCCAACCTGAAGGCTGCGATCGCCGGCGAGACGCACGAATACACCGACATGTATCCGGGCATGGCGCGTACGGCGCGCGAGGAAGGCTTCGACGAGATCGCCGACTGGTTCGAGACCCTGGCCAAGGCCGAGAAGTCTCACGCGGGCCGCTTCCAGAAGGCGCTCGAAACCCTGTCGTAACCGTCCGCGGAACGACTGCCCGCGGCCTTGGGCCTGCGCGCTCCGCCGCGAAGGGCAGTCCCGACACGCTTCGATCCGTTCCGGGTGGGGGATCTCCTTGAGATCCCCTGGCCCGGATTCCCGGCGTCCGACGTCTGGCGGCGGTCGTCCAGTGGCCGGACGTCGCCGCGTCCGGCCAGAGCCGGCCGCGGACTGACCATGGATTGTACGCCATGAGAGAAGGCAGCCTCGACGCCCCGACCCGCCATCCGATCGCCTGGGAGGAGCCGGATTTCACCGATCCGGAGAAGCTCGACGCGGAGCTCCGCCGTGTCTTCGACATCTGTCACGGCTGTCGGCGCTGCTTCAATCTTTGCGACAGCTTTCCCCGCCTGTTCGATCTGATCGACGAATCGAGCACGGGCGAACTGGACTCGGTCGAGAGCACGGACTTCAAGAGCGTGGTGGATGCCTGCACGCTCTGCGACATGTGCTTCATGACGAAGTGCCCCTACGTTCCGCCGCATGAGTTCAACATCGACTTTCCGCATCTGATGTTGCGCTACCGCGCGGCGGAGCTGCGCCGGGGCGAAACCAACCGGATGGCGCGGGAGCTGACGAAGACGGACCGCAACGGCCGCCTCGCCGGCGCCGTCGCGCCCCTTGCGAACTGGGCGAGCGACACGAAAAACAAGCTGACGCGCCCGCTGCTGGAGAAGGTGGCCGGTGTCCACCGCGAAGCGGCGCTGCCGAAGTTCCACGGCAGGACCTTCGTGCTGCGCGCGAAGGCGTCCGCCCCAGAGGTCAATCGGGATGCTCCGGCCTATGGCCGCAAGGCGGTGCTCTACGCCACCTGCTTCGTCAACTACAACAACCCCGGCATCGGCGAGGCGACCCGCGCGGTGCTGGCGAAGAACGGCGTCGAGACCGAGGTCGTCTATCCGAGCTGCTGCGGCATGCCCCAGCTCGAACAGGGCGACATCGCCAAGGTGGCGGCCAACGCCCGCACCGTGTCGGCGGCGCTCGGACCCTGGATCGACAAGGGCTACGACGTGATTGCCCTTATCCCCTCCTGCGCGCTGATGCTGAAGTTCGAGTGGCCGCTGATCCTGCCCGGGGACGAGGCGGTGAAGCGGCTCTCCAAGGCGACCTTCGACGTCAGCGAGTATGTCGTCGACATCGCCCGCAAGGAGGGTCTCGCGGACGGGCTGAAGCCGCTGGAGGGCGGCGTCGCACTGCACATCGCCTGTCACGCCCGCGCCCAGAACATGGGCCAGAAGGCAGCCGAGATGCTGCGGCTGATCCCGGAGCCGGATGTGGCGGTGATCGAGCGCTGCTCGGGCCACGGGGGCTCCTGGGGCGTCATGAAGGAGCACTTCCCGACGGCGCTCAAGGTCGGCAAGCCGGTGGCCCGTCAGGCGCAGAAGAGCGGGAAGGCCTTCGTTGCCTCGGAATGCCCGCTGGCCGGTGCGCACATCCTGCAGGGCATGGAGCGGCTGGATGGCGACGCGTCGCCCCGGACCGGGCAGGCGATGCACCCGATCGAGCTGTTCGCCCGCGCTTACGGCCTTTAGGCGGCGGGCCGGCCTTGCCGCCGCGGCGCCAAGCCGGATCTCAGGCGGCGTGAACCCAGAGCCGGCGGCTGTCGAACGAGCAGATGGGGCGGTAGTGGGAGACCTGGCGGTGCGACGTCACGGCTTCGATCTGATTGTCGAGCAGGTAGATGTCGTCGGCGAGATACACGGCGAGAAAGGCGTGATGCATGCGCCGCATCTCGTCATACACGATTGCGACCCGCAGCCGATCCTCATGATAGCCGAGCCGATACAGCGAGACGAACTTGGCGAGCGCGTAGTCCTCGCAGTCTCCGCCCGCGGCGAAGAACTCGGCCGGTGTCGCCCAATAGTCGTCGACGTGATAGTTCCGCCGATCGGAGACGTAGGCCACCTTGTTGAGGAAGTTGTTGACGGCGACAAGCTGGGCCATCGGTTCGGCGCCGCGGAGTTCGGCCAGGAGAGCGTTCCAGCGGGTCATCCACGCGCCCGGTCCTCCGGTTCCGGCCGGCACCAGCGCGGCCGTATCGTTGGCCAGGCTGATGCGAAGCGCCGCCGCCTTCGGCATCAGCGACAGCAGCCCCTCCAGGGCCGATTCGCGGCTGTTGAACAGGCCCGGACGGGCCCGCGGCGGCCGCGTGACGTCCTCGAAGTCGTTGAGGCCTGCCTCCGGGACGGCGGCCGTCCCGACCGCTGCGGCGGCGCGTCGGGCGGCGCCGAACGGCCCGCCGACGCCGGTCGCCGCAAGTGCCAGTCCCAGGGCGACCAGCAGGTTCCGTCGCGGCAGCAGCGATGTCATGGGCCCCGTTCCCCCTTGATGCGCCGTGCGACGCGGTGCCCGCACCGCGTTGCACGGCGACCGGGAAGAAGGGTCTCACGGCAGCCTCAACATCTCCTTTCGAGGCTTGGTGAACGAAAGATGACCGGCGCGGCCGGCTCCTGTTACGGCCCGGTTTCCGGGACCGGCCCGACGCACAGACTGTCTACGAAGGACGATACGAGGAGGGTCGAGCGATGACCGAAATGACGGCGGAAAAGCGCCAGATCACGCGTGCCGACATTCTGCCAATGGAGGAGTACGCCAAGATTCGCAAGGAACGCCGCCGGGCGATCCTGGACAAGAAGCGGGACCGGCGGCTCGAAGTCGGGCCGGTGGCGACCTTCCACTTCGAGAGCTACGACAGCATGTGGCTCCAGATCCACGAGATGCTGTATATCGAGAAAGGCGGAGAGGAGCAGATCGAGGACGAACTCCGGGCTTACGGTCCGCTCATTCCGAACGGCCGCGAGCTCGTCGCCACGGTGATGTTCGAAATTGACGATCCGATTCGCCGGAAGAGTTTTCTCGCCCGCCTCGGCGGGATCGAGGAGACCGCCTTCATCCGCGTTGCCGGCGAGACGGTCACGGGCGTGCCGGAGGCCGATGTCGATCGCACCACCGCCGACGGCAAGGCCTCTTCGGTGCAGTTCATCCACTTCCCCTTCACCGCCGAGCAGATCGCGAAGTTCCGCATCCCGAACGTGGAGGTGATCGTCGGCTTCCACCATCCGACATATGGCCATATGGCGGTGATGCCGGAGGCCGTGCGCCAAGCCTTGGCCAAGGACTTCGACTGACCGCCGGCGGCCGGGCGGTCAATCGAACGTCTCGTCCGGATAGAGGCCCCAAAAGGCGTCGCGCGGGAGCCAGCCTTCGAACTCCTGGACCCGGACGAGGCACCAGTCCGGCCGGCATTCCCGAAGCCGGACAATGACCCCGGGCTCGAGCCGGGCGACCGTGCGGGCCGCGTCGGCCTGCGGCGCGCTCAACATGTCTCGCACCGTCCCCACGACGATGCCGGTGCGCCGTCCGTCGAGCAGGCTCTGATGGACCCAGCCGACCGTGCCTTGCCAGTCACGGATCTTTCGCCAGGTATCGAACTCGGCGATGATCTCCACCGGCATGTGGCGCCGGACGTAGACCCACTCGACCGGGTAGTTGGTGCCGGGGCCGGTCCGCAGATTGACCTCGTCCGACCGAAGCGAAACGAAGCGCGGCACCGGCAGCCCGGTCTCTGCGCCCGCTTTGGCGGCTGGGGCGGGTGACGGGGCCAGCATCGGGACCGCGACGCTCGCCGCGAGGAGCGACAGCCGGATGCGCGCGCCGAGGCGCCGCCGCAGGCTCGACCGCGCAGGAGGACGGAAAGGTCCGGCACGCGCCGGAAGACGCGCCATGGCTGCTCCGGATGGTTAACGCGACCCCTCGTCTCACCTACCGGTCGAGCCCCGTCGGGTCAAGCCGCCGCGATCGCCGACCCGGGTGCCTCTTCCGCGGCCGCAGCAATCCGCGGCTGGACAAGGGGCAACCGTCTTGCTATGGCAAGCGCCGAGCTGCCGCAGGGATTCCCGGAGGAGATTTCTCAAGGAATTCCACGTCCAGATGCATCCGCCCGGAAGCTGATCGATGCCCACGAAACCGCTTGTCGTCGTCACGCGCAAGTTGCCGGACGTCATCGAGACCCGGATGATGGAACTGTTCGACGTCCGGCTGAACCTGACCGACGAGCCGATGACGCAGGCCCAGCTCATCGAGGCGGTCAAGACGGCCCAGGTTCTGGTGCCGACGGTCACCGACCGCATCGATTCGGCGGTCCTCTCTCAGGCCGGGCCGCAGCTCAAGCTCATCGCGTCTTTCGGCACGGGGGTCGACCACATCGACCTGCCAACGGCGCGCCAGCGCGGCATCACCGTCACCAACACCCCGGGCGTGCTGACCGAGGACACCGCCGACATGACGATGGCGCTGATCCTCGCCGTGTCGCGCCGGCTGACGGAAGGCGAGCGGCTGATCCGCTCCGGCGAGTGGCGGGGCTGGGGCCCGACCTTCATGCTCGGTCACCGGATCTGGGGCAAGCGGCTCGGAATCATCGGGATGGGCCGCATCGGCACCGCCGTCGCCCGCCGTGCCCGTGGCTTCGGGCTTGCCATCCATTACCACAACCGCCGCCGCGTCCATCCCGACCTCGAGGCGGAGCTCGAGGCGACCTATTGGGAAAGCCTGGACCAGATGCTGGCGCGGATGGACATCATCTCGGTCAATTGCCCGCACACGCCGGCGACCTTCCACCTGCTCTCGGCCCGCCGGCTGAAGCTGCTGCAGCGCCACGCCTACGTCGTCAACACCTCGCGCGGCGAGGTGATCGATGAGAACGCGCTCGCCCGCATGCTCCAGCGGGGCGAGATCGCCGGCGCCGGCCTCGACGTTTTCGAGCATGCGCCGGCAATCAACCCGAAACTGTTGAAGCTCGACAACGTCGTCCTGCTGCCGCATATGGGCTCGGCCACCATCGAGGGCCGCATCGATATGGGCGAGAAGGTCATCATCAACATCAAGACCTTCATCGACGGCCACCGCCCGCCGGACCGCGTTCTCGAGACGATGTTCTGAGAGAAGAGCGGGCTCGAGAGAAGATTACGCGTCGAATCACCCCTCCTGTTGCGGGAGGGGTGATTCAACGTTCCTCACGCCTTTCGACGCCGTTCTCCGCCACCGTTCACCCAAGCCCCTTGATCGTCGCCTGGGGACCGCAGAGAGGGCAGGTGGGGTCGCGCCTGATGCGGATCTTGCGGAAGGTGGTGGCGAGGCCGTCATAGACCAGAAGGTGGCCCGACAGGCTTTCCCCCAGCCCCAGGAGCTCCTTCAGGACCTCGACCGCCTGCAGCGCGCCGACCATCCCGGCAACGGCGCCGAAGATGCCGGCTTCCTCGCAGCGCGGGATGAGGTCGGGCGGCGGCGGCGTCGGGAAGAGGCAGCGATAGCAGGGGTGGTCCCCGCCGAGATGCGCCTTGAAGGTCGAGATCTGACCATCGAAGCGCAGGAGCGCCGCCGAGACCAGCGGGACCTTCGCGAAGTAGCAGGCGTCGTTCAACAGGAACCGCGTCGCGAAGTTGTCGCTGCCGTCGGCCACCAGGTCGTAGCCCGCGAGGATCTCCATGGCGTTGTCCGCGGTCAGCCGGACGGGATGCGGGACGACCGTGACCCCGGGGTTGATCTCGGCCACCGTCCGCCGGGCGCTCTCGACCTTGGTCTCCCCGAGGCTCGCCGTCTTGTGCACGACCTGGCGCTGAAGGTTCGAAAGCTCGACGACGTCGTCATCGATAACGCCCAGTGTCCCGACCCCGGCCGCCGCGAGATAGAGCAACAGAGGAGAGCCGAGCCCGCCCGCCCCGATCACCAGCACCCGGCTCGCCAGCAGCTTCTCCTGTCCCTCCTCGCCGACCTCGTCGAGGATGATGTGCCGGGCGTAGCGGTGGAACTGCTCGTCGTTCAGGGACAAGGGAACACGGAGCCCTTCGATGGTCAGAGGCCGTCGAACAGCGCCGTCGACAGGTACCGCTCGGCGGAAGACGGCAGGATGACAACGATCTGCTTGCCCGCCATCTCCGGCCGGGCGCCGACCTCGAGCGCCGCGGCGAGCGCCGCGCCCGAAGAAATCCCGACCGGTATGCCTTCGAGCGCCGCCACCCGGCGCGCGGTCGCGAACGCTGTCTCGTTGCCGATGCGCACGATCTCGTCGATCACCTCGCGGTTCAGGATCGGCGGGACGAAACCGGCGCCGATGCCCTGGATCTTGTGCGGCCCCGGCGGGTTGCCCGACAGCACGGCGCTGTCCTCCGGCTCCACCGCGACCATCCGGAGGCCCGGCTTGCGGGCCTTCAGCACCTCGCCGACGCCGGTCAGTGTGCCGCCGGTGCCGACGCCGGATACCACCACGTCGACGCGGCCTTCGCTGTCGCGCCAGATCTCCTCCGCTGTGGTCCGGCGATGGATCTCGGGGTTGGCCGGGTTCTCGAACTGTTGCGGCATGACCGCGTCGCCGATCTCGCGAAGAAGCTCGCGGGCCCGCGCGATCGCCCCGCTCATGCCCTTTGCGGCCGGGGTGAGCTCGAGCGTCGCACCCAGAAGGCGCAGCATCTTGGCGCGCTCGGCCGACATGCTCTCGGGCATCGTCAGGATCAGCCGGTAGCCCTTGGCCGCGCAGACGAAGGCGAGCGCGATGCCGGTATTGCCGCTGGTCGGCTCGATGATCGTCGTGCCGGGCTTGATTCGCCCGGCCGCCTCCAGCGCCTCGATCATCGCGAGCCCGATGCGGTCCTTCACCGAGGACAGGGGGTTGAAGAACTCGCACTTGCCGACGATCTCGGCGGCGACGCCGGCCTCGGCGGCCAGCTTCGACAGCCGGACCATCGGCGTCGCGCCGATCGTGCCGAGGATGCTGTCATAGATTCGGCCACGGAACTCCGGCTTTGCCCGAGGCGCCGCGGTCGCTGTCTCGTCGGCTTTCATCGTTTGCTTCTGCATGGGAATACCGAATCTAGTTAGGACATGACCGTCAAATGCTGAAGTCGAGGCGGCTCGGAAGCTCGGTCCGGATGCCGGCGGCGCGGGCCCGCTCGCACAGGTCCTCGACCGTGATCGCGTCCAGCTCCGCCATCATCCGTTCCTGCAGCTCGCGCCACAGCGGCCGCACCACCCGCAGGCCGATCTCGGAGCCGTTCTCGGCCTCGATCGGGTCGGGTGCGGCCTCGATCTGGCGCACGATACGCACGATCTCGCCGATCGTGATGCGCCGCCGCTCGCGCGCCAGCCGATAGCCGCCGCGCGGGCCTCGCTGGCCGGCGAGAATGCCTGCCTTCACCAGATGTTGCAGCACCTGCTCGAGATAGCGGCGCGGAATGCCCTGGCGGTCCGAAATCTCGCCGCTCTGCACCGCGCCGCCGCCGCTGTGATAGGCGATGTCGACCACGGCGTCGATGGCGAACAGCAGTTTGCGCGACAGGCGTAGCATCGGCCTCCGTCTCCTAGCGCTTCGCCGCCAGCCCGATAGAGCCCCCGGTTGAACCGAAGCCGCCGGCGCCACGGGCCGTTTCGTCGAGGTCGTCGCGCTCCATCCAGGCGACCCGCGAAACCGGGGCAACGACCATCTGGGCGATCCGGTCGCCGCGCGCGATGGTCACCTCGGCCTCGCCGAGATTGATCAGCAATACCTTGATCTCGCCGCGGTAGTCGGCGTCGATCGTGCCGGGGCTGTTGAGCACGGTGACTCCGGATTTCAATGCGAGACCGGAGCGCGGCCGCACCTGCGCCTCATACCCGTCGGGCAGCGCGATGGCGATGCCGGTCGGCACCAGCGCCCGGCCGCCCGGCGGCAGGCTCATGGTCTCCTCCAGCGCGGCGATCAGGTCCATGCCCGCGCTGGCCGCCGTGGCATAGCTCGGCAACGGCAGGCCGGCGGCGTGCGGCAGCCGCCGCAGCGCGACACGCAGCGTCGCCGCGGCTTCTGTCCCGACGCCCGTCACGACACTGCCCCCGCGCCCGCGAGATGGCGGGCGATCCGCTCCGCGAGTCGCTCGGCCACCGCCTGCTTGGGCAGGGTTGGCCAGTGCTCGACACCATCGGCGGAAACTAGGTGCACCGTGTTCTCCTGCCCGCCGAAGGTGCCGGTGCCCGGCGAGACGTCGTTGGCGAGGATCCAGTCACAGCCTTTGGCCAGGCGCTTGGCGGCCGCGTTTTCGACGACGTTCTCCGTCTCGGCCGCGAAGCCGACGACGAGGCGCGGCCGCTTGTTGCCCGCGGCGGCGATACTCGCCAGGATGTCGGGGTTGGCCACCAGCCTCAGCGTCGGCGCCCCGGCTCCCTTGCTCTTCTTCAGCTTTTGTTCGGCCGGCTCGGCGACCTTCCAGTCGCTCACCGCGGCGGCGCAGACGGCGATGTCGACCGGCAGGGCCGCGCGGCAGGCGGCCAGCATCTCCTCCGCCGTCTCGACGCGCCGGACCTCGACGCCGGCTGGATCCGGCTCGCTCGTGGGGCCGGAAACCAGGACCGTTGCGGCGCCCCGGCGCGCCAGGGCGGCGGCGATCGCATGGCCCTGGCGGCCGGAGGACCGGTTGGCGATGAAGCGCACCGGGTCGATCGGTTCCCGCGTCGGCCCGCTCGTCACCAGGGCGCGCCGGCCGTCGAGGCTTGTTCGCTCGACGAAATGGTCCTCGATCGCCGCCAGGATCGCCGCCGGCTCGGCCATCCGGCCGGCGCCCACCTCGCCGCAGGCGAGGTCACCGCTCTCCGGCCCGATGCGCCGGACGCCGCGGGATTCCAGCGTGGCGATGTTGGCCTGCGTCGCCGGGTGCGCCCACATCACGTGGTTCATCGCCGGCGCCACCAGGACCGGCTTGTCGGTCGCCAGCAGGGCGGTCGTCGCGAGGTCGTCGGCCAGCCCCTGCGCCATCTTCGCCAGGATGTCGGCGCTGGCCGGGGCGACGACGACCAGATCGGCCTCGCGGCTCAGCCTTATGTGGCCCATCTCGCTCTCGTCGGTGAGCGAGAACAGCTCGGTGAATACCTTCTCCTCGCTCAGGGCCGCGACCGACAGCGGCGTCACGAACTCGGCCCCGCCCCGGGTCAGGATGCAGCGCACGGCCGCGCCCCGCTCGCGCAGCCGGCGGATCAGGTCGAGGCTCTTATAGGCCGCGATGCCGCCCGAGATGACGAGCAGGATGCGTTTACCGTCGAGCATCGGGTAAATCCCAGAATTCTACAGTTTCGACCTGTCCTTGAAGGTAAGGACCTTGGCGGGCCGGCGCAAGCCGATAAGCCGCCGCCCCTTTAAAGCATCAGAAGCACGAGAACCGCCAGCAGCGCCACCGCGACCCAGAGAGGCAGGGCGATGCGGCGGATCTCGCGGTCGCGGGCGCGTCGTGCCTCCGGGCTCGGCGTGAGGCCCACATCGGCGATGATGGCCGCCGCCCGCTCCGCCGTGGCGATCAGGCCGGGCAGCCGCGCGAGGCCGTCAAACGCCTCCGCCGCGGCCTCCTGCAAGCGCGCCTCGGGTCCCCGGTTCTCGCGCATCCAGCGGTCGATCAGCGGCTGCGCGAGGGTCCAGATGTTGAGGTCGGGGTCGAGCTGCCGGCTCACGCCTTCGGCCATCAGCATGTTCTTTTGCAGCAGGAGAAGCTGCGGCTGCACTTCCATGTCGAACTGCTCGGCGATGCGGAAGAGCTGCCCGAGCAGCCGCGCGAAGGAGATGTCGTGCAGCGGCCGTCCGAAGATCGGCTCGCCGATCGCCCGGATTGCCTGGGCGAAGCGGTCGAGGGACTGGGTCGGCGGCACGTAGCCGGCGTCGAAATGCACCTGCGCCACGCGCCGGTAATCGCGTTCGAGGAAGCCCAGCAGCATGTCGGCCAAGTAACAGCGCGTCTTGCGGTCGAGCCGGCCCATGATGCCGAAATCGACCGCGCCGATACGCCCCTCCGCGTCGACGAACATGTTGCCCGGATGCTGGTCGCCGTGGAAGTAGCCGTCGCGGAACACCTGCTTGAAGAAGATTGCGGCGGCCCGTTCCAGCACGGCCTCGATGTCGTGCCCGGCGGCGATCAGGCCCGCGCGGTCGTCCATCGGCACGCCGGTCACGCGCTCCTGCGTCATGACCCGCCGCGCGGTCCGGCGCCAGTCGATGGCCGGCACCCGGTAGCTTGGGTCGCCCTCGAAGTTCTGTGCGAGCTCGGAGGCGGCGGCCGCCTCCAGCCGCAGGTCCATCTCGACCGCGACGGTGTCGGCGAAGGTGCGAACGACCTCCACCGGCCGCAGGCGGCGCAGCTTCGGCTGCGTACGCTCGATCAACTCGGCAAGCCACATGAGCAGGTCGAGGTCGCGCGCGAAGGCCCGCTCGATTCCCGGCCGCAGCACCTTGACCGCCACCGCGCCGCCGCGGAAGCCGCCTGGCCCGCCGGCGGGGCCGGCCGCCTCGTTCTCGACCGCGGTGGTGGCGTAATGCACCTGGGCGATCGAGGCGGCGGAGACCGGCACGTCCTCGAAGCTCGTGAACAGCCGGTCGATCGGTGCCCCCAGCTCCGCCTCGATGGTGGCGCGGGCGGCGGCCGCGTCGAAGGGCGGCAACCGGTCCTGCAGCATCGACAGGTCCGCCGCGACCTGGTCGCCCAGCAGGTCGGAGCGGGTGGACAGCATCTGGCCCAGCTTGATGAAGGCCGGGCCAAGCTCGCTGAAGGCGGCGGCGATCCGCTCGCCCGGCCGCTTCTCCTCCAGCCACGGCGCGCGACCGCGCCGGGGCGCGAACAACCGGCCCGTGAACAGCAGGCTCGGCGCTAGGCCGCTTCCTTCGACCGCCGTGTGCAACGAGGCCAGCACGCCATGCCGCGCGAGGATGCGGATGATCGTCAGCAGCCGGAGGATGTTGCGCAGCGCCCGGAGCATCGAAGCCGGTGGCTCCCTCGGACCGGACCTAGAGGCGCCAGGCCGAATGCAGCGCCGCGATTCCGCCGCTCAGGTTGCGGAACTTCACCTGCCCCAGCCCGGCGGCGGCGATGCGCTCCGCCAGCTCCGCCTGCGGCGGAAAGCGGCGGATGCTTTCGACGAGGTACTGATAAGACTCGCGGTCGCCCGCCACCACCTGGCCCAGAAGCGGCAGCACGCGAAAGGAATAGAGGTCGTAGAGATCCGACAGCACCGGAACGGCGACGCGGCTGAACTCGAGGCACAGGAACCGGCCGCCCGGCCGCAGCACGCGCCGCGCCTCCGCCAGGGCGCGATCGATCCGCGTCACGTTGCGCAGCCCGAAGGCGATCGTGTAGGCGTCGCAGCTTCGGTCGGGCAGCGGAAGGTTCTCGGCGTCGCCGGCCACCCAGCCGATGCGCCAGCCCCCGTCCGCACCGCTTTCCGCGCCGCCGATTCCGGCGAGAAGGCCGCGATCGATCGCCCGGTCGCGGCCGACCCGCAGCATCGCCGGCGTCAGGTCGCAGACCGTGATGCGCCCGCCCCGCGCCGCGGCCGCTTCCGGGCCGCCGATCCGGTCGAGGATGCGGAAGGCGATGTCGCCCGTGCCTCCGGCGACATCGAGGAAATGCTGTCCCGGCCGCGGCGCCAGCCAATCGACCATCGTCGTCTTCCACAGCCGATGGATGCCGCCCGACATCAGGTCGTTCATCAGGTCGTAGCGGCCGGCGACGCTGTCGAAGACGGCGCGCACCAGCGGCGCCTTCTCCGATTCCGGCACCGTGCGGAAGCCGAACCAGGTCGTGCGGTTGTCCGCCTGCCGTTCGCCAAGGGGGCCGTTGGGGTCTTCGTTCGTCATGCGGCGGACCATAGCGCGCCGGACGCGCCTGCGCTACCGTGGCGCCATCTTGCGACGAAGGCCGCGATTCTCGAGATTGTTGCCATGCCCGAGCTTCCCGAAGTCGAGACCGTCTGCCGCGGCTTGGCGCTGCGTCTGCAGGGCCGGCGGCTGCTGCGCGTTGACCAGCGTCGACCGGACCTGCGCTTTCCCCTGCCGGAGAACTTTGCCGCGCGCCTGACCGGTCGCCGCATCGAGCGGATCGCCCGGCGGGCCAAGTTCATCCTGGTGCATCTCGACGACGGGACGGTGCTGGTCTGCCACCTCGGCATGTCCGGGCGGATGGTCCTGAGCGACGGCTTGCCCGAGGGCGGGCCGGAGCCGCACGACCACGTCATCTTCCACGCCGACGACGGCACGGTGCTGCGCTTCAATGATGCCCGCCGGTTCGGCCTCATGGACCTCGTTCCCGAGCTGCGGCTCGCGACTCATCCCCTGCTCGCCGGGCTGGGGCCGGAGCCGCTCGGCAACGGGTTCAACGGGCCGGTCCTCGCCGCCGCGCTGAAAGGCCGGGCGACGCCGATCAAGGCCGCGCTCCTCGACCAGCGGGTGGTGGCCGGCCTCGGCAACATCTACGCGTCGGAAAGCCTGTTCTGGGCTGGCCTGTCGCCGCGCCGGCTCGCCCGCACTGTCCAGGGCGCGCGCGCCGAACGGCTGGCCGCCGCGATCAAGCGGGTGCTGACCGAGGCGATTGCCGCCGGGGGCTCGTCGCTCCGCGACTACGTTCAGGCGACGGGCGAGCTCGGCTACTTCCAGCATCGGTGGGCGGTCTACGACCGCGCCGGCCAGCGCTGCCCGACCTGCGATTGCGCGGACGGGCCGGCGGCGCGGGCGGACGGTTTCGGAATCCGCCGCATCGTTCAGTCCGGCCGCGCGACTTTCTATTGTGCTCGGCGGCAGCGCTGAGATACATACGGCGCCATGCTACGCCAGCTCGCCTTCGCCGCTGTGACGGCGCTTCTGCTGGCCGCTGCGGCGGCGCAATCGGCGCAGAACGGCGACTTCGTCGCCGGGGTCGAGGATCTGCCGCTGATGCCCGGCCTGTCGCAGGTGGAGGCGGCCAGCACCGTCTTCGATGCGCCCACCGGCCGCATCGTCGAAGCCTTTGCGGCGGGCCCGGTCACGCGCGAACAGGTCCTTGCCTTCTATGCCGAAACCCTGCCGCAACTCGGCTGGACCGCCGAACGGCCAGGTCGCTTCCGGCGCGAGGGTGAGGAGCTTCGCCTGGAGTTCCTCGGCGGCGAGGATGAGCTGACCGTCCGCTTCACCCTGGCGCCGGATTGAGTCGTTAGGATCGCTTGTGAATCGCCGGGGCCGGACGAGTCGTGTGCGCCGGCCCGATCGCGGAGGGACGCCATGCCGTACCAGAACATCATCGCCGAGAAGAAGGGCCGCGTCGGCCTCGTTACTTTCAACCGGCCGGCGGCGCTCAACGCGCTCTCCGACGCACTCGTCGCGGAGCTCGGTCACGCGCTCGACGCGTTCGAGGCGGACGAGGAGGTCGGCGCCATCGTGCTCACCGGCAGCGAGAAGGCCTTCGCCGCCGGGGCCGATATCAAGGAGATGAAGGACCGCTCCTTCGTCGACGTCTACACGTCGGACTTCATCACCCGGGGGTGGGAGCGGGTCGCCCATTGCCGCAAGCCGGTGATCGCGGCGGTCGCCGGATACGCGCTCGGCGGCGGCTGCGAGGTGGCGATGATGTGTGACATCATCCTTGCCGCCGACACCGCGAAATTCGGCCAGCCGGAAATCACGTTGGGGATCCTGCCCGGCGCCGGCGGCACCCAGCGCCTGACACGCGTCGTCGGCAAGGCCAAGGCGATGGAGATGTGCCTGACCGGCCGCCTGATGGATGCCGAGGAGGCGGAGCGCGCGGGGCTGGTGAGCCGGATCGTGCCGGCGGATCGCCTGCTGGACGAGGCCCTCAAGGTCGCCGAACGCATCGCCGACCTGTCCCGGCCGATCGTTCTGATGGCGAAAGAGGCAGTGAACCGGGCTTACGAAACGACCCTCGCGGAAGGGATCCGGTTCGAGCGGCGTCTCTTCCACGCCGCCTTCGGGACCGAGGACCAGAAGGAGGGCATGGCCGCCTTCGTCGAGAAGCGGCAGCCCCGCTTCAGGAACCGTTGAGCGCCCCGCCGCGGGACGGGCCGGGCGCCTGGCGAAGGCGGCCGGAACCTTGACGCGCGGGCGGATCGGGCGATATAACCCGCCGCTCCCAGGATTTCAGTGAAAGCGAGTTTGGCATGGCTCACCACAAGTCGGCGAAGAAGCGCATTCGCCAGATCGAGAAGCGGACGGAGATCAATCGCGCCCGCATGAGCCGCGTGCGCACCTTCATCAAGAAGGTCGAGGCGGCGATCGCCGGCGGCGACAAGTCCGCCGCGCAGGAAGCGCTGCGCCAGGCGCAGCCGGAAATCCATCGCGGCGTCACGAAGGGCGTGCTCCACCGCAACACGGCGGCGCGCAAGCTGTCGCGCCTGGCGGCGCGGGTCAACAGCCTTTAGGGCACAGCGGCGGTTCGTCGATCGCATCCGGGCCCGGCGCCGTCGGCGGTCGACCGTGCCTGCGTCGCGACGGCTTGGGTCGGTCTGGGAATGGTATTTTTCTTGCGTTCTCTTTTCGATCATATTGCCACGGCCGGGTCCCGCGAGTTAGAGTCTCCCGCGGTGGACGGGAGGATGCTCCAGGGTTAGGCACTAAAGTAATGTGCAAGTAAAACTTGCGGCCTAGTCCTCAATTCAATTGGTCATGCCCGGACGCAGGAAGTCACTGGAGTGATTTTCTGATTCTGTGATTGACCATAACCTGCGCCGCGTCGTTTAGGGGACCTGTTGGTGGGGCGCCGCGGGACGGGGAAGTTTTGGCGTTCGAAGGCGTCAGGCTGTCAGTCGGAAGGATTTCAAACGGCGATGAGCTATGCTGGGGATCTGCGCCCGAGCGAGGCCTGGGACATGCTGGCCCGGGATGCGGATGCCACCCTGGTGGACGTACGTAGCCGTCCGGAATGGACGTTCGTCGGTGTTCCCGATCTGACCGCCCTGGGAAAGAAACCCATCCTGCTTTCCTGGCAGGATTTCCCGACCATGGCCGTGGATCCGGATTTCACCGACCGTCTCGCCGAGGTCGTGCCGTCGCACGACACGCCGTTGCTGTTTTTGTGCCGCAGCGGCGCGCGGTCGCGTGCGGCGGCAGAGGCAATGACGGCCGCGGGATACCGCCGTTGCTACAACATCTCGGACGGGTTTGAAGGCAAGCTGGATGCCGACCGCCATCGCGGCCGGCTTGGCGGTTGGAAGGCGGCCGGTTTGCCCTGGGTTCAGGACTAGATCGGGTTCAGGGCGAGATGCAGAAGGGCATGGCAGGATCAGGCGGAGGGGGCAGCGCCATGAAGACCGACGGACTCGATGCCCAGATCAACGCGCAATGGGCCCGTGTTCGCGGACGGCTTCGAGCTGAGTTCGGGGAGGCGGCGTTCCGAAGCTGGCTCAAGCCACTGACGCTGGTCGGGCATCGCGGTTCGGAGATCCGTGTCGCCGTTCCGACGCGTTTCATGCGCGACTGGATCGTCTCGCATTACGGCGACCGGTTGCGGGCGCTGTGGTCGGGCGAGAACCCGGAGATTCGCGCCGTCGAGGTCGTGGTCGACAGCGGCCGCCCGCAGCTCGCCCGGGCCATCCCGTCCGATTCCGTGGCGGTCCCCACGGGCTTCTCCGCGACGGGCGACGGCGCCGTCGCCGAGGACACGACCGCTTTGGCTCCCGCCGCGTCGCTCGGGATCAACGGCGGCACGCAGGAGGACGTCAGCGCGCCGCTCGACCCGCGCTTCACCTTTGACAACTTCGTCGTCGGCAAATCGAACGAACTGGCCTACGCCGCGGCGCGGCGCGTCGCCGAGGCCAAGACGGTGCCGTTCAACCCTCTGTTCCTCTATGGCGGGGTCGGCCTCGGCAAGACCCATCTGATGCACGCCATCGCTTGGCACATCAAGCGGCGCACCCCCGGCCGCCGCGTCATCTACCTGTCGGCCGAGAAGTTCATGTACCAGTTCATCCGCGCGCTGCGGCACAAGAACACCATGGCCTTCAAGGAGCAGTTCCGCTCGGTCGACGTGCTGATGATCGACGACGTTCAGTTCATCAGCGGCAAGGACTCGACCCAGGAGGAGTTCTTCCACACCTTCAACGCGCTCGTCGATCAGAACCGCCAGGTCGTGATCTCCGCCGACAAGTCGCCCTCCGACCTCGAAGGGCTGGAGGAGCGGATGCGCTCCCGCCTTGGTTGGGGGCTGGTGGCCGACATCCACCCCACCACCTACGAGCTGCGACTCGGCATCCTCCAGTCGAAGGCAGAAAACCTTCACGTCGAGATCCCGACCAAGGTTCTCGAGTTCCTCGCCCACAAGATCACCTCCAACGTTCGCGAACTGGAAGGTGCGCTGAACCGGATCGTGGCGCACGCCACCCTGGTGGGGCGGCCGATCACCCTGGAGACGACGCAGGAGGTATTGCACGACCTTCTGCGCGCCAATGACCGGCGGGTCACGATCGAAGAGATCCAGAAGCGGGTCGCCGAACACTTCAACATCAAGATCGGCGACATGCATTCGGCGCGGCGCGCCCGCGCGGTCGCCCGCCCCCGCCAGGTGGCGATGTACCTCGCCAAGCAGCTCACCTCGCGCTCCCTGCCCGAGATCGGCCGCAAGTTCGGCGGGCGCGACCACACCACGGTGATGCATGCCGTGCGCAAGGTCGAGGAACTGCGCGCGACCGATCACAGCTTCTCCGAGGATGTCGAGCTGCTGCGCCGCATGCTCGAGGGATAGGGGCGGCGCGAGGCTCATTGCTCGGCCTGAGCGACCGATGCCGGGCCGGTCCCAGGCCTTCTTCGCTCGCGATCCGGTCGCGGCGGACCATCGGGCATCGGAAGCCTGCCGGCCCGGCATCTTCGACGCAAATTTCTTACCTTCCGACCGCCTTCTGATATAATGCTTCATGGAGCAGCGCCCTCATCCGGCGGGCCGCTCCGGCTGGCATCGCGCATACCGGCAAGATGCCGCAGAAATCCGTTTCGGGCCGCGCCGGCCGCGGCTCGGGGACGCTTCGACCTTTGACCCTTTGAAGATCCTAGTAGACCCATGAAACTCACTCTCGAACGGAGCGCCCTCCTCAAGTCGCTGGCGCATGTGCAGAGCGTGGTCGAGCGCCGGAATACCATTCCGATCCTGTCGAACGTGCTGCTCGATGCATCCGACGGGACGCTCGGCCTGATCGCGACCGACATGGACCTCACGATCATCGAGAAGGTGCCGGCGATGGTGGCCGACGGCGGGGCGACGACGGTGCCGGCGCATACGCTCTACGACATCGTCCGAAAGCTGCCCGAGGGCGCGCAGATCCAGCTGGAGAGCAGCGGCGACAGCGGCCAGCTCAGCCTGCGCGCCGGCCGCTCGCGGTTCACCCTCGCCACGCTGCCCAAGGAAGACTTCCCGGCGATGGGCGCCGGGGAACTGCCGCATCGGTTCACCCTCACGGCGAACGAGATGCGCCGCCTCATCGACCGGACCCGGTTCGCGATCTCGACCGAAGAGACGCGCTACTACCTCAACGGCATCTATCTCCATGCCGCCGTCGTCGACGGCGCGCACATGCTGCGCGCGGTGGCGACCGACGGTCACCGGCTGGCCCGGGTCGAGCGGCCGTTGCCCGCAGGCGCCGAGGAGATGCCGGGCGTCATCGTCCCGCGCAAGACGGTCGGCGAGCTGCGCAAGCTGATCGAGGAGGCGAGCGAGACGATCGAGGTCGCCCTGTCCGATGCGCGGATCCGCTTCAGTTTCGACGACGTCGTGCTGACCTCGAAGCTGATCGACGGGACCTTCCCTGACTATCAGCGCGTGATTCCGACAGGAAACGACAAGGTGATGGAGGTCGACAGGAAGAGCTTCGCCGAAGCCGTCGACCGCGTTTCCACCATCTCCAGCGAGAAGTCCCGGGCCGTCAAATTGAGCATCAAGGACGACATGCTGGTTCTCTCGGCGACGAGCCCCGAGAACGGCAGTGCCACCGAGGAGCTCGAGGTGAATTTTAAGGGCGAGGGTATCGAAATCGGCTTCAACGCTCGCTATCTATTGGACATCACTCACCAGATTGAAGGCGATGGCGCACAGTTTGCCATGGCCGACGCCGCATCGCCGACGCTGGTGCGCGATGCAGCCGACCCCAGCGCCCTTTACGTTCTGATGCCGATGCGGGTCTAGGCTCGGCCTAAGTCGGACTCCTGGAGGCCAATCGATTCTGACGTCACCGTATCAGCAGGTTTGCGGCGCGCCATATGCAGAAGAGACTGGCCGCCGGGCGGAATGCGCCGCCCCGTCGCCCGGAGTTGCACTCGCGCGTCTGGCGCTGACCGACTTTCGCTGCTACGAGCGCGCTGTCCTGGAGGTCGATTCGCGGCCGGTGGTGTTGACCGGGCCCAACGGCGCGGGCAAGACCAATCTGCTGGAAGCGATCTCCTTCCTGGCGCCCGGCCGGGGGCTTCGCCATGCCGGCCTCGCTGCCATCGACCGGCGGCGCCCGCCGGCGGACGGAACCGGCGACGACGGGGCCGTTTCCGGCTCCGCTTGGGCCGTAGCGGCCCGCGTCAGCCGGCCGGAAGGCGTGGTCGAGATCGGCACCGGGCGCGACGCGGCGGCCGAGCCGGGGCGCGACCGGCGGCTGGTGAAGATCGACGGCGATTTCGTCCGCGGCCAGGCACCGCTCGCCGAGCTGCTCGGCGTGGTCTGGCTGACACCGCAGATGGACCGCCTGTTCCTTGAGGGTGCGGGCGCCCGGCGGCGGTTCCTCGACCGGCTGGTCTACGGCTTCGACCCGGACCACGCCTCGCGGGTGGCGGCCTATGAGCACGCGCTGCGCGAACGGGCGCGTCTGCTCCGCGGCGTGATCCGGGGGGACGGCGCCTGGATCGCCGCGCTCGAGGAACAGATCGCGGCCCGCGGCGTGGCCATCGCCGCCGCGCGCCGGGACCTGGCGGCGCGTCTCGATCGCGCCATCGCCGAGGGCGCGGGCCCTTTTCCCAAGGCGAGTCTGCGCGTTGAGGGCCTGGTGGAATCCTGGCTCGACGAGATGCCGGCGCTGGCGGCGGAGGACCGCCTTCGGGCGCGCCTCGCGGAGATGCGGCCGCGCGACGCCGAGACGGGCGGCGCGGCCGTCGGACCTCACCGCAGCGATCTGGCGGTGGTGCATCTCGCCAAGGGCATGCCGGCGGCCGATTGCTCGACCGGCGAGCAGAAGGCGCTGCTGATCTCGATCGTGCTTGCCCACGCGCGGCTGCAAACGGCGGCGCGGGGCGCAGCGCCGGTCCTTCTGCTCGACGAGGTGGCGGCCCATCTCGACCCATCGCGGCGGGAGGCGCTGTTCGAAGCGGTGCTGGCGGTGGGCGCGCAGGCCTGGCTGACGGGAACCGAAGAAGAGTTGTTTCACCCCTTGGGGGATCGGGCGCAGTTCTTCCGCGTCCGCGACGCGGTCATCACCCCCCGGTGAACGCCGATGATCGCCCATGGTGGCGGCCCTCGCGCCGACGTCTTCGGCGCGTGTGACGAAGTTGGATGAGGACAGAATGCAGAACGCGGGACAGCAGTCGTCCGCTGCCGCAAGGAACGAGTACGGCGCGGACTCCATCAAGGTGCTGCGCGGGCTCGACGCCGTGCGCAAGCGGCCGGGCATGTACATCGGCGATACCGATGACGGCTCGGGCCTGCACCACATGGTCTACGAGGTCGTGGACAATGCCATCGACGAGGCCCTGGCCGGTTATTGCGACCGCATCGACGTGACGCTCGACGGCGACGGCTCCGTTACGATTCGCGACAACGGCCGCGGCATCCCCGTGGACATTCACCGCGAGGAGGGGATTTCCGCCGCCGAGGTGATCATGACCCAGCTCCACGCCGGCGGGAAGTTCGATCAGAACTCCTACAAGGTCTCGGGCGGGCTGCACGGAGTCGGCGTGTCGGTGGTCAACGCGCTCTCCGAGCGGCTGGATCTGCGGATCTGGCGCGACGGCAAGGAGCATTTCATCCGCTTCCGCCACGGGGAGCCCGAGGCGCCGCTCGCCGTCGTCGGCGATGCGGGCGGCCGCCGGGGCACGGAGATCACCTTCCTGCCGTCCAAGCAGACCTTCAGCATGACGGAGTTCGACTTCGCCACGCTGGAGCACCGGCTGCGCGAGCTCGCCTTCCTCAATTCCGGCGTGCGGCTGTTCCTGACCGACCTGCGCGGCGTCGAGCCGAAGACGGTGGAGCTCTTCTACGAAGGCGGTCTCGAGGCCTTCGTGCGTTATCTCGACCGCAACAAGACGCCGCTCCACACGCCGGCGATCACGATGAGGGGCGAGCGGGACGGCATCGTCGTCGAGGTCGCCATGGAGTGGACCGACAGCTACCACGAGACGATGCTGTGCTTCACCAACAACATCCCGCAGCGCGACGGCGGCACGCACCTTGCGGGCTTCCGCGCCGCGCTTACCCGCCAGGTCAACCACTACGCCAATGAAAGCGGGCTCGCCAAGAAGGAGAAGGTGACGCTGAGCGGCGACGACGCGCGCGAGGGGCTGACCTGCGTGCTGTCGGTCAAGGTGCCGGACCCGAAGTTCTCGTCGCAGACCAAGGACAAGCTGGTCTCTTCCGAAGTGCGACCGGTCGTCGAGAGCATCGTCAGCGATCGGCCCAACCAGTGGTTCGAGGAGCACCCGGCCGAGGCGAAGCGCATCGTCGCCAAGGTGGTCGAGGCGGCCGCCGCCCGCGAAGCAGCGCGCAGGGCGCGCGAACTCACCCGCCGCAAGGGCGCGCTCGACGTCGCCTCGCTGCCGGGCAAGCTCGCCGACTGCCAGGAGCGCGACCCGGCGCTGTCGGAGCTGTTCATCGTCGAGGGCGATTCCGCCGGCGGCTCGGCCAAGATGGGGCGCAACCGCAAGTTCCAGGCGATCCTGCCGCTGCGCGGCAAGATCCTGAACGTCGAGCGCGCGCGCTTCGACAAGATGCTGAGCTCGGCGGAAATCGGCACGCTCATCGCCGCGCTTGGCACCGGCATCGGACGCGAGGAGTTCGATATCGGCAAGATCCGTTACCACAAGATCATCATCATGACGGACGCCGACGTCGACGGCTCGCACATCCGCACGCTGCTGCTCACCTTCTTCTACCGGCAGATGCCGGAGATCATCGAGAAGGGCTATCTCTACATCGCCCAGCCGCCGCTCTACCGGGCGAAGAAGGGCAATTCCGGCCGCTATCTGAAGGACGATCGGGAGCTCGAGGACTATCTGATCAACGAAGGCCTCGACGGCGCCGTGCTGACGCTCGGCGACGGCACGCAGGTCGCCGGCGAGGATCTGCGCCAGCTCGTCAAGCGGGCGAGCCTCGCGCGATCCTACATGCAGCCGCTGATCCGCAAGACCGGCGATGCCGCGGTGGTGGAGCAGGCGGCGATCGCCGGCGCGCTCAACCCGGCGCTGCTCGCCGACACGGCCCGTGCCAACGCGGCCGCGGCCTACATCGCCCGCCGGCTCGACCTTCTGTCGCCGCCGGAGGAGCGGGGCTGGACCGGGGAGGTCGATGCGGAGGGCGGGCTCGTCTTCAGCCGCCGCCTGCGCGGCGTGCCCTACCGCTACGCGATCGACGGTTCACTGATCCGCAGCGCCGAAAGCCACCGCCTCGACGCCATGGCGCCGGAGCTGCAGCAGACCTATGAGCGGCACGGCGTGCTGACCGTCAAAGACCGGGAGATCGAGATCACCGGTCCGATCGCGCTCATTGAGGCGGTGATGACGACCGGCCGCAAAGGCGTGTCGGTGCAGCGCTACAAGGGGTTGGGCGAGATGAACCCGGACCAGCTCTGGGAGACGACGCTCGATCCTGAGGCGCGCGCGCTGCTGCAGGTCAAGATCAGCCATGTCGACGAGGCCGAGGAGGTCTTCTCGACCCTGATGGGCGACGTCGTCGAGCCGCGCCGCGAGTTCATCCAGTCCAACGCGCTGAGCGTGGCCAATCTGGACGTGTAGTCCGTTCCGGTCGGTGATCACTGCAGCAATGATTGGGAAACCTTGAAGCTCGTTTCCCAGTCAGCGCCCTGAACGGACTTTCGGGCAAAGCCCGAGGCACTTGCGTCAGAGTTTGAAGCAGAGTCCACGGCGATGCGGAAATGTTCCGTGCCGGGCTAGGAGATGCCGGCGCGTTGGCCAGACAGGCGATCTGGGCTTTGCACTAGGCGACCCGTAAGACCACCCGAAGGCCGGGCCATGCACTCTGCTCTCGCCGGATAATACGCCGCGGCACAGTTCGCGCAGCGGGCGAGACGGTCGCAAGGCATTGAACAATCCGCAAAGGCGGCAATCATAGGGTCTCGTACGCTCCCTAAGGAGGGGACAGGGCGTGACACGCTGGCCCGTGGGATTGTGGCGCTCGCTGTCCGGGACGGGGCTGATCCTGGGAACGCTGTTCTTCGCCGCATCCCTGACGCCCACCCTGGTGCCCCGAACCGCCGTCACCCAGGGCGTCCTCGGTGGGTCCGTATTCGCCGTCGGCTACGGCGCGGGCGTCTTCTTGCGCTGGCTATGGCGCTACATGGAGCTTCCGGTCCCCCGCGACCGCGCTCTCGACATCGCCAACCGCGTCATCGCCGTCCTGTGCGCGGTGACGGCGGCTGCGTTCCTATGGCGCAGCGCCGAATGGCAGAACTCGATCCGTACGCGGATGGAACTCGATCCGGTCGCGAGCGGACACCCGATCACGGTTTGCATCGTGGCGGCGGCGATCTTTCTCCTGCTGCTGGGGCTGGCCCGGCTCTTTGCGCTGGCCATGCGCCGCAGCGCCGGGCATGCTCGTCGCTTCGCGCCGCGACGGGCCGCCAATGTGATCGGAGCCGTCGCCGCGCTGCTTCTGTTCTGGTCGCTCGCCAGCGAGGTCTTCTTCCGGGTCTCGCTGCGCGTCGTCGACTCCACGGCCCAGCAATACGATGCCCTGATCGAGCCCACGGCCCCGCAGCCGAAATCGGCGCTGAGGTCGGGCAGCCCCGCTTCGCTCCTGCGCTGGGAGGAGCTTGGGCGGGCCGGCCGCGAATTCGTCGCCTCCGGACCGAGCGCCCGCGATATCAGCGCCATATCCGGCCAAGACGCGCTCGAGCCAATCCGGGTCTATGTGGGCCTGCGCTCCGCCGAGACCCCGGAGCAGCGCGCGACGCTCGCGCTTGAGGAGCTGAAGCGCACGGGCGCCTTCGACCGGTCCCTGCTCGTCGTCGTCACGCCGACCGGGTCGGGCTGGGTCGATCCGGGCGCGATCGACAGCGTCGAGTATCTGCAACACGGCAACGTCGCCACCGTCGCAATGCAGTACTCCTACCTGGCCAGCCCGATCTCGCTGCTGGTGCAGCCGGGCTTTGGCGAGGCGGGCGCGCGCGCCCTGTTCTCGCGGATCTACGGCTACTGGACCACGCTTCCGAAGGACAGGCGGCCAAAGCTCTACCTGCACGGCCTCAGCCTCGGCGCCATGAACTCCGAGCGGTCGGCGGAGCTGTTCGAGATTCTCGAGGATCCGATCCACGGCGCCTTATGGAGCGGTCCGCCCTTCACGAGCCGGATCTGGCGCTGGGCCACGACGGAGCGGAACGCCGGCTCCCCGGCATGGCTCCCGCGATTCCGGGACGGCTCACTCATCCGGTTCATGAACCAGAACGGGCTGTCCGGCCGGCCGGAGGGCGGCTGGGGCCCGATACGCATCCTCTACCTGCAATATGCGAGCGACGCGGTCACCTTCTTCGACCATCGCTACCTCTATCGCCGGCCGGACTGGATGGTGCCGCCGCGCGGTCCGGACGTGTCGCCGGAGCTGCGCTGGTATCCGGTCGTCACGATGCTCCAGCTCGCGCTGGACCTGCTGATGGCGTCGACGACACCGATGGGCTACGGCGCATGTCTATGCGCCGGCGCATTATGTCGACGCGTGGCTGACACTCACGGATGCGACAGGATGGTCGCCCGACCGGATCGCCGAGTTGAAGGCGCATCTGACCCGGGCGGCGGCGGTGGACATCGCCGCACCCGATGACGCGGAGGAGCCCTACGCCAACCGCGGCGGCTGATACCAGGATGGCGCCGTGGCGTCAGATCTCCTCCGGCATCAGGTCCCGCTCGAGGCCGGAGCGAGCCTCGGGATTCTCGCCGCATGTCAAGCAAAGGTCCTGCGCCGGAGCAACAGGCCGATGACGACCGGGTCGCTCGGCCGGCAGACGGAAAAAGCGGCGACCCCGAAGGGCCGCCGCTCCCGCGAAGGCACAGACGGAGGTTACGCCGCCTTCCGGCGCCGGATGAGGCCGAGCGCGGCGAGGCCCACTCCGAACAGGGCCAGGATCCCCGGCTCCGGCACGGCCGTTTGCGGCCCCCTGATCCTGAGGTTCGTGTTGAATCGCGTAAGGCCACGTTCCGTGGTGGTGAAGCCGATGCAGTCGGCAAGGCCGAACAGGCCGCATTCGTCCGCACTGAGCGGCATCAGCTCCTCCGATCCGAATATCAGCGTGTAGGTCTCGCCCTCGAAGTCGAATGTCTGTGCGGTTTCGCCGGTGGCGACCAGCAGGAAGATGTCGTCGCAGGTGCTGGTCGAATCGAAGCCGCAGGGGCTCTTGTTCTCGGTTTCCATGAACAGGAAATCGAAGAACGTCTCCATCGGACCGACCGACCCGCCTGCCGACGGCACAGAGGGCGTGAGCGTCGCCTGGATGCTCAGCTTGCCGCTCATCAGGTACTCGTCCTGCAAATGCGTCGGGATCGGATTGTTGAAATGCGTCATTTGCGGACCCGCCACCGCGGCGCCGTTCGTAACGAGGTTGTTGCCCGTCACGACGCTGTCGACTTCCAGCGCGCTTCGCGGTCCTTCGAAGCTCTGCGGCCATTCGAGGCGGGTCGCACCGCCCAGGACCGGGTTGGGGTTCAACCCGATGGTCCCTCCCGGCGTCCATTCGGTGAACGCGTTGTTGATCTCATAGCTCCAGGTCGAGATCGGGGCCGCAGCGGCCGGATCGGCCGCACCGGAAAGCAGCAGGATTGCCAGTGCACCGCCTCCAGCGAGCTTTTGCCAATGTGTCATCAACTCCGTACTCCGTGTTCATGAACTCAGCCCCCGGCCGGCTTCGCGGGGTTCGCTTGCGCCGACCGGTGACCCGGGTCGGCTTGCAGCAAGCCCCGTACCAGACGCGCTAATGACCTGGTTTTCATCGGGTTTTGACGGCAGTGGTGGTGGCGGGGTCGCGGTGCGGTGCGATCTTGTTAATAATTGTTAAAATTCTCGACGCCGGGTCGGTGCATAGCCAAGCCGGTTCGGCTACCGACGGTAGCGAATATCGGGCAAATCGTTAACAAATATCCTTAACAACAAGGTCTTATCAGCCGCTCTGCGGCTCGCCGGCGCTGTAAATTTCGTCGACAGGCGAAGGCCTCTCCGCCCGTGCATCATGTTCGACCGCTCGGGGCGCGGAGCCGCCCCTGCCGCCGGCGTGCACGGCCTCGGGCGCCCTAAGGGCGCCGGAGCAGAAGAATCGACCCGGGCCCGGGCGCCTTACGACCGGGCCTCCGTCGCGGGGGTATCCGGCACAAGCAGATCGGGATCGAGGGTGTTCGGGTCGAGGCGCTGCGCCCAGCAGATGATCGGGATCCGATCGCCTTGCGGACCGCCGCGGACCGGATTGACGAACTCCCAGGCAATCTCACCCTCGGGCGTGACTTCGACGATGCGGCCCCCGCTCGATTCCGTGATCAGCGTATTGCCGTTTCCGAGCCGCTGCTGGGAGGCGCGGATCTGGCTGTTCAGCGGCCGGTCGGCGGTCCCGGCATATTGCCAGACGATCTCCATCGTCCGCGGATCGAACTCAATCACCCGCGATCCACCTTCCGGGGTGTCGAAATGGCCGTAATTGTCGAACAGGAGGATATGTCCGTTCGGTAAGATGTCCGGATCGTGCTGCCCGATCCAGGGGCCGCGCGCCGCCCAGACGAGTTCTCCGCTGTCGGGGTCAAGCACTCCAATGGCCCCGAGTTCCCGGAAGGACAGCAGGATCTGCCCGGGCTTGCCGAACGGAAAGCGTGCCGCGGTCTCCTCGGTGATGACGTCCACGGTGTTCGCGTGGAGCGGGTCGCCGACGGCGTACCAGGAGACGGTGTGCAGCAGGTGCCGGTAGGGCGACGCGGCGACGGCGTCGATCAGCGGGATCTTCCTGATCTCTTCGCCCTCGGGCGACAGGACGACGAGGAAGTCGTCGAGCCGCGGTGACGCGATGTTCCCGTACCCGTCGAGCGGCCTGTCCGTGAAGTCGTGGGTCAGCGCATAGATCCGCCCGTCGGGCCCGATGTCGATGTCGTGATGGGCATGGTCCAGATAGCTCCAGATCACCTCCGAATTGCGGTCCAGCTTGACCACACCATAGCCGTAGGGCGTGTCGCCGACGCCCTCATAGACCGCGAGAAGGTCGCCGTTCGGATAGACCACCGCCTTGCGAAAGTAGACATAGGGGTCGGGCTGCGGCTCCTTCACCGCCGCGCCGTCGTCCCAGACGGTGCTGAACGGCCGGCGCCATTCGTGCAGCACCGTTCCGTCCATCGACACCAGGAACGCCGCGGCGTCGTGGCCCGAGGTGTAGAGCGTCACGCCCTCCTGCGCGCGCGCGGGAAGATGGACCGTGACGCCTTTGTCGGGCCAGCGCGCCGGATGCCAAAGGTCGGAGGCATAGACGTCCTGGTAAGCGGTCATCTTGTCGTAGAGCGCCCTGGCGCCCTGGTAGGCGCGGGCGATCTGCGCGCCGGGGAAGACGTCGGCCGCGGTCAGGACGGCGCCCGCCACCAGGGCAAGCGCCATCAGCGCCGCCAGAAAGCCCGCATACAGGACCTTGTCGAGCCGGGAGCCCGTTTGGCCGTCCTGGGCCGTACCGTCCCGATCCTGTTGCCGATCCATGCCTCGCAATGCCCTCCTCGTTCCGTGCGGTTTCCGCATCCCAGGCAACCGGCGGATTACAGTTAAAATGTGGCTCGGGCAACCGTCGCCACACCGCCGCGACCGTCGGGGGACAAGCGCATGGCGCCTCTCACTTTTTCCGCCCGATAATGCCACGCACAGACAACAAATAATTTGGCATCACTGAAACAGGGCCGAGGGCTGATAGATAAATGCTATCGCCCTTATTGTCTTGGCTCTATCAAGAAACGGAGGCGTAATGCGAAATGAATCTGCCGAACTGAGGAATGAAGTCACCGAATCAACTTTTCCGGATCTGGACGAGGTCATGAACTTTTCCGGTTCTTCCGTCGACGTTGAGCAATTTGGTGCAACGGCCAATGACGGGACCGACGACACCGCCGCGATCCAGGCGGCGCTCGATCATCTCCAGCAGAACGGCGGCACGCTGAATTTCGAGGCCGATGGCGTCTACACCCTCACCGGAGGGCTGCTCCTGGACGGTGCGGAGGGCTTCAAGATCGACGGGAACGGTGCGACGATCCGGGTGGCGGACGATGCCTCGCTCGAGGAAGGCGCCGCTCTTCGGATCAACGACTCCAGTGACTTCGCCGTCACCGACCTTGCCATCGACACCGGTCTCACCGCCGGTGACGATGACGGCGACGTCGCCGTCGGCTCCGCGGACGATGCGGCCGGTACCGATGACGGCCAAGGCGCCGACTCCTCGGCGGGCGCGTCGTCTGTCGTCGCTCTCGAGATCACGGGCGGGGAGGACTTCTACCTGTCCGACGTCTCGTCCGTCGGCTTCGAGAACATCGGTGGGCCGGCGGTCAATCTGAGCGTGCTGGGCACCGTCGCCACGGACGACGCCGTGGCCTCCGAGGATGACCTCGGCGTGGCGGAAGGCGGCGATGACGCCACCGACTCGGCGGAAACCGAAACCCAGACTCAGGCCGGGATCGCCGCGTCCGAAGGCGCCGACGATGACGGGGCCGACCAGGGCGCCGCCGCCGGGGAAGCCGCCGAAAAGGCTGGCGCCGCCGAGGATGTCGCCACGGATGATGCCGCCGGTGACGATACGGCCGGCGACGGCAGCGACGCGGCGGCGGATAGCGCGGCCGCGACGGAGGCCGGCGAAGCCGATCCGGCGGACGGCGGTGAGGACGATGCTGCACTTCAGTCGGCGGGCGCGGCCCTGGGCGGCGAGACCGATCAGGACGGGCTCGACTTCAGCGCGGTCATCGATGAGGGCACTGCCCCGCAGCCCGACCCGATCGAGGATCAGTCGATTCTCGATGGCCTGAACGGAGTCGGGGACGACACGGCCGCCGCTTCGTTTGACGCGGTGGAGTCCGGATCGGACGACGTCTCGTTGCTCGGCGTCAACGCCGACGCCCAGATGCAGCACCTGGGCGACTTCGCCACGAGCTAGGCGCGACGGCCGTCAAGGGCGCGGGGGACCGGCACGGTGTCACCGGAAACGGGCGCCGTGCCGGCGCGCCCCTTTCCCTGAAGCTGCCTTCAGGCCGACTCCGCCGCGGCGAGCCGGTCGAAGTCTTCTCCCTCGGCGACGCAGAGGATGACCTGCTCCAGCTCTTCCGCCATGCCCTTGCCGAGCGCCCGGGCCCGGGAATCGCTCTTCGGCACCTCCCAGTAAATGAAATGGCCGCCGTTGCGGGCGGCGGCGCGGGCGGTCGCGGCGATCAGGGTGCGGCCGAGTCCCCGGCCGCGCGCTGCCGGTGTGACGTAGAGGTCCGAAAGGAAGGCGCCGCGGGCGCTGCTTTCCGTGTCATAGGCGGGCACGAACAGCGCGTAGCCGACCGGGATCCCGTCCCGTTCCGCGATCAGGGCGGCGAAAGCGGCCCCGGGGCCGAAGCCGTGGGCGCGCAGGACAGGCTCGGCCTCCGCCGGGGGCGACCGGTGCGTCTCGGCCTTGAACGCGCCCAGCATCGCGGCGAGCGCGCCGCCGTCGGCCGGCCGGGCCGGGCGGATGACGGCCGGCGCCGACAGCGGCGCGGCGCCCTTCGCCAGGCGCTCGAACCGCTCCGCGGCGACGGAGCAGATCAGCGCCCCGTCCCGTTCCCGGCCGATGGTTTCGTAGAAGCGGCGCGCGGGCGCGTTGTGGCGGAGCACGCCCCACCCCAGCCGACGCGTCCCCAAGCGCCGCCCGGCACGGGCGGTTGCCGCCATCAGGGCGCGGCCGGCTCCCAGTCGCCGTGCCGTCTTTTCGACATAAAGATCGGATAGGTAGACGCCCCGCGCGAGCCGGCCCGTGTCGTAATCGGGGTGGTGGAGCGCGTAGCCGATGACGGTGCCGTCGCGTTCGGCGACCAGGCAGGCGAAGGCGGGACTTTGGCCGAACCCGTCGCGCCGAAAGGCCTCGGCCGAGAACCGCGAAGGTGGCCCGCCCTCCTCACGGGACAGAGCCGCCGCCATTTCGGCGACGCGCTCGCCGTCGCGGGGCGTTGCCGCGCGAATGACGAAAGGGGAACGAGAGACAGGCATGGACTCCGTCATTCGCCGAAGCAGGGGCGCAGTGATGCTGCCATGCGGCTCCGGGCCAGGCAATTGGCCGAGAAGCCCGCAACACAGTCGGCGGCGCCGTCCGCGTCGGGCAGTTCTATTGGCATCCCCACGGCGAATCTCGTAAACAGCGGGTCGATGGCACAGAAGAAATCCCGACCCTCTCGCAACGGCCGCCGAACCGCCGGCCGTTCTCACACAGGCAACGGGCGAGGCAACGGTGGTGGGCGTCGTTCCGGCACCGCCAAGTCGCGCACCGCCCGCCGGTCGATCCTTCCCTTCTTGGTCAAGTGGAGCGTCGTTGCCTTGGTCTGGGCGGCCTTCTTCGCGCTGTGCTTCACGGCCTGGCTGGCCTACGACCTGCCGGACGTCTCCAAGCTGAACGAGATCAACCGCCGCCCCAGCGTGACGCTGCTCGCGTCCGACGGCACCGTCATCGCGACCTACGGCGACTTGTACGGCGAGCCGGTCCGCCTCGCCGACCTGCCGCCCTATCTGCCGCGGGCCGTGCTGGCGACCGAGGACCGGCGGTTCTACGAGCATTTCGGCGTGGACCCGATCGGCCTTGCCCGCGCGCTCTACGTCAATCTGCGCGATTGGGAGCTCTCGCAGGGCGGCAGCACCATCACGCAGCAGCTTGCGAAGAACATCTTCCTGACGCCCGAGCGGACGATCCGCCGCAAGGGCCAGGAGATACTGCTCGCTCTCTGGCTCGAGCACAAATTCACCAAGGACCAGATCCTCAGCCTCTACCTCAACCGGGTCTATTTCGGCGCCGGCACCTATGGCGTCGACGCGGCGGCGCGGCGCTTCTTCGGCAAGCCGGCGGCGGCGGTAACGGTCTACGAGGCGGCCATGCTGGCGGGGCTCCTGAAGGCTCCCTCGCGCTACAACCCGTTGTCGGATCCGGATGCCGCGGCCGCACGGGCGGAGCTGGTGCTCCGGAACATGGTCGCGGCCGGCTACCTCACCGCCGCGCAGGCGGAGCAGGTGGCGCAGAGCCAGGGCGGTGCCGGCGTCGTCGTGGCCGCGCCGACGGGCCGGTACTTCGCCGACTGGGTGCTGGATCAGGTCTCGGGCTATGTCGGCTACAGCGACCGCGACCTCGTGGTCGTCACCACCCTCGATCCGCGGCTGCAGCGCATCGCCCAGGAGGAAATGACCCGCCTGCTGGCGGAGCACGGCGCCGAGGCGAAAGTCCAGCAGGGCGCCCTGGTCGCGATGACGCCCGACGGCGCCGTCCGCGCCATGATCGGCGGCCGCGCTTATGCCCGCAGCCAGTTCAACCGCGCGACCCAGGCGCTGCGGCAACCGGGCTCGGCCTTCAAGCTCTTCGTTTTCCTCGCCGCCATGGAAAGCGGCCTTACGCCCGACAGCCGGTTCGTGGACCGGCCCATCTCGGTCGGCAAGTGGAGGCCGGACAACTACAACAACCGGTACTACGGCGAGGTAACGCTGCGCGAGGCCTTCGCCCGGTCCCTCAACAGCGTCGCGGTCCAGATCTCGGAGCGGGTGGGCCGCGACGCCGTGGTGGCGGCCGCGCAGCGCCTCGGTATCACCAGTGACCTCGCCGCCCATCCGAGCATCGCGCTTGGCGCCAGCGAGGTGTCCCTGATCGAGCTCACCGCCGCCTACAGCGTCTTTGCAAACCAGGGATACGGCGTCTGGCCGCACGGCATCGAGGAGATCCGCGACAGCCGGGGGGTGATCCTCTATCACCGCTCCGGTTCCGGGCTCGGCCGTCTGGTCCGTCCGGGCGACGTGGCGGAGATGGTCGATCTGATGACCGCGACGGTGGAGTGGGGCACGGGGCGTCAGGCCGGTCTCGATCGGCCCGCCGCCGGCAAGACCGGCACCAGCCAGGACTTCCGCGACGCCTGGTTCGTCGGCTTCACCGCCGAACTCGTTACCGGCGTCTGGCTCGGCAACGACGACGGCGCGCCCATGGCGGCGATCTCCGGCGGAACCATGCCGGCCCGGCTCTGGCAGGGCTTCATGAGCCGGGCGCTGGAGGGTCGGCCCGCCCGGCCGCTGCTGGCCCCGGCCATCGCGGAAGCAGCGCAGCAGCCGGGTTCGGGCGCCCAGGCCCGATCCGCGGGCGGCGCCCAGGCGGGGGCGCCGGGAGAGCAGAGCACGCTGGAGAAGTGGCTTGAGCGCATCACCAGTCTGAACCGGAAACGGGATTAGCCGGGGCGTCCGGCCCGTCATCCCCGCACGAGGCCGGGGCAAAACGGTCGGCGACGGTCAGGGCAAAGGACGAAAGCCGGGGCGGGGAGAGCTCTGGCCCGGACCGTCAGCAACCGTAGCGGTGGAGGGCCGGCCCGTGCCGGTGGAGCCAGGCGCGGGCGCCTTCGACATCGCGCGTCAGCGTGCCGCACAGCTTCCAGAAGCGCGGCCCGTGGTTCAGTTCCTTCAAGTGGGCCACCTCGTGCGCCACGACGTAGTCGAGGACCGGGCGCGGGGCGAGGATCAGGCGCCAGGAGAAGGACAGGGCGCCCGTGGGCGAGCAGCTTCCCCAGCGGCTCTTCGGGTCGCGGATGGTGATCCCGGCGATCTCACGGCCGATCTGCGCCGCCTTGCGCCGGGCCCGCCGCTCGATCTCGCGCCGCGCCTCGCGCTTCAGCCATTCGGTGAGCCGCTCCGACAGAAGCGCAGGGTCGCCGCCGACATGGATCTCCTGGCCTTCGCGCCAGATCGCCGGCCGCGATTGCCGCCGGTGGCGGATGCGGTGGTCGACGCCCAGAAAGGGGATGACTGCGCCATGCTCGAAGCGCACGGCCGGCGGCAGCATCGCCAGCCGATCGCGGATCCAGCCCTTGTTCATGAGGGCAAAGCGGCGGCCCTGGTCGCGGCTTGCGCGCGTCGGCAGGACGATGACGACCCCCGCAGTGCCGTGATCGAGCCGGATGATGATCCGCCGCGCCCGCTTGTTCTGCTGGAACACAAGGGGAACAAGGCGGTCCCCCAAGGGCAGGACCTGCCTCTCGGACGACTCGTTCCTCATGCCTTGATTCGCCGCAAGCCGCCCCGTTCGGCCGCCCGGCCGCCGCGTCCGACCGGCGGCCTTGGGACGGGAGGGCTCGGCGATGGAGCGACTTTTCGGCATATCGTCTCTATAGCCCGGCCCCCCCGTTCCGGGCAAGATGGCCGCTCGCGGTTAGGTATTTGTTCCTGTGAATTTCCGGGGCCGCTTGGCCTCCTGGTCGATCAGCGCGCGCTTGCGTTCGACGCCCCATCGGTACCCTCCGAGGGCGCCGTCCTGGCGCAGGGCCCGATGGCAGGGGACGACCAGCGGAACGGGGTTTGTGGCGCAGGCGCGGCCGACGGCCCGCCGGGCCTTCGGGTCGCCGAGAGCGCGAGCAATCTCGCTGTAGGTCCGGGTCTCGCCATGCGGGATCCGCCGCAGCTCTTCCCAGACCCGGCGCTGGAAGGCCGTGGCGCGGATGTCGAGGGGCAAGTCCACATGCGGCTCCTCGCCCGCGATATAGCGCAGCAGGGCCGCCACCGCGGCGCCCAGCGCGGCGTCCTCCCGGCGGATCTCCTCGGCCGCCGGAAACTCCCGCCGCAGGGCCCGCTCCAGCTCTTCGTCCGTCTCGCCCAGGCCGACGAAGCAGATGCCGCGCGCGGTCGCCGCCACCAGCAGCCGGCCGAGCGCCGAATCGGCCAGGGCGTAGGCGATTCGGGCATTCCGTCCACCCTTGGCATAGGTCGCCGGTGTCATGCCGAGGGCCGCTGCTGCCCGCTCGTAGACCCGGCTGGAGGAGCCGAAGCCGGCGTCATAGGTCGCGGCGGCGACACCGTCGCCCTGCTGCAGCCCGGCGCGGAACCGCGCGAGCCGCCGCGCATCGGCATATTGCCGCGGGCTGACGCCCATGATCCGCTTGAACATCCGCTGCAGATGCCAGGGGCTGACCCCGCAATGGGCGCCGAGTTCGGCCAGGGTGACGACGCCGTTCCCCGCTTCGCAGTTTGCCGCCTCGTCGTTCCTTGCGCGCGACACGGTCTCACCGGTTTCGGGATCGTTGGCCACCGAGCCGGTGCCGATCCGCGCCTCGATGAAGCGGCAGGCGCGCTGGACGACCGCAACCTGGGGATCGGTCGGCCGGGATTCCGCGGTCCGGGACTCGGTCGCGGCCTCTGTTTGCGGCGGGGCGGGATACTCCTCCTTCGTCTGCAGCATGGCGGTCATCCTGTTGCGGGTGGCATACATCCCCCTGATTAGGGGGGTGCCGTCGTTCATTCTATCCGATGCTTGCGCGCCGTGGGGGCGGTCGCTGATCGAATCGTGCGCCCGCGCGTTCCGTGCCGATCGGGTTGGCCTCCGTCGCGACGGTCGGAAAACGGCGCTACGGGACGATCTCAGAAATCGGAAAAATGGTTACGGGCGAAACGCGATCGGATAACGACCCGGCCCGCGTTCCGCATGCCCGCGTGGTTTCAGCGGCCGTCCGCCCTCGGTATCCGTCGGAGGGATCATTCCGTCCACGCCACCACGTGATCCTCGAGCTCCTCGTCCGGAACCGTGTCCTCGCTGACGGCGCGGCCGCGGACGGAGATGCCGGCTCGGTGGACCGTCTCCGGGTCGCCGGAGACAAGCGGATGCCACCAGTAGAGGTCGCGCCCCTCGTCGATCAGACGATAGGCGCAGGTGGCGGGCAGCCAGGAGAGCCGGCCGACCATGTCCGGCGTCAGCCGGACGCAGTCCTCGACCAGGGCCTTGCGGAGGCGGTAGCTGCGGCAGCGGCAGCTCTCGGGATCGAGCAGCCGACAGGCGACGTCGGTGTACTCGACCGCGCCGGTGTCCTCATATTCGAGCTTCAGCAGGCAGCATTTGCCGCAGCCGTCGCACAGCGATTCCCACTCGGATTGGGTCATCTCGGCGAGGCTCTTCGTCTTCCAGAACGGGGCGTCGCCCATGACCCTATCCTCGGCGGAGTCGGCGGCGGTGCTCCTCACGCGTTGGCGCGGATGAAGGCGCTGACCCGGGGGCGGATTTCCTCGCGCCACCGCCGGCCGTTGAAGATTCCGAAATGGCCGACGCCCGGCTGCAGCCAGTGCGCGCGCCGCTCGTCGGGGATACCGGGCGTAAGGTCGTGGGCGGCGCGAGTCTGCCCGACGCCGGAGATGTCGTCCCGCTCGCCTTCCACCGTCATCAGCGCGGTCTTGCGGATTGCCGCCGGTTCCACCCGCACGCCTCGGTGCATCATGCGGCCGCGCGGCAGGGCGTGCTCCTGGAACACGGTCCGGATCGTCTGCAGATAGAACTCCGCGGTCAAGTCCATCACGGACAGGTACTCGTCGTAGAACCGCCGGTGTGCGGCCGCGCCCTCGCCGTCGCCCCGGACGAGGTGACGGAACAGCTCCAGATGGGCGCCGACGTGGCGGTCGAGGTTCATCGACATGAAGCCGCTGAGCTGCAGGAACCCCGGGTAGACCCGACGCGGATAGCCCGGATAGTAGAACGGAACCTGGTGGATTACCGTATTCTCGAACCAGGACAGCGGGCGGGAGGTCGCGAACGCGTTGACCGCCGTCGGGCTGATCCGCGTGTCGATCGGACCGCCCATCAGCGTCATCGAGCGCGGCTGTGCCGGGTCGCCCGCCGCCGCCATGAGCGCCACGGCCGCAAGCACGGGCGGCGAGGGCTGGCAGATCGCCAGCACGTGAACCTCGGGCCCAAGGAGCCGCAGAAACGCCATCACGTAGTCAATATAGTCGTCGAGGTCGAAGGACCCCAGGGTAAGCGGCACGCTGCGTGCGTCCGTCCAGTCGGTGATGTAGACGTCGTGATCGGGCAGCAGGGCCTCGACCGTGCCGCGCAGCAGCGTCGCGTGGTGCCCGGACATGGGTGCCACCACCAGGACCCGCGGGTCCGCGCCCGGGTCTGGCAGATCGCGCTCGAAGCGGATCAGCCGGCAGAACGGCCGGACGGCCACCGTCACCTCGCGCACCGCCCTGCGCTGCCCGGCGACCACCGTGTGGTCCAGCCCGAATTCCGGCTTCGCGTAGTGACGGGTCACCCGCTCGAACAGCTCGCAGGCCGCCGCTGCGGCGCGTCCGGCGAGCGTGTAGGACGGCGGCAGGAGCGGATGGGTAAGAAGGTGCTGCAGCGCCTCGGCGGCCAGCCGCGCCGGGCCAAGCGCCGAAAGCTGCGCGTCGCGCGCCTGATAAAGCATGAAGACCTCGATCCGGAATCCCCTGCGGCGATTATCGCGCGGTCCGGAGCAGGGTCAATTGGGGAGTTTAAGAAGATGTTAACGGGCCCGGCGGGCCGTCTGACTCAAGAAACCCGCATTAAAGATGCTGCCGGATGGTTTCGGCCATTTCCTCCGGTGCGGTGCCGGGGCCGAAATGGGTGAGATACCGTCCGTCCGGCCCCATCAGGTAAATGAACGAAGAGTGATCCATCGTGTAAGCGCCCTCCTGGCCCGTCTCGACCCGGGCGTAGTAGACCCGGTAGGCCTTGGCCACGGCCGCGATCTCCTCCGGCGTTCCGGTGAGGGCCACCAGCCGCGGATGAAAGTACGCCGCATAGGCGCTCATCTGTTCCACCGTGTCCCGCTCGGGGTCGATGGTGATGAAGATCGGCGTCACCTTCTCCGCGTCGGCGTCCAGAAGGTCCAGCGCCGTGGACATCGCCTGCAGTTCCGTCGGGCAGACATCCGGGCAATAGGTGAAACCGAAATAGATCAGCTTGAGCTGGCCGGCGAAGTCTTTGTCGGTCCGGCGCTGTCCGAACTGGTCGGTCAGCGAAAACGGCCCGCCGATCGACACCGACGTCGCCCCGGCCGTCCGTTCCGTCGGCGTCCGAAGCAATGTCCAGCCGACGAAACCGGCCAGGACCAGGGCCAGCACGAGCGAAACCAGGGCGACGATTCGGGCAAGGGGCGTCTTCGGCATGGCTGGAATATAAGCGCGAACGCCCGCGATGCCACCGTCGTGGTCGCCTGTTTCGGATTCCAGGGGCGCGGCAAATCACCGCGCCGGATGGCGCCTCTTCGCCGCCGGCTTCAACGGGGCGCAGCCGCAGCCTTCAATAGGGCGCGAGCGCGTGACGCAGCATGTCGGCGTTCGGGTTCGAGAAGCTCCGCTGGATGACAATGGCGTAAGGCGTCGCTCCCTTGCCGTAGTAGGCCTCGTTCCACGAGTCCCGCTTCAGGATCGCGGCACCCTCGAACGAGACGCCGCCGAACAGGCCTGCGGTCTTGGCGAAGCTGTAGACATCGGCGCTCAGGTTCGTCGTGGTGTCGGCGCCGAGTCCCTTGCCGAGCGGCCCCGCCGCCAGGCTGATGTCGCCACCGAACTTCATCTGGTTGTCGAGGATCGCATCGAGCGCCTTCTGGCTCATGATCGTGAAGATGGCCTGGGAGACCTGGCCGCCGATCTGCAGGCCGACGCTGCCGGCCGCCAGGGTATAGAAGGCCGGGTAGCTCCAGCCCTCCTGTCCGTCGCCGCGGACCACCAGCACCCCGGTACCGCCCTCGCCGCCGATGATGAAGCCGCCCTTGACCAGTTCGGGAAAGATCAGCAGTGCCTTCGCCTTCTGGACGTAAGCCGGAAGTTCCGTGAATTCTGGATCCGTGGTCAGCTTGTCGAAGGTGATTCGTGCCCTGTCGATGATCTCCTGCTGCGCGGACAGCGCCGCCGCTGGCCGTGCCAGCCCGGCGCCGAGCAAAAGCAGAAGAAGGCTGACAAAGATCGGTCCGGTCCGTGTCATCGATCCATCCTTCCAGGGTCCCAATTCGATCGCCCGGCGAGCTCGACGGCCCGGGACGCCTTCGCCGTGTAACGGAAGCGCGAGAGTTTGGCAATTTCAGGGCAGAGGCTCATAGACCGAACGGCGCCTTCGGATGCAGGTTAACGGTCGTGACCCGCCAGGCCCCGCCGCCCGTCACCGTGCCGGGCTCGTCGATGTGGTCGAGCCGCGTGAGCGAGCAGTTGTCGATCACGAAGGAGAGCGCGCGCTCCGGCTCGAGACCGAGTGCGATCGCCAGCGCGGCGCGGATCGATCCGCCATGGGCGACGGCGACGATGTCCCGCCCGCGATAGGCTGCCGTCAGCCGTTCCACGGTGGCGGCGACGCGCTCCACCACCTGTTCGAAGCTTTCGCCGCCCGGCGGCGCTTCGTGGGCCGGTGCAAGCCAGAATCGGTGCCAGGCGTCGGCGTTGCGCCGACTCTTCAGCTCGTCGATGGTCAGGCCCTCCCACTCGCCGAAATGCTGCTCGGCGAGTCCCGGTTCGATCAGGGGGCGAGGCAACGGCTCAGGGGATGAGTCCGGCTCCCCGCCGGCGCCATTCGCGGCACGGATCGCCCGTGCGATCGCCTCCGCGGTCTGGTGCGTGCGGCGGAGATGGCTGGCCACCCAGACCGCGTCCGGCGGCAACGCCGCGGCAAGGCCCCTGAACAGGGCCGGGTCGGTGCAATCGGCCGGGTGATCGTCCTGGCCATAGATGCGTCCGCCGTGGCAGGTGACCGGCGCGTGCCGGATCCACCACCAGCGGGTGGTCGCCGCCGTCATGACACCGTCGCTGTTTAAGGGTGTTACTGCAGGGCGAGGATCGCCAGCAGCACGGCGATTTCGGTGGTCTGCTGAACCGCGCCCAACACATCGCCGGTATAGCCGCCGATCTGCGTCCGGGCAAGCCAGACCACCGCGGCCGTCGCCAGGCCGGCCGCCGCCAGCGCCACCACCGCAATGGCGGGACCGAGGCACAGCAGGGCGATGGCGGCGCCGAGGCCGAGCGACCAGAGGACCGTCGTCTGGTCCGGCCGTCCCGCGGCGACGGCGAATCCCGTCTCCCGCGCCAAGGTCTCGCGGTGCATGATCGCTGGCAGCACCGATCGCGAGACGGCGTGGGCGGCGATCAGCGCGCCCGTCGCCAGCGACCGCGCCTCGTCCGGTAGCCCCAGTTCGATCAGCGGCTCGGTCAGGAGGAAGAGCGCGAAGACCCGCATCAAGACCGACAGGATCAGCGCCAGCACGCCAAAGCTGCCGATGCGGCTGTCGCGCATGATGGCGAGCTTGCCGTCGCGGTCGACACCGCCGCCGAACCCGTCCGCCGTATCGGCGAGCCCGTCCTCGTGCATGGCGCCGGTGGCGAGGATCGTCGCCGCAACGGCGATGCTGGCCGCCAGCAGCCCCGGAAGCGAGAGCCATGTGGCCAGCGCGAAAGCGACCGCCCCGATCAGCCCGATCACCAGGCCGACGAGCGGAAAGCTGCGGGCCGCACGCGGCAGAACGCCGCTCCCCTCCACCGGGATCGGCAGCCGGCTCAGGAAGCTGAGCGCCGTCTTGAGATCCGCCCACCAAGCCGCGAGGACATCTCTCACCGGCGGGCGGGCATCGGATGGCTGGTGCATAGCCGTTTCGCAACCCTTGGCTTGGCCGCGCTTCGTGGCCTGTTACTACGTTCCGGTTATAGGACAGTTGACGGGCGGCAGAAAGCCGCGCCAACTTGCGGCTGATTCGGCGGCA
The DNA here is from genome assembly GCA_964551315.1 of uncultured Rhodospirillaceae bacterium. Classification (GTDB taxonomy): domain Bacteria; phylum Pseudomonadota; class Alphaproteobacteria; order Dongiales; family Dongiaceae; genus Virgifigura. The sequence goes on along the minus strand of CAZKCM010000011.1, from coordinate 33,561 downwards.
TCCGGGGCTTCGGCAGGCCCGGGGGCCGCTTCCGAGGCAGATCCGACCGCCATGGCCCGCTTCATCGACCTGAGCCACGTCTTCGAGGACGGCATGCCCGGCATCCGCATGCGCGCCGCCGACGGCTCGGAGGTTCGACTCACCGCCCGGATCCGCACCCTCGTGACGCATGAACAGTCGCGCCCGAACTACCAGGGCAAGGCGGAGTTCGCGCTGACGGAGGTGAGCTTCCAGACCTCGATCGGCACCTATCTGGACGCACCCTACGTCCGCTATCCGCATGGCCGGGACATCGGCGCGCTCCGGGTCGAGGAACTGGTCCTGCCCGGCCTGCTAATCGACTTGACGCATCTGCGCGCCGGCGAAATGGCCGGGATCGAGGATCTCCGGAAGGGCGCGGCCGGCGGCTCTCACGGAGAGCTGGACGTGGCGGGCAAGGCGGTGCTGTGCCGCTTCGGCTGGGACCGCCACTGGGGCAGCGAGGCCTACCACACCTATCCCTTCCTGTCGCGGGCGGCGATCCGGGTGCTGGCGGAGGGCGGCGCCCGGCTGGTCGGCGTCGACACGATCAACATCGACGACGGCGCCGATCCCGAGCGGCCGGCCCACAGCCGCTTCCTGGAGCACGACATCTTCATCGTCGAAAACCTGTGCAATCTCGGTGCGCTGCAGGAGGCGGCGGCGAATCGGCCCTTCCGATTCTTTGCCCTGCCGATCCGGGCCAAGGGCGCCGGCTCCATGCCGGTCCGCGCCTTCGCCGAGATGATGGACTGACACATGACGGAAACCTGGGGGGTCTCCATGCACCGAGCCGTTCGCGCGTCCGCTCCACGGGCGAGGGCGCTATGAGCCGATTCGAAACGCCGGCCTCGCTCGACGAGATCCGCGCCGTGATGCGCGAGCTGCCCGGCCCCGATACGGTGGCTGCGGAGGCGGCGGCCGCGCGCGAGGCCACGCTCACCAAGCCGGCCGGCGCGCTCGGCCGGCTGGAGGAGGTGACCGCCTGGCTCGCCGCCTGGCAGGGCCGGCACCCGCCGCAACTCGAGCGGCCGCGGGTCTGCGTCTTCGCCGGCAATCACGGCGTCGCCGCGCGCGGCGTCTCCGCCTATCCGGCGGAGGTGACGGCGCAGATGGTGGCGAACTTCATCGAGGGCGGGGCGGCGATCAACCAGCTGTGCAAGCTGGCCGACGCCGATCTGCGGGTCTACGAGATGGCGCTCGATCAGCCGACGGCCGACTTCACCGAGGCGCCGGCGATGGACGAGGACAGCTGCGCCCGTGCCGCCGCCTACGGCATGATGGCGGTGGAGCCCGGCATCGACCTCCTCTGCCTCGGCGAGATGGGGATCGCGAACACGACCAGCGCCGCGGCGCTCGTGACGGCGCTCTTCGGCGGCAGCGCCGCCGACTGGGTCGGTCCGGGCACCGGCGTCTCGGGCGAAGCGCTCGCGCGCAAGACGGCGGTGGTCGCGGCCGGGGTCGAACGCCATCGCGACGCCGCGACCGACGCCTTCGATATGCTCCGCCGCCTCGGCGGGCAGGAGCTGGCGGCGATCTGCGGCGCGGTAATTGCCGCGCGGCTTGCCCGCACGCCGGTTCTGCTCGACGGCTTCGCCTGCACGGCGGCGGCCTCGGTCCTCTACGCCTTCGATCCAAGGGCGCTCGATCACTGCCTCGTTTCCCATGTCTCCGCCGAGCCGGGTCATCGGCGGCTCCTCGAGATCCTGGGTCAGCGGCCGCTGTTCGACCTCGGCATGCGGCTTGGCGAGGCGTCCGGCGCGGCGCTCGCGATCCCGATCCTCAAGGCGGCGGTTGCCTGCCACACCGGCATGGCGACCTTCGCGGAGGCGGGGGTGAGCGGGGCCGTGGAATAACGCCCCTCCCCGCCGGACTCGAAAACAACCCCGTGCAAAGGCGGGTTCTCGAAGCGAAGGGCGGCAGGCGCGCGCCTCGGGGCGGGTGCGTGCGGCGCGTTTCCTCGGCGGAGCTGCGCGCCTTCCTGCTCGACCGGCTCGGGCTTCGGGGCGGCTTCTGGGCGCCCGATGCGGCGGCGGAGCGGGCCCCCGATCTCGGCATGATCCAGATCGATTCGATCCGGGTCAGCGGGCTCCGCAACCAGGAGCTCGCCTGGGCCGCGCGGGCCGAGGGGCCGCCCGCTGCGTTCTACGATCAGCTCTACGAGCGCGGCGCCTTCCGCGAGACCCATTATCCTCTGTTCGCCGTGCGGCGCGACTGGCTGCCGCTCCTGGTGACGGCCTTCGCCGACCGGTCGGAGCGCCGAAAGGCGGCGCGCGACGCGCTGCGCCCGGTTATGGATCGCGTCCTGGCGGCCGTCCGCGCGAACGGTCCGGTGACGGCGGCGCAGTTCACCGCCGCGCGCGTGCCGGGCGGCTTCTCGACGATCAAGGAGACGACCAAGGCGCTCGAATATCTGTTCGAGGACATCGCCCTGCAGATCGCCGGCCGGACGCCCCACTTCCACCGCTGCTTCGACCTTACCGAACGCGCGGCGCCGGAGCTCGTCGGCTGGGCGCCGCCGCCGGCGGCGGTCTATGAGCGATTCCTGGTTTCCTCGGCGCTCGCGGTGCTGAAGGCCGGCACGGCGGAGCAGATCGCGCGCCGCGCCCGGCTCCATTACGGGCAGTGGCGCGGCACGCCGATCGGGCATTGGCGGGCCCGCGTCGAGGCGCTGCTGCCGGACGGCCTGGCGCGGCCCGTGGTGGTGACCGATCTGCCGGACGCGCCGGTCTACTGGTACCGGCCGGAGGACGAGGAGGGTTGGGACCGCGCGGCGCGCGCGGCGGGCCCGACGGTGCGGCTGGTGCCGCCGCTCGACAATCTCCTCTTCAGCCGCGCGCGCCTCGGCGCCCTGTTCGGCCTCGACTACAAGTTCGAGGCCTATACCCCGGCCGCGCAGCGCCGCTTCTACTTCGCCCTGCCGGTCCTCTACGAGGACGCGGTGGCGGGTCTCATCGACGCGCGGCTTGCCGACGGCGTCTGGCAGATCCGGGGCATCGAGCTACGCCGGCCGGTGCCCTCGGAGGCCTTGCGCGCGGGCGTCTACCGGGTCGCCCGGCTCGCCGGGGCGGAGAAGGTGGCGGTGACGACCCGCACCACGCGCGAGATCCGACGGGCCCTCGTCGGGCGCTGCGACGGCTGAGCCGCTCGCGGGGTCATTGGATCGGGACCTCGGCCGTCAGGACGGCCTTCTCGAAATCGGTGATCAGGGCCTCGACGCGGACCGTCCACCGACCCGGAACGAGGAACTCGAAGGCCTCCAGCCGGTATCGGCCGGGGCCGACGGCAGCCGGTGCCCGCTTGATCGGCGCGATGCCGATGGCGGGCTGGGAGAAGGCCACGGAAAGTTCCAGCGGCCGCACGGGATCGCCGTCGGCGGTGGTCAGCGCGATCGTCACGGCGTTCGGTCCGGCGGTGCCGGGGGTGACTTCCAGGCGCGCCATGATCCCGTCCGCCCTGGCCGTGACGGCGCGGCCTGCCGCGCCTTCGTGATCGTGGCTCCGGTGATGAGATGCATGGCCGCCGGTGTCCTCCGCCGCCGGCGGCGGGGTCTGGGCGAGCACCGCCGTCACCGCAAGAATGGCGACGACGACGCCGATCTCGGCCCGGATCGCGCGCCGAAGCTGCAGCGCTGCCCCGGCGTCGCCGGCCGCGAGCGCCGGGGTCAGGCGCCATTTGTTGTTGGCGGCGATCAGCAGCAGCCCGGCCACGAGGCCCAGCTTCGCCAGCAGCAGGCGTCCGTAACCGGTGCCGAACAGGGCGGTCACGGTCCCCGTCTGCACCGTCGCGATCGCCAACCCCGCCGCCACCAGACCGCCCACCGCCGCCACGGCCAGCCGCGAGAAGCGCCGGAGAACGCGGGCGGCGGTGACGGGCGGCTCCGCGCGCAGCACCACCAGCAGCGGCCAGAGGGCGCCGGCCCAGAACGCGGCCGCGAGAAGATGCAGGGCCCAGGCCGGCGCCGTCAGCCAGCGCGGATCGGTCGCGGCGGCGTGCCCGCTGAGCAGGAGGCCGCCGGTCGCGGCCGTGAGTCCGATCGCGACGGCGAGGAGCCGTACCGCGCCCGGCCGCATCCGCAGGCCGGTCGCCAACAGGGCGAGGCCGGCGATCGTGACCACGGCGCTCGGCCCCGCGCTGCTCGTCCAGCCGATCCGCCACGGGTCGGGCTCGAGGATCGCGTGCGCCGGCAGGCCGGCCAGCAAGCCGCCCTGCAGACCCGGCCCGACGGCCGCGGCTCCGATCCCGAGGCCGGCGGCGGCGAGCAGGCCGCGCCGGATCCGGTTCCGCACGGACGGGTCGGTGCCGCCGGCGACGAACAGAAGAGCCATTGCGCCGCCCGCCGCGGCGAGCAGCGCGGCGTCGCGGACGATCCGGAACAGCGCCACCGCCCACCACCATCCCGCCCCCGACCGGTCCGGCGTCTCTCCAATCGCGCGGGCGTCAGCCGGTGTCTGTCCGGCGGGCCCGACGGTGAAGAGGAAGGCGCCGGCGACCGGATGGGCGTCGGCCGAGGCCACGCGGTAGCTTACGACATAGCCGCCGTCCGGCAGGGGCGCCGGCAGGGCGATGCGCAGTGTCCCGTCCGCGGCGTGGATGTGTTCGGGCGCGGCGACCGTCCGGCCGCTCCGGTCGAGCACCTGGACGGCGATCGGCCGCACCGGCTCGTTGAAGCGCAGCAGGATCTCGTCCGGCGAGTCCGCGAGGATCGCGCCGTCCGTCGGCACCGTTTCCAGCAGCACGGCATGGGCCCGGGCGGCGGGCGCGAACCCCGCGGTCGCGAGCGTCGCCAGCGCGAGGACGAGCGCCGCCCAGACCATGGCCGCCGCCGGCGCGGGGCGCCGGTCGAGGCGGCGGCGACCGCCCCGACCGGACATCCTACTCCGCCTCCTGCGGCGTCAGCGTAAGCTGCGGCGCCGGCTCCTCGTAGTCGTCGGCGGTCTTGCCCGGCTCCGGGATCTCGATCCAGCGATGCACGCCCTGCGCGCATTCCTGGACGACCGGGAAGCTCAGGACCAGGCCGTCCTGCTCCGGCAGCTTCGCGCGGAAGACGAACTCGTCGTAGAAGGCGTCGGGCAGATTGCCGCCGCTCCAGACGATCTCGCGCACGTCTTCGGTGATGGCGGTGCCGTACCAGTCATAGGGCTCCGGCAGCTTTTCGACGACCGTGGACAGCTCCCAGCCCGGCTTCGGCATCGGCTTCGCCTGCCGGACGCCCTCCGGGATGCGGACGCGGATCCTCACCGTGGGAGAGCCGTCGCAGCCGTGCCCGACCCGGAGGACGGCCTTGTAGAAGCTGCCGGCCGGCGCCTGCGTTTGCTCAAGCGTAACGTGAGCGAGGGCCGCCGGGACGGCCGCGCCGGACAGGCTTGCGGCCAGAACGGCCGCAAGCGAGCGGAATGCGTTCATGACAGATACACCTCCAGCGTAACGGACCTTGAAGCCCGATGCCGCGGGGCCGACGGCCGCCGACGGCGCCGGGCCTCGTCATAAGGACGGCGTCAGGCCGTCGCCGGAGGTGCGCGGGGGCGGGCGGCCGGGAAGGTTTTGTCGTCCGGCCAGGGCCTGACGACGGGCTTGAGGCAGGCCGTTTCGGAGCGGAGGGCGAAGACGACGCCCGCTTCGGCGGGCGCGATGAAGGTGCCCGCCTGCTGCAGGGTCAGACAGATCGGGCAGCCATGGCCCTTATGGGCCGGTCCGCCTTGCTTTTCGCTCTCGCTGCAATGGGCGGCGTGCCGGTCGGGCGATGCGCGATCGGCATCCTGCCACGACGGAGATGGGATCCCGGCGCGGACGCCCGCGGCCATGACCGGATATTGCAGCGCGATCGCACTCTGCAGAAGCAGGGCGAACATCGCCAGCAGGGCGCCGAACCGCGTCCATCGGGGCGCGCAAAAGGCACGCGCCCTGCGCCGTCGCCTGTCGTTCCGTCCGTTGCGGGCCATTCGGCCTCTCTCGATCGCGTCGAGCGGGAATCGCAGACCGCTCCCGCCGGTCCATCTTTCCCCAGGCCGCGGCGGTGATCCAGTGAAGAATGGTCGCAGGCACGCCCGAGGGCGCGGCGGTCACTCCCCGACCTGCAGCAGCAGGCCGCGCTGCCGCGCCACGCGGAAGGAATAGAGGTAGGCGAGCGCGCCGAGGCCGAGATAGAGGCCGTTCAGCAGCACGGCGTTCGCCAGAAGCCCCGGCCGGAAGTCGCCGTGCATGAGCACGGCGCGCATGCCCTCGAAGACGTTGGTGGAGGGCAGGGCCCAGGCAACGTATTGCAGCCAGTCGGGCAGCACGGTGACCGGATAGTAGACGGCGCTTACCGGCGCCAGCAGGAAGACGACGAACCAAGCGAGGTTCTCGGCGCCGAGGCCGTAGCGCAGGATCAGCGCCGTTACGAACAGCCCGATTGCCCAGCCCATGACCAGCAGGTTGGCAAAGAAGGCGACCAGGGGCAGGCCGAGGGTGAACACCGAGTAGTGGTAGAGCGGGATGGCGAGCAGCGCTGCCGGCGTCACGCCGATCAGGGTGCGGATCAGGCTCATCGCCATCATGGACAGAACGTGCTCGATCGGCCGCAGGGGACTTACGAACAGGTTGCCCATATTGCGCGACCACATCTCCTCGAGGAAGGAGATGGAGAAGCCGAGCTGCCCGCGGAACAGCACGTCCCACAGCAGCACCGCCGACAGAAGGATGCCGAAGGCGTTCGCCACCCAGGAGCTGTTGGTGGCCAGGAAGACGGTGAGGAAGCCCCAGATGACCATCTGCACCGTCGGCCAGTAGGCGAGCTCCAAGACCCGCGGCCAGGAACCGCGCAGCACGTAGAGATGGCGCAGCACCATGGCGCCGATGCGCCGGACCGACAGGCCGCCTGACGGCGCCCGGATCCGATGCCGGGCCTGATTTCCGGTGGCCGGTGGCGTCATTCGGACGCCTCCTCGAAGGCGGGTGAGCGCCCGCCCCCGGCGGCTCCCTTGCGGTTGCGGGCGATGTCCAGGAACACCTCTTCGAGGTTGGTCCGGCCATAGCGGCGGATGAGATCCATCGGCGGCCCGCGGTCCACGATGCGGCCCTGGCGCATCATCAGCACGTCGCTGCACAGCCGTTCGACCTCGGCCATGTTGTGCGAGGCGAGCAGGATCGCCGCGCCGGTGCGGTCGCGATAGGTCTCGAGATAGCCGCGGATCCAATCGGCCGTGTCGGGGTCGAGCGAGGCGGTGGGTTCGTCGAGCAGCAGCACCTCTGGCTCGTTGAGCAGTGCCTTGGCCAGGGCAACACGGGTCTTCTGCCCGGCCGACAGGCTTCCGGTGCGCTGATTCAGCAGGCGACCGATGTCGAGGTCCTCGGCCATGCGCGCGATCCGTCGACGGCTGTCGCGCACGCCGTAGAGATGGGCGTAGACGGTCAGGTTCTCGCGCACCGACAGCCGGTGCGGAAGATCGACATAAGGCGAAGAGAAGTTCATTCGCGGCAGCACCCGATGCCGGTGGCGCAGCATGTCCTCGCCGAGAACGGTGATCGTCCCGGCGGTCGGCAGCAGAAGGCCGAGCAGCATCGAGATGGTCGTGGTTTTTCCCGCGCCGTTGCCGCCGAGCAGTCCCACCGTCGCTCCGGCCGGCACCGCAAAGCTCACGCCGTCGACCGCGGTCAGCGAACCGAATCGCTTCGTAAGGGACGCGACCTGGATGACCGGCTTGGGCATGGGGCGGCGGATGTCGGATTTGGCAACGGACGAATACGGCACGCCCGAAACTTAGGGAGATCGGCGGCGCGTGGCTAGTGCCGAACGCGGTGGCCGGTGCCCATCCGTCGCGGGCGGAGGCGCGAAACGGGCGCTTGCGGCGCAACCCGCCTCTTGCGTTGCGCGTCCGTTCGCCCTCTCATGCGGCCATGAGCAGCGGGACCACCGATAACGAGTTCGCGCTTGCCGCCCTGACGAATCCGCGCGGCCGGGTGCGGCTGCGCACGCTCGTGCTGATCCGCTGGGTCGCCGTGGCGGGGCAGGCGACGGCCCTGCTGATCGTCCATTTTGTCCTCGGCTTCAAGCTGCCGATTCTCTCGGCGATGCTCGCGGTCGGCGCCTCGGCCCTGGTCAATCTCTGGGCGACGCTGCGTCGCCCCCCTTCGGCCCGCCTCGACGATCGCGAGGCGCGCCTCTATCTCGGCTTCGACCTGCTGCAACTCGGCGTGCTGCTCTATCTCACCGGGGGGCTCACCAACCCGTTCGCGATCCTCGTCCTCGCGCCGGTGACCGTGTCGGCGACGGTGCTGTCGCGGCGCAGCACCATCGCGCTGTCGGTGCTCGCGGTCGTCATCGTGGTTCTTCTCGCCCTGTTCCATCTGCCGCTGCCTTGGCCGGACGACGGCCTTCGCCTGCGGCCGCTGTTCATCCTCGGGCTGGCCCTGGCCTTGGCCCTGTCGGCGGTGTTCATCGCGGTCTACGTGTTCAGCGTCGCGGAAGAGGCGCGCCGCATGTCCGATGCGCTGTCGGCGACGCAGATGGCGCTGGCCCGCGAGCAGCGCGTCTCGGCCCTCGGCGCGCTCGCCGCGGCCGCGGCGCATGGCCTGGGCAGCCCCCTCGGGACCATCGCCGTCATTGCCAAGGAGATCGCCCGCGACCTGCCGCCGGACAGCCCCTTGCGCGACGACGTCGACCTGCTGCTCAGCCAGAGCAACCGGTGCCGCGAGATCCTGGCGGGGCTGGCGGCCCGGCCGGAGGACACCGGCGGCGGGCCCTTCACGGCGCTTCCGATTTCGGCGCTGGTGGACGCGGCCGCGACCCCTCATCGGACGGACCGGGTGCGTCTCGTGATCGACGTGGCGCCGGCCGAGGCGGACGGCGAGGACGGGCAGGGCGGCGGTGCCCTCGACGGCACCCCGGTCGTGCCGCACAGCCCGGAGATCGTGCACGGCCTCGGCAATCTGATCCAGAACGCCACGGAGTTCGCGGCCTCGGAGGTCCGCATCGTCATCCGCTGGGACGAGGAGCACATCACCGTCCGCATCCTCGACGACGGGCCGGGCTTCGATCCGGGCCTTCTCGACCGCTTGGGCGAACCCTATCTGTCCGGCGGGGTCGAGGACCGCGACGGCAAGGCCATTCATATGGGCCTGGGCGTGTTCATCGCCCAGACGCTGCTCGAGCGGACCGGCGCCACCCTGCACTTCGGCAATAGAGCGGAAGGCGGGGCGGAGGTCCGGGTGGTCTGGAAGCGCGAGACGCTGGAGGCCGGGCCCTCGAATGCGTAGACTGATGCGTAGACTACGGAGAACGCGTAGCGGGACGGAAGCACGATGTCGATGAAGCAGGAACCACGGCCATCACCGGGAACGGGCGCGCCTTCGACGACGTCCGGCGACGCCGCGCCCGAGGAAGCCGGCGAGCGGACGCTGCTGATCGTCGATGACGATGCGCCGTTTCGCCAGCGGCTCGCCGTGGCGATGGAGCGGCGCGGCTTCACCGTTTCGACGGCCGACAGCGTCGCCGCCGGGATCGAGGCCGCGGAGGAGAATCCACCTGCCTTCGCCGTGGTCGATCTGCGGCTCGGCGACGGCAGCGGGCTCGAGGTCGTGACCGTCCTGCGCGAGGTTCGCGCCGACGCCCGCATCATCGTGTTGACCGGCTACGGCAACATCGCCACTGCGGTCGCGGCGGTGAAGTCCGGCGCGGTGGATTACCTGCCAAAGCCAGCCGATGCCGACGCGATCGAGGCGGCGTTGCTCACGGTTCAGGACAAGCTGCCGCCGCCGCCGGAGCAGCCGATGACGGCGGACCGCGTCCGCTGGGAGCACATCCAGCGCGTGTTCGAGCAATGCGACCGGAACGTGTCCGAAACCGCCCGGCGGCTGCGGATGCACCGGCGCACCTTGCAGCGCATCCTCAACAAATACGCTCCGCGCGGATAGCCCCGGCCGGCCCGCGCCCGCCTTCCCCTGCGCGGCGTTTCCGGTCATAACACGCCATGCTCTCCTATCTCGGCATCGCGGTCGGAAGCGCGCTCGGCGGCGTGGGACGCCACTGGTGCTCGGTCCTGATCGCGCGCCATTTCGGCGAGACGTTCCCCTGGGGAACCTTGCTCGTGAACGTCCTCGGCTCGTTGCTGATCGGCCTGTTTGCGGCGCTGACCGGTCCTGACGGCCGATGGTTCCTCGGACCGACGGCGCGCCAGTTCTTCATGATTGGCGTCTTCGGCGGGTTCACGACCTTCTCCTCCTTCAGCCTGCAGACGCTGAACCTTGTCCAGGACGGAGACTGGTTCCGGGCGTGCGCCAACATCGCCGGCTCCGTTCTCTTGTGCCTGATCGGCGTGTGGCTCGGCCATGTGATCGGCGTAACCGTGAACCGGTAGGCGGCGATGCAGATCCCGAAGCGCGCGGTCCCGCTCAGGATCTTCATCGGCGAAGACGACAGGGCCGAAGGTCGCCCGCTCTACGATGCCATCGTGCCGAAGGCGCGCGAGACGAATCCGGCAAGGGGCCGCCGCCTTCAGCGCGGAAGGGCCCAGGCGCTCCTCGTGCCGGCACGTCCAGCTCCTCGATGCGGGTGATTCCGGGGTGCGGGTCGGATCGAGGGACCCGTCCGAAGCCCCGGGATCGGCGCGGCGCGAACCAAGCGGGGCGGTGGGGTCGGGGACGATAAGATTACGTTAGGCGTTCTTCGGCTCTATCTAAAGCGTGATTCGTTTGTCGACAAAGTCGCGGGCCATGTCCGAAAGCACGCAGAAGCGCACCCCGTCCGTGCCACCGGGCAGCTGCGTCTACGCCATCGGCGACATCCACGGTCGTGTGGATCTGCTGGAGGCGCTCCACGGCAAGATCCTCGCGGACGCTGCGGCGCGGCCTGCCGATCGGCGAGTCGTCGTCTATCTCGGCGACTACATCGATCGCGGCAGCGCGTCGCCGCAGGTGATCGACCTGCTGCTCGACCGGCCGCTGCCGGGGTTCGAATCGGTGCATCTCATGGGCAATCACGAGGAAAGCCTGTTGCGCTTCCTCCATGACACCAGCGGCGGGCCGGCCTGGCTGTTCTACGGCGGCGAGGCGACCGTCGCCAGCTACGGGATCGATCCGAACGTCCGGCCGCCGCGCGGCAGGGACCCGATGGCGATGCTGCAGGAAGAGCTGCTGCGCCGCTTGCCGCCGCGGCACCTGGACTTCCTGCACGGGCTCAAGCTCACCCATGTCGAGGGCGACTATCTCTTCGTTCATGCCGGAATCCGGCCCGGCGTGCCCATCGAGAGCCAGAGTCCGGAGGACCTGCTGTGGATCCGCCGGGAGTTCCTGACCTCGACCGCCGATCACGGCCGCGTCGTCGTGCACGGCCACAGCATCTCGGCCTCGCCGGAGAACCGCCCGAACCGGATCGGGATCGACACGGGCGCGTTCGCCTCCGACCGGCTGACCTGCGTCGTGCTCGACGGCACGTCGCGCACTTTCCTGCAGACCTGACGTTCCGCGCCGGTCGTCGGACCGTCAAGAGGGGCGCCGGGGCGTCAAAGCGGCGGGTCGATGAGGCGCCGCAGGCGCTGACTCGCCGTGCGCGCGATCCGCAAGGTCTGGGCGCGCCGCCGGCTGCCGTTCATCGCCAGGACCGGCGCCGGACGGATGATCTCGGCGCCATAGGCGTCCGCCACCATCAGCCCGCAGGTGTCCGGCAGCAGGTCCCTCGGAAACTCCGCCGGCACGGCGAAGTAGAAGAGGTCGCAGAATTCCAGATACTCCGGCCACTTCCGGTCGCAGCGAAAATCGGCGACGGAGGTCTTGATCTCGACGATGACCATCCCGCCCCGCGCGTCGACGCCGATCACGTCGACGCGCCGACCGGACGCCAGCGCAAACTCCGTCAGCACGCCGTATCCGAGTTCCGTCAGCGCGCGACAGACGCCCCGCGCAAGCCGATCGGCAAGCTCGGCGGCGAGGCAGGACGAAGCGTCGGTCGTGTCCGGCGTGGTTGGGCTCGTCGGCATCGGCGCCGCGCTGTCTATCACCGGGGCGATGACTCGGCAAGCACCCCGCCGTCTGGATTTGTCCTCCATTGCCGCGTAGATTGGCGCCGCGCGCCGCGTGTCCGTCGCCGCGAGGGCAAGGCTGGTGAAGTTCCTCCGCAAAATTCGACGCTTTCTCTTCCTTGTCCTCGCCGGCTTCCTCGTCCTGTCGCTGGGTTCGGTCCTGCTCTACCGCGTCGTGCCGCCCCCGGTCACGCCGCTGATGGTCATCCGTCTGCTCGAGGGCGAGGGCATCGCCAAGCAGTGGCGGTCCTACGATGAGATTTCGCCGCATCTTATCCGCGCGGTCATGGCGTCGGAGGATTCGCGCTTCTGCAAGCATTACGGCTTCGATTGGGACGCGATCGAGAGCGCCCTTGCGGAGAACCTCCAGGGCGGGCCGCTCCGCGGCGCCAGCACGATCACCATGCAGACCGCAAAGAACCTGTTCCTCTGGCCGGCGCGGAGCTATGTCCGCAAGGGATTCGAGGCCTACTTCACCGTGCTGCTCGAGCTGCTCTGGACCAAGCGGCGCATCCTCGAGACCTATCTCAACGTCGTCGAGTGGGGCCCCGGAATCTACGGGGCCGAGGCCGCCGCCCGGGCCCATTTCGGCAAGTCGGCCGACGCGCTCTCGCGCCGCGAGGCCGCGCTCCTTGCCGCCGTTCTCCCCAGCCCGCGGCGCTGGTCGGCGGGCCGGCCGACAGGCTACGTCGCAAGCCGGGCGGCGACGATTCAGGCGCGAATGCGGCTCTTGCCCGCGCCCGAGGGCGGCCCCTGCGGCTGATGACCTCGCCCGTCTTCGGCGGGCCGCCGATCAGCGCGAGTAAACGCCGACAAGCTCGGCCTCCTCGAGGATCTCCGGCTCGGCCATGCGCTCCACTTCGACGCAGCGGGCGGAAGGCGCGACGTCGAGATGCGACGTCTGCAAGGCCATCAGGCGGAAGTGATAGTGGTGCAGCCCGTGCCCGCGCGGTGGGCAGGGGCCGCTATAGCCGGGGCGGCCGAAGTCGTTGATCGCCTGCCGGAAGCCGTCGGCCAGCGTTTCCGGCCCATGTCCTTCCACGAGCCCCGTCCATTCCCGCGGAATGTCGTAGGCGGCCCAGTGGTGGAACAGGCCCGACGGCGCATCGGGATCGTGGCAGACGAGGACGAAGCTGCGGGTGTTCGCGGGCGCCCCGCGCCAATTCAGGGGCGGCGAAAGATTCTCGCCGTCGCAGGTGTACCGCTTCGGGATTTCCTCCCCCGGCATGAAGGCGGGGCTGAACAGTTCCAGGGCCATGGACGGATCCTCTCTCTATCGCTCGGGATCGGACTCGACGGTCGGTCCAACACGGGACCGCGCGCTGCGGTTCCAAGCGCTTCGCCATCGATCCGGGGCGCGGCCGACGGCGGAAACGGGGACGGTCATTCCTCCGGCCCGTTCGGCACAGGCCCGGCGGGTACTACCGGCGATCCGCGAGCGCCTGTCTGACGGCCTTAAGGAGTTGCGCGCTGTCGTATGGCTTGATGAGGAACCCGGCGGGATCGACGCTCTGCGCACGCGACCGGGTCTGTGGATCGCCGTGTGCGGTGACGAACAGAATCCTGAGATCGTGCCGGTGCCGGTTCCGGAGCATCTGCGCCGCCTCGATCCCATCCTTGCGGCCGCGCAGCGCGATGTCCATGAGGACCAGATCGGGGGGATGGCTCTCGGCGGCGCGCAGGGCGGCATCGGCGGACGCGGCAATCCCGACGACGCCGTATCCGGCGTCCGACAGCGTCTGAGAGATGCTGAGGGCGACCAGCCCTTCGTCCTCGACGATCAGAATGCTGGGCGGTTGCGTGGTTTTTGGCGCCGATCCGGCGTCCGGGGCGTCCTCCGGGTCATCGCCGTCTTCCGGTACCGGCGGACCGAAGAATCGCCGAATCGTTGCCTGGTCGTTCGGAAAGATGACGGATGCCGACTCGCAACGCATCTGTTCGCACCCCCCTGGGTATTCGGCAGGTTGCATCCCGTATACGGGGACTTCGGCGACAGGATCGCTCTGCCCCGGTGACCCTAACAGAATTGTCGGCGCGTGGCACCCCGCGGGCGACAGTGCTAATGCATTGGTCCGTGAACTCCGCCTCCTGGTCCGAAAGTCACTTGATGAGGGCGAGCGTCGCGCGGAAAAGCGGATGCCCCCCGCCTCCTCAGCGCAGCGGCCAGAACCACTCGATCAGCAGCGTGCCGAGGACGATCACGATCAGCGACAGCGGCAGGCCAAGGCGCCAGTAATCGGAGAAACGGTAGCCGCCCGGACCCATGACCAGCGTGTTGCACTGGTGCCCGATCGGGGTCAGAAAGTCGCAGGCCGCGCCGACCGCCACCGCCATCAGGAAGGGGTCGGGACTGAGGTCCAGCCGGGCGGCCAGGCTCGCGCCGATCGGCGCCATCACCAGCACGGTGGCCGCGTTGTTCAGGAACGGCGTCACTGCCATGGCCGCGGTCAGCATCAGGGCCAGGGCCCCGGCCGGCGGCAAGGCCACGGCCGCGACCGACAGCCAGCCGGCGATCAGGTCGGTGCCGCCGGTCGTGCGCAGCGCGTCGCTTACCGGGATCAGCGCGCCGAGCAGCACCAGGATCGGCCATTCGACGGCGTCGTATGCCTCCTTCGGCGTCAGCGCGCCCAGCAGCACGACCATCACCGCCGCGCCGAAGAAGGCGACCGCCACCGGTACCGCCCCCGTCGCCGCCAGGGCCATCGCCACCGCAAGGATCGCCGGGGCGAGATAGGGCCGCCGCGACTTGCCGAGCCGCAGCTTGCGTTCGGCGAGCGGCAGGCAGCCGAGCGCCGCCAGCCGGTCGGCCGCTTCCTCGGCACGGACCCGCAGCACCACCAGGTCGCCGGCCTGGAAGCGCACGCGCCGCAGCCGCTGGCGGATCCGCTGGCCGCGCCGGCTGAGCGCCAGAAGATTCACGCCGTACCGATCGCGGAGGCGGATCTGCTCGACCGAATTGCCGATCATCAACGACCCGGGGGTGATCACCGCCTCCACGATCGTCAGGTCCGACTCGCGCGTTTCCACGCCGGCGATCAGCTCCTCGTCATGCAGCAGCTCCAGCTTCGCGTTCGCGACGATCCGCTCCAGCGCGTTGGCGTCGCACTGCAGCACCAGGATGTCATTGGCGAACAGGACCCAATGCCCGGCCGGCACGTATCGCCGGAACCCCTCCCGGATGATGGCAGCGACGGTGACTTCGCCCTCGCCGAGCGCTTCCAGCTCGCGCACCGTCTTGTCGACAAAGGGCGATTCGGGCGGCAGCCGGACTTCCGCCTGGTAGTCCTCGATCGAGAACAGCGTCTCCGGCGTCGCGGCGGCATTCCTGGCCCGCGGCAGCAGCCGCCAGCCGAACAGGAGGAAGCCGATCCCGGCGATCGTCAGGCCCAGCCCCACGGGCGTGAAGTCGAACATGCCGAACGGCTCGCCCAGGATATCCGCACGCATGCGGGCGACGATGATGTTGGGCGAGGTGCCGATCAACGTCATCATTCCGCCCAGCAGCGCGCCGAAAGAGAGCGGCATCAGAAGGCGAGAGACCGGCTTGCTGCTGCGCCGGGCGACCTGGAACGCGATCGGCATGAAGATCGCGAGCGTGCCGATGTTCTTCATGAAGGCGGACAGGACGGCGACGGTTGAGACGAGCACGCCGATCTGCGTCTCCGTGCTCGTCATGCGGGGCGCCAGCGGCCGGATCAGCCTCTCGGCGATGCCCGAGCGCCCGACCGCGGCGCTGACGACCAGGGCCGAACCGACGATGATGACGATGTCGTCGCCGAAGCCGCGGAACGCGTTCTGCGGCGGGACGATGCCGCCCGCGATCGCGGCGAGGAGCGCCGCCAGCGCGACGAGATCATAGCGGATGCGGTCCCAGATCAGCAGCCCGATCATCCCGATGACGATGGCGAAGGCGAGCGCTTGGTCGGGCGTCATGGTCCCGGACGCGATCTCGGATCCGGCCTGCGGCGCGGGCGCGCCGGCGCGCGCGGCCGGCCGGACCCGGCGAGAAGGGTGCCAACGGGCAACGCAGGCAAGATCTCGGCTCCTCTCCCGAATCCGGACGCTCTGTTCCGCGCCGTCGCAACGGGGTGCGGCGCATATCAACGCCTGCCGCGCCCCGAGGTTCCCGCGGCGCCCCATGCCGGAACGCGGCAGCGGAACCCCGGCGGTGGTGCGTCCGTTCTCCCTATGAACGGACCGCCGGGGGCGCGTCTGGGTTGACGCGCCGGCCGGTTCCGCGAACGGGAGTCGAAGCACGATGCGGAGCAAGACCGATGCGCCCTCCTTGGCGGACGTCACGACCCATCTGCGCGACGTGAAATATCCCGCCGACCGGGAGGAGTTGCTGCGCTGCGCGCGGGCGGACCGGGCGCCGGCGGAGATTCTCGCCATCATCGGCGAGATGGACGACCGGCTCTATGGCGGGGTGGCGGAGGTTGCCGAATCGCTCGAGGGCGCGCTGACCCGCCTGGGCAAGCGTCCCGAGGGGGACCGTGTCGAGAGAGCCTCCGAGGATTCGTTCCCGGCCAGCGACGCCCCCGGCTACGCCCCGTCGAGCCGCGTCGGCCAGCCGTCCGGCCACAAGAAGACCGAGCGGTCGTGACGCCGCGCGCGGGCGACGTCCCACCGACCCGATGACAGCCGGAGACGCGACTGCATCCGGCCCGGACCCGCCGCCGGGTTCACCCTATGCCTTCGTCTCCGCGTCCTGCAGCCATGTCGGGATGGTGCGCCGGGTGAACGAGGACGCCTGCCTCGACCGGCCGGATCTCGGTCTCTGGGCGGTGGCAGACGGCATGGGCGGGCACGACGCCGGCGATGTCGCGAGCCGCCTGATCGTCGAGGGGTTGGCCCGCGTTCCCCCGCCGACCGACGCGGCGGCCTTTCTCCGCGCGGTCGAGGGGGCCTTGCAGGAGGCGAACCGGGCGCTTCTCGCCGAGGCGGCCCGCCGGGGGCCCGGCAGGATCGTCGGAAGCACGGTCGTTGTCCTGATCATCACTGGCCGGCGCTTTGCCTGCGTCTGGGTCGGCGACAGCCGCCTCTACCTGTTCCGCGACGGCCGGCTGCGCCAGATCAGCCGCGACCACAGCCGGGTGCAGGATCTCGTGGATCGCGGGCTGCTGAGCCCCGAGGCAGCGCGCGATCACCCGCAGGCCAATGTCGTGACCCGGGCCGTCGGCGCGGCCGAGCGGCTGGACCTCGAGACGCGGGAAGGCCCGGTCCTGCCGGAAGACGTCTTCCTGCTGTGCAGCGACGGGCTGACGAAGATGCTGACGGACGACGAGATCGCGGAAGCCCTTGGCCGCACGCCGACCGCCGAGGCCGCCCGTGTCCTGACCGACCTCGCGCTCGCGCGCGGCGCCGTCGACAACGTCACGGTCGTTGCCGTGCGGTGCCGGGAGAGGGAGCGCGCCCGATAGGGCGTGTCGGCGGCGCGGCGTCCGGCCGGGGCGTCTCGCACACCGGCGGGCCGAACCTCAATCCACCACGCTGCCGACGATCGCTCCGGCAACGGCGCCCACGCCTGCCCCCACGGGGCCGGCGGCGACCGCGCCGACGCCGGCGCCGACGCCGGCGCCGATCACCGTGCCGCAGGCGGACAAGGGAAGCGCGATGATTGCGACCAGAAGAAGCCGTTTCATGGTCTCGATCCTTACCCTCATGAATGAACATCTCGGATGCCCGACCAGATCCCGCACGTATAAGGCAGGATAGGACGGAGGCTTGCATCGGCAACGTTCCTTGCCCGAACGAATGGTCCGCGGCAGCCATTCGCCGCTGCGGGAAGCCACGAGCCGGTACTGCCGCGCGGAGTCTGCGCTGGGCTCGTTATCATTTTCCCAAGCTGCCGAGTGACTCCCTGGGCTTGCCCTTGCCGAGGTTCGCGGACGCCAGGGCGCATATGGATTATGGCGAACAGGTCGAAACGGAAGCTCGTTAACCAAATTCCTACGTTGCTGCCACTAGCCTCCCGCCGTTGAATCCGGGAGGGCTTATGGAACGACGGCGGATCGGGAAATTCCTGACAAGACCGGCGCTTGCTCTTCGCGATTATCTGCTGAAGCGATATCCGCTCGAACTGGACATTGACATCAATCGTGTAACGAAACACGACCGTCCTGCGCCAAAGATCAAAGCACCAACCAGAATCGCCGAGTATCACGGCTTCATCCGGCCCGGCTTTCCTGTCGACGTTGTTTACACCTGGGTCGATTCCGGAGATCCTGTCTTCCAGCGGTTGCTCCAGGCTCATCTGGATCCGAACGCAGGATATGTGCCCAATGCGATTTCTCCGGCACGGTTCGAATCCCGGGACGAGCTTCGCTATTCGCTGCGGTCGATCGAGACTTACGCGCCGTGGGTGCGGAAGATTTTCATCGTCACCAATGGGCAGATCCCATCGTGGCTCGATCTAGGGCATCCGAAAATCCAACTCGTTCGCCATGATGACATCATCCCGCGCGAATACCTGCCGACCTTCAACAGCCACGTCATCGAGAGCTGCCTCCACCGCATCCCCGGGCTCGCTGAGCACTACGTCTATTTCAATGACGACGTGATGCTCCTGCGCCCGATGGAGGTGACGGACTTCTTTACCGAGAACGGTCTTGCCTACGCCTTCCGAACCAGAGGCGTTCTTCCGGACGGACCGGGGCGCCCAAGTGATACCCCATCAATCCGGGCCGCAAAGAATACGCGCGACCTGATCTTTCGCGAATGGGGATGCTATCTGCGCCTCAGATTCGCCCACACGTTTCATCCGCAGAGAAAATCCGTGGCGGCCGAGAACGAGGAACGCTTCGCCGAAGCGTTCCATGTCTGCCGGCAGAACAAATTTCGCGCGGAAACCGACTTGGTCTGCTGCAGCTTCCTGCACCCGTGTGCTGCGTACATCACCGGTCGCTCCCTAATCAGTCAAACGCGGGCTTGGTTCTTCAACATTCGGTCCCCTAAGTCCATCAACTACTATCGGCTCCTTCTCAAAATGAAGGGGCGCGAGGATGCCCCATATTCGCTGTGCCTCAATGACAGCGCGATTGAACGTTGTCAGGATTTCGCCTACGCCGACGCCATGCGGGCGTTCTTGGAGGAGTACTATCCGAAACCCTCGTCCTTCGAGCGAGAGGCGATGGCCGCTCCCTCGAGGGAGTTCGCAAGCCATTGAACGAAGGCCGACGTGGCAGGGGCGCACCATGGCCGATAAGCGGCGGTACTCGGCATGGCGACCGAAGCTTACGACGTCGAGGTCGACAGATCGCAGGGCAGCATGGCGGTTGAGCGCCGCCGTCGAGATTTCGAGCGTTTGAGCGCCTTTCGGCCGCAGCGGAGGCCGCTAAGGATAAGGGTGTGGATGATCTCGGTCGGCGTCAGCCCGAAATGGAACAGTCGCCAGAAGGGTCGACCATCTATGCCCTCGAGGTCCGATCCGCCCTGCCGTCGTCGTTTGGCCGAAAGCAGCGCCAGAACGGTCGATTCGACCTGCGCGTAAGGGAACCGGAATGAAGTGTTCTCCAAATGCTTTCGCTGCAGATAGAGAGTGTTGGAGAGGCGAAAGATTGTCCCGACCTCCTCAAGTCGCAAGAATAGGTCGGCGTCCTCGGCGTGGGTGAAGAAACGGCGATAGAGTCCGATTCGGAGCAGCGCGTCACGGCGAAACATCGTGGGACCGTGATAGACCGGCCGATATTTGAGGCCAAATCCGTTCAGCCGGCCGGCCGGGCCGGCCGGCGGGGTGCGCAGCTTGAGCCCGCTGAGGTCGGCGGGCACCGCTAGCTGGTGATGGATGACGGCCATCCCGGCGGTAACGGCTAGAACGTCGGGATTGGCATCGAGGACGGCGACCTCCTTTGCCAATCGCTCCGGCATGGAGAGATCATCGGAATCCATGTTCGCGATGTATTCGCCGCGGGCCTCGTGGATCGCGAGGTTGCGAGCGGCGATGGCGCCCACGCGGCCGGGTCGAAGCACGCGGATGCGCCGGTCCCGCTCCTCGTATTGTGCGACGATTGCGGGTGTGCCGTCGGTCGACCCATCGTCGACGATGAGGAGTTCGAAATCGTCGAAGGTTTGGGCGAGCACGCTGTCGATGGCGGCGCCGATCCAGCGCTCGCTGTTGTGCGCCGGCATGACAACGGAAACGCGGGGAGGACGCATGCGCGAATATGTTCTTTCCGAATGCAAAACGGCTGCCGATCACGACCGCCCGATCCTATTGCGGGCATCGGCGGGGCGTCACGCAGCAGGAGATATTCCGGTGGGTTAATGAAGGCTTAACCCTGGAGCCCGGTTTTCGAGTTGGGCAACCGCCCCGTGATCCGTGCGTTGACGGGGTCGGGGTTCGTCTGCAGAGTCCGAATACGGCGGTTCCGTGGCGCGCAAATGAGGAACGTCGGAGCCGTCGGCAATGAACGGGTCCGGATGGACGGCTTCCGAGGAGCCGCTGCCTGCCTCGCCTTTTCGCTCTGCGGCAAGCGCATCGCCGCCCAAAGAGGGGCGGCGCGGCCGACGCGTCGGGATTGCCTTCGGCCGCGCCGCCGAAGTCCAACTCGGCATCGGCCGCCGGAGAATGCCGCGATTACGCCGATGTGGTGCGGTCGGCCGCCGGGTCGAGGGCTGCCAGCAGGCGGTGCTTCGCCTGCTCGACGTGGCGCCAGCCCGCCGCGAAGGCCCGTTCCGGATCACCCGATGCGACGGCGTCGACGATTTCGCGGTGCTCCCGGTTCGAGACGGCGAGGCCGCCGCCTTGGACGAGGCTGCGGGCCCGGAAAAGATGCATCTTCTTCACGAGGCCCCCGTACTCCGCCGTAAGCGTCGCATTGCCGGCGGAGCTCACGACGAGCTCGTGGAACGCCAGATTGAGCGGGTAATAGGTATCGAAATCACCGGCGGCGGCCGCGGCGTCCATCTTCGTCAAATAGCGGTTCAGTTTCGCGAGGATGCCGTCGTTTATGCGCGTGGCGAGCAGTCGAGCGGCGAGCCCGAACAGCGCCTCCCGCAATTCGTAGATCTCGATCGCCTCCTCGTTGGTCAGCCGGCGGATGAACACGCCGCGATTCGGCACCACCTCCACGAGCCCCTTCGCCTCCAAGCTGCGGGTCGCTTCGCGGATCGGCCCGCGGCTGGTGCCAAACTGGGCCGCAAGCTGGATTTCGTTGATGCGCTGCCCCGGCGGCAGCGCGCCCGAAAGGATCAGCCGTTCGATCTCCCGCTCCAGCGCGCTCGTGAGCGACATCGTGCGCAGGACTTTCAGGTCATTGGAGTGTTCGTGTTCCTGCCCAATCACAAGCGAGCTCCCATTTTTCTTCTCCCTGCACCCCAAACGGACGCGACCATCTGACGTCGATGCGCCGGCGTCGGCGGCGGTTTGACCCTCTCCCCATACCGGACACCGCCCACCGCGGGCCGCGGGCGGGTTGTGTCCGTCGCTCTGATACTACACCGGCGTTGGTCGACATGGCGTTTCCGGCAGCGGGCCGGTGCGCTCCCGCGCCGCCGCGTCCGACGCCGCGCGGGACCGGAACAAGAGGTTCCTCGCGGCGCACGCGATCGGACGCGCCCCTGGTCAGGCCTCGAGGTGGCGCAGAATGGCGTTGACCATGTCGTCCTGGCGGCCGGTGCCGCGGATATCCGGCGTCCGGCTGGCGGGGTCGGCAATCGCCGCGTCGATGCCCCGGCGCATCAACGAGGACGCTTCCCCGGCCTCGGGAATGCCCCGCCGCTGCCCGAGCCATTCGATCAACATCCGCGTCGATTCGATCATGGCATAGGGGTTGGCGAGCCCGGTTCCCGCGATGTCCGGCGCCGAGCCGTGGGTGGCCTGCGCCATGGCGATGTTCCCGCGCCCCACGCAGAGGCCGGGCGCCATCCCGAGGCCGCCCACCAGCCCGGCCGCCTCGTCGGTGAGAATGTCACCGAACATGTTGGTGGTGACCACCGTGTCGAAGCGCTGCGGGTTGCGGACGAGGTGCATGGCAAAGGTGTCGACGATGACCTCGTCGACCGTTACGTCGGGGAACTTCTCCGCCGCCCGTTTGCATTCCTCGACGAACATGCCGCAGCCGAGCTTGAACACGGTGTTCTTGTGCACCACGGTCAGGCGCTTGCGGCGTTGCTGCGCGATCTGGAGCGCGGCCTCGGCGACCTTGCGGCTGCCTTCGCGCGTGATGACGCGCACCGAAATGGTCACGTCCTCCGTTGGCCGGAACTCGCCGGAGCCGGCAACCACGTTGCGGTCGGGCTGAAAGCCTTCGTTGTTCTCCCGCACGATCACCAGATCGACGTCGTCATGGAGACAGCCGATGCCCGGAAAGGACCGCACCGGACGAATGTTGGCGAAGAGGTCGAAGGATTTCCGCAGGATCGGATGCGGGTTGATGGCGTTCGGGCCCCTGGGATAGTCCCGGTGGCCGATCGGGCCCAGGATCCAGCCATCGAGCTTGGAAAGAGTCTCGAGCGTGCGGTGCGGCAGCGTATGCCCAAGCTCGTCCAATGCCTTGCGGCCGATCGGCAGCGGCAACCACTGGATCTTCAGCCCGGCCCGATCGGCGGCCGCGGCGGCGATCTTCACGGCGGCCGGGACGATCTCGTGGCCGATGTCGTCGCCGTTCAGAACCCCGAGCCTCAAATGCGCTGTACCGGTCAACGGAATTTCCTTGATGGAGGGAAGGCGCCTAGACCGCCGCCGAGACGCGAGCGACCTCGGCCGCGTCGTCCAGCTCTGCGATGGCCCAGGCGGTCTTGATGAGCGTCTCGGTGCGATCCTCGCCGAGGACAAGCGCCGACTGCCGGCGGAACTTCTCCTCAAGCTGCTCGTCGGACAGCGGGCGTTCCCTGCTGCCGATCGCCCGCTCGATCTCCTTGGTCACGACGCGGCCGTCTCCAAGGGTGACCCGTATCCGCGCGGCGGCTTCGTGAATGCCGGCGTCGGCTTCGGCGCGCACCTTCCGGCGCAGCGCCACCAGTTCGGGTGCGTTCACCGCCTCGTCGGTGAAGGCCGTCGGCGACCCGTCGCCGCGGAGGAGCGCGACGGCGGCCGCATGATAGACGCTGAACTTCCCTTCCAGTCCGGTCCGGGGCTCGGTCTTCCCGGTAAGCTCGAGAACCAGCGGGTGCGTCTTCAGCTCGACGGACACCACGTCGTTCACCGCGTCGCCGATCTCCTTGCGGATCTGCTGGCAGCCGTCGATGGTCGGGTGGATGACGATGCCGCAGGCAAAGGGCTTGTAGCTGTTGAGGGCGGCTTCCCACCGCTCGCCGAGCCCTTCGAGGATCTCGCCATAGTCCTGCTTGGTCGAAAGCACGTTGGCGAAGCCGCGAGGCGCCTCGATGCTCCGCTCGGAACTGTCGAAGCCGGCTTCCGCCAGAAAGGCGGCCATGGCGCCGTTCTGGGCCGCCCGGCCGGGGTGAAGGCTCTTGCACATCGTCCCGAACATCTCGCGCAGTCCGGAGGACTGGGTGGCGGCGATGCCCAGCGCCCAGGTCATGCGCTTGGCGTCGAGTTTGAGCAGGCGGCCGACGGCCGCCGCGGCGCCGAAAACGCCGGCCGTTCCCGTGATGTGCCAGCCGCGGTCGTAGTGATCGGGATAGACGCAGTTGCCGATCCGGCATTCGACTTCGACCCCGACGATGAGCGCGTTGAGCAGGTCGGCTCCGCTCACAGGCCTGATCTCGGCGACGGCCAAGGCCGCCGACGCGACCGGGCCCGCCGGGTGGATGATCGTCTTCAGATGCGTGTCGTCGTAGTCGAGGACGTGGGAGGAGATGCCGTTGATCATCGCGGCGTGGAGTGCGTCGAGCTTCTCCGCGCGGCCCATGACGGTTGCCTTGGCCGGGCCCGAGAACGGCGTCACGGCCGAAAGGGCGCGGTCCACGGTTTCGTGCCGCGCGCCTCCGACGGCGCAACCCACCCAATTGAAGAAGGTGCGGATTCCTTCCCGCTGAACGTCCCTCGGGATCTTGTTCAAGCTGCAGTCGACGATCCAACCCGCAAGGTTCCGGGTTACCTGCTCCGGCATGTGTCTCTCTCTGATGATGTACGGTGGGTCCGCGGGTAACTTCTCGGCAAGAACTAGCTCAGTATGGTCCGGCCCGACGGCCGACAACCTGGGCAACCGCGAAGACAAAGTCTCTATCAGCCGCCATCTGGACGATTTCGGAAACTGTATATTGTTGACAGTTGACAGTCAAACGGAATCGTTTACGCTGTGGCATGCGGCAAGCCTATCGGCGAGTTGTCACGAAACAGCGGGTGTTTCCGCTGATTGGGGCCGAAAGCGCAGTACCAAAGGGGGTCTTCTATGAGTGGAAAGGCATTTGTCGCCGCGGCGGCCTTCTTAATGGCGATCGTCGCGGGTTTCGCGCCCGCGAAGGCGCAGGACTATCCTCATGACACTGTGACGCTGATCACCCATTCCAGCGTCGGCGGCGGGAGCGACGTGTTCCTGCGCGAGCTCGCAAAATACCTGGCCCCGGCACTCGGCGCGAACGTGGTCGTGGAAAACGTGACCGGCGGCTCGGGCGCCAAGGCGATGGCCCGGCTCGCCGCATCGCCGGCAGACGGTTCGATCTTCTACGCCACGACCCCGACCTTCATATACACCTCGCTTCTCAGCGATCCGGAGGTGACCTACGAGGATCTGCAGCCGCTGGTGAACGTCTTCCTCGATCCGGAGGTGATCTACACCGCCGCCAACAGTCCGTATCAGACGCTGGAAGACGCGATCCAGAAGGCGCGCAATGACCGTGGTCGCTGGGGCGCCGCGAACCCCGCCTCCCTGGAACGGCAGGCCCTGGAGCGGCTGAAAGTGGCAACGGGCGTGGGCATCAACGCCATCGTGGCGACCCATGAGGGCGGCGGCGATCTGATGATCAACGTCCTGAACGGCACCTTGGACATCGGCGTTGGCGAGGTGCAGGAGATCATGCCTCAGCTCGAGGCGGGGCAAGTTCGCATCCTGGCCACGTTCAGCGATCAAAGGCTGGAAGCGTTCCCGGACGTGCCGACGGTCAAGGAGCTGGGTTACGACGTCGTCCTGCGCAAGTTCCGCGGGCTCGCCGGCCCGAAGGGGCTTCCGAAAGAGGTAATCGCCGCCTGGGAGCGCGCCATTCCGGCGATTCTGGAGAACCCGGAATACAAGGCCGCGTATACGAAGGCCAACCTGACCCCGCACTTCGTCCCGCATGAGGAGTACGTCTCGTTCATCCGGGAGTTCGGTCAGGAGACGCGCGCGTTCCTCGTGGAATCCGGCGTCATTCAGTAAGTCACCGGGCCGCGGCGCGCCGTGCGCCGCGGCCCTTTTTCCTGATCCGAGGGTTTCTATGACACGGGATCTGGCCGGTGGCCTTTTCGCCATGGTCCTTGGCGGCGTCTATCTCCTTTACGCGACCCGGATCCACTCCACCGCGCTGGACGATACGGTCGGTCCGGCCGGTTTCCCGAAGGCGCTCGCCGTGATCATGATCGCGCTCGGGCTCCTCCTTGTCGTGCAGACCCTGACCGCCGCGGTGTGGCGGGCGAAGCCGTCTCCGGACGGTCGCGGCGATGCCGACGCGGAAGCGTCCGGCCTTCAGCCGCGCGCGGTGATCCGGGCCGGGGGCATGCTGCTTCTCGGCATTCTCTATGTGGCCGTCGTCCCTTATGCGGGCTACCTCGTCACGACCGCGGCGTTGGCGATGGCCGTGGCGTTGTACCAGGGGGTTGACTTCTCCTGGCGGGTCGTCGCCGTTTCGATTGGCGGCGCCGTTGCCCTCTGGATCATCTTCAACCTGCTGCTCGGGGTCGGCCTTCCGGCCGGCCGGCTTGGCGATCTCCTTTAGCCGCCGGGGACCGCATGGACACCATCATCCAATCCGCCGAAATTCTGGTGACCACGCCCGCGGTGATCGCCGCCTTCGCCGGCGTCGCCTGGGGCATTCTGGGAGGCGCTCTTCCCGGCATTTCGCCATCCATCACGATGGCGCTGCTGTTGCCGCTCACCTATTCGCTCGATCCCATCAGCGCGATCGTCCTTCTTGCGGCCACTTATGTCGGCGCGGAGTATGGGGGGTCCATCCCGGCCATTCTGATTCGAACGCCGGGCACGAATTCCGCCGCCGCCACGTTGATCGACGGCTACGAGATGAACCGGCAGGGGAAGGCCGGGCTGGCGCTGGGGATCTCGCTCTACTCCGGCGTTATCGGAAGCTTCATCGGCGTGGTCATGCTGGTTCTCCTCAGCGGGCCGCTGGCGAGCATTGCCCTTGCCTTCAAGCCGCCGTCCTATTTTGGGCTCGGCATCCTCGGGCTCAGCGTCATCGCGACCCTTTCCGGCGATTCGCTGGTGAAAGGCTTCATCGCCGCGGCGTTCGGCCTCATGGTCGCGACGGTCGGCACCGACCCCGTCACGGGAGGGAATCGGTTTACCTTCGGCAGCCCCGAGCTCCTGGGGGGCATCGAGCCTCTTCTCGTCATGGTCGGCCTCTTTGCGGTCAGCGAGCTCTTCGTCCAGGCGGGCGAGCCCGGGATACAGCATCAGGTCAAGGCGAAGGCCCGGCTGGAGTTCCCAAACTTCAAGCTCGCGCGCCGACTGATCCGGCCGCAGGCGATCGGCGGGGCGATCGGTACGTTCGAGGGGGTTATGCCGGGCGCCGGCGGCACGGTCGCGGCCTTCATGGCCTACAACGAGGCGAGGCGTTGGTCCTCGCGGAAGGAGGAGTTCGGGAAAGGGTCTCCCGAGGGCGTCGCCGCGCCGGAGACGGCGAACAACGTCGTCACCGGAACCGCGCTCGTGCCGCTTCTGAGTTTCGGCATTCCGGGATCGAACTCGGCCGCCATTCTTCTGGCCGGCTTCCTGATCCACGGGCTCACGCCCGGCCCGATGCTCTTCGAGCGCTCGGCCGATGTCGTCCATGGTCTGTATGGCGGTCTCTTCGTCGCCACCTTTGCGCAGATCCTCGTCGGCATGGCCGTGCTGCCGGCTTGCATCTGGCTCGTGAACCGGCGCCGTGCCTATATCACGGCCTTCATCTACGCGCTGGTGTTCTCGGGCATCTACTCGATCCACCACAGCCTGTTCGACCTCGCGCTCGTTCTCGGCATGGGCGTCGTGGGATTCTTCATGCGTCTCCTGAAGTTCCCGTTCTTGCCGACGGTGCTTGGCGTCGTGCTGGGGTATATGGTCGAGAGCAGCTATCGGCGCTCGCTCGTCCTGTCCGGCGGCGACCATGCGATCTTCGTGCAGGATCCGATCTCGCTGGGTCTGCTCTCGGTCGCGGTTCTCTTCATCGTCGGATCGCTCGGCAAGCGCGCCTATGACATGGTCGCGGCACGGACGGCCGGTTGATCGCAGGACGGACACGGAAGACCCGAATGACTGAACGCACCCTCTCCGAACGGCTCGCAGAATGGGGCGCGGCTCTTCGGCCGTCGGACATTCCCGCGGGCGTGGCCGAAACCATGCAAAGCCTGCTCATCGACGTGGCGGGCCTGTGCCTGGCCGCGCGGAACACCGACTATGTCAAGGCGGTCGTCGACGCGGCGGAGGCGGGCGGGCACGTCGCGATCGGTCAGGCGGCGCCGCTGACCGCCGCCGACGCCGTGCTCGTTAACGGGACGGCGGCGCATGGCGAGGACTACGACGACACCTTCGAGGGGGGACCGGTTCACTCCGGGGCGGTGATCGTTCCCGCCATCCTGGCCATCGCCGAGCGGGAGAAGCTTTCCGGCGACCGAATCCTTCTCGGGATCGCCGCCGGCGTGGAGTTGATGTGCCGCCTGGGATTGGCGGCCCCGAAGGCCGTGCATCGCGCGGGGTTCCACCCGACCGCGGTGTTCGGGGCGCTGGCCGCGGCCTTCGGCGTGGCCGTGGCCTCGGGCGCGAACGCGCGGCAGATTCGCGACGCGCTGGGGATCGCCGGGAGCACGGCCTCCGGAATCATCGAGTATCTGGGCGACGGCAGCTGGACGAAACGCATGCACGCCGGCTGGTCCGCCCAATCGGGGTTGCGCTCGGCATTGCTGGCGCGTGGCGGCTTCGTCGGGCCGCGCGCGGTTCTCGAGGGTGAGCATGGCTTCTTCAAGGCTTTTGCGCCCTCGATCGACCCGCTCTTCGACAAGCTCATGGAGGGGCTCGGCGAGCGCTGGCACGCCGGGACGATCACCTTCAAGCCCTATCCCTGCGGGACCATGGCGCAGCCTTACATCGACTGCGCCATCCGGCTTCGGGCGGCCGGCGTTCCGGTGTCGCGCATCAAGTCCATCCTTTGCGAGACGGCCGAGGGATACGTGCACCGCCTGTGGGAGCCGATCGCAATGAAGCGTCGGCCGCCGACGGCCTACGCGGCGAAGTTCAGCATTCCTTTCGCCGTCGCGCTCGGCTATGTCCGCGGCCGCGCCGGCCTCTCGGACTTCTCGGAAGAGGCGATCAACGACCGGGAGCTCTTGGCGGTGAGCCGCCTCGTCTCCTACGAGATCGACCCCGAGAATCCTTACCCGAACCGGTTCACGGGGCATGTTCGGATCGAGACCGTCGACGGTGAAATCCTCGAAGAGAGGCAGGGGCATATGAGGGGCGGCGTCGAAGAGCCGCTGACGCCAGCCGAACTGCGGGACAAGTTCCTCGCAAACGCCCGGCACGGCGGAATCGATGAGCCGGAGGCTCTGCTCGACGTCTGCGCGGCGCTCTTCGCGGATGCGGACGCGTGGCGTTCGATCGGCAAGCTCCGCGTGTGAAAGGGGAGGACGCGATGCCCTCGGACCTTCACGGCCGCGCCGCGATCGTCACCGGCGCTTCACGCAACATCGGGCGGGCGATCGCGCGTGCTCTCGCGGAGCGCGGCGCCGCCGTCCTGGTCCACGCCCGCGACGCTCGCGACGAGGCGGAAGAGACGGCGGACGCCGTCCGGAAGGCCGGCGGCCGGGCGGTGGTGGCCCTCGCCGACCTCACCGATCCACGGGCACCGGCGAAGCTGGTCGAAGAGGCGCTCAAGGCCTTCGGTCGCATCGACATCCTCGTCAACAATGCCGCCCTCCGCCCGGAGGCGCCCTTCGCGGAAATCACCTACGACGCCTGGCGGACGGTGATGGCGCTTTGCCTCGACGGCGCCTTCCTGCTTTCGCAGGCCGCGCTCCCCGCCCTCAAGGCAAGCGATCAGGCGACCATCGTCAACCTGGGCGGGCTGACCGGGCACACGGGCGCAAAGCACCGGGCGCATGTGGTGGCCGCAAAGGCCGGTCTCACCGGCCTCACCAAGGCCATGGCCCATGACCTTGCGGACTACGGGATCACCGTCAACTGCGTGTCGCCCGGCTTGATCGAGACCAAGCGCGGCGACGGGAAGGCGCCTCATCACCACGCGACGCGGGTGAACGTCTTGGGCCGGCGCGGCACGGCGGAAGAGGTGGCGGCCGCCGTCACCATGCTCTGCGGCGCGGATGCGCGCTACATCACCGGCCAGACGATTCACGTGAACGGCGGCGCCCTGATGGTGTGAGCTGGCCGTGCGGCTGCATCCCCTTTTGCACGGCGCGGCCGGTGTCGCGGTCGCAACGGCGCTGGCGATTGGCTTCCAGCGGCTGGGCATACCGCTCGCCTACATTCTGGGGGCGCTCGTCGGCTCCGCGCTCTACACGAACCTCCTGGGGCCGATCCGGTACGGCAAGGGACTGCGGCGGGGTGCCCAGCTCGTTCTCGGCGCGGCGGTGGGCGCGCTCCTGACTCCCGACACCGTGAGCGAACTCGTCCGGCTCCTTCCCATCATGATCGCCGCGACCGTCGGCTTGAACGTCGCCGGGGCTCTCCTCGCGTTTCCGGTTGCCCGGATCGCGGGCGTTGACCGGCTGACGGCGCTGATGGCCTGCCTGCCCGCCGGGATGGCGGAGATGGCGTCTCTCGCCGGTGACATCGGCGCCCGCGAGCAGCCGGTCGCCGTCATCCAGACGCTGCGGGTCATCATCGTGCTCGCCGTGATGCCCCTTTGGCTCGGGCTGGCCGATGCGGTCATGCCGGCCCAGGTTACGCCGACCGATCCGTTGCCGGCCGATCCGTCGCTGCTTTGGGTGCTCGGCGTGGTGGTCGCGGCGAGCGCGGCCTTCGCCATGTGCCTTTCCCGCTTGGGCGTTCTCAATCCCTGGGTCATTACTCCGGCGGTGATGAGCGGCGCGCTGATTGCCGTCGGCTGGTCCGTGCCGCCGATGCCGCCCATCGCTCTCATCGCCGCTCAGATTGCGCTCGGCGCCTCGCTCGGCATCCGTTTCCGTGTCGACGAGCTTCGCTCCTTGCCGCGTGCCGTGATTGCGGGCGTCTTTGCCGCGCTCGTGCTGATCGGCGTTTCCTTCGTGGCGCTCGCGCCGCTGGTGGCCGCGGCGGGCGGTGTGGATTGGCGGTCGGCGGCTCTTGCCGTCGCTCCCGGCGGTTTGGGCGAAATGATTGCCTCCGCAAAGGCCCTGGGGCTGGCGTCCGCCGCGGTGGCGGGATTCCAGTTCGTCCGCTCGCTGCTCACCAACATGTTCGTGCCCCAGCTGATCAAGCTCGGAATGCGGCGCGGAAGGGGGGTGAGCGTTCCTGGAACAGACCACCGAAGCAACGACGCCGTGCGCGGCCGCGACGGACGTTAAGCATGACGCCAAATGTCAACCGTGAACACGCCGGTTAATCGCGAGGTAACGCCTCGTAATCTATGACACGGTAGGTCGGCTGGACTTCGATGACGACCGTGCGGTGCCGTAGCCGGCGGCAGAGGATTGCCATGCTGTCTTCCATTGCCGATCTCAAGATCGGGGTCAAGATCTCGGCCGGATTTGCGCTCGTCCTTGCGCTCCTGGTTGTCGTCGCGGGCTTTGCCGTATGGCGGTTCGGGGACATTCAGACGCGGTTCGACCGTTTTGCCGAACTCTCCGACGATGCGATCCTGGCCACCGTGCTCGATCAGAAGACCACGGCGGCGGCCGTGGCCGCGCGCGATTTCGTCCTTGCCAACACCGACCAGAACCGTCGGGCGTTCTATCGCCTCATCGGCGAGGTGGAATCTTTGATCGCCGAGGCGCGGGCCGCGATGCAGGACTCCGCACGCGCCGCTCTTATGGACGAGATCGAAGCGCTGAACGCCTCGTACAAGAAGCAGTTCGACGAGGTGGATCGGCTGATGGCGGAGGGCGACCGCCTCATTCACGATCACCTTGAGGTCATCGGCCCGCGCCTCCAGGACGCGATGACGGAGATCGCGGACGGCGCAAGGGAGGAAGAAGGCCTTCGGGTCATGATCGCGGCGGACAGGGTCCGGGAGAAGCTGCTTCTGGCGATGTTCCACATGGCCAAGTTCCTCGACAGCAACAGGGTCGAGGACGTCGAGCAGGTTTCCGAGGCGCTGGCCGCGGCCGACAAGCTCCTCATGCCGCTCTCCATCACGCTTCAGAACCCGGATCGCCTCGCGCTCCTGTCGGAGGTTCAAAGAAGCATGCCCGCATACCAGGAAGGGGCGCAGGATCTCATCGAGACCATAAACCGGCGGACCCGGGCCGTCGCAAAGATGGACGAGATGCGCGCCGCCCTGGCGGGAAAGGTTGAAGCGATTCGCCAATCGGTCTCGGCGGATACGAAGGTCATCGAAGGGGACGTCGCGCAGACCATCGGCTCGGCCCAGATCCTGGCGCTCGTCGTTTCGGTCGCGGCGCTTGGGGCGGGCGCTCTGTTGTCGATCCTGCTCGCCAGAGGAATCGCCGGGCCGGTCCGGCTCATGACATCCGCCATGGGGCGGCTGGCCGCCGGCGACACCGCCGTCGAAGTCCCGGCCCAGGGCCGAAAGGACGAGATCGGCGCGATGGCCGCCGCGGTGCAGGTGTTCAAGGACAACGCCATCGAGCGGCAGCGCCTGGAGGCGCAGCAGGAGCAGGAGCGGAAGGCCAAGGAGGCGCGCGCCGAAGCCGTTGCCCGGGCGATCGAACGGTTCGATGCCGAGATTTCCGAGGTGCTTCATGTCGTGACCTCGGCGGCGACGGAGCTGGAAGCGACCGCGCAGTCGCTGTCGTCGACCTCGGAGGAGACCTCCCGCCAGGCAACGGGCGCGGCGAGCGCCTCGGAGCAGACCTCTGCGAACGTCCAGACCGTCGCCGCGGCGACCGAGGAGATGTCCAGCTCGATCCAGGAGGTGGCCCGTCAAATGGAGGAAGCGCGGCGGGTCGCCGACGCCGCCTCGAGCGAAGCCGAGATCGCGCAGGACCATGTGCGCGGCCTGAAGGACGCCGGCGAGAAGATCGGCGAGGTCGTCGAGCTGATCAGCGCCATCGCCGCGCAGACGAACCTGCTGGCGCTCAACGCCACGATCGAGGCGGCGCGCGCCGGCGAGGCCGGCAAGGGCTTCGCCGTCGTCGCGGGCGAGGTGAAGAGTCTCGCCAGCCAGACCGCCAAGGCGACCGAAGAAATCGGCGGT
Organism: uncultured Rhodospirillaceae bacterium; assembly: GCA_964551315.1. Classification (GTDB taxonomy): domain Bacteria; phylum Pseudomonadota; class Alphaproteobacteria; order Dongiales; family Dongiaceae; genus Virgifigura. The sequence continues at coordinate 1,144 of CAZKCM010000011.1, read as the reverse complement.
CAGGTCGCGGCCATGCAGGGCACCATCGACGGCGCCGTCCAGGCGATCAACCGGATCGCCGAGGTGATCTTCAAGCTCAACGAGATGGCGGCGGCGGTGGCCAGCGCGGTCGAGGAGCAGACGGCCACGACCAGCGAGATCAGCCGCAACGCCGTGGAAGCCGCCAGGGGCACCGGCGAGGTGTCGAGCAGCATCGCCGGTGTGACACAGGCGGCGGAGACCTCGGCGGCGGGCGCGGCCCAGGTTCTGAGCGCCTCGCGCAGCCTCTCCGAACAGGCCGCCCGGCTCAAGCAATACGTGGACAGCTTCGTCGACGGCGTCCGGGCCGCGTAGCGACGGGCGATTCGCTTCGGCCTTCGCGTGTTTTCACCTCCGGATCGCTCGCTTCCGTTCAGGCCTTCCGGCAGGGTATGCGCGCCAACAGCGGCGATGTGATCGTGCGGGGCACTCGCCGGGCTTGGGATCGCAAACCTTCCTCTGTTTCTGGTCGCGGAGGAACTCCGCAACGGACGTTTGGAGGGGGGTCTGCCTGACGACGGCTTCCCGGAACTCGCCGATGGGGACCTTACTTTTGGCGGCTCCTTCGATTGCCCGCTTTAAAACGGACATTTGGAAGACGGCAGATCCCAGACTGCGTTTTCTTTTTTGTTCGAGATAGCTTTGGCCGAAAGCGTCGGATCTGCGCGCTTTCGGCAGGTTGGCGCACCCGAGAGGATTCGAACCTCTGACCTCTGCCTTCGGAGGGCAGCGCTCTATCCAGCTGAGCTACGGGTGCATCGCGCGGGCCGGCATCGATGGGGCCGGCCAAGTCGGGCTGCACCATACTGCATCGACGCGGCCCGCGTAAAGCAAGTCTGTGCCGCGCCTATCGCGCCGTCCACCAGCCGCCCGCCGCCTCGGGCGGCGGCGCCTTCTCTTTCGCCGCCGCCGGAGCCTCGCGCCCCTCCGACTCGCCATGCCCGGAGCGCGCGCTCTGCGACCCGGCGTCTTCTGTCCCGGCGCCGCCGGATGCGGGGATGCCGGCGCCGGCGGTCGCGGCGCCGCCCGTCATGAGCGCACGGGCCACGTCCTCGGCCAGCATCAGATCGTCGCCGTCGCCGGACAGCACGGCGGCCGCTACCCGGTCCGCGCCCGAAGGCAGCGG